>CAZMWB010000065.1:0-14520 GCA_964569955.1 uncultured Klebsiella sp. | reverse complement strand
CGGGCGGATGTGCCGCATGTGTCGGTGCGGCGCGACTACGACAACGACTATTTCCTCATCAAAGAAGAGCTGATGCCCGATGGTTCACATAAGCTGATTCTGCGCCACAAACAGACGGGGGCGCTGGAGCAGCGCGTACAGCGATGATCGTGCCACTCCAAGCGGATGATGTGTTTTTGGCCGACGTGCGGCGCACCATGCAGCGCCGCACGGGAGTCTCATTGTGGTGGCTGGGGCAGAGTGGCTTTCTGGTGCATTATGACGGTGTCTGTATTGCCATTGACCCCTATTTGTCGGATAGTTTGACGGTCAAATACGCCGCCACCGCCAAACCGCACGTGCGGATGACGGCGCGGGTAATTGACCCGGTACGTCTCGACATGGTGAGTCTGGTCACATCGAGCCACAACCATACCGACCATCTCGATGCCGAGACAATGCTGCCGTTGTGGCAGACCAATCCATCCATGCAGGTAGCATGTAGTGCCGCCAATGTGGCGTTTGCAGCGGAGCGTCTGCGTGTGGCGCCCACGCAACTCAATGGCTTGGTGCATGGTGTGCCCTGGCAGCACGGCCCGTTTACGTTGCATGTGGTGCCAGCTGCCCATAATGTGCGTGAGTGTGACGATGCTGGGCACGAGCGGTATATCGGGTTGGTGATTGAAGTGGGTGGTGTGGTGCTATATCATAGCGGCGATACGCTCCACTACGACGGCATGGAAGCACGATTACGCCACTGGCCTATTGACGTGGCAATATTACCCATCAACGGCAATGATCCGGCACGTGGGGTGGCTGGCAATCTCGATGGTGTGGAGGCAGCCACACTCGCACAGGCCATCAGTGCACGTTCCGTCGTGCCGTGCCATTATAATATGTTTGAATTCAATACTGCCGATCCGGTGCATTTTTGTGCACATGCCACGGCTATCGGGCAACAGTATCACCTGTTGCAGGCCGGTGAACGGCTCGACATCGTGCGAGAATAGCTCCGAATGATGACCACACACCAACCTCGGCGTACCCTAACGTTAATCGGTCTCACCACCATCAACATCGTAATACAGCTGGTGATTGCTGCGGTGGTCAAGTATTCCACCATACACACACATCTGTGGGTGCTGGTGGCGGTGTATGTGGTGGTACTTGCGCTGAATGTGGGGCGTTTTGTGGTGTGGGGCATCATCCATACACACTTTCCCATCGGGATTGCATATGCGTCGTCTGCACTCTTGTTTCCAGCGATTCTGCTCATGTCGTATCTCTACGGTGAGCCTGTTGCATGGCAGCATCTGCTCGGTGTGGTGCTGGTGATGGTCGGAGTCGTGGCACTAGTGCGTGATGCCTGACGAGGAGTATGCTGTGGCCTATCTATTTGTGCTGGGGAGCGTGATGTGTGCCGTGGTTGGGCAGCTCTTGTACAAACGCTACCGCAGCAACCGCCAATGGCCCTGGTTACTGGGTGGGCTGGGCTTTTTTAGTTTGGCTGTGCCCTGTACCATGCTCGCCGCCCGCGATCTGGGTATCGGCATGGTCTACGTCGGCTCGTCGTTGTCGTATATTCTGGCGCCAGTGTGTGGGCGCTGGATGTTTGCCGAGCCCATTCAGCCGACACACTGGAAGTATTTCGTCCTCATCATGCTGGGAGTAGTGATATACGCATGGTAGTACCACGATTGGCATATTGGTTGGGTGCACTCGCCGTGTTGGTATGCGCGCTGTGGCCCGCATCAGCCACCGTTGATGTGGGCGCATACGATGCGCCGTGGGTCAGTGACACCTACAACGTGCAAGTTGATGATGCAACCACATATCGCTGGACGTATCCCACTGGTCATCTACAGCTGTTTGCCCTGGGGGGCGGGCAGTATCAGCTTACGGCTACGCTCCGCACCACAGACAAGGCAACCGTTGCGTTGCTCGTTGATGACGTACCGGTCACCACGTGGCAGGTTACCAATCAATGGGCGCCGTATACCGCCACGCTGAACATCCCAATGCAATGGGACGGGAATATAGTGGTGGCGGTGCGTTGTGGCACTGCCACCTTTGATGGCGACCGCCCAACCTGTGTCGCCATTGACCGTGTGGAGTGGCATGCCCGTGGCTGGGTGTGGCCTGCCATCTGGCCTACGTTGCTCCTCGTCATGCTGCTCGCTATCGCTATTTGGATGCCACACAAACCGTGGCAGTGGTGGCTGGCGGTGGTGAGTGGCGCCACGGTGGTGCTCTTTGGGCGTGAATTGGTGGCGATGGCGACTCCGGTGACAGCAATCCTAGTGGGAGCCGCAATGGTCATCGTGGTGGCTAGGCGCATCCCATCCCATCCGGGGTGGCAGATTACGCAGATGAGTGCGCTGATGCTGATGCTGGTCACCGTACGCCATGCCCTGTACGGCAATGTCGGATTGATGCTCGAAGATGAAGGATTCGTCTGGTACGGCTCACAACGCCTATTACTCGGCGAGCTGCCCATGCGCGATTTTTTCGGCTACGACGTGCCGCGCTTCGTGTGGAATGCCATCGTGATGCTCACCCTCAATCGCACCGATATTGGCGCATTGCGCATCGCATTGACACTGTGTGAATGGCTAATTTTAACGCTGCTGGGGGCATGGGCGCTGCTCGTGCGGCTGCCATGGCGGTCGTGGCTGTTTGTGGCACTGGTGGCGATGGTGATTACGTGGCTGAGTCCGCGCCACAAACTCTACGATCACGTGGTCATCTGGATGCTCGTCATCGCCGGTGAACGCTGGATGCAACAGCCGAGTGTACGTCGGGTCTGGTGGTTGGGGGTCATCATCGGGGTGCTCGCCATGATTGGGCGCAATCATGGTCTGTACGGGGCAGGCGCTGGTGCGCTGCTCATCGGTGCCGTCTGGTTGCAGCCATTGGCGTGGCGCCAACGATTGGCGTATGCACTGTGGTGTGTGGCCGGGGCGGTGGTCGGCTTTCTGCCCATGCTCGTGTTGATGGCTGTGGCACCTGGTTTTGGCGAGGCATACATGCGTGAACTGGTCATCCTGGTGTCACGGCGTGATCTCAATCTGCCTGTGCCAATTCCATGGCCGTGGCATGCGGACAGTCTGGTACTGGTGCTACGGCGCCTGTGGTACAGCTACCCCATGCTCGTCTACGCTGCCACCACCATCTGGATTATCGTGCAACGTGGGAAAACGGGGCAGTTCCCCGCTGCGTGGCTGGCACCATTGGCAGTGGGGATTCCCTATCTGCACGTCTATGTGTCGCGTGCCGACTCCGGCCATCTCGCCCAAAGCATTGCTCCTGCGTTGCTGTTGACCATCATGTGGCTCCGCATGCTCCCGGCGCAGTGGGCGACTGGTGTGGCCACACTGCTCTGTGTGTGGTCGTTGTGGGCGTCACAGGTCACCCCATGGCAGACGAGTTGGCTATCCCGTGCTAAAACCCAACAAGAAGTCACTGTCGGCGACCAACAGCTGACGCTCCCCAATGCGGTGGCCACTAACGTGGTGCTCCTCGACTATCTGCACGATACCTATGGCACCCCGAATGGGGCATTTGTGGTGACCCCCTATTGGCCAGGCGCATATGCCGTGTACAACCAACAATCACCACTTTTTTACAACTATCTGTTGTTTCGCTACGACAGTGGCATGCAACAACGCGAAATCGCCCGCGTTACTGCCATGCAACCACAATTTATTCTGATTGACGACCGGCTGATTGATGGCAACCCGCAGTGGCAGTTTCGTGCCTTTATGCCCGAATTAGATGCATACATCACGCGCACGTATCGGCGTGTGGCTGATGCGGCACTCCCCGAGACGATGCGCCTCTATGTGCCGTGACGATTTGGTATTTTTTACATAAAAAATAAAGATGTTGTGAAAAATACCAAAAAACAAGCATTTACATCAACGATAACATGCAAAAAAACACATATTCACAAATACACATGTAAATGATAAAATGGTGCCAGCGTGGATGTGGTGTCCACGCTGGTTTCGTCGTAGAAAGGACGTCACGCGACATGCCCAATCGAAAGCGCCCAAAACATCAATATCCGACTTGCTACACCAGTGGTAAATCTCGATTTGACGAGCGCAAAGATGCTCAGCAGGCCTTGACGAATGCCCGTTTTGTGCGCGAAATGCTCGCGCGCGAGGGGATTGCGACACGGCGGCAGGAGTGCCGGGTATACCGTTGTGAAGACTGCCGCGGGTGGCACCTCACCAGCCGCCCCGAGTGGCAGCGCGCCGCCTAAGGGCGGTGCACCCCAGGCGATGGAGCGTGACAGCCGTGCTGGGCAACCAGCACGGCTGTCTATGGTGTGAGGCGCTGTGCGAGTAGTGGTAACGCCGTAATCAGCGTATCCACACCCTTGCCAAACTCAGCGAGTGCCACATGCTCGTGCGGCGTATGATCGAGGGTCGAATCCCCGGGTCCATAGGCCACAATCGGGCAACGCCAGATGGGTGCCACCACGTTCATGTCGGCGGTGCCCGTTTTGAGCAGATAGCCGGGCTGTCCGCCCGTGTCACGGATGGCACGTACAAATGCCGTGGCACATGGGTCGTTTTTGCCCGATTGCCAGGCCTGACACGCATCACGGAAGAGTAACGCGGTGTGTGCGTCGCCCAGCTGCCCAATCTCGTGTATCAACACATCAAGCGCCACATGGGGTGGAATACGAATCCCCACTGTGGCGTTGGCCCATTCGTACAAGCCGTCGCTGCCGCTGGCGATGTGGCGCAGTGAGGGCAGGAGTTGCTCGAAGAGGCGCGTATGTGTCTGGTTTCGCGCCGCACAGTAGCGTTGGATGCGTTGCCACACAGCCATACAGCGCTCTGGTGCGGATGCTTCTGGTCCCGCACTATGCCCGCCAGGCTGGTAGGTGCGCATATCGAGCAGAACGCGCCCTTTGTAGCCCAGTGTGACACGCTCCCAGCCACTCGGTTCACCGATAATGCAGGCGTCGGGTTGGTAGCGCTGCGCGACATAATGGGCGCCACGTGAGGTGGCGTATTCTTCTTCCACGGCACCGATGAGTGTCAATTGAAACGGTAATTCGCCACGGCGTGCCAGCTCGGCTACGGCGCAAATAAATGCGACAAATGGTCCTTTGGCGTCTACAGTACCACGACCATAGAGTTTGCCGTCGCGAATTTCGACGGGGATGTCACCGGGCACGGTGTCAATGTGCCCCAGCAGGATGATATGTGGACCGTGTGTGCCGATTTCGCCCACCGCATTGCCGACGCGGTCAATGTGGCTGGTGATGCCCCGGCGCTGCATTTCGGCGACCAAAAAGTGTGCCACGGCGGCCTCGTGCGTCGAAGGACTGGGGATGCGCACTGTCTCTTCGAGCAGGGCGATGTCAGCTGCCCAGCGTGGATTCATGCCAGTACCTCGCAGATGACAGTGAGTGCCTGTGCGATTTCGGCATCCGAAATCACCAGCGGTGGCAGCAAGCGGAGCACGTTGGAACCAGCGGGGAGCGCCAACACGCCACGTTCCATTAGTGCCACGAGTGTCGGTTGCACGCGTTCTTTGAGTTCGATACCGATGAGCAGGCCGCGGCCACGCACTTCGCGCACTTTGCTCAGGTTGCGTTCGCTGAGGTATTCCATGATGTACTGCCCTTTGCGGGCGGCCTGCGCCGGTAAATCGTCGGCGATGAGTGCCTTGAGGCTAGCACGGGCGGCAGCGCAGGCCAGTGGATTGCCACCAAAGGTTGAACCGTGGCTGGCTGGGCTGAATCCGCCGAGCGCGGCACGGATGGCGATAGCGCCCATGGGCATGCCGCCGGCGATGGATTTGGCCATGATGAGTACGTCGGGGGTGATGTGCTCGTGGCTGACGGCAAAGAGTGCACCGGTGCGTCCGAATCCCGTCTGCACTTCGTCAACGAGCAGGAGCGCACCGTGTTGGCGACATAATTCGGCCACGGCGTCCAGGTAGCCGGGGGAGGCTGGGCGCACGCCCCCCTCGCCTTGGACGGGCTCGATGAGCACCGCTGCGGTCTGGTCGCTGATGGCTTTTTCGATGGCCTCGATACGATCATAGGGCACATGGGTGACGCCAGGGATGAGTGGGTCAAAGGGCTCGCGGTATTTGGGCTCGTATGTCACCGACAGCGCGCCCATGGTGCGCCCGTGGAAGCCACGCATGGCGCCGATAATTTGGGTGCGGCCGGTGCTTAGGCGGGCAAATTTGAGCGCCGATTCGACGGCTTCGGTGCCCGAATTACACAGAAAAATGCGCCCCATGCCGGCGGGGAGTGCGGCCCCGAGCTCGTCGAGGTAGGCGGCACGCTGATCGTTGTGGAAAATCTCGGGGCAACTGATGAGCTGGGTGGCCTGGTGCTGGATGGCGGCCACCACGGCGGGGTGGGCGTGCCCCAGATTGGCGGAGCCTTGGCCACCCACACAGTCAATGTACTGCTTGCCGTCGGCATCCCACAGCGTGGCGCCCTGCCCACGCACAATGGCCACGCCCCGCTTGCTGTAGGTGCCACTGGTGCGCACATCTTCGTGGCTGATGATTTCGGCGTTGGAATGGAAGGGTGATATACTCATGATGCGTCCTCCACTGTGAATCAAACGAGGTCTCCCGATGACCGACGAACATCTCGATACCTGTATTGCATTGCTGTGCCAGCGTCAAGCCATGCTGGCGACGACGGGTGACGATGGTCCCAATGCGGGCATGGTGGCAGTGGTGGCCAACGCCGATGGTGACCTGCTCATACACCTCAGTCGTTTGGCGGCGCATACGCGTCAAATCCTGGCACAGCCACAGGTGGCTATTCTGCTCTGCCAACCCGACGACGAGCGTATGGTGGCCGACGTACAAACCCTGCCACGTCTCACCATCTACGGCACGGCACATGTGGTGCCACGTGACCATGCGGATTATGCGTCGTTGCAACAGACTTATCTGCAGCGATTACCAGCAGCCACGATGCTGTTTGATTTTACTGATTTCGTGCTGTTTCGCGTTGTCATCGTGCGTGGACGATTTGTGGGTGGCTTTGCCCAAGCGCACAATCTCTCGCGTGAGGTACTCACACAGACGGGGATAGCCGCCTTTAGGCGATGGTCGTCCCGTGACCATTCAGCGCCGCCGTAATCGGGCTGGCGATGCGCGCATCGGCCATGATGACTTTGGCGACGCCGCCAGCGAGTGCTTCGCTGGCTCCCATGACTTTTTTCTTCATGCGCCCTTGGGCAAGCTCCATGGAGCTGTTGATGTCGTGGCGTGCAATGGTGCGAATCAGCGTTGATTCGTCGGGGAAGGCGCGCAGTAAGCCGGGCACACTCGACAGCAACAGGAGCGCATCGGCCTTGAGCGCCATGGCGATTTGGGCGGCAGCCCGGTCGCCGTCCACATTGAGCGCATCGCCGCTATGGCTACAGGCGATGGGTGCGATGACAGGACAGATGTCGTTGCTGAGCATGAATTGGAGTGGTGCGACGTTGACACCATCAATGGTGCCGGTGCGGTCATCGCGCAATATCAGCTGTTTGCCGTGTTCGACGATGCGTAGCACCGCTTTGCGTTCGGCCTGCAAGATGCGTCCGTCCAGCCCACTACACCCAAAGGCGTTGACGCCGCGCTGTTGCAGGTGCTCGACGATGCGTTTGTTGATTTTGCCGGCATACACCATCATAAAGACGTCCATGGCCGCCTGGTCGGTATAGCGACTGACATGCCCGGATGCGGTGGTCACGAAGCGCGGTGGCGTCCCTAGTGCCTCGGCGACGCGGTTTGTTTCGGCTGAGCCGCCGTGGACCAGCACAATCTGTTGCCCGGCACCACGTAAGGCGGCGATATCGTCGCAGAGTGCAGCATAATCAACATCTGCGCCACCGCCCACTTTCACAACAATCATGTGGCACCTCCGGTACTGTGTGGGGCTCGCTGGACGGTGGCAAGTGCGAGTGCCACAAAGATACAGGCTGCCCCAACGTAGAGTCCAGGACTGGTTGCTTCTTGGAGTACGAGAATGCCGATGAGTGACCCGACCACGGGCTGAATAAAGAGCGACACTGCACCGAGGCTTGACCCCGCACTGCGCAAGACCCAGAACCAGAGGAAATAACTAATGACCGAGGTAAAGACGGCCACATAGGCGACTGCCGACCAGGCATCCCATCCCACGGATGGGAATATGCCCATGGCGACGTGATAGATGATGATGGGCACCCA
The DNA here is from genome assembly GCA_964569955.1 of uncultured Klebsiella sp. Taxonomy (GTDB): domain Bacteria; phylum Chloroflexota; class Chloroflexia; order Chloroflexales; family Roseiflexaceae; genus UBA965. The sequence goes on along the minus strand of CAZMWB010000065.1, from coordinate 6,327 downwards.
GATGACCAAACTCCCCGTGTATGTCCAGCGCATCACGGTGAGGGGGTGGTAGCGTTGGGCAATATTTGCCCCGATGACGGTAAAAAGTGCTTCACAAAAGAGTGCCGCAAGCACCAGCGTATTGCCGAGCAAACGGTTAGGGGCGTATTCACTGTTGGGGGCGCCACCCAGCGTCAATACCACGACTCCCACGATACCGATGGCCAGTCCACTCGCACGTTGCCAGCCGAGATACTCTTTGGCGATGAGTACCGCCAGGACTGCGGTGAAAATCACTTCGCCGATAATCATCAGTGACGAGTCGGTGGCCGTGGTGAGTGATAGCCCGCTATAGTCGAGCATTTGGGCGGCAGCCACCGCAATGATGCCGAGGGCAGCGAGCTGGGCGCGTTGCTGGTTGGTGATGTGATCGGCAGGGGCGATACGGCTGATGCGTATCCCCCAAAAGATGCCAGTGGCGATGACTACCCGCAATCCGGCTAGGAGAATGGGGTCGAAACTGTCGGTGGCGATTTTGCCGACCGCATGCGACGATCCCCAGATGATGTTGGCGATGGCAAGGAGTACGAGGGCAACGGTGCGGCTCATCTGCTATACCTCCGGTACTACGGTTGCCACCGCTTTGGGTTGGGGCAAACTGGTAATGATGAGGGCACCAATAATCAGGATGCCGCCGATAATAAATGGCCACGTGATGGGGTCACCGAGCATGGTAATCCCGAGGAGCGCCCCGACCACGGGCTGGAAGAGCAGTGCAACTGCTGCCACCGTTGCTCCTACGTGATGGATGGCATTAAACCACAAAAAGTAGCAGATTACGGACGGCACAATGGCGAGGTAGATGGTGCTCAGCAACGTCGCGTTGTCAAAGACGGGGAACTGCCCGGATACGATGTACCAGATGATGATAGGCACCCAGACGATCATGCTAGCCCCGTTAACAACGAGCATCATGCTGATGGCGTCGTTGCGCTTGAGAAAGACGCCACCGCGCACGGTGTAGTACGATTCACAGGCCAGACACGCCAAAAAGAGCAGATTTCCGAGCAAGCGGTTGGGGGCGGCTACGGTGTTGTCACCTGCACTGCCACCAATCAGGATGAGTGCACCAACTGCGCCGATGATGATGCCAATCAGACGGTTACGCTCGATGCGTTCGTGGAGCAGAAAGTAGGCCAGAACGGCAGTGAAAATGACTTCACCGATGATAAGCAACGATGCATCAGACGACAGTGTCAAATTGATGCCGCTATAGCCGAATACGAAGCTGGCGACGACGCCAATCATGCTGAGTCGTGCCATCGGCCAGCGATCAGACTGGGCAACGGCTTGGCGTCTGGTAAGCACAAACACGAGGCTCAACACGGGGATAGTAATGCTGATGCGTAATGCACCCAGTAAAAATGGCGGGATGGTGTCGAGTGCGGCTTTGGCAATGGCGTGTGAACTCCCCCACAGGATACAGGCTAAAATCATGCCGGTGATGGCCCACGTACGTGACTTCATACAATCCTTTCCGCGTAGCTGCGTGTTGGTACTAGTAAGGGTGCAACCCGATCATGTCGAGTGCGGTGGTCTCCGGGAATTCATGCATCAGATTCAGGCATTGCACGGCACTACCGGCCGCCCCCTTCATCATGTTGTCAATGGCACAGATGCTGACGATGCGCCCGCGCTGCTCGTCGCTGTCGAATCCCACATCGGCGAAGTTGGTGCCACCCAGCAATTTGGGCTCGGGCAAGCGGTGGATGCCCGTGCGTTCACGTACGATGCGCACAAACGGCTCGTCACGGTAGCAGGTGCGGTAGGCACGCCACAGCGCCTTTTCGTCCACGGTCTGAGCGGGGAAACACTGCACAGTGGCAACCGCACCCCGGACCAGCTCGACGCTGGTGATGCTCAGGTGCACGTTGCTGAGCCCGGTGGCCTGCATGACTTCGGCGGTATGGCGATGCCCGGTGGGGGCAAACGCCCGTACCACGCCACTGCGTTCGGGGTGGTGCGAGCCGTCATTACCCTGGGCGCCGCCTTCGGACGAACCCACTTTGACGTCGCTGATGACTATATCGGCGGTGCTGATGATACCCGCACGCACCAGGGGCAGGAGTGCCAGCGTGGTGGCGGTCGCATTGCAACCCACGCCGCTGACGTGCGTGGCACCCACCAGCGCGGCGCGATTGAGCTCGGGGAGTCCGTAGACGAAGCGCTCCAGCCAGGCCGGATTAGGATGCGCCTCGCCGTACCAGCGCACATAGTCGGCCGGGTTGCGCAGCCGGAAGTCGGCCGAGCAGTCAACGATGCGTGGCGACAAGCTGGCGTAGTCGTCAATCTTTTTGGCAGCAGAGCCGTGGGGTAATGCCAAAATCAGCACATCGCATGCCTCTAGCTCGCTTTGACTGGTAAAGGTCAAATCGGTGAAGCCACGCAGGTGCGGGTGGGGACCGGTAACTGGCTTACCGGCTAGGCGTTCGGATGTGACGTGCTTGATGGTGACGTATGGGTGTTTGAGGAGTAGGCGCAATAGTTCACCACCCACGTAGCCACTCGCCCCGACAATAGAGACACGGATCATGGCGTACTCCTTGGTGGTAGCATGCCGCGCTGATAGGCATCGGCCCACAGGAATGCCGTGAGTGTCAGACCGTCGCGGATGTCGTTTTGGGCAATCAGCTGCCAGATGTCGCTGGGCAAAAACCAGCGTGCTGACATGATTTCGTTGGTATCGCTGATATCCCCGGTCTGCACCACATCGTGCCCAATATAGACGTGAAAGAGTTGGTTGCTACTGCCATTGGCGGGATGGTAGCACCCCAAATAGGTATAGTGGCTGGCAGTACAGCCACTTTCTTCGCTGAGTTCGCGGGCGGCAGCTGTGGCGTGATCCTCGTCGGGGTCGACGCGCCCGGCGGGCACTTCCCAGTGTGTGCGGTCGACGATGAAGCGATAGTGCTCGACGAGCATGATAGCGCCGTCGGCCCGCACGGCGACGACCCCCACGGCGGGGCGGGGGTAGTCGACCACATGATGACCGTTGATGACGCTCCCATCGGGGAGTTGTACGTCGTCTTGGTGCAGACTGACCCACTCGCTGTGATGAATGGTACGCCGTCCCAGCACGCGCCACGGTCGTTCGCTCATAGTCCGCTCCGCTTGCCTTGGGCAACGTCCACGGTGTATTCCACGATGCGCCCGGGAATGTTGACTCCGGTGGGCGTAATGCTATTGCGGAATTCCATGGTGTAGTTGACTTCGTTGACCAAAATCTGGCCATCGGCATCCTCGAGTAGGTCGATGGCGACGACGCCGCCCCCCACCGCCTTAGCCGCATTGATACAAACCTCCGCGAGGTGGGGGGTGATGGGGCAGACGGAGGCTTGTCCGCCACGGGCGGTGTTGGTAATCCAGTGTGCACTGGTGCGGTATATGGCACCAATACAGTCGTCACCAATCACAAATGCGCGGATGTCGCGCATGTTGGGTTTGGCCACATATTCCTGGATATAAAAGATGGAGTGATGGTACGAGCCGAGGACTTCTTTGTGCTCGAGGATGGCTTCGGCAGCTTCGCGGTCATTGATTTTGGCAATGAGGCGGCCCCACGAGCCGATGGCCGGCTTGAGCACCACCGGGTAGCCGAGCTCTTCGATGGCGCGGATGGCCGATTCCGGAGTAAATGCCATGCGCGTACGTGGCGTGGGCACGTGGTGTTTGATGAGCGCCTGCGTGGTAAGGAATTTGTCGCCACAGATGCGTGCGACATGGGCGGTATTGACCGTAGGAATGCCCGCATCGTTGAGGGCGTGTAACGCATAGAGGGCACGGGAATGGTGAATCGAACGTTCGAGTACCACATCGTACGGGTAGCGGCCGGCATTGAGGTCAAAGATGAGCTCGTCGTCGTCGAGTCGCACATAATCAATACCCCGGGCCTCAAGTTCGGCGAAGATTAATTTTTCTTCGACACGAATGCGTGAACAAAGAACACCGATGCGCATGGAACACTCCTTGTCCCCCTAATCGAGGGTTGGCTATTCGCCCCAGTCCTCGCCCACTTCGGGGGCCAGTTCCAGTGTGGGCGGATTGACTGACGTGACTTCGAGTTCGGCGGCACAATCGGGACATACGATGATCTCGCCCTCAACTGTCCCCGCCTTGAACGTAATCTCGGCCTCACACTCCGAACACAATGCAGCTGCCATGACTTCCTCCTGTAAATGCACACTCATGTATCGCCAGCGTCTAGCCGTTGAGGGCTTGCCGCAGGTCGTCAATTAAATCCTCGACATGCTCGATGCCGATAGAGACGCGCAACAGATTCTGGGGCGTAGTACTCGTGGGTCCCTCGATGGATGCGCGGTGCTCGATGAGACTTTCAATGCCCCCCAAGCTAGTCGCCCGGGTAAAGAGTTGCATGCGCGCAGCTGCCGCAAATGCTTCGGCGGCGCCACCTTTGACATGGAACGACAACATGCCGCCGAAGCCACCCACCATTTGGCGCGCCGCAATGGCATGGCCGGGATGGCTGTCAAGCCCAGGGTAGTTGACCTGTTCTACCGCCGAGTGGTCAGCCAAAAACTCTGCCACACGCTGGGCACTCTGTGCTTGCTGGCGCACGCGCAACGCCAAGGTGCGAATGCCGCGCATCATCAGCCAGCAATCGAATGGTGATGGTACTGCCCCACCGAGGGTGTGGATGACATGGGCGCGCTCGGTGATTTCGTTGTTTTGCGCAAAAATCAGCGCCCCGCCGAGAGCATCGGTGTGCCCGCTGATGTATTTGGTGGTAGAATGCATCACCACATCCGCCCCCTGCGTCAGCGGGCGCTGCATCATTGGCGACGCCCACGTATTGTCAACGACGTGGATGGCACCGGCGGTGTGGGCGATGTCGCTGACAGCGGCTAGGTCAGTAATGGTGAGGAGTGGGTTGGACGGCGTTTCGCTCCAAATTACTTTGGTCTGTGGGGTGACTGCGGTGCGCACGGCGTCGAGATTGCTCATGTCAACGCGACTAAAGGTGAGTCCGTAGTGCGCAAAGACGTCGCGCATCAAGGCTGGTGTACCGAAGTAGGCCTGGTCGGGCACAATCACGTGGTCACCCTGTTTGAGCATCTGAAAGACGGCATTGGTGGCGGCCTGTCCCGAAGAAAATGCCATGGCGCGCACCCCACCCTCGAGCATGGTCAAGGATTCTTCGAGGGCCGTGCGGTTGGGGTTTTTACTGCGTGTGTAGACATAACCACTGGGAAAAGAGCCGTCGGCTTCGCGAGCAAAAGTGGTCGACATCACAATGGGTGGCACTACGGCCCCCGTGCTGGGGTCAATGTGGTTGCCGGTGTGGACGGTGCGCGTCTCGATACGATGTTTGTCGTGTGTCATTTGAAGATGCTCCATAGCGCGGCTATTCCAAAGCCGCATATGATGATTCCCGATAGCCGATTCATCCACTGCATGCCGGTGGCGCTGATATCGCGCCCCAGCCAGGCCGTCCCTCCGGCCAAAATGAGCCACCAGAGTGCTGATCCCAACCCGACGCCGCTGACTAACGCCACCGCATCGCCACCAGCGAGGGCGGTTACGCCACTCACGCCCGCAAAGAGGCTGAGGAAGGTGAGAATGGTGGCGGGATTGGTGATGGTGAGTGCCAAGGTGGAGAGATACATGTTGCCGGGGCGTACGGTGGCAGCGTGTTTGGGTAGGCTGTGAAATGTGGTGTAGCCCATCCAGAGCAACAAAAAACCGCCGATAACGGCGGCAGGACGTTGCAGACTAGCGAGTGCCGTCAACCCGAATGCGGCCAACAAACCGTAGAAGGTATCGGCCGTGGCAGCACCCAATCCCGACACAAATCCGGCACGCCAGCCGTACGCCAACGTGCGCCGGATGCATAGTAGCCCGATAGGACCGACGGGTGCAGCAATGGCCACCCCCAACATGATGCCACGTAATACCAATGCCATACTACTTCCTTACGTGCACAAAAACACGAAACCCGCCTCACCTGTCTGGTGGGCGGGCTTTTGTCAACCGACAACAAGCAAGCTCAACCAGACCGTTGGTCGGGTTGCTTAACGCGCTTAACCTGTTGCTTGGTGACAATTGCCGTCATCATTGAAACACACCCTCGCCTGAAATATGCGATGTACTATATGAGATTTTGAGTGGGATGTCAAATCATGTGGGGACATAGATGAACAGGATAACAAAAAGGAACATCGATAAACAGGATAAACAGGATGGTAATGGGTATGTGGATGAATGATGGGGATGGTTGTTGGTATGGGTGAATCGTATGGCCATAGTAGGGGCGTCATTGTATGGCGCCCC
>CAZMWB010000064.1:0-15045 GCA_964569955.1 uncultured Klebsiella sp. | reverse complement strand
ACCGCCAGTGCCACCCCCAGCGAAACGTTGGCTCGTACCCACTACCCCAACGCCACTCACAAACCACAGTTAGTCGGCACCACAGGATTTTTTGACTGTAGCAAAGCCGAGCGACTGCTCGGCTGGCGCCACAACGACGCCTAAGCAAAAGGAGTAACCGCATGAAAATTCGCGACATCAAGTGTTATCCGTTGTGGGTGGGGGTGCGTAATCAGTTGGTCGTCAAAGTCGAAACCGACGAAGGCATCTACGGGCTCGGTGAATCCGGTCTGAGCGGGCGTGAACTCGCCGTCATCGGCGCCATCAACCACTTCCGCCAGTTTTTGATCGGCCAGAACCCGATGCACATGGGACGCATCTGGCAAGAACTCTACCGTAGCCAGTACTTCGAGGGTGGGCGCGTGCTCGCCGCCGCCCAAAGTGCCATCGACATCGCCCTCTACGATATCGCCGGCAAGGCGCTCGGTGTCCCCGTGCACCAGCTCCTCGGCGGCCAGCAACGCACTCACATTCCCTGCTTTGCCACCACATCAGGTGGCACTCCCGAGCAGATGATTGACAGCGCCCAACTACTCTGGGATCATGGCTGGCGCGTCATTCGCACCGGCATGCTGTCCCCACGTGACCACGGCGAAGGAGTCTTTGAACCGCGCGAAACCCTCGGCATCACCGCCAAGACGCTGGTCAAAATCCGCGAGCGCCTCGGCGACGAGTTGACCCTAGGTATTGACTACCACCACCGCCTCTCCATCGCCGAGACGGCTAGCTTTTGTCAACGCATGCCCAACGGCACCATCGACTTCCTCGAAGAGCCCATCCGCGACGAAAGCCCCGAGGCCTACGAAGCTCTACGCAAAATGACCCCCATCCCCTTCGCCGTCGGCGAAGAATTCGCCAGCAAGTGGCAGTTCGCCCCCTACATCGAACGCCACCTGACCGATTTTGCCCGCCTCGACATCTGCAACGTGGGTGGATTCACCGAATCCATGAAGGTCGCCGGTTGGGCCGAAACACACTACATTGACCTGATGCCCCACAACCCGCTCGGCCCCGTCTGTACTGCTGCTACCATCCATTTGGCGGCAGCCGTCCCCAATTTTGCCTGGCTCGAAGTGCGCGTCTCCCCTAGCGAAAATCTCTACAAGGGCGAAGGCATCAACGACGTGGATGTGCTCTTCCCTGTCAATCCCAAACTCAACGGCAACGTCTTTGATGTACCTCAGACGCCAGGGCTGGGCATCGAATTCGACGAAGCCACCGCCAAAAAGCACACCTGGAAGTTCTGGGAAGCACCACACCTGCGCCGCATTGACGGCTCTGTGACCAACTGGTAAAAAAGGAGGAAACCCACATGCCACATATTGTGCTGGGAAGTTACAACGCCGCCGACCAGGTCGGTGTCATGATTCTCGATGTTGCCACCGATGGCACCTACCAGGTGATAAGCACGCTCAGCGGCATCGATAGTCCATCATTTCTGACCCAAACACCGACACACTTCTACGCCGTCAGCGAGACATCCAGCAACGGCGGCGTGGTAGCGATTCGCCGCACCGGCACCACCCTCAGCCACGGCATCCGCCGCCCCAGCGGTGGTGGCTGGCCTTGCCATGTGCGCATCAGCGGGCAACACCTGGTCGTCTCCAACTACGGCTCAGGCACCGTGGCCCTACTCCGCCGCGACGCCAACGGCGACATCCGTGGCCTCAACGATCTGGCCGCACATCGCGGCACCGGCCCGAATAGCAGTCGTCAAGATGCCCCACACGCACATTCGGCGATTACGACACCCGACGGCAAATACGTCATCGCTGCCGACCTCGGCACCGACGAGCTGGTCGTCTACACCATCGACAGCACGCACGACCAACTGGTGCGCCAGCACGCGGTCAAAGTCCCTGCCGGCAATGGTCCACGCCATACAATTTTTCATCCCAACGGGCAGATTTTGTATGTCGCCAACGAACTAGCCTGCAGTGTCTCTGTGTTTACCTACAACAACGGCCAGCTGACACATGTCGCCGACCATGCCACCATCACCGGCGCCAACAACGACTACACGGTGGCCGACATCCATATCAGCGCCGACGGGCAGTTTTTGTACTGCACCACGCGCACCGACAACACCATCGCCGCCTACCGCATCGGCGCCGACGGTAATCTACAGCGCATCGGCGTCTATCCGTGTGGCGGCGCCTGGCCACGCAACTTCGCCATCGCACCGGACGGCCGCAGCATCCTGGTGGCCTGCCAGCACGACAACCACGTGGCCGTCCTGCCCCGCGACCCTGTTACCGGCACACTCGGCGCACGCGTGGCCACCATCCCCTTCACCAGCGTGTCGTTTGTGGAATTTCTCTAGTTCACACACCACAGCCCCTGTCGCGATACACCGTTGTATCACAACAGGGGCTTTTCATGTCAGTAATCATCAGTGCGTTGAACGGTATAACACGTGTGGCCGCAACGGATGATCCACGGCGAGCATGGGATGGTCGAAGTCATCGGCAGGGTTGTGGTGCATACCAATCTTTTGCATGACCCGCTGCGATGCCAGATTCCCACGCGTAGTAAACGACACCACCTCGGACAACTGCAATGCGGTGTGTGCCCACGCCAGTACTGCCGTGGCGCCTTCGCTAGCCAATCCCTGCCCCCACACGGCACTCGCTAGGCGCCAGCCGATTTCCACACACGGCGTGAAATGCGCCGTAAAGCGCGGTATCGACAGGCCGATGTAGCCGATACATCCCGGCGTATCACGCAATTCGGCCGCAAACAGCCCCAGCCCATGCTCGTGCCACATGGTGCGCATACGCCCCACCCAGGCCTCAGTTTGTGCGAGTGTGAGTGGGTCACCTATCCAGCGCATCACCGCCGCATCTTGGTTGATGGCTGCAAAGGGGGTAATATCGTCATCATGCCAAGGGCGCAGTATCAAACGAGTGGTGGTGAGCGTTGGCTGGTGGGATGTCATTTTATGCTCCAAGACACAGCATATCCGTCGTGATGGGGTGACACCCCATCACGACGGATATCAGTACAGATACAGGATTTACGGCGTCCAGATGGTACCGTCGGGCCAACGCGCCTGCGTCCACTCCACAACCTTGGTTTCAGCAGGGTACTTGGCTGCCTTCTTTTCGTCGAAGTCTACGCCCCAGCCCGGCTTGTTGTTGACATACACGTAACCGCCGTGTACTTCTGGGCAACCGGGGAAGACATCGTACAGATTGGGCCCAAAGTGAATCACTTCTTGGATGCCGAAGTTGGGGCTACACAGGTCGAGGTGCACGTTGGCCGCATGCCCGATGGGCGACACATCGCCCGGGCCATGCCACGCCGTGCGCACACCGAACTGCTCACAAAACGCTGCCAACTTACGCGCCGGCGTCACACCACCAATGGCCGAAACGTGCGAACGAATAAAGTCAATCAGCTGCTCGGCAATCAGCGGTTTCCACTCGGCCGCATTCACATGTAGCTCACCCATGGCAATGGGTGTGGCACACTGTTCGCGGATACGGCGGAACCACTCAATCTGGTCGGGTGCCAACGGATCTTCGAGGAAGAAAAGGCGGTACTGCTCGAGGTCTTTGGCCATGCGCAGCGCATCAATCGGCGCAATGCGCTCGTGGATGTCGTGCAACAAGAACAAATCGTAGCCAATTTTGCCACGAATATAGTCAAACATCTTGGGAATCGAGCGCGCATACACGTCTGGCTGGTAGTAGGCCCCCGGGAACGTTGATTCCGGGTTGTCGAGCCCCTTCATGCGGTGGGTAGCCTGTGGCGCATTCTTGCCCGGTTTGGCATTCTTCTTGGTGATTTCTTTGATGCGCCCACCGTAGCCACCCATCTGACAGCGTACTGCCAGTGCCCCATCTTCTTGGTACTTGAGCAGGTTTTCTAGCACTTCCTGGGGGTCGCGCCCGTCGGCATGGCGGTAGACCATGGCCCCTTCGCGCATTTTGCCACCCCACAAGTCGTAGACGGGCATATTGGCGATTTTACCCTTGATGTCCCACAGCGCCATATCCACACCGCTGATGGCGTTGTTGAGTACCGGGCCGTTGCGCCAGTACGAATTCACCATCATCAGCTTCCACATGTCTTCGCTGTTGCGTGGGTCACGCCCCACTAGCAACGGCTCGAGGTACTCCTCGACTGCTTTGACCACCAGCGTGGCGCGCTGGGTAAACGTGGCACACCCCAACCCGTACAACCCGTCTTGATCCGTCTCGACCTTGACGACAATGATACCGATGCCGTCTGGTGCCGTCAAAAACGCACGTACTCGCTTGATTTTCATCGCCGTATCTCCATTGATGTCTGTATGAAAAAACATGCTGGCACGACGTTTTTGGCGCCGCGCCAGCACATCTACGCTACGACCACAAACGATCCCAGCTGTTGGCGCTGTCCCATTCGGGCGTCGGTGCAAACAAGCTGCTCCCCTTGACCAGATGCTCCTTGACCACTTCGATGTTCACATCAAAGCCCAATCCCGGACCATCGGGCACGGTGATATAGCCGTTCTGGATGATCTTGTCCGTTTTGCCGTTGATGGAGATGAAATCACTCCAAAACGGCTCTTCCGAAAAGTGATGCTCCAGCGCGATGAAGTTCTCCGTGGCGGCCGCACAATGCACGCTGGCCATGGTACTCACCGGCGTCCCCGCCATGTGTAGTGCCATACTGACGCCCTTTTCGGCGGCATAATCACCGATACGCTTGGTCTCCATGATGCCACCGCTGGTCGCCATGTCGGGGTGGATGACATTGACACCACGCGCATCGAGGAGTGGCTTAAAGCCTTCAAGCGCATAGATGTCCTCGCCCGTACACACCGGCGTATGCAATTCGCGCTCGAGCTGCACCCATTTATCGGTGTACTGCCACGGCACCAAATCCTCGAGCCAGGCCAAGTTGTAGGGCTCGAGTGCTTTGCCCAACCGAATACAATCATCAATGCCGATATGCCCGAAGTGGTCAGCAGCAATGGGCACTTCGTACCCCACCGTCTCACGCACTTTGGCCACGTACTCCACAATCATGTCCAAGCCCTTGGGCGTGATGCGCACATGCGTAAAGGGATGCTGGAGCGTGTGCAAATTCAGCATTTTGTCGAAGTGCTTGTCGTCGCCACCCGGCAACATGCCAGCCGGGTAGGTCAACGCACCCGGTATACCAATCAATGGCTGGATGCCAACGTCCATTTTGAGCATGGTAAAGCCCCACGAGATACGCTCCTTGAGGCGTTCGCCCATGGTCACCCCATCGGGCTCGTTGGGGGTGTCACAGTACATGCGCACACGGTCGCGGTATTTGCCACCCACCAGCATATACGATGGTACGCCATAGGCTTTGCCTGCGAGGTCCATCAACGCCATTTCGACACCCGACACACCGCCCCCTTGGCGACCGTGGTGACCGAACTGCTTGATTTTGCGGAACAGGCGATCCACATTGCAGGGATTCTCACCCAGCAAGCGACTCTTGAGCATCAGTGCGTAGCGGGCACTTGCCAAGTCACGCACCTCACCCCAACCACTGATACCCTGATTCGTATCAATGCGGATAATGCTAAAATGCCAGTGATCCCAGCCCACTGTGGCGATACGCATATCGGTGATTTTGAGATCACTGGGTGCCGATGAACGGCGCACGTTATCTTCGGGACGTTGGCTCATTTATTGTTCGCTTTCTTCCAGGCCTGGTAATCGGCTTCGATGTCTTCGCGCCAGGTCTGCACGTCAATCTCACCGCTGGTGTACTTGCCTTCACCGATGCGCATTTTGCCGAATTCGTCGCGCACGCGGATGTTTTCGCTCTCTTCAACGACTTCTTTGACCAAGTGCGGTGGAATCACGATAATCCCCGTGGGAGTGCCCAACACGATGTCACCAGGCATCACGGTAATCCCGTCAATGCGCACCGGAATATTGATGCCCAGCAACGTCATATCGGCAATAGCCGTCGGGTCAAAGCCACGCACGTAGAAGTTCACATCTTCGAGTTGCACCAAACCGGCCAAATCACGCACACCACCGTCAATCACGGCACCTGCATGCGTGCGGCGTGCCACAGCAGTACCCAGGTTGTCACCAACCAGTGTGCCATCTTTGACCTTGCCGTAGAGGTCGGCTACCATCACGTCGTTACGCTCGAGTTGCTCGATAATCCACGAGTTCTGGCCACCGATTTTGCCACGACCCGCATTCAGACCCGATTGCTGCACCACATCGTGGAAGTCGGGGCGGTGCGGCACAAAGGCGGCAGTCACTGCCCGACCCACCGTGATTTTGCCAGGATGTGTCTCTTTCCAGTTCCCCGCAAACTGCCGGTGGTAGCCATGGCGGCGCAACGTGCCCCATGCTTCCTCCGTGGTGACCAGCTTCATGCGTTCGATCAAATCATCGGGCACCTTGGGGCGCCCGTCCGCAAAGCGCTCGAACGGGTTGTTGGGCGTCAAGGCAATCATCGCCTCACGTGGTGGCTGTACGTTCCAAGTCATCGTTGACCCCTTTCATTACACACGTCAATCCAACATCATCTTATCACTACTCCACGACCTATCATACAGGTCAGTGTTTCCAGCCCAACAGGCGTTCCGCCTTGCCACAGTCATACATGCCCTCGTGATCGGCGAGCGCCTTGGTCACGGGGACGTGCGGATGCCACTGTGCAATCAGGTCGCTGGTCTTTTCGGCCATCACCGTGTTAGGCGAAACTATCAAAAAGACTTCATGCCCGACATACGGCGCATCAATCACTGCCAAACACGCCCGTGCCGCCGATTCGGCCAACGTATACGCCCACAGTTGTTTGGCGTTGCCATCAGAATTCTTGGAAGCGTATTGCTGTGCCAGTTCGAGCGATGCGACAACCCAGTGGAAGCGCAGCGAGGCGATAGTCATATCCTCGTAGCGTCGGGCTATCGAATCGCCCTGGAGTTCGCAGATCCACTTCGACAGACTATAGGGGTCTTCGTTGTGGGTGGCATGTTCCTCGGTAATCGGCAAATAATCGAATGTGGGCCAACGACTATAGACTGCCCCAATCGCATTAATGCTCGACGCTTGAGTTACACGCTTTATCCCACAGTTTGCGGCCGCCAATAGTGCGTTGTAGCTACTCGTGACGTTGTTATTGTGCACCACATGATCCGGGTGATGCCGTGGTGCGGGAATAGCCGCCAAATGGATGAGCACATCAAAACCGTTGATGGCATCATAGAACGACTGATAATCCGACAACTCCGCATTCACGAATTCCACACCTGCGGGGATACTCCCCTCGGGTGGGGGCACACGGTCAATGTTTCGTACCGTGTGCCCTTGTGCCACCGCCATGGTGATGACGTGGCGTCCCACATTTCCACTTCCGCCCGTGATTGCAATACGCATTCACCGCTCCTCGTTTGGTCAGTTGCCTTTTTGTCCGTATACCACTTCGCGCAGGCCGCGGATATAGCCGATGGCATACAAGCGTCCAAATGCCGAGTAACCAGCATTTTCATTGCTATCACCAGCCACCGTTGGCACGTGGTCGGGGCGCAACACTCCATCGAAGCCAATATCTTTGTAGGCTTGCATACATGCCGTCATATCCGTTTTGCCTGCGTCGTGCCACGTCTCTTCAAACTTGTCTTTGGTGCCACGCACATCGCGGAAGTGCACGAAGAACACCTTGTTTTGTTTGCCAAACTGGCGAATCACGCTGGGTAAATCATCCGTCATCAAAGTAAAGTTACCCTGACACATGGTGATGCCGTTGACGGGGCTGGGAATCATGTCAATCAGGCGTTGGAAATTATCCACTGTCCGCATAATGCGACCCACGCCACGAATCGGCGAACGCGGTGGATCGTCGGGGTGCATGGCCAGCTTGACACCCGCTTTTTCGGCGACGGGGATAATCCGCTTGAGGAAGTATTCCAGATTCGTCCACAGCTCTTCTTCGCTAATCGGGCCCAACTCCGTGTTGGGGGCATCGGCCATTAATGCATGGTCGTAGCTGGTCACCACACTGCCACCACGTGATGGCGTGGTAGTAGCGGTACGCATCCAGTTGAAGTCCGTCATCCATTCGTAGCACCACACCGGAATCTTGAGGCGCCCCATGTTTTCAATCAAGGTGCAGGCCACATCAATTTCCGCATCACGCCCCGGCAAACCACGCTTGGCCAGATTGAGTGGCGGACGTGCCTCGATGACTTCCAAGGCAAAGCCAGCATCCTCGTAGCGCTGCTTCATGCGCAAGAGTGGCAAGTAGTCACATGGGCCATCACTGCCATTGAACGGCTCATTGAACGGCAACCCGCCTACGGCATAGTCAATACCGCACTGCTTGGACAACGTCCACAACATCGATGGTGTGGGTGGCAAAAACTCTGCAATCTTGATCATCTCGTCCTCCTGTGAGCATCTGCACTCAGCGTTACTTCTAACTGCCAGCTCCGTTGCTGGCCCGGTGCAAGCTGCGCATACGACGTGGTATGGGCAACTGCATCCGATAACCTATCATACACCCCAATGGCAGGTTCGATTCCCATATTGTAATAGGGTTGGCCACCATCTGCTGACCAGGCCCCCGCATTGAACCAAATTGCCAGCTGTGGTACCTGCGTCACATCCCACGTCATCCCAATAGCACCATCGTGTGCACGCAATGTCACTGCCCCCTGTGGCAACGTTTCGCTGTACAGCTTGACGCCATATCCCGCATTTATCAGCGGTAAATACCCCAAATCAAGCTGCTGTGTGGGTGTGGCATGAATTGCATGCGCTTCCTCGACAACCAGCTGTCCATCCCCAGCCAGGCGAAAAAAACGCGTCCCTGCTGGCGTTTCCAGCGCCATTCCCGGCGCAATCGCAAAGAGCGGATGCGCGCACCATATCCACTGCATCGGTGCCACGCCATCATTGCGTACGCTGTACTCCATGCGTATCGCGGCGTCTGCACCGATCCGGATGGTGCGCGCAAATATATACGGCAACGCCATACCACGCCACTGCGTGTCGATCTGCACACCCGCATCCGTCTGGGTCAGGTGCGATTCGGGCATCTGGCTCCACAATTCCCCGTGGTCGGCCAGCGCTACCCCCTGCCATGGCGCAGTCGGGTAGACACAGCGTCCCACCGTGGGGAAGCATTCATCCCAGCCGCCACTATCAGCGTGCACCACATATTCGGCGTGTGGGTCGTTTAATTGGTATGGCATCCGTGGGTGACGCCAAAGCCAATTTCTCCCAGTACGTCTGTCAGTTATTTGGCTTATTTTTCCACCCAGTTGTGGCATATAGGTGACTTGCATCACGGCATTGGTGATGACCTGGCGCACAAAGCCATCAGCACCCGTATATGTGGCACAGTGGATGCTCATGCGTCCTCCATGACGTCATCATCACTAAAGGTGATGCGCGTAAAGCGTTCGGGGATGTGGTTGTCGTTGGAACCCACCGCTCCCCAGCTCCAAGCTGCCGGTTGCGAGACCAGTTGGCCAGACAATTCGAGGCGTTGGAATCGCCCAAAAAAGATACGCCATTCATCACCTGCTTTGGGTGGCAATGAACGACCATTGGCCAGGTGTTTCATGCCACTCCACGGGAAGGCTAATTCGACACGCCAGCCCTTGTCGACTACGCTAGGGTCGTTGATGGTACCATCGACATGCACGGCACTCCGTAGCCCCGGCAAATCCCAATCGCGATAGGCCCAACGCAGACCACGCGGATGCGTGCCACGCCAGAAGTGTGGGCCACTACGGTCGTGATTACCACCAAAGAGAATAGCCGCATGGTCGTGCACATCAAACTCAGGGGTATCCCAGTAGCCGCCTTTTTTCCAGGCGTCTTGCCAGACAAAAAAGACTTCGTAGATAGTACCGAGGGCATTGATTTCGAATTCGTAGTAGGCGTCGCCGCCATCAATAAAGACTTCGACGTCGTTTTCGAGGAAGACCAAGGCATCGCGCTGGGCTTGGGTAGCCGTCACAAACGGCTCTTCGACCCAAAAGCCGACATACAATGCGTCATCGTCCCACAACACGGCACACTGTGTATCAAACGGGCCGGGTGCACCACTTATCATGTCCACAAAACGTGGCGAACGCGTGGCACGCAGCCATGGCACACTCGCGAGTTGACCATCGAGGGCGGGTTTTTGTGATGTGCGCCGACAGACGTAGTGCTGCTGCGCTGCGGGCGACCAATCTGCAACGAACATGACATACCTCATCCAACAAAATGCGCAATGGCACCCCATCACGCATACGGCATCATATACAACGAGGGGCGTACCGCATGGCACGCCCCTCGCTCGATTTGGTGTTTAGACCGGCAACACGTCTGTCAGCTGTGACGCTGGTAAGACGGGGTGTGATTCGTGGAGTATACACGCAGCCACCTGCTGATCATTGATGCGGTACAGCGGTGGTAGTGCCGTGTGGCACTGATCTTTGACATACGGGCAGCGCGACGCAAAGCGACATCCCTTGCCCCCCTTGTCGCTGATATCGGACTCTTTGACGACGATGCCGTCATTCCCCCAGCGCCGACTCAAGTCGGGCCACGGGATGGAGTCAATCAACAGGCGCGTATAGGGGTGTTCGGGCTTCTGGATGACACGTTCGACGTCACCACCTTCCATCACGCCACCCTTGTAGAGCACCACAATCGAATTAGCCACGTGATAGGCGGTGGTCAAATCGTGCGTAATATACACAATCGACACGCCATGGTCACGGTGCAAACTGCGCAGTGATTCAAGGATGTTGGCACGCAACGAGGCATCGACCATCGAGACCGGTTCGTCGGCAACCAGCACTTTGGGCTTGAGCAAGAGGGCACGTGCCACGTTGATGCGCTGGCGTTGCCCACCGGACAACTGATGTGGGAAGCGTCCGAGAATATCTTCTGGGCGCAGACCCACAGAATTCAAGGCTTCCTCCATCTTGGAGCGCGCTTCGGCCTTGGATTTGGCCAATTTGAACTTCTCGATGGGGACGGTCAACAAGTGATCGACCGTATAAAATGGGTTAAACACCGCAAATGGGTCTTGGAATACGGCTTGCACTTCCCGGCGGAAGGTCATACGTTCTTCGCCACGCAATTTGCTGATGTTTTTACCCTTGTAGAGGATTTCGCCTTTGCTTGGCTCGATAAAGCCCAACAATAGCATCGCCAACGTGGTTTTGCCGCTGCCGCTTTCGCCAGCCACGGTCATAATCGTCGGTTTGTCTTCTTCGAGGGTCATTGAAAAATCCGCCAAGGCCGTGGTGCCCGCTTCGGCAAACATGCCACGCGTATACGTCTTGGTTACATTGCGAAATTCAAGCAATTTTGCCACGGCTACGCCCCTTCCGCATACAGATGACATGCCACCAAGCGATCACCATCGACGGTACGCACCGCCGGGATTTCGCTTTTGCAGATGTCCATACATTGTGGACAACGCGGGTGGAAGGCGCAGCCACTCGGGATGCGCAACAACGACGGTGCCAACCCGGGAATGCCTTGGAAGACACCCTTGTTTTTCAGGTTGGGCAAGCTACTAATCAGGGCCTGTGCATATGGATGTTTGGGGGTCGTGAACATGTCTTTGACGGTGCTGACTTCGGTCAAGCGCCCCGCATACATCACGGCCACTTTATCGACGAACTGCGCCATCAGGCCCATATCGTGTCCAATCAAGATGACGGCAGTGCCCATCTCTTTCTGCACACGGTCGATGGTTTCCATCACTTGACGCTGGGTAACCACATCGAGTGCGCTGGTGGGTTCGTCGGCAATAATCAGCTGTGGTTTGAGCAAAATGCCAATAGCAATACAGACGCGTTGCTTCATGCCACCACTCAACTCGTGCGCATACATGTCATACACATTGCGCTTGAGGTCGACCGATTCGAGCGATTTTTTGCACAGCTCAACCACGTCGTCTTTGCTCATATTGGTCGTATGTGCCCGGACCGCATCGACCATCTGGGCACCGATGCGCATCACCGGATTGAGTGAGTTCATGGCACCCTGGGGAATGTAGGCAATGCGGCTCAGACGGGCCTGGCGCATCTCTTCTTCGCTGAGTTTCGTCAGGTCGACATCACCCACAATCACGCTACCACTTTCGATGCGGCCAGGCGGTTTGATCATGCGCATCATGGCCAACGCCATGGTGCTTTTGCCCGACCCCGACTCACCGACCAAGCCCAGCTTTTCGCCGGCATTCAAATCAAGATTGACACGATTCAACGCAACCGCACGACCCAAGTCTGTGTAGTACGACACCTGCAGGTCGCGTATTTGCAAAATAGGTGGCATAACACTTACTCCGTTCGGCGAATACGCGGATTAGCCAACTCGTCGAGACCCATGTTGATGAGAGCCAAACCACTCAAAATCAACACCATGGCAGATGCCGGCCAAATCGGCCACCACCACCAGCCATTAAAGAATGCCCCTTGGGATTGTGCAGCCCAAATGATGTTGCCTAGCAACGGCTCGCGCATGGGGCCAAGGCCGACCACTGCCAAATAAAACGACGAGAAGACGCCGTTAAAGACTTGGCTCACGAACGCAGCCGCGATAAAGGGCAACAGATTGGGTAGAATTTCGCCGAAGATAATCCCCCCATTACCGACGCCCGACAACTTGGCCACCGACACGAATTGACGCTCTTTCATCGAGAGCACCTGCGAGCGGATAACCAGTGTCGGTCCCATCCACGCCAGCATCACCACAATCCAGGCCATAGTAAAAATGGTGACATCGCGTTTATCGAGGGACGACGCAATAATGATTTGAATCATAAAGACGGGTATCGGCGTTAATATTTGACATATCCCCTTGATAATGGCATCAAATATCCCACCAAAATACGCCGACGTAAAGCCTAATACCACACCAACCAACGTCCCTGCCGCACCGGCGATTACACCGATCAACGCCGTCTGCCACATACCGCGCACCATGGCTGCATGCATGTCGCGTCCAAAGAAGTCACTCCCCATGGGCAATTTCCCTGGCCAGTTTTCGGCACCAAGATCAAATATGCCAGGGGCCTGTTTGGGCTTGGCCTTGAGCGGGTAAGCACGGTTCTGGTCGACAGTGAAAAAGCCATGAATCGTAAACGTCATCAGCAAAAAGATAATGCCGAGCCCAATACTCAGACTTTTGTTGCGCCGCAGGTATCCCCGAATCAATCTCCAGCGACTAGGTTGGAGCGGGGGAGCCGTTACTGTCATCGTTGTCATCACACGCTCCTTATTCTGGCTTGATACGTGGGTCGAGTAACGGGTACAAAAATTCAACCAGCACCATCAGTACCGCGACCGACATCGTAATGAACAACACGATACCGTAGATGACCAAAAAGTCATTCGACTGAATGGCCTGACTCAACTTGCTGCCTAATCCGGGCAGGGCATACAGGCTTTCCACAACTGCACCCGAGGTAATCAAGCTACCCAGCGCCAATGCAAAGCCAGTGACCTGCGGCAACAATGCGTTGCGCAAATAGTAATCACGGAATATAGTGCGTCCATTAAGCCCTTTGTGCTCCGCAAAATTGACGTAGTCTTCGCCTTGGATAGTGACACCCATGCCACGCATCGACAGCACCCAGCCACCGACTGACCCGAGAATCATCGAGATTGCCGGGAGAATCTGGTGCCAGATGACATTCAAGGTAAACGAAAACGACCAATCTGGGATGATACCCGTTGAATATGCTTGCCCTAGCGGGAATAATTTCAACTTAAAGCCCAAGAAAAACAACAAGAAAATCGCCAGTAGTACAGGCGGCACACCCATGAACATGATGAACGGTGTCGCAATCGACCGCATCCAACCTGGTGCCTTGGGCCACGCCGCAATTGCGCCGAGCAGATTACCGAGGACAAACGACAAAATGGCCGAAACAAACAAGAGCGAAATCGTCCACGGCAGTGATTCGTAGATGATGTCGGTGACAGTCTTGGGGAAGCGGTTGAGTGACACACCGAGATCGAGCCGTGCTACGCTCCCGATATAGTCGAAATATTGATCAATAAGTGGTTTGTCGAGACCGAATTTTTTGTTGTATGACGCAACAATGACTTCCAAGTCTGCAGCCGAGAAACCACCAGTACGTGCGAGTTCAGCGAAACGCTCACGGATCGGATTGCGGTCAGACATGCGTGGGATAAAAAACGTAATCGTAGAAGCGGCCCAGACCACCAGAATCAAAAAGGCCACTCGCCGAAGGATTAATTGCATCTTCACAGTACTCTCCTAGCCTTCAGCCGGTGGATAGACAACGCCATCGTTGTGGCGAGTACTATTCATGTATATGTTTGGGGAATGTTGAGGATAATTGAGACCGTCCGGTACCCTTGCGGGTACCGGACGGCTGAAGCACCAGGACTAGTTACCAGCCTTCTTCAAGCCGGTGATGACCAATGGGAAGGTGTGGTGCCAGAAGGCGCCATTCGTACCATTGGCCAAGTTGTCAGCGGTTGGCCAGTTGGTCCAGTACGTCTGATTGTACGGGATGCGGTGCAGCCACTGGATCACTGGGACGTCGATTTGCTCGCTCCAGTAGATTTCCATTGCCTGCGTGGCCAATTCGGCGAACTTGGGATCGCTGGCATCCAACGGAGCCATGGCGTCCACAATCTTGTCGTACGCTTCGTTCTTGTAGCGTGAGAAGCGGTTACCGCCAGCGGTGGTGCCGATGGCAGCGCTATAGCGGCTGTGGTACAGCTGCAATGCGGCTTCTGGATCGCCCAAGCTGGCGCCATGACCGAACATGTACAAGCCTTCTTTACCGTCGGCCATGTTCTGGTAGGCGTCTGAACCGAAGTTGACGTCAGCATCGAAACCAGCAGCCTTCAACATTTCCACCAACACCGGAACGATGTCGCTGTGAATGCCTTCGAAACCGTTGATTACGGCGTTGACCGTCTTGCCGTCCTTCTCCCACAAGCCGTCAGCGTTCTTGGCGAAGCCGGCTTCGGTCATCAACTTCTCGCTCTCGGCGAGGTCGAACTTACCGGGATTCAACTTC
>CAZMWB010000063.1:0-15368 GCA_964569955.1 uncultured Klebsiella sp. | reverse complement strand
ACTTCGACGCGGCGTGCCTTTGGTGAGTTCGAGTAGGTCGGGATACGGATGGCCGCTGAGCGGTTGCGTACCGAGTAGACCAAGTTGATGGGGGCTTCGAAGCCCGGCACCAAACGGCGGTAGCTGTTGGTGGTCGGCGCACAGATGGCCAGCAGGGCGGGAGCATGCTTGAGCACGCCACCGATGTACCAGCGGGCGGTGTCCGACAACAAGGCGTAGCCGTTGGCGTCGAAGAAGAGTGGCTGACCACCCTTCCACAAGCTCTGGTGCACGTGCATACCGCTGCCGTTGTCACCAAAGATGGGCTTGGGCATAAAGGTGGCCGAGTAGCCGTGTTCCTTGGCGGTGGTGCGTACCACGTACTTGTACTTCTGCAATTTATCGGCCATCGCCAACAACGTGTCGAAGCGCATGTCAATTTCGCATTGACCAGCAGTGGCCACCTCGTGGTGGTGCAATTCGATGTCAATGCCGATGTTGGCCATCTTGATGATCATCTCTGAGCGGATGTCCTGCAAGGTGTCGGTTGGCGGGACGGGGAAGTAGCCTTCCTTGTAGCGCACGCGATAGGCCTTGTTGCCGCCCTCTTCTTCTTTGCCACTGTTCCAAATACCTTCGGGGCTGTCGAGGAAGTAGTAGCCCGAGTTAGCCGTCTGGTTGAAGCGTACGTCGCTGAACAAAAAGAACTCGGCTTCGGGACCAAAGTATGCGGTATCAGCCACACCGGTGGTCTTTAGGTAGGCTTCGGCTTTCTTGGCCACGTTGCGTGGGTCGCGTGAGTACGGCTTGCGCTCGATGGGGTCGATCACGTCACAAATCAGCACCAACGTGGGGATTTTGCAGTAGGGGTCAATAAAGGCACTGGCCGGGTCGGGGATCATCAACATGTCGCTCTCGTGGATGGCTTGGAAGCCTTTAATCGAAGAGCCGTCAAATCCCAACCCCTCGACCATCATGTCTTCGGTCAAGCGTGACGCTGGCAACGAGTAGTGCTGCCATCCACCAAACAGGTCGGTAAAGCGGGTGTCGACAATCTGGATGTTCTTGTCTTTGATGAGCTGTAATACGCCCTTTGCATCCAACGCCATGGATTTTCTCCTCGTCTGTCTATAACTCACTCCATACCAAGCCCGCTCGACACTGAGTAAGCATGTTGGGATTCAGTATAGAAGAATCATTCTGGCGTCGAAAGATACGGAATATCCGAATTATTTTGCGTGTTTTTGTATATTATGCACAAATGCAATGCAAACAAGTTACGGGTGGATGCCTGTTACCCCATAGAGTGCATCCACGTAGATGATTCCTTGGCCACCAACGCCATCCGGATTATCGTCGAGCACGATGGCTTCGAGTGTCAACGGTGGGCGCACGATACCATCACTCTGCCAAATCCGTGCTGCGGGTGCAACGCGTGCAGGGATAGGGGCACAGCGCTCATGCCAGTGCGCTGTACCCACAGGGCCGACGACCAGCTGGATGACTGCACCAGTGCGATCTTTGACCCATAACTTGAGACGATGTGCACTATTGTTGCCGTAGATCTGCATACAAATCGCCGTACTCTGTGCGGGTATCGGCAACATGCGCCGGCGTCGAAAGACCACGTAGCGGTTTTGCTGTGTAGGAAAGGCGTAGGAGAGCTTCATGCTCTGTGCGCCATGGGCGTGCATGCGATTGTCTTGTACAAAATATCCATATGGTTCATCACCACGAATCCACACACCTGCAAAATGCTCAAACGAGGTCATCATGGTGCGGTGTTGGGGCACCGGTATCGTGTCAACGTCTTTCCAGGCCAGCCAGGCAGGTTTTTTGATGTGGAAATCGTCGCTGCCCTGGCCCCACGCAATCAGTCCATACGGATTATGGACCTCGTCTTTGAGTGCATACCAAAAGACCATCACCACACCGGCTTGCCACAGCAGGGGCACCACTTGGCGCAAGTAGCGCGCTTGTTGGGTTGCATCGTTGATCCCGCTGGGGTCGCGGTCGCTGGGTCCACTCCCCCAGCCGATTTCGGTGACCCACACGGGGCGGCTGCCGTAGCGTGCAAACAGCGGTGCCAAATAATCAACACTTGCGGTAATTCCTTCGCTGGTGGGTGGGTCAGGATTGACGTAGGGGTGGATGGCTACAATGTCAATGGCGCTCCATAGTCCGGCTTGGGCGGCTCGGCTGAGAAAGGTGATATCGTAGGGATTTGTGCCGGCGGCCACGATACGTACCTCGGGCGCCACCCGTGCAATCGCTGCCACGGTGCGTTGTACCAGGGTGGCGTAGGCGGCAGGGTCGGGGTGTGGCCGCCAAAAGAAGGCGTTGTCGGGTTCGTTGCCAATCTGCCAGTAGTGGATGATGCCGCGGTAGCGGGCGACTGTTTTGGCGGCCCACTGCGCAAACAAGTCGGGGTCGGGTGCATAAAAACTAATCCCGTACGGATTATCACTGGCCTCGGCGGTTGCCCAGCCTGGGGCGTGTCCGAGTACCCCGAGAATGTTGATCCGTGCCGCTGCCAACTGGTGAAACGTGCGATCGTAGTAGTCCCAGTAATGCGCCTGTGGGGTGCGCTGGATGCGGTACCAGTGGACATCTTCACGGACCCAATTCACGCCACTTTCTGCCATGAGGTGTACGCCAGCATCAATGCTGGTTGGCTCACGCACACGTGTGGCTAGGTGCGTATTGATGCCAAAGCCGTGGGTGAGTATCGGTGTTTCTTGTGGGAACGGTGGCTGTTGCACCGGCGCTGGTGGCCACATCCATGCGAGGCAGTAGCAGATGCAGATGCATAGATACCACGCACGGCTAGGGGGTTGCAATGGTGAGGATGGTAGCTTGGCTACGTGCATGAATGATTCCTGCTGCATCGGCGGCAACTGCCCCAGGGATAGATACTTGCCCTGCGTTGGTGAGACGGATGCGGTATTGACAGCGCCAGATTCCGGCACGTGGCGCATTGCCGTAGAGCATGATCCGGTTATTTGCATCCACCATAATCGTGAAGCCTTGGGGTGGGGTAATAAATTCGATTTGCCCGAGCTGGATGAGCGGGTCAGTGATTGTCAAGTATGACATGCCAGCAAAGGTGACGATATCGAGTGTTCCATTGACATAATCATTTATTGAAACCACGCTCTCTTGGGTGAGTGGTGTGCCATCGAGCAGGCTATATGTGCGGTGGAGCACCATGTCGTTGCGTATTGGCTCACTTGCCCCCACGTGACTCATACCCACCAATACCGGTGCATCACTCGATACGATGGTGTCTTCGGTGAGCATACGTGCCGGCCACACCGCTTGATTTTGGAGCATGCGGTCAGCGGTGAATTGTACACTACTCTGCTGATTCCCGTCGAGGGGGGCAAACACCGTATCACGCATATGCCACATCCGCGCATTGCTCATCGCATCACCCCAACCACCGATACCACGTGTGCTCGCCAAATAGTTGATGAGTGCCCGTTGCATGTCCGGATTCACTGATACCTTGATAAATGCCTGAAGTATCAGCGCATTCACACTGTTGCGCGTATGGAGCAGGGCCGTCGCCGGATCTTCCTCCCAATAACTTCCACGAGGGGTAGTGCGGCGACGTTCGATGAGTACTGCCATGACTGCAGGGATGCGAAAGGCTTGTTCTGCGGGCAAAATGTCGAGATAGGCAGCGAGACCTTCGTTGCCCAACATATCCAGCGTATCACCGATGCGGAAATATTCAGGGGGGATTGCTGTGCCACTGAGGATGAGTGCACGCATGCAGATGACGCGTGTGGTGGCGGGGAGTGCCGGATTGTTGAGTTGTGTAAGCAGGAATGGCAGCACATCTTGGTAGTATGTGCGTGGGACGGCGGCACTTGCCAGTGCGCTGACTACGTCTGCGGTGATGAGTGCATCCGGAAATGTCGTATCGCCCCATCCCCAGCCAGACTGACCATGGCG
Organism: uncultured Klebsiella sp.; assembly: GCA_964569955.1. Classification (GTDB taxonomy): domain Bacteria; phylum Chloroflexota; class Chloroflexia; order Chloroflexales; family Roseiflexaceae; genus UBA965. The sequence continues at coordinate 11,429 of CAZMWB010000063.1, read as the reverse complement.
CATAGTATCGAGCAGTGCGAGTAGGCGGGTGCGTTCGTCTGCCTGTTCGCTCATCCAAATCAGATGGGCGAGTTGACTCGGATGATGCACATCAACGTGATCGGCTTGCATGGCATGGATGACGTCACGTTGTGTGCGGAGCAAATCAATCTGCGGGGCAGGAGTATTGTTGTTGATTTGTGTCCGGCCAATCAGAAAAAAGCCGTCATCACGGGTAGGCTGCGTGTCGCTATCTACCACGGGCTGCCACTGTATGTATGCCCCCCGTTGCGACCGCACCGTGAATTGTGGATTATCGTGGGTGATACGGATGCGCCACTGGAGCACGGCCGTCCCCGTATCGTCACTGGTCACCGTCAGTGTCTCTGGACTGGTTACGATGGTGGCGTCGGTAATCGTCGTAGACACCAATGACTGGCTCCGGACCTGTTGGTCGTTGAGGGTGAGTGTGACTACGACCTCGTCACCAATCCGCGTATGCGTGGGGGCATCGAGGCGTAGCGACTGTGCCCGTTGGATGGTGAAATCGTGGTGATGCGCGTGGCTACACCGTGGGAGACTTACCACCGCATCGAGGCGGACCATGCGGGTGGTGCCATTATCGGGAATCTGCAAGGCCACGGTGCCATCTGCCCGACTCATGACACGCTGTTGCCAGGCCACTTTTTGACCGTTGTTGCGGTCAATCAGGCGGATTGCGAGCATGCTCTCGGGGGCGGTAGTCAGCGTTATTGGAATCGTGCCGGCCTGCACTACATCGGTAGCAACGCTAAAAGTCAGACAATCTGTGCTTTGAATGGATTCGTCGAGGAGTCGTTGTGGTGGTACTGCGACCTGGAGAAAGGTACTCGTAATCGGCACGGTGGTGGTAATCACACCACGACTCGGTTGTACCCAGCGAATGCTCGTGCCACGCACATCGTGTTGTGCGAGCAGGAGATCGGGGGCACTATTTTCACCGACCCATAGCGATAGTGGTGCACGCACATTGACCGGTTGTTGAACGAAGGTCAGCGTATCACTATCACCACCCACACGTAGGCGCATGCGCCCGACCACACTGGTATCACGCGCTTCGACTTCCCAGGCGCCACGTGGTATTGCCAGTTGGATGCGTGCCTGCCCCAGGGCATCTGTTTGGATGCTCTGGCGGGTGGCCACATATCCCGCCTGATTGCGTACTACGATGCCTACCCGTTGTTGGAGATTGCGTTGATCGGGGTCCACAATCTGGATGGTGAGTGTGCTAAAGTCGCCAGCGGGGACCCACTGTTGCGTGCTCGATAGCACGATTTCTCGTGTGCGTAGTGCATCCACGACCACGCTACGACTTTCTCCCTGATGCGTGGCTACCAGCAACACGGGGTCGTCTGTGCTCACGGGGATGCGGAATGTTCCATCCGCGCCAGTGGTCGTCATGCCCGTGTGGCTCCCTTTGATCCAGTAGATGGTCGCATCTGCCACTACGTGTGCGGCTGCATCACTCAGACGTCCACCAAGTCCCGTGCTATCACGATGCGACTGTAGGCGCAGGCGCTCGCCGAGTGGCGCATGCACGATGAGTGGGGTTTGGGCGCGGATCGTGTGCGTGCGAATACAGACGTGGTAAGTGCCATAGGCCAGCTGACGCGGAATGTCTAGTACTCCGTGTGTCAGCGTTTGCCCAGGTTGAAAAACCACATTGTGGTTCGCCAACAAGGCGCCGTCAGTGTCACACAGTGCTACTGGCACAACTTGGGTGAACTGATTTCCACTCGTCCGCGCCAGGGCAAATGCGAGTTGCGCCCCAGGAATCACATTTAGTTGCTCGCTGATGAGTGTCACCTGTTGCATGGGTGTAGCGACTGCAGGCACGGTGATGCGCAGGGCATCGTACGGGGTGGCCTGGTCGCGCACGATAAATGTGCCCCCACCAGCATACTGGCGGCTCCGCCATATGCCGGAGTCGTCGAGTTGCCCTTGTTCGACGAGTTGCCCATCTGAAAAAATGTCAACTGCAGTCGGCGCCATCCCGCGTACACTACTCCCCACTGCCACATAGCCGTGTACGTGTGTGACTTGCAGTGATGCGGGGGCGATACGCACAATTCGTACATCGCGTGTCTGCTGTGTATCGCTGACCACGGCGAGGACGAGGCGACTCGTGGCACGGGCGCGCACCTCGCTTGGAATCACCACCGTCTGTGCATTTTGTGGATTCACCAAGGGGAGTTCGTAGAGGAGGGGTAAATCGTAGCGTACAGGGGTAATTTGGCGGAGCGTGGGGGCATCCATGCCCAAGACATGCACAAGTGCGGACGGGGAGAGGTCGTAGAATTGGACCACCACATTCTCTACGTTTAGCCGTGTAATCGTGAGTGGTGAATTCCCACTCGCATCAATGATGTCATTGGCACTCGGTGTCCATGCCAGGTAACGGGTCCGATTATCGAGCATAATTTGGCTCGTCAGCACGCGTCCCAGTGTAATCCCCGTACTACTTTGTAACAGGGCATCAATGCGCACTTCTGGCAGGATACCGGGCGCCCAATCTGCCTGAATACGAATATCGCGCCCGCTACTCGTAATGGTGGCCGGGGTAAGTGGCGGTGGTGACAAGGTGATGGTGTCGCTCAACGTTTGCTGATCGAGTTCCGTATTAAAAATGAAGCGTACTTCCTGATTTTGATAGACGACCTGGCCTTCGCCCGGGCTACGGGCTACCAGGCGCAATGCGGGAGCCGTGGTAAAGGTGCGTTGCTGATAGGCGACCTGCGTGGCACCCCCCCCAATCGCAAATTGGTAGGTGGTGGCGATTTGCCAGGCCGGTTGCGGCGCAATAGTAATTTGGGTGGTGTCGTTGTCGCCACGTGTCACATCAATGCGTGTGGGTGTGGCCGGCCACACCGTAATGGATGCACGCAACGCCTGTTCATCAATTGCTCCGGTTGCCGTAAACACGATGGGCGCCGTCAGGGCGACCTGCTGGGCACCACCACGCGGCGATACCAGGGTCAACTGCGGTGCAAGTGTGCGAAAGTTCCAGCGATAGGGCTGGTGTAATGTGCGTCCGACCACGTCTTGTACCTGACTGGGTATGGTCACCGCATAGGTGGTGTCATACGTCAGCGCATTCGGTGTGAAGAGCGCCGTATATTGGTCCACCCATGTCATACTACCGTCTATGTGGGGGGTGATGATAAACATCGTGTTGGTGGTGGGGCGTTGTACGGCAGCTTGTGGCACCATGGCCGTCGAAAACCGCACCACAATGAGCGTGTTGCGGGCCACCGCATCACTGCCATCAGCAGGCGCCACTTGTGTAATCTGCAAACCGGGCTCAGTCTGGAAGCGCCACTGCCACGCAGGCGCAGGTGTGGCTGGATCGGTTAGGGTTAGCGTGTACTGGGTATTTGCCTGCCAGGCGCGTGTGGGGATAATTTGCACAACTGTTCCTGCCGTATCCCATACCAGCGTATACGGCACTGCGGGTGACACCCGCAGTTGCGTGGCAAACTGCTGTGTGGCCATGGTTCGTCCAAACGAGATGGTGATAGCCGTTGATACCGCCACATTATCTGACGGTGTCAGTACCGAAATCTGCATGTCTGTGGATTCGGTATCAGGGTATTGTGTGACCACATACCACACGGTGACGGCTACTGGCACACACACAACACCGACAAGCAACACTATCCACACTCGACAGAGGCGCTGTAAAATGTGCACAAGCACAAATTGTATGCGTGTGGGCGTATTATTCATATATGTTGTGGACGATTATAGCATGGAGCCATTGAAATGACGATACCACTCACGCCGAATCTCCTGTTGCAGGCATACTGCACTGGACATTTCCCGATGGCGAGCGACGAAGGGGTGCGTTGGTATAATCCGAATCCACGTGGCATTATTCCCATTGACGATCGCTTCCATGTGCCAGCCCGCCTCGGGCGTACCTACCGTTCAGGACGTTACACCACCACCGTCGATCAGGCTTTTGTGCAGGTGATGCGGGCGTGTGCCATGCCACGCCCCAATCAACCCGTGGAGACATGGATTTCCGAAGAATTTGTGCGTGTCTATACGCAACTCCACCAGATGGGATATGCGCACAGCATCGAGACCTGGCAAGATGGGCAGCTCGTGGGTGGGCTCTACGGTGTGGCAGTCGGCGGGTTATTTGCCGGTGAAAGCATGTTTAGTGTGGCACGTGATGCCAGCAAAGTGGCCCTCATCACACTCGTTGCGCGATTACGCCGTGGCGATTTTGTCATCCTCGACACCCAGTGGGTAACCGAACACCTCGCCCAATTCGGTGCCTTTTGGATGCCACGTCCCACCTACCAGCACATTTTGACCCGTGCAATCCAGCATTCCGCTCGTTGGGATGCTTAGTCGGGGCGCACGCCAGCCTCGACGCGAATCATACGCTGGGTGCCCTGCCGTTGCACGGTGATTTCGAGGAGTGTGCCCACTGTTACTCCGGCCAATGTGCGTTCGAGGTCACTGATGTCACGAATATCGTTGGTATTGATGCCAATAATCACATCCCCGGCTTCGATGCCACCACGCCCTGCGGGACCATCGGCCACGACTGCACTCACATAGACGCCATCTGGATTTTGCGGGTTGTTGTCTTGCATGCGCACACCCAGCCAGGCATGCTGGTAGTATCCCTGGGCAATTAGCACAGGCACAATGCGTTTGAGCTGGTGGGCGGGGATGGCATAGCCGATCCCTTCAAAGTTGCCACTCGCACTCTGGATTGCGGTGGTGATACCGAGTACGGCTCCACTACTGTCAATGAGTACGCCACCCGAGCTCCCCCGATTAATGGCAGCATCTACCTGAATAATATCCGGGATGCGGTACTGTCCACTCCCTTCGAGTGTGCGTCCTACTGCACTTACCACTCCGAGACTCATTGAATCACGCAGCCCAAGCGGGTTGCCAATTGCCATCACCCACATACCCGTGGTTGGTGGTCGCTGACTCAGCATGAGTGGCGCCACATCAATCGGCTCGGCAATCGCCAACACCGCAATATCGCTCGCACTATCGCGCCCAATGACGGTGGCAGTATATGCCTTGCTTTGGCCAAAGCGCACCAAATACTCACTCTGATCGCTGACCACATGAGCATTTGTGACGATATGCCCTTGGTCGTCATACAAAAAGCCACTCCCCTGTGAGAGGAGCATCGGGCGCATGGGGGTGCTCCCATCCACACTCGGATGCGAGAATTCCACGTCAATGCTTGCAACTGCAGGAACTGTTTGCGCAAAGAGTTGCATGGTCTGCGCCTCAACGGCTGCAAGTGGTGCTACAGCTGTGGCATCAAGCAACGGTACTGATTCCCGTGTGGGAAAGGGTGTTTTGGGCATACGCGCTGGTATGGCGGTTGCGGTGCGTGGTGCCTCAGTGGGAAAAACCTCGTTGAGGTGGTATTCGTAGTTGAACGACGGTTGGAATTGCTGGCATGCGGTGAGAATGCCGAGAAGCACAATCATCCACCAACGTGCGGTATTCGTTACCATAGGTGTGCTAACGCTTCTGTGATATGTGGATACTGAAAGGTGAATCCGGCAGTGGCAAGGCGCGATGATGTCACATATTGCCCACCAATCAGTAGGGCATCTGCCATTTCACCGAACAATGTGCGTAATGCGAATTGTGGTACAGGGATCCAGTTGGGGCGCTTGAGGCGTGTGGCAATTGCCGCACTCAACACCGCATTACTCACTGGTTGTGGGGCACAGGCGTTGTAGACACCGTGTGCAGTCGGCGTGTCAATCAGCCACAAGAGTAGGCGCACCATGTCGTCGCGGTGGATCCACGATACACCCTGTGTGCCAGGCATGACGGGGCCACCCACATATAGCCGGAAGGGGAGCGCCATCAGTGGCAATGCGCCTTGATTGTCATCGAGGACCACGCCAGTACGGATGAGGGCGACACGCATGGTTGGGGCTGCGGCCACGGTGGCAGCTGCTTCCCAATCCACGCACAGGCGTGCCAAAAAATCATTCCCTGCGGGACTCTGCTCGTCACACGGCATGGCGCCTTGACCGTAGTACCCGGCACCCGACGACGAAATAATCGTCGTCGGTGGGTGGGGCATACTCGCCACGGCAGTCATCAGCTGTTGGGTGGCATGCACACGACTTGCGATCATCTGCTGTTTGTAGTGGGCACTCCAGCGTTTGCCGGCAATCGAGGCTCCCACCAGGTTGACAATCGTGTCACAACCGGTCAATGCACGCCGGGTGGCATCGGTGTCGCGTGGATTCCACTGCACCCAAGTTATCGGCGCTGCGGCATCCTGGAACTGCTGGGGTGTGCGACTAAAGGCGACGACTTCGTCGCCACGTGCGACCAGCGCATAACTCAATGCACTGCCGATGAGCCCACTTGCGCCGGTGATTGCAATGCGTTTCATTGGTGTTGCCTTACGATGTCCGGATGGACGATGGGGGGATGAGTCCGGGCCAGAGTGAGCAAAAGAGCGCTCCGGCACTTGCACCAGCAATGGCGCCGTTGATGAGTAGTACGCTGTATGCGGCCTGGGGCCACCCGTGAATTTCGAGCCACCACAAGCCGAACGGCAGTAGTGCGGTTGCGAGGCGTATGCTCCAATGCCAGCCAAACCAGGCTGGGAGCATGGTGGTACGTCGAATCGCAATCCAGCTTACCCAGAGCCCGACGGTAGCCCCCCAACAGCGGGCACACACGGCCATGGGGGCACCCATGAGTTCGTAGCTTTTAGCAGGGGTTGGGCAGACATACGTGCTCAGTAGACTGCGGGCCAGCCAGCCGAGATCCTGCATGAGAGCCACGTTGCTCGCAATGAATACGGCTGCAACTGGCGGCCCAAGGAAAAGTATTGCCATGAAGAGCTGATATGGCCACGTTGGCCATGTGCGGTAGGTGCTAGTCACGAAAAATCCTGTGTGATGCGTTGTTTGGCGTACCACAGCAACCACAATTTGCGTGTCAGTGGTACAAACGCACGCTTTTGAAATACATCATACTCGTTGTGTTGAATACTATCAAGGATGCCACGATAGATGACAGCTGCCGCCGCAATCGCGAGGCGACTATCGGCCTGGAGCATACCTATACCTTGCCACGCATCATCGTACAATGTTTGGGCACGTGCAATTTCATAGCGCATTAATGCCTTGAATTGTGGACTTTGTCGTTGGCTGAAAATATCTTCATCACTGAGCCCAAATTGCCGTAGGTCTGCCTGTGGCAGATAAATCCGTCCACGAGCAGCATCTTCACCCACATCGCGTAGGATGTTGGTCAGTTGCAGGGCGACCCCCAATTTGACCGCATAGTCAATGGCCGCATCCGTGTGCCCGATGATTTGCATCGAAATCAGCCCAACCACAGAGGCAACACGGTAGCAGTAGAGCCACAAATCTTCAAAGGTTTCGTAGCGTGACACCGTCAAATCCATGGCGATGCCTGCCAAGAGTTCATCAACGAGCTCTTGCGAGATCTGGTACTGTACCACCGTGTCGTTCCAGGCAATGAGCACCGGGTTGTCACGTGGGGTGACACGATTATGCACCAGCCACACCCAATGTGCCAAGGCGTGGGGGGCACTGCCCGTGGCGGCTTGGTCAACAATATCATCACTTGTGCGACAAAACGCATACAAGGCCCGAATAGCCTGCCGTTTGGGGGCTGGTAAGAGTGCCGTGCTAAAGTAAAAACTCTTGGAATGATGCTTGGTCATACCCACACAGTGCGCATAGGCCGCAGTGCGTTCGACCACGCTTAGGGCGTCGTAATCGCCAGCATGCACGTCGTGCACACTCGGGTCAAGAAAGCGTTTGAGGTTATCCAACAACGCGGCTGCATCACCTGCTGGTGGCCGCAACACAGTACTCGGGTGTTGTGTCAACATAAAGGCGTCTTTCGCTCGTAGGCGGGATGGCGCAACATAATCACACACAGTTTGCTACGAGTGTATACGCTGTAAGGACGTACGTTGGATGTATACAGGGATATGGAGGTGTGTATCACACCCCCATTGTACCACGAATATGAATGATTGCCTATCTTGAAATGTGTGAATGTACGGATAGGCTTATATGGCCGATGCGGGACGACTCAGAATCATATTGACATTGTCAACTAATTCACGTGCGTCATGCCCCAAAAATGTCCCAGGCATGTGTTGGCGTAATTCCGGTGATATATTGAAAATACGCCCACCATAGCCGAATTTCACATGTGGGAACGTCTGACGCATGGCCACACCCACATCGCGCAGTGAGTTCACTGATTCGGCAGTGGTACTTGATAAACAGACCAAATCGGGTTTCACTTTGGCGATTGTCTCCATCAAGTCGCTGAGTGGTACCCGGGCACCGAGATAGATGACACGCCAGCCACGACGCACCAAAAAGAGACTTGCCAATAACACGCCGACGTCGTGGAGCTCGTCAGGCGCACTACCAATCACGACGGTTTCACGGGTAGCCACAGATTCAAAAATGTTGACGAGGCTCGACAACTTGCGCCGAATGAATTCGGTGGCAAAATGCTCGGTTGCCACGTTAATCTCCCCACGGTGCCAGCGCTCGCCGACTTCGGCCATCACTGGTTGTACCAATTCGAGGAGGACATGTTCAAATGGATGAATGGCAAAGGCTTCTCCCAGTAACCGTTCCGCGGTAATCGCATCAAATGCAATCAACGACTGTGTGAGCTCGCCCACAAACTGGTCGAGTCCACGGGATGCATTCACGATGGGTAATGCACCGTCATCTTCGAGTACGTTGCTCAGCAACATGACCGCATGACTGATATTCATTCCCTCGGCAGTACGATCGCGCAACCAGCGAATAATCGCAATGTCGCGCTCTGAATAAAGCCGATGCCCCCCTTGGGTGCGTTGTGGCCGTGGTACCCCGTAACGCCGTTCCCAGGCCCGGAATGTATCGGGAGGAACAGACGTCTCCAGCGCGACCGCCTTTGTGTTGAATACTGGTGCACCAGATAATAGTGCCAGTGATGGTGGTTGTGCCATGATCGCTTTCTCCCATAACCCACTTCCCAACTGCGCTACTTATAGCATGATGCACACGTTTTGTCAAATAAATGATAATATATTGCACACCCAATGAATGGGCGGCATTTTCTGATTCGTATCACACACAGATTAGACCAAGCGTGCACTCGTAATCGCCGTAATGGGTGACAGTCCACTGCGCACATTGAGCCACGTCTGCCCACGATCGGTACTCAGCCAGACGCTACCACGTTGGCTGACTGCCCACAGCTGGTCGGGGTGGTAGAGCGAGGCATGGACGAGGTGTACGGGCATTTGTGGGAGCGGCGTCCATTCGTCGTGGTAGCGCCACAGCATGGTGCCCGTTGCACCCACCGCCGTCCACGGGGTGCCACCACACACCGCCCACGATACACAGGGCTCGGGCGCAGCGATGAGCGGTGTTTCATCGGCCATCCAGCCCGTATCCACATGCATGGTCAGGCGTGACTTGGCATCGTAGCTCAGCGCAACTATGGTGACGGGTGTGGTCTGCCAGCGCATACCCCCATCGGTGCTGAGCATCTGGTCGTACCAGAGTGTCTCACCGGCCATCCCCACCTGCTGTGCTTCGCCGAGCTGGATCCACGTCATCCCCGCATCGTGACTCACCCAGGCAGCGGTGCCGTCATGCGCCATGATGCGTGTGGGGCTGGTGCGACTCGCACACAAGACGCGACAGGCGGGACCTGCAAGTGGATGCCAACTCTGCGCACCGTCGTGGCTTTGCCACAGCTGCTGGCCATCACCGCAGATGACATGTGTTGGATCCTGTGGATTACTCCATACACAACACAGGGGGTGGGCGAGTAGACTTTCCCCCGCTTTGAGCCATCGGCCAATCCCCCCCGGGTTGCTGAGTGTCACAAGTCCGGTGTCAGTGGCGAGATAGATGAGTTCAGCTTTGGCCATCGCGCGCCTCCATGCGGGTGGCCACCCCTTGCCAGACAATCCCGGTGACTGTTGCCTCGTCGAGGCGCCAGCCTGCCTGATGGAGTTGTGTGGTCAAGGCAGTGGGATTAAAAAACTGTGTACCGCCCCCTTGCAGCACGCGTTGGATGAGCGCCCCTATGCGCCGTGGAGACTGTGCCAATGCCATGGCCACCAAGCGACCATGTGGGCGCGTGATGCGGGCCATTTCGTGCACCACGCGCGGCAGCTCTTCCATTTCATTCCATGAGCCCCCAACGACAACTGCATCCACCTCTGCCGTTCCGATGGGGAGTGCGCGTGCATCGGCGCGCACATAGCTAATCGGCAGGTGTGCAGCTGTGGCGCGGGTGACGGCTTCGACGAGCATCGGCATGGCGCGGTCAATGCCGATAATGGCTGCCTGTGGGTGGGATTGTGCCAACGCCCGGGCATACAGCCCATTGGAGCAGGCCACATCAACGATGGTATGCGTGGTGGCAGGCACATTGGCCACAAGCCAACCGAGCTCGCGCGGGTAGGCAAAGGGGGTACCACTCATGAGTGTGAGGGCATAGGGGCGCCAGATGCGCTCGTAGAGCCACGCAGTGAGACCAAATTCGTTGACCCAAGCCGCCATACTCTGTGGTTGTGCTACTCCAAGCAGATCGAGTACACCACGGGTAATCGCAAATGAGTGGCCTTGGGCACACACCACCGTGCCCGTATGCCCGTCACCGTGGCTGAGGGTGAGTGGATGACGACAATTTGGACAGCAGAATATGCTGAGATGGGAAAGTTGCATGGCGCGTTAGTAGCGGGGAATCGTGGCGTCAATGTCGCACGACCACGCATCAATGCCACCGTCCATGTTTGACACATCGCCGAAGCCGAAGCGCGTCACGAGGGCCTGGGCCACACTCGCACTTCGCCCGCCATGATGGCACATCACCACGGTGGGGGTTTGTGGGTCGAGGGTGGGAAGCCAGGTGGCTGCCTGACTCATGGCACAGGCGTGAGCCCCTGCCACAAAGGCGATGGCATGCTCGTGCGGTTCACGCACATCAATCAACACAAAGGTGTCACCCCGTTGTTGCATGGCATGTACGTCGTGGACGCTGACTGATTTGACCATTGCTGACTCCATTTCAATACAAAAAACAGTGCCCCTTCATCAGAAGAGGCACTGTCGTGATTACGCGCTGTATTAGTGGTTGCTGGCACAGCTCCCACAGCCACCACCACTGTACTCGTCGGCGTCATTGCCACCCTCTTCCTTGGAACGGAAGGAGTGCCCACAACCACAGCTCGATACAGCGTTGGGGTTGTCGATTTTGAAGGCACCTTGGAGCATGTTGTCCTGCTGGAATGAAATGGTTGCACCGGTCAGATAGCGAGCACTGATTGGGTCGAGCATCACCTTGAGCCCATGTACTTCCCAGTTGGTGTCGCCATCGCGGGCCTCGTTGTC
>CAZMWB010000062.1:0-15551 GCA_964569955.1 uncultured Klebsiella sp. | reverse complement strand
ATGTACTTGCCACCATGACTGCGACACGCACGCAAACAAGTACACGCACCGCGACTGCCACACCTACTGCTTCTCGTACACGTACGGCCACCAACACGCCCACCAATACCCGTACCGCCACAATTACACCAACGGCAACCAATACACGGACACCCACCAGAACACTCACTCCGTCGATTACACTGACTCCTTCGCGTACCGCGACACGGACGCCGATATCGCTCAACAAGATGGATCAGTTGGCCACGGGTGAAGAATTCACGCTCAGTATACAGCCAGATGGTAGCCTGATGGGCTGGGGGCGACCTGTTGGCGGTGGCGGTGGTCTCGATTACTATCTCAATTTCTTACCCGCAGGGCTGACAAACATCAAAGCTGTTTCTGCCATGTCGAATAAGTTTGTCGTGGTACGTGCAAACGGTACCGTAGCCGCCTGGAGCATCAATCAACAGCTCCAAACGACCACCGCACTATCTGTGCCTGCAGTGAGCAACGTCAAAACGGTATCGATGGGTGGTGCGCACTTCCTCGCCCTCAAAAACGATGGCACAGTCGTTGGCTGGACATGGCTTCTGCCCGATGACTCCGTGAATTACGGTCAAGCAACAATTCCCACTGGATTAACTGATGTGGTCGCTATTTCGGCAGGTATGTATCATTCGTTGGCTCTCAAACGCAATGGTACCGTGGTAAGCTGGGGGAGTGGTGAGGAGCAAAACCAAATTGACAATATCCGTAGACTGCCACCAATTGGCATTACCAATGTGGCCGCAATATCAGCCGGATGCGACCACTCGCTGATCCTCAAGACAAATGGCACAGTCGAAAGTTATGGCAGCAACGCCTATGGTCAATCTATACCACCTGTGGGATTGAGTGGTGTGATTGCGCTTGAGGCAGGCTGTGCTAACAGTATCGCGCTAAAGAACGATGGTACGGTGGTATCGTGGAATAATGACAACTATACTCCTGAAAATTTGGCAAATGTTGTTGCCATCTCCATAGGTGGTTCTGATAATGGCGTCTTTTCTGCGGCTATCACCGATACCGGTGCACGTATCATCTGGCCAATCTATAATCCAGGCCGTGGTTACAATCCCCTATCTTCACCGACGCGCACTGCCACCAACACCCGCACCAACACCAACACCCGTACCAACACACCAACCCGTACCAATACGCGCACTGCCACCAACACCCGCACTGCAACAGGAACGCGCACAGCCACCAATACCCGCACCAATACCCGCACCGCGACAGGGACACGCACGGCTACCAATACATCCACCGCTACCAGCACACGCACGGCTACCATCACCCAGACCGCATCCCGCACACTCACTCCAAGTGCGACGATACCAGTCAGTAATATGTATTCGTTCACACCCGCAGGGTTCTTTGGCTGGAACGTCGCAAACGACAGCAATGATTTGGGAACAAGCCCCAAAATTACTTTACATCGTGGTACCACGTATCGCTTCCAATTACAGTCCGCTAGTGGCCATAATCTCGCACTCTCACTCGATGCGCTCACCAGCTTTCCCACCCTATACACTGGCGTCAGCGGGTTCCCACTCAATACGGGGAACTTTACGGATTTTGCATTACCACTGAATGCGCCAAACACCTTGTTTTACATCTGTACCATACACTCATCAATGGCGGGTGAAATAGAAGTTGTGCCGTAGGAGAATCGCATCACGTCGTATTCTTCTTCGCTTGATATCAGTCCACCACCACAGAAATCACCATAATACCGTTCAACAGAAATGCACGAAACACAATGACGAGTACGGTTACGTACTCGTCATTGTGTTTATGTCATGCTACATGCTTATTGCAATGCGATATATCGTGTTGCCACATTCAACAAATCAAACGCAGGTTGGTACTGCAACACAAGGTTGGTATCATCAGTTGCAACACTACGTACAATCCACCCGGAAATTTCTGCACCTGCATATATGCTATCAGTGCCCATCCCACTAAACTGTGGTTCTGGCGCAACCACTGACGGTGCATCATACAAGACATTTTTGCTCCCAATAATGCGCCATTCGTTCATCGCAAACAACGTACTATAGGTTGAATCGGGATCAGTGTCACCATAGTACTTCAGCGTGATACGAATACACACATATTCGGTTCCTGCTGGTGCTGGATCATTAAACTGATTCGCTTTTTGTACCATACTGGCCGCATCAGCACCCCGAATGACTTCATTGACGGTAAATGCCACGGGATTGACCACGACTTGTGTGTTGAGTGATGCAGGTGATTCGCGCGTCAACCCTTGCATCGTATCAGCAACAACAGCGGCAGTTGCTGGTGTAATTGATGCGTTTTCGTCGTATGCCAAATACATCGGACCTTGGATGGAGAATGATTCTTGCACGACAAATATACGATTTGTTTCATCACTTGGAGCGAGCAACACATACTGCCCCTCAACACTGCCATTCGGAAATAGCGACCCTTCGAATGGTTTGGGCGGTACTGCCATTGCTGATCCGTATAAGCGATTATTGCCGCCAGTCATTTTGACATTGACTGCCATCCCGGCATCTTCTGCCTTGTTTTCAGTTGAAATATTGGTCAATTTCATCGTAACCAAGACATATTCATATCCTTGCGGAGGTGCCTGATTAAACATGTTGGCTTCAGCAATTTGTTTATTGGCACTCTCTCCACGCTGCACATCGATAATCACTGCAGACCACGTCTTACCCCGATATTCAGTATTCAACGGAGCCGGTAGCCGACGACTCAGACCCGGTTCTACCGCTACAGGTACCGCTGTCGCTGGTACTGCTGTGGGCAACACAACTGCAGTCTCCGTCGCCTGTACTGGTGCTGATGTTGCCACGATTTGGTCAGTACTCGCATCAGTATCACGCTGTTCTACTACAGCAGTCGGTTCATTCGGTGCTTGCTCGTTCGTCGTAGTCGTTGGTGTACGGATAAATGCTGCGATGACACAACACGCCACCACAAAAAAACCTACCGCTGCAAATGCCACAACAAGGATCTTGCGCCACGTCCATGTATTCCCTTGTGGATTTCCGTTCATGACTGGTTCTGTCATCGTATTGCTCTTTCTAAATTCAATACATTACGTTACAACGTAATTACGTTGGTAATTATATCAGTAATACGTGATTTTGTAAATATTATGTCATACGGTAATTTTCGCATCATGACACCTATTTTCAACAAAAATCTACTGGTAGTTGCATCTGACTGCACTACCAGTGACATACAAACGATATAGAAGACTTTAATCGACCGGCTGTGCTAGTACAAATCCACCACCGCCGCACTCAGCTCACGCAGCGTACTCACCACATGCACGCCATCGCAGTGCGGTGCAATCAGGTGCATGTAGTTGTCTTCGCGGTACCAGCGCCACTGTGGCTCGGGGTTGAACCACAGCACCTTGTGGGCACGCCGGCGCAGCGCTTGGAAGTCCTCGATGCGCGGGATGCCCCGATGATCGTCGCCATCCCCCATGAAAATCACCGTCGTGTTGCGGTCCACTGCCCCGGCGTGGTCATTGAGAAACGTCGTCAAACAGCTCCCCAAACTCGTCTGGTACGGCCCACCCTGAATACGGTCGGGGATAACACGCACTGCGGCTTCGGGGCGCAGTTCTTGGAAGTCGCGCGTCACATCCGCAATGGTGCGGTAGTAGACAAAGGGGCGCGTGCGCTTGATTTGATCCTGCAAGGCATACACCAAGAGCAGCATAAAGGCCGCCGCCGCGCGCATCGAGCCCGACACGTCGCAAATCACCGTCAACTTGGGGCGTAAATCGCGGCGGCGGTAGCGCAATTCCATCGGCACGCCGTGGTAGCGCAGATTAGCGCGTACCGTGCGCCGGATGTCGGGCGTGCCGTGCTGCGCACGCTTCATGCGCAGGGCCGCCTGCGAACGGAGCCGCGCCGCGAGTTTGGCCACTTCGCGGCGGAAGTTGGGCACATCCTCGAAGCTGAATTGGTCGAATGGGCGATCGAGCAACTCATCACGGTCACGCTCACGCTCGCGGTCATCGCGGCCCGCACCCTGCTCCTGTTGCAGAATTTCAGCCATCTGTTGCGCCAATGTGGCGCGATTGTCGCGCACTTCACGCTCCATGGCCTTGATTTGGGCCGGGTCATAGCCCATCTGGCGCAATTTTTCCATCAGCTGCTGAAGCAACTCGTTGGCTTGGCGCATCCCGATGCCTTCGCTGGCTTCGCGCATGGCCCACGACAGCGGCATGCCTTGGCTCATGTCGGGCATGGCATCGTGGCGTTCGAGCATCTCGCGCAGGTCACGACGTGTCATCCCCTGGCCCATCATGGCTTCAATGAGGCGCTTGATGTCCTCTTCGCTCAACTCGTCGAGCATGTCGAGCAATTCTTGCAACATCTGCTCGAACTGTTGCGCCGCATCATCGTCGAGCCCACCACCGGGCTGTTGCATGGGAGGTGGCGCATCTACGCCGAAATACTGCGGGAAAAGCTCGTCATACACCGCCATATCCTGCGCATCTTTGACCAGCGTGGCACGCAAAGCGGCTTGGACCACCTGTTTATCGGTAACCCCACCAAGCTCGAGCGCACGCAGGGCATCAATACTTTCGGCCAACGATATGCGTACATCACGCCCACGCAGGGCGCGAATAAATGCCACTAAACGCTCATCCATGGCAGGCTCCTTTGTGCGCTACGAACGGCGGCGGTCGCGATCGCGTTCACGATCCCGCCGCATCCGTGGCTGATCGTCGTCACTATCACCACCTGGCTGGAGGAGCCGTTTGGCTTTTTGCACGTCGCTCTCATACTTGAGGAGCACGTTGAGTGTAGTATCAATGGTCGTGCGGTCGAGGTGGCGCACGTTGAGCTCTACCAAGGCCCGCGCCCAGTCGATAGTTTCGGACATGCTAGGGATTTTGCGCAAATCGACGGTGCGTAGCTGTTGCACCAAATCCACCACCTGTTGCGCTAGCTTGGGGGGCACTCCGGGGACACGCAAATTGACCACGGCCAGCTCGGCTTCGGCATCGGGGTAGCCCACATACAGGAAAAGACAGCGGCGTTTGAGCGCTTCGGAAAGCTCTCGCGTGTCGTTGCTAGTAAGAAAAACGAGCGGCCGATGCACGGCTTTGATGGTGCCTAACTCGGGGATACTGACCTGAAAATCACTCAATATTTCCAACAAAAATGCCTCGAACTCGGCATCGGCACGATCAATTTCGTCAATCAACAAGACCACCGGTTTGGGGCTAGTAATCGCCTTGAGCAATGGGCGTGCCAGCAAAAAGCGCTCCGAGAAAAAGACATTTTCCTCACGTGCAATGGCATCGGCCGCACCCGCCAATGTCGTGGCAGTCTGCACCATGCCCCCCACACGCTCACGCAGGAGTTGGGTGTAGAGGAGTTGTTTGGCGTATTCCCACTCGTAGAGGGCGCGCGCTTCGTCAATGCCTTCGTAGCACTGCAAGCGGATGAGCTCGTAGTCGAGGGCAGCGGCCGTTGCTTTGGCGAGCTCTGTTTTTCCCGTCCCTGCAGGACCTTCAGCGAGAATCGGCTTTTGCAGTTTACTGGCCAAAAAGAGCGTGGTCGCAATATGCTCGTTGGCGATATAGTGATGTCGGGCTAAGTGCTCACGCACAGATGGAATGGTGCCAAACATGGCAGACCTCGCTTGTCTAGGGGGAATGTGTGGGAGGTGGTATGCACCTTGTAGGTATTATAGCACTCACACACGTGCACACCACCACCGTGACCATGGACTACGACTATCGGATTCCAGATGTATTATTTACTACATACAATAATAGTGCTATACTACACGCAACAACAGGATTTCGCACGTGTAGTTGAGACCAAAGGTGGAGTGGGCATGACCACACAGCCGCGTATTCATGGGCGGTACCGTGTCGACGGGCGGCTCGGTGCCACACGCATAGCCACCGTCTATCGGGTATATGACGACAAATTACACCGGCCCGTATTGCTGAATCTGATGCGCAATCATCTGGTAGAACAACGCAGTCTGCGTGAGCGCTTCATTGCGGATTCCGAGTTGCGCGCACGCAACGTGCATAGTGCGCTTCCCGAAGTCTACGACAGTGGTGTCATCGAAGATCGTCCATTTTTTATCACCGAATTCATCACTGGCAATACGCTCCGACAAATGCTCCCCTTAAGTGGGTTGATGGCGTTGCAGTACCTCAAACAAATCATTGGTGTGGTACAGGCCTGTCAACAATCCAAGATTCCACACCCACCCATTAGCAGCAACGATTTCATCGTGGTCAGCGAGGGGCACGTCAAATGGATCGAGAATTGGCAACTTAGTCCCAGCGAAGCACTGATTGATATTGCGAGCTATCGGGCACCCGAACGCAAAGAAGGGCATGCCGAAACCGAAGCGAGTATCGTCTATGCCATCGGCGTGTTGCTCTTTGAGATGATGAGTGGCATGCGACCGTTTCCAAGCGATGACCCCGATACGATTACCCAGGCGCACGAAACAACAGATATCCCGCCTGTGTCAACGGTCATGGCTGATACGTGTCCACCACAAATCGAAGAATTGATACTCCGCTGTACGTCACGCAATCCTAGCTATCGCTTGCGCGACTGTGCCGAGCTGATGGACATTGTGGCACAGGTGCGCCGTGAGTTGTTGATTGAAGCCAACCTCCCCGTCAATACGACGCCTTTCCCCGAAGGCAACAACGATACCACTGCTGCGGCCATCTACACCGAATACACGGAAGCGCCCCCACGGCCCTGGGGGCGCATGCTCCTCACCGGCATGATCCTGCTCGTTGCACTCGCCGTGGGGGTCTTCTACGGGCCAGGTCTCATCACCGCCGCCCAAAACGGCACGCTGATGAACACACTGACTACCCCAGTGATGAACATGCTCCCGCAAAAAATCATCATGCCCAGTTGGCTCGATAATCTCATCAACGGCACAAATACCAATGATGCACAGATTTTGGTGGTCAACGGTGACACCAAACTCGCACTCCACAGCGACCCCGACCAAGAGAGTCCCATTGTGACGGAAATTGGTGCCGGGAGTCGGGTGGTATGGGTTGATGGACCGCAAACGGCCGATGGCACCGCCTGGTTGCGCGTGGCATACACCAACACGGCCGACAACACGACCATCGAGGGCTGGGCTCCCCAACAACGCCTGATGTCACCACTTTCACCGTAGTCACGAGGTTCTGCTGATGCACACAGATGCAATGCTCAAACAGGTGCGCGCATCACAGCGCATGGTGGTCGTGACGGGTGCCGGGATGTCTGCGGAAAGTGGCATTGCCTCGTTCAAACAGGCCTTAGTTGGACCGTGGGCACACTACGATGTGCGTGACCTGGCCACACCACAGGCGTATGCACGCAACCCCAAATTGGTGTGGCAATGGTACAACTTCCGGCGTTCGTTGGTCGAACAAGCCGAACCGAGTACTGCGCATCACGCACTCGTTGACCTCGAACAACGTGTCCCCGAATTTTTGTTGGTCAGCCTCGCCATTGACGGGCTCCACTGGCGCGCTGGTTCTCGTGATATGGTTGAGCTCAATGGCTGTATCCGGCGTACCCGCTGTGTCGAAAATGGCCATCTCGGCGATTGGGACGAAGAGGGCGACATTCCGCCACGCTGTCAGCGCTGTGGGAGCCTGCTCCGCCCCGATGTGGTGCTGCTCGGTGAAGGGTTTGTACGTAGTGATGTGGCCAAAGCGAAAAGTGCCGTTGAACGCTGTGACACCATTCTCTTTCTGGGTGACATCAGTGCCAACGACCCCGTAGCACAATTTCCTTTTATCGCACAGCGTGCTGGTGCCTGTATCATCACCATTGCCCCCGATGACTCGATTTTTAGCATCATGGCAACACATGTCGTGGCTACCACTCCTGGCACCGTGGTGCCAACACTGGTGGCTCAACTCTAGCACGGGAAGCATGCCTCATGAGCATCCACACACCACGTACCATCATCCGTTCGTGGAATCGTTACGACGACGAGCGCAGTCGGTTTTGGCCCGAATACCATGACCCGTTTGAAGGGATATGGAACCTGCAACGGCCACAATCACCCTTTTCTGGGGCATGGCTCAACGATTTCATCGGGTCACGACGACATTGGGCGGTGGATGACCGTGCCGGCAATCTGATGGGGCGGATTTCGCTCCGCGACATCAACAAAGACGACAAAACGGCACGGCTCGGCATCACCTTTTCTGCGGAATATGTGGGCAAAGGGCTGGGTACCGAGGCCATGCGTGGATTTCTCGACCACTACTTCGATGAACTCGGATTCGTGGTCATGATGCTGGATGTAGCCGCGCCCAATGAGCGCGCAGTACGCTCATATGTGAGTTTGGGCTTCGCCTATGTTGAAAGTGATTGGCGGAATGCCTACAATAGCATAAGCATGTCTTTACTGGACACGTCGAGTTACCGTCATCTCAAGCCGCATTTTCGCGAAGACCACGGTGCAATCTGGGTTGAATTCTTCGAAATGCGCCTCACACACGACATGTGGCAGCAGCACCGTCGTGGTGCGTCTACCACGGGAGAGTAATCAATGGACTATTTCGTGCGCTATTGTGTCAGCGCTCTTTTTCTCGTCAGCATGGTGACGTCCTGCCAAATCGAAGGTGGCGTACGCAACCGCACTCCGGTCACTGCAAACAATGAACTTGCAGCCGATGTCACCCAGGCGGTTCCTACCAACCAGGCCGTTGCAGAAGCCTTGGCAGAGCGCAACGATGTCTGGGCCATCGGTGTCGCAGACCTCCCCAATGATCTCTTTCCCTATGCCAACGACAGCGCCCTCAAACGCACCAATGGTGTGGTGAGTGAGCTCCTCTATCCGTCACCGATTCTGCCCTATAGCTACGGGTATACGACTACCGGTGTGCTCACCCGTATCCCCACCATTGACAACGGCGACGTCAAAATCAACGATGTCTCCGTCTATTTGGATGCAGCCGGAAATATTACGAGCACGGTGACCACGGTGATTACCCAGGTCCAACAGTTGACGATTACCTATCACTGGAATGAAAAACTGACCTGGTCGGATGGCGTGCCAGTCACTGCCGATGATTCGGTCTTCGCCTATAATCTCGCACGGCAAAATGCACCACTCGGCGAAGAAGCCCGCTTGTTGCTCGATCGTACCGCCAACTACCAGAAAATTGACGATTATACGACGATGGCCACGCTCCAACCCGACCTCATCGGCTCCGGGTTTTTCCTGAGTTATTGGACACCGTTGCCACGCCACATCCTCACCGAAATCAAACCCGCTGATATTCGTACCAGTGAATTTGCAGAAAAACCACTCGGCTACGGGCCATACATGGTGGAATCACGGAGTACCAACGAGATTCGCTTGGTGCGAAATCCACATTACTTTGGTACCATCCCTGCCTCATCACAGGTGGTGCTCACTGCCATGTCTGGAGTGGACATGATGCGCGCAAATCTGCAGAACGGCAACCTGGATGTATCATCCACCGACAAAGTGGCCATTGACCAGTACGCATTTATTGACCAAGATGCCCGTGCCGGACTCCCCGTCACGTACTTCAAAAGTCCAGTATGGGAACACATTGACTTCAATCTAGACGTCCAACTCCTCCAAGACATTCGGATTCGCCGAGCATTGGCGTATGGCTTCAATCGCCAATCACTCGCAGATTCGCTGTTCAACGGGCGTTCACCCGTGCTCGATAGCTGGTTGCTCCCCGAACAACGCGGTGCCGTTCCAGCCTCGCAACTCACCGTCTATCCGTTTGATCGCGACCAAGCAAACGCCTTGCTCGACGACGCCGGCTTCCCGTTGACGGATAGTGGCGTGCGCGTCTCCAAACAAGGTATCACGCTCACCTTTGAGCTTTTGACCACCACGGGGAGTCCACTCCGCCAAGAAATCGCTGACCGCTTCCAGAGTGACATGAAAGCGATTGGCGTTGATGTCAAAGTCACTACACTCCCTCCTGAAGACATTTTTGCACCGAACGGCCCGCTCTTTTTACGCCAGTTTGAACTCGCCTTGTTTGCCTGGATTGCCACTCCCGACCCGGCTGGGCTACAGCTGTGGAGCTGTGGTGCCGTACCGAGTGACGTCAACGGCTGGGTGGGCAACAACTTTGCAGGGTGGTGTACACGCGATGCCGATTATGCGGTAAAACTGGCTGCCACATCACTCGACCCAGCTGAACAACAAGCACAATACGCGGCACAGCAAGTCTTGTTTACCCAAGAACTCCCCTCGTTGCCACTCTTTCAGCGCCTCGGCGTGGTCATCATCAACCCCAATGTGCGCGGGGTAATGCCCGATGCACTCGCACCACTCACGTGGAATATTGCTAGTTGGCAACGAATTTCCACACCATAATCCACTCCACCCGATTAATGCGACCGTAATGCGCGCCTGCCACGATATCCTCACAACGTCAAGGAGGATGCAATGGACGAACAGGCCGCATTACTTGCGCTGGTACGCGTGGATGGACTCGGGTCGTTGCGCATTCACAAGCTGATTACACACTTTGGTAGTGCACAGGCGGTACTAGCCGCGCGCTATCAAGCACTCGTACAGGCCGGGCTGGCAGCACACATTGCTACTGCCATTACGCAGATGGCCACCCACGACCCGCATGCGTTGTGGCACCGCATCCACGACCGTGGCATACACGTGCTCACCTACGACGACCCACGCTACCCCGAATTGTTGTCACATATCCCCAATCCGCCTATCGTGCTCTTTGTACGCGGCAGTCTCACATCATTCACCCACCCCAGTGTGGCGCTGGTGGGGACACGCCGCCCGAGCAACTATGGCATTGACATTACACGGCGGATTGCCAGCGATTTGGCCAGCCATGCAGTAACCATTGTGAGTGGGCTTGCCATTGGCATTGATACAATTGCCCACGAAAGTGCATTACACGCCCACGGACACACGATTGCCGTCTTGCCATCGGGTGTTGATTTGATTTACCCTGAACGCAACCGCGCCCTTGCCGAACGCATGCTGGCTACCCCAGGGAATACACTGGTCAGTGAATTCTTTCCTGGGACCAAAGCCACCCCACTGCTCTTTCCGGCACGTAATCGGCTGATTAGTGGGCTCGCACACGGTGTGGTCGTCTGCGAAGCGGGGGCCCAAAGTGGTGCCCTGATTACCGTCAAAGCCGCCCTAGAACAGGGGCGTGACGTGATGGCAGTGCCGGGATCGGTGTTTTCACCACAGAGTGCCGGATGCCTAGAACTCCTGCGCCAAGGAGCCACTCCCGTGCGGCATGCCCGTGATATATGCGACACCCTCGGATTAACCGAGGTACCTACCATGGACACATCACACGATCCACTACTCCACCTGCTGGGCACGCCGCGCCACATTGATGAGCTCTGTCGTGCCCTAGGCCAGAGCAGTGCCGAGCTCCTCGGTGATTTGCTCATGCGTGAACTCCGTGGCGAGGTACGTGAACTGGGGAATGGGTTCTATGCGCGGTGCTAGGGTATAATACAGCTGATGATTTGGCACAGGAGTGTGCGGTATGAGTAATTCGTGGCGCGACTACAATTTCATTCTGCTTGGTGCATTACTCGGGCTCAGCGCATTTAGTCTAGTCATGGTCTATAGCGCAACCCTCAACGATGCGATGACCGTCGGGTACTTCAATCGTCACCTCATCAACATCTTGGTAGGCGTGGTAGTTATGGTCGGCATCACGTTTCTCGACTATCACACCTTTCAAAGTTGGACTTTTCCCCTCTACGTGATGAGTATTTTGCTCCTCGCGATAGTGCTCGTCTACGGGAATATACGCGGTGGCGCCCAGAGCTGGCTCGACTTCGGCATGCGCACTATCCAACCGTCAGAACCCATCAAATTGGTCATCATCATGGTCTTGGCCGGCTTTTGGGCGAGCCAAGAGCGTTTTGGCGGACAATGGCGCCCCCTCATCGGGAGTGCGTTGCTCTTGAGCATCCCGCTCCTGCTGGTCTTCATTCAGCCCGACTTCGGCACTTCGCTGGTGTTTGTGATGGTGTGGCTCTTTATGACGTGGGTGGCCGGCATGACGCTCATGCAATTTGGCACCCTCATCGCACTTGCTTCTCCTGTGGCGTACTTTGGCTGGACCTACATTTTGGCGCCCTATCAGCGCACCCGCCTGCTGATTTTTCTCGATCCACTCAAATATGACCCCGAACTCAAGTCTGGGGCGTGGAACATCATCCAATCGCTGAACGCTATTGGGGCAGGTGGGCTGAGTGGCCAAGGTTGGACACAGGGAGTCATGAGTCAAGGCAAATTTTTGCCCGTCCAGTACTCCGACTTCATTTTTGCGATTACCGGCGAAGAACTCGGGTTTGTGGGTACCACCGTGATGCTATTGCTCCTCGGCGTACTCATTTGGCAGGCCTTGGACATCGCCGCCAATGCGCGTGACCTGCTCGGACGGCTCATGGCCACAGGCATTGCTGCCATGTTTTTGTGCCACGTGCTCGTCAATGCGGGGATGAACATGAGTATCATGCCGATTACCGGTATTCCGTTGCCCTTTGTGTCATATGGTGGGAGCTTTACGGTGACTTCATTTGCGGCCATCGGGCTCTTACAAAGTATTTCCTTGTGGCGACGACGCATCCACTTCTAGGGCAGATTACACGATGGTGTCAGCACCGAATGATGCCATGAATTGGTGTTATGATACACACAGAGGTGGTGTGTCAACGGCGTGGGTGCGAGGAGTGAGTACTATGAGTGATTACGCTGCTGCAGGGGTCAACATTGCGGAAGGCAACCGCGCGGTATCGTTGATGGCGGCTGCCGTCCAATCAACGTACACCCCTGCGGTGGCTGCCGGCCTCGGGGCATTTGGTGGGTGTTTTGACCTCAGCAAAGCAGTCAGCGATTTCGAAAATACCATCCTAGTAGCCTCAACCGATGGGGTAGGTACCAAAACACTCGTGGCATCCGCTTGTAACGACTACCGCAACATTGGTGCCGATTTAGTCAATCACTGCATCAACGATATTCTCGTCCAAGGTGCCCGCCCCCTCTTTTTCCTCGACTATATTGCAGTAGACAAACTCCATGCCGAGCAAGTTGCCACCATCGTACAAAGTCTAGCCACGGCGTGCCGGGCTGTAGGATGTGCGATTTTGGGGGGGGAAACAGCAGAAATGCCCGGTGTCTACCGCGAAAACACCTTCGACGTGGCAGGTACCATTGTGGGGGTCGTCGCACGCGATGCCATGTTACCCCGCCATGTGGCTGCCGGTGATGCGATTTTGGCGATTCCATCCAACGGCTTGCACACCAACGGCTTTTCGTTGGCACGCAAACTAGTACCGGTTCTCGGTGGCTACGATGCGCGCCCCACCGAACTCAAAGGATTAAGCGTCGGCGAAGCACTGCTCGCACCGCACCGCTGCTATCTCCCCGAATACGCCACCCTCAGTAGTGCGGGTGTCCCCATTCACGCGTTGGCACATATCACCGGTGGTGGCGTCATCGACAACCTGCCACGCGTGTTACCCGATGGCTGTGGCGCCATCATTCATCGTGGCACTTGGCCAGTCCCGCCTATTTTTGACTTACTCCTCGAAGCCGGTTCACTCAGCGACGGCGAAGCGTATCACGCCTTCAATATGGGGCTCGGCATGCTCGTCATCGTCCCTGCACATGCCGTAGCATCCGCCTGTATAGCCCTCCCAGAAGCCAATATTGTTGGTGAAATTACTGCAGGCGCAGGAGTCATATTACGATGATGCGTACCGTCCAGGCAACAGGAGGACGCACCATTGCGTTTAGTGACAATGGTCCTGCACACGGGATGCCAGTGGTGATGTGTCACGGGCTCCCAGGCTCCCATGTGCAAATTCCCGATCACCAGGTGTTGCACACCTACAACGTACGCATGCTCATCATTGACCGTCCCGGCTTTGGCATGTCTGACCCGCAGCGTGGGCGCAGTGTGCAAAGCTGGCACGAAGACCTGTGCGTGGTCCTCGATAGTGTGGGAATCACCCAGTGTATGCTCTTGCCTTTTTCTGCGGGCACACCCTATGCGCTGTCGTTTGCAGCCCGCTTTCCCACACGGGTCAGCCGCCTGTTTGTGGTGTCAGGCATGGCACCCAATACTCCTGCAGACATTGCACGCATGCGCTGGCACCACCGTGTCAATCATTCGTTTGGGAATGCGATGCCCGCATGGGTCAACGATCTCGTGGCGAGTATGGCCAACGTGGTCATCGGCAAAGGAGCACATGCCGGCCGCTTTGGTATCTGGTTGATGCGCAACGTCTTTACCCCCAATGAAAACAGCTATGCCCGTGCCCCTGAAGGCCACATCTTTCGTGAAATGTTGACCATGAGTTTTGCACAAGGATATCACAGCTACCTCGAAGATCTACGGCTCATCACCCAACACTGGGACATTGATATGTCCCAGATTACGCACCCTGTGACCTGCTGGTACGGTGATAGTGATCGCATCACTCCACCAGATGCCGGCCATCAACTGGCCTTACATCTCCCACAACTCCAGCTCCGCGTCTTTCCTGGCCATGGTCACCTGCTGATATTCCGTGAGTGGGAACAACTCATCGCACAACTTGTCAAAGAGGGACAGCTGTCATGACCCACGGTACACTTTTGGCCGAAGGCAAAACAAAACGCATCTACGCCCATCCCGCTGGGGCTGATTTGGCGGTCGTCGTCAGCAAAGACGACATCACCGCTGGGGATGGGGCACGACGACACGTGATTGCAGGCAAAGGGTGCATCAGTGGGCGCACCACCGCCAATAACTTTGCCCTGCTCCGCCGCCATCATATTCCGACGCACTTTGTGGCCTTTGGTGCTACCGATGATTGCATGGTCGTGACCCGCTGCAGCATGATTCCCCTCGAAGTCGTCACCCGCCGCTTTGCCACGGGCTCATATCTCAAACGCCATCCCGATGTCGCCGAAGGCCATCGCTTTGACACACTCGTCAACGAGTTTTTTTACAAGGATGATGCAAATCATGACCCGCTCATGAGTATGGATGCACTCATTACTGCAAAAATCACTGACGAACAAACACTGTTACTGATGAAATCAATGGCTCAAAACGTGTTTTGTATATTAGAAACTGCATGGGCACAACATCATGTCACACTCGTAGATCTCAAAATCGAATTTGGCCATACGCGCACCGGTACGCTCGTGGTTGCTGATGTCATTGACAACGACTCATGGCGCTTGTGGCAGGGTGGCACCAAAACAGCCATGCTCGACAAGCAAGTCTACCGCAACATGGCACAGGTGGACGATGCAGGACTAGCCCACATCAAAGCCAACTACGAACTCGTGATGCAGATGACAGATATGTGGCGCTAACAACAATACCTACGCCAGAATCACATCGCACAACAATGGCTTTTCCAAAATTGCCCAGGCGAATGGTATTCGTCCCTGCGATGGGGGGGATTACGGGCGAATATCATTCGCCCCTACGATGGGGGGGATTACGGGCG
>CAZMWB010000061.1:0-16172 GCA_964569955.1 uncultured Klebsiella sp. | reverse complement strand
CGAATCCCAGACGGCGCGCATCGAACAGATCTGTAGCCACTTCGAGGCACGTGAGTTGCGCGCCGCCAAAGACGAAGAGCAACGCAAAAAACTCTGGGCGGGGCGCAAAGGAGCCCTCGCCGCCTGCGCTCGCCTGGCTCCCCACTACCATATCCAAGACGGTGTGGTGCCCCGCTCCAAACTCACCGAAGTGTTGCGCCTGACCCGCGACGTGGCCAAACGCCAGCGCGTACATATCGTCAACATCTTTCATGCCGGTGACGGCAATCTGCATCCGCTACTACTTTTTGATATCCGTGAAGAAGGCATCATCGAGCGCGCCATCGCTGCCAGCGAAGAGATATTGCAAGCCTGCGTCAAGGCCGGGGGGACTATTAGTGGCGAACATGGGATTGGCATCGAAAAGCGCGATTACATGGCATGGCTGTTTAGTGATGATGATTTGTGGGCGATGCGCCAGATGCGGGCGTGTTTCGATGCGCGTGGCGTCATGAACCCCTGCAAACTCATCCCCACCGGCGCCTCGTGTGGCGACATCAAGGCCGCCCGCGGCGCCGCCAAAGCCCTCGCCGCCGGTGCCTGGATTTAATCAGGAGCACACGATTATGTATACACCCACCACCATCAGCGAACTCGCATACATCATGCGCGGCCATGCGGGCCCAGTCACCCCCATGGGTGCGGGGCTCCACCAAGCCCTCGGGCATGCCCCCGTGGAGCATGCGACTGCCATCCACGTCACCGGACTCACCCGCGTCAACGACTATATCGCCTCGGATTTGACTGTGACTGTCGAAGCCGGCATGACACTAGGCAATCTACAAGCGATGTTGCACGTGCACCGCCAGTGGCTGCCATGGGATGCCCCCCAACACCAGCATGCCACCATTGGTGGCTTGTTGGCTGCCGGGCTGAGTGGTCCTCTCCGCCATAGTGCGGGCACTCCCCGCGACTGGGTGCTGGGGATGCAGTTTGTCACCGGGGATGGGCGCATCATCAAAAGTGGTGGCAAAGTGGTCAAAAATGTAGCCGGCTACGACATGCACAAACTGCATATCGGCGCACTGGGGACACTGGGCATTATTGCGGAAGTGTCGTTCAAAGTTGCGCCGCTTCCCGAAGCCGATGAAGTCATGCGCATCACCTGCGCTGGGCTCCTGCATGCGCATAATACGGCGTTTACGTTGCGTGCGCCCCCCTACAATCCATCCGCCCTCATCATCGAAGCCACCCCACAGCACATCCAGCTCTGGGGACGGTGGCAGGGGGTGGCCGCCGCCGTCGCACGCAACTTGACGTTTGTGCGCATGCGCAATCGGTTGGCACAGCCGGCCAATTTGGGGGCGTGGGAGCACCTCATCAACCAGCCCTTTGCCCATCAACAGACGCAGATTCGCATTGGCTGTGCGCCACAACGACTCCCCGAGCTCTATCCCGTCCTGAGTCGCATCGCCGAACAGAGTAGTATGCATATTTTGCCCACGGTGGGCCTCGTCCGCATCTTCCAAGCCACACTGCCCGATATGGTCGCACTGCAGACCGCAGTCGCACCACTCGGTGGCTATGTGGTGGTAGAAATGGGGCAGACTGCCACCCGCTGGGGGAGCCCTCCTGCCAACTTGGAAATCATGCAACGCATCAAGGCCAGCTGGGATCCCGGTAACAAACTCAACCGTAATCGCTTTATCATTACCTAGCGTGTGCTGACCAACGAAATAGAGGAACGACAGATGCTTGATCCACGAATGACTCGCCTTGCCGAATTGCTGGTCCACCACTCAATGCGGGTGCAACCAGGTGAAAAAGTGCTCGTTGAAGCCTTTGACATCCCCAGCGACATGACCGTCGCCCTGGTACGTGCCGTGGCAAACGCCGGCGGCCACCCACTGGTCAGTACCTACCAGCAACCCGTACTGCGTGCCCTCTACCAGCACGCCACCACCGAGCAGATGCAGACCATCGGCGCCGTCGAACGTGCGCGCATGGAAGCGGTGCAGTGCTATGTGGGGATGCGTGGCTCACACAACACCACCGAAATGAGTGACGTGCCCCGTGAGCGCATGGAGCTCTACGAAAAGCACTGGTGGAATCACGTGCACTCGGCAGTGCGTGTCCCCAGCACCAAATGGGTGGTATTGCGCTGGCCCACCCCCTCGATGGCACAGTCTGCCAGTATGAGTACCGAAGCCTTCGAGGACTTTTATTTCAATGTGTGTGCGGGTGTAGATTATGTGGCAATGCAAAAGGCGATGGAACCGCTCAAAGCACTGATGCTCCAGACCGACAAGGTACATATAAAAGGCCCCGGTACCGATCTGCAGTTCAGCATCAAAGGTGTGGGTGTTGTACCTTGCTACGGCGAACGCAACATCCCCGATGGTGAAATTTATACCTGTCCTACCATTGACTCGGCGCACGGCTACGTCACCTACAACTGCGAAACACTCTACCGCGGGACGCTGTTTACCAATGTGCACTTCGAATTCGATCGTGGCAAAATCGTCAAAGCAGAAGCCGGTGCCAATACCGCCAAACTCAACGAAATCCTTGATGCGGATACCGGTGCCCGCTACCTCGGTGAATGGTCGCTGGGTGTGAATCCCTACATCCTCAACCCGATGCGCGATACGCTCTTTGACGAAAAAATCGCTGGCTCATTCCACTTGACTCCAGGTCAGTGCTACAAAGAAGCCTCCAACGGCAATAATAGTGTCATCCACTGGGATATTGTCTGCCGCCAAGATGAAGCCGTGGGTGGCGGTGAAATCTATTTCGATGATGTGCTCGTGCGCAAAAACGGCATCTTTACGCTCCCCCTGCTCCAGGGACTCAACCCCGACGCTCTCAAACGCGCGTAATTTGTCCGCTCGTCGGTGGTGAGACCATTCCCACCTCGATGAGCGGATATTTTTTATCCACACACAATACCCATGCCAATCTCGGCAACACGTTGGTTGTACAGAGGCATCCCCGCGGCATCTGCACGATGGTGGGGCGTCATGGTATGGCGCCCCACCATCGTCATTTTATGGCACCGATACAGGAAAAGTCTTGTTTATGTGGCAGAGGTATTTCCAAACATTGACAAGTTTTATATAAAATATATAATCTACGCAGAGGTTGCAACCAACAAAGGGTAGGAAGATTGCATGAGTGATACACCACTCACAATAACAGACCAGGTATTAGCACATTTGCGGAGCAAGATTTTAAATGGCGAAATACCGCCAGGGGCGCGCATTGACCAAAGTGATGTGGCACGGATTTTTGGTGTCAGTTTGGTACCAGTGCGTGAGGCACTCGCGCGCTTGCAGTCGAGTGGGTTGGTACACATTGTGCCACATCGTGGTGTCTTTGTAGAAACAGTATCACTCGAAGAGTTAATTGACATCTACTACATGCGTGAAGTGCTCGAAGAGCAGGCAGCACAACTGGCCGTCAAACATGTGGACGAACAGATGCTCCACACCCTCGAAGAGCACATTCAGCAGATAGACAAGCACATTAGCACGCATGCCACCGACCTGTTTTTGCAGGCCACACGGGCGTTCCACTTCACAATTTATCACGCATCACGACGTCGGAATTTGATACGAATCATCGCACAACTGTGGGATCAAAGTGACCGATACCGACGCTTACAGATGGATCTCCTGCCTGAACGCTTTCACGAATCGCAGTTTGAGAATCGTGCCATGTTGGCCGCCTGTCGCCGTCGTGACGGGGATTCGCTTGCATTAATGGTGCGCTACCGCATCCATCAGACCACTGCCGGATTGCGTGAGCAGCTACAGAAAGCAGGCAACATCACCGAATCGTAGCATTACACCACACATTGCCGTGTCAATAACAATGGAGTTATCACCTATGGAAAACATTACACTGCGTGGGATTTCGTGGGATCATACACGGGGCTTTCTGCCCATGGTCGCAAGTGCACAGCGCTTCCACGAGCTGCATCCCCATGTGGACATTGTCTGGGAAAAGCGCTCGCTCCAGGCATTTGCCGATCAACCCATCCAGCTCCTCGCCGAACGCTTCGACTTTATTGTCATCGATCATCCTTTTGTGGGATATGCGGCCGCCCACCCCGTACTCGTCCCACTCGACCAACACCTCGATGCGGCCTATTTGGCCGACCAAGCCGCCCATAGTGTGGGTGCATCAGAGCCCAGCTATTGGTATGGCGACCACTTGTGGGCGCTGGCCATTGATGCGGCCACACCGGTGAGTGCGTGGCGCCCCGACCGCCTGCCCACACCACCCCAGACCTGGGACGAGCTGATGGCACTCGCACGCCAAGGGCGGGTGGCAGTGCCGGCTATCCCCATTGACAGCCTGATGAACATCTACATGCTGTGTATTGCCCTCGGTGAGACACCGTTTACCACAACCACACACATGGTCAGCGACGCCGTCGGTATCCAAGCGCTCCAGCACCTGGCCGAGTTGGTGCATGCCTGCCACCCCGATTGTTTGACACGCAACCCGA
Organism: uncultured Klebsiella sp.; assembly: GCA_964569955.1. Lineage (GTDB taxonomy): Bacteria > Chloroflexota > Chloroflexia > Chloroflexales > Roseiflexaceae > UBA965. The sequence goes on along the minus strand of CAZMWB010000061.1, from coordinate 11,680 downwards.
TCCGCACCTACGAAGCCCTAGTGCGTGGTGATGCCGATTATTGCCCATTTGCCTATGGCTACTCCAATTATGCGCGGCCACACTATGCAGCCCAGCAACTCCGCTTTGGCAATTTGGTCACATGGCGTGACGGTCAGCGTTTGCGCTCCACATTAGGGGGCACGGGGTTGGCGATTTCGCAACATTGCCAGCATCTCGATGTGGCGGTGGCATATGCCCAGTATGTGGCGTCACCTGCCTGCCAGACCAATTTGTATGTGACGAGTGGTGGTCAGCCAGGGCATCGGGCGGCGTGGCAGGCGGCGAGTAGTAATCAGCAGTGTGGTCATTTTTTCCACGATACCCTGCAAACACTCGATGAGGCATTTCTGCGACCGCGCTACAACGGCTACCTGCACTTCCAAGACGAGGCTGGCCCGGTGGTACATGAATTTTTGTGCAACGGTGGTGACCCCAGCACCTATCTGGCTCGTATCAACACACTCTACCGTGCCTCGCTGACGCACGCCTAGCCACAAGGAGACGCGCATGCAACACGAACTCCCACTCGCAGGCTTGGTGGTGCTCGATATGAGTCAGTTTTTGGCGGGGCCGTCGTGTGCACTGCGACTCGCCGACTTGGGGGCACGGGTCATCAAAATCGAGCGCCCTCAGGGTGGCGATCTGTGCCGTCAGTTGTACATTAGTAATTTGGCACTCGACGGTGATAGTACGCTCTTTCATTCGATTAATCGGAATAAAGAAAGCTACGCCGCAGACCTAAAAAATAGCCACGATGTGGCCAATGTGGTGGCACTGATTAGACAGGCAGATGTGGTCATCCAGAACTTCCGTCCCGGCGTCATCGAACGCCTCGGGCTCGATTATGCGAGTGTCTGTGCCATCAACCCGCGCATCGTCTATGGCTCGATTACCGGCTACGGGAGCCACGGACCATGGCGCGACAAACCGGGACAAGATTTGCTCGTACAGTCGCTCTCCGGCTTGGCGTGGCTCAACGGCAACGCCGACCAGCCACCCACACCCTTTGGTTTGGCAGTGGCCGATCTGATGACTGGCGCACATCTGGTGCAGGGGATTCTGGCATGTCTGGTGCGGCGTGGCATCACGGGGCGTGGTGGTCATGTCGAGGTCAGTCTGCTCGAATCGGTGCTCGATTTGCAGTTCGAGGTCCTGACCACCCATCTCAACGATGGCGGGCAATTGCCCCAACGAAGCACCATCAACAACGCCCACGCCTATCTGGGAGCACCCTACGGCATCTACGCCACCCAGGACGGCTATGTGGCGCTTGCGATGGGATCCATCCTGACCCTCGCCGATCTCCTCGAATGTGCGCCACTCGCAGCGTTCACCGACCCACAGACGTGGTTTAGTCAGCGCGACACCATCAAGCAGGTGCTCAGCGACCATTTGCGCACCCGCCCCACTGCAGCTTGGCTGGCACGCCTCGAGGCGGCCGATTACTGGTGTGCGGATGTGCTCACGTGGCGCCAGCTCCTCGACCATGATGCGTTTAACGCGCTCAACATGGTGCAACAGGTCAGCCGGAGTAATGGCGCAAGTCTGGCAACCACACGCTGCCCAATTCGCATCGACGGCCACATTATGACATCGCCGCGTGGGGCACCGACCATTGGGGCAGATAATAGACAGATTACCCATGATTTTTCATTGAGCGAAAAAGAGCGTGCACTATGATTCGTGAGCAATACTTCGAGGATTACCAAATCGGCAGTAGCCGCACGTCGTTTGGGCGTACCATCACCGAAAGCGACATTGTGACGCATGCCGGCCAAACAGGGGACTTCTTTCCGCATCACATGGACGCAGAATGGTGTAAAACGCAGCCGTTCGGACAACGCATGGCACACGGCACGTTGGTCTTTAGTGTGGCAGTGGGCATGACCGCTGGTGACATTAATCCCCATGCCATGTCGTACGGGTATGATCGCCTACGCTTTGTGAAGCCCGTGTTTATCAATGACACGCTTACCGTGACCACGACCATCAGTGAAAAACGCCCCCACGCCAAACGTACTGATGTGGGCATCGTGGTTGAACAATTGACCGCAACCAATCAACACGGCGCAGTGGTCTTGGCCTGTGAACATTTGTATCTCGTAACAATTCGCCCATAACATGGGGAATTTATACAATTTTTGTTATTAACGATAACAACAGTTGACAAATGACAAAATTGTCCCTATGATAAGGGCATTCCGTATGGGGTTGTTGTGAGATTATATATATTTTCACAATGATGTGAAGTCAGTGCAATGGTGGACACACGGATGAACGTACCACAACCACACTACAAACCAGTCTTACCACCGGTACACGATTACGGTATCGCCATGATTGGCTGTGGCGGTATCGTCAACTATGCACATCTCCCCGCCTACAACGCACACGGCCTCCGTATTGTGGGCTGTTACGACATCAATCCCACTGCCGCCCAAGAGACTGCCACACGCCACGGCATCACGACCGTGTACCCTGATTTGGCCACCCTGCTCGCCGATCCCCGCGTAGCGATTGTTGATATTGCGGTACCCGCATGGGAGCAGCGTGCTATCGCCACACAGGTAGCAGCAGCGGGCAAGCATATGCTCTGCCAAAAGCCACTCGCAGAAACACTCGTAGATGCGCGTGCCATCCAGCAGGCAGGTGCAGCAGCAGGATGCATGATTGCTGTCAATCAACAGATGCGTTGGAGTGCCGGGATTGCAGCCAGCAAAGATTTGCTGATGCGTGGGTACATTGGCGAGCCCACCGATGTACAAATCCAGGTCTCAACACGCACGCCGTGGCACATGTGGCCCTGGTTGCGTGATTCGGCGCACCTCGATGTGATGTATCACAGCATCCACTATCTCGACAGCATGCGCCACTTGTTTGGGGATCCGGCATGGGTGACCAGTCGTCACAGCCAATACCCGGGGCAACAGGAGCGTGCAGAGACCAAAACAGTCACTATTCTCGACTATGCGAGCAAACTGCAAGTGGTCGTAATGGTTAATCACCACGACAATTCGCAGGATGTCTACGCTACTTATCGCATTCTAGGAACCAAGGGGATCATCAAGGGGACTATCGGGCTACTCTACAACTACCCGGATGGCCGACCTGACACCTTGGAAGTGGCACAGCACGGTGCGTCACTCGTGACGATTCCACTCGAAGGGTTGTGGATTCCCGATGCCTTTATTGGGCCAATGGCGACACTCATGGCATCAATTACCAGTGGCCAGCCGCCCATAACCAGTGCCGCAGACAACATCGGCACACTGCAGCTCGTGCACGGGGCGTACGCCTCGGCCACACAGGGGCGGAGCATCTGTCCTGCTGATCTCTAGTGGTCAGCACATTTCTCATGGCATCTCCTGGGAGAGTATTTCTTCCAGTGAAATATGCACACAGGTTGTTTCTACTGTCACAAAGGAGTTGACAATGGGTAAACACGAGGAAGAGTTGGCACGAGAGATGCGCCGCCGTGGCATGAGTCGGCGTGACGTCATCCGCATCGGGTTGCAGTTGGGCTTGGGCGCCGCCAGCATGGGTATGCTGTTGGCCGCCTGTGGTCAGAGTGCGAGCACCGACGCCGAAAAGCCCGCCGAGGAGCCAGCTGCCGAGCCGGCATCAGAGAGCATCTTTGATGCGAATGCGGGCAACACGGGCGCCTGGCCAGCCAGCGCCGTTGCTGACCCCGGCGAAAAGGTCGAAATCAGTGTCGGTCACACATGGGATGCAGTCTTTTTCGAGCGCCAGCTCCAATTCGACAAGCTCTTCATGGAGCGCCACCCCAACATCGTCGTCAAAGCCGAGAACACACCGTGGGGCGAATTCCGCCAGAAGTACACCGCTGCAGCAGCCGGTAACGCGTTGCCAGACCTGCTCTACACGCAGTTCTCCTGGGCCCAAGAAACCATTCGCAGTGGCATGTACATTGCCTTGGATGACTGGATTGCCAAGGAGAAAGACTTCAACCTCGCCGACTTCACCAAGCCGTCATTGGTATCGTACCAGTACGATGGCAAACTCTGGGGTATCCCGTACGATGAGGGTCCGGGAAACCTCTACTACAACAAGGACCTCTTTGATGCGGCCGGCGAAGCCTATCCCGACGACAGCTGGGATCTGGAAAAGCTCAAGGCGGTTGCCATCAAGCTGACATCCGGCGAAGGCCCCAACAAAATCTTCGGTTTGGGCGAGCTGCCCAGCCCCGGCGATTCGTTGATGGCCCCCAACTACTTGTTCCCGTTTGGGGCACAGTACCTGAGCGAGCCCAAGGAAGATCAGTGTCTCATCAATAATCCCGAGGCCGTCGCCGCCATGGAATGGTGGGAAGAGTTGCGTGCCAAGGGTGCAGTTCCCAGCCCCGCTGACCTGCAAAACGTGGCCTGGCCGGCCTTCCAGTTCGGCAAGATCGCCATGACGTTGCAGGGCTCATGGGCCACTCCACCCATCGCCGCCGGCTCGAAGTTCAACTGGGACATCGCCAAGTGGCCCAAGGGTCCCAAGGCACATTCCACCTTCTCGGCGGGGAGCGCCTACATGATTACCCGCGACAGCAAGCATGTCGAAGCGGCCTGGATTTACTTGAACGAGTATCTCTCCACCGCTGGGCAGACCTACATGTGGGCCAGCACCGGTCGTGGCAGCCCGTCACGCTTGTCGGCCTGGCCAGCGTACATCAGCTCCAAGTTCGCTCCGGCTGGTGCCAAGAACGTCGAAGAGGCCATGAGCCAGGGAATCGGCACTCACGACATCATTGACCAGCCCACCGGTCCACGTGTCACCCAAGCTGCCGGCCCCATCTGGGACTTGGTGGTCGCTGGGCAAAAGAGCGTCAAAGATGCCCTCGCGGAAGTCTTTGCTGCTGTTGACCCCATCGTGGCCGAAAACCGCGGCTAAGCTCCGTTCACCATGCGTCTGTGGGTGACAACGCACCCACAGACGCCCCCTGCATTTCTGCCACCACCGCTAGAGCGGAGTTGTGTTTATGTCCATTCCTCAAACAACTGTTGCGCCACCAGCCCCTACTGGCAAACCCAAAATGCGTGACATGGCACGCAAAGAAGAACGCTCGTTTTATCTCTTCATTTTGCCGTGGATTATCGGATTCCTGCTCTTTGATGCGGGTGCTATTCTGGCATCGTTTGGCATCAGTTTTACCAATTGGTCGGCGTTGAGTGCCCCTGCCTGGACGGGCACACTCAATTACACCAAACTCGCTGCTGACCCCCTGTTTTACAAGGCCATGGGCAATTCGCTCTACTACGGCATCGGCAGTGTCGGACTAGGCACCATCGTGTCGTTTTTGTTGGCACTTCTGCTCAACCAAAACGTCTGGGGCATCACGTTGTTTCGTACCATTTTCTACTTGCCGTCAGTGGTGAGTGGGATTGCGGTGGCGATTCTGTGGATCATGATTCTGCACCAAGACTTCGGCTTGGTGAATTCATTTTTGGCATTTTTTGGCATCAAAGGTCCCGGCTGGTTAGTCCAACCAGAATGGGCCATGCCATCTCTGATTTTGATGAGTCTGTGGAGTGCCGGGGGCTCGATGGTCATCTATCTGGCTGGCCTGCAGAGCGTCCCCACCCACTTATACGAGGCGGCCGAAATTGATGGCGCCAATACATTCCAAAAGTTTTGGACGGTGACGGTACCGATGATGTCACCCGTCATTCTGTACAACCTGATTGTCGGTTTTATCGCTTCCATCCAAGGCTTCGTGTTGGTCTACGTGATGACCAACGGTGGTCCTGCTAATGCCACACTTGTTTACGGACTCTACATCTACCGCACCGCCTTCATCAATTTCCAGATGGGCTATGCCTCGGCACTTGCGTGGATCCTGCTGGTGGTCATCATCGCCATTACCGCCATTCAGTTTACGGTGGCACGCTACTGGGTCTACTACGAAGGCGATTTAAAACAATAAGCGAAGGTGCGCATCTATGCAAGCTCAACCATCACTGCGCAAAAGTGCGCTCGGGATTAGAAACACAGCCGTTGTGCTCAAAGTTGTTACCTATCTGCTGCTCGGCCTGCTCTCCATAAGCTTCGTATTACCCTTTTTGTGGATGGTGTCAACATCACTCAAACTCTCACAAGATGTCTTCACCTATCCGCCGTCATTTTTTCCCAATAGTTTTGAATGGGAAAATTACCCCAAGGGCTGGCGGGTGCTCCCGTTTGACACATTTCTCGTCAATTCACTGATTGTGACCTTCTCCAACGTCATCGGCAACATCCTCTCGTGTTCACTCGTGGCCTTCGGTTTTGCCCGTCTCAAAGGGCGTGGGCGCGAATTTTTGTTCCTGATGTTGCTTGCCACGCTGATGATTCCACGTGAAGTCACCATCATTCCACGCTTCTTGATGTTTAGTGCCGTTGGGCTCACCAACACGCTGTGGCCGCTGGTGCTACCTGCCTGGTTCGGCTACGCCTTCTTCATCTTCTTGTTGCGCCAGTTTTTTATGAGCATCCCCCTCGACCTCGATAATGCCGCTCGCATTGACGGCGCCAATAACTGGCAGATTCTCACCCAGGTCATTCTGCCGCTATCACAGCCGGCACTGGCGAGTGTGGCCATTTTTGCCTTTATCGGCAATTGGAGCAACCTACTCGACCCGCTTATCTACTTGCGTTCCACCGAGCTGTACACGCTGGCACTGGGGCTCAATCTTTTCCGCGGGCAGAACTTTACGCAATTCAATTTGCTGATGGCGGTCTCGATTATTACGCTAATTCCCGTACTGCTGATGTTTTTCTTCTCACAGAAACTCTTTGTCCAAGGCGTATCACTCACCGGTATGGGTGGTCGATAAGGGAGCATCTGTATGGCCAATTTGTCAATCAAATACCGCACGTTTGATGGCTTTGAGCGCGCGATGAACGCCCAAATGGCACATTTTCAACGCCTACACCCCGATGTCACGTTTACCATCAGCCATGCCGGCCCCGAAGAGCTCTACGACGAAATGGTGACCCACGGCGGCGTCCACCGCGGGAACTATGACATCATGCTCATCTTGACCGACTGGTTGCCCGACCTCCAAGCCCGCCACGGCTTGGTCTGCCTCGACGACTTTTTGCGCACCAATCCACCTGCCGATTGGCCACATGGCTGGAGCGCGTCACTACTCGAGTTGCAACGTGACAGCGCCGGGCGCGTCTTTGGGTTGCCCTATCACGACGGCCCAGAAATGTTTCACTACCGAGCCGATTTGTTCGAAGACGAAGGCGAGCATCAGCTTTTTCGTGCTAAATACGGGCGCACCCTGCGCGTGCCCGAGACGTGGGACGAATTCCGCGAGGTGGCACAGTTTTTCACCCGCCCCGACCAAGGGCTGTACGGCACCGTCATCGCCGGACTCAACGACGGGCATAACAACGTGTACGACTTTTTCATCCACCTGTGGAGTCGCGGTGGCGCACTCTTTGATGCACAACTGAACCCGACGTTCAACGACGCCATCGGGCGTGAGGCACTACAATTTTATGTCGACAGCTTGACCAGCATGAACATCACCTCGCCACACGCCCTCAGCTACGACAGTGTGGCTGCAGGGGTGGCGTATGCCGCCGGCGAAGGTGCCATGATGCTCAACTGGGCGGGATTTATGTCGGTGGCGCAGCTGCCCCCCAGCAAAATCATCAACAAAACGCGCTGCACCACCATCCCACGCGGCAGCAACGCCACAGGGCGCCACGCCAGCCTCAACGTCTACTGGGTACTGGGGATTTGTGCGGGCAGCCAGCAGCAGGCACTGGCATACGCGTTTTTGCGCGAGACGGCCTCACCGGCCATGGACAAGGTCACGTCACAGGCAGGAGGCAGTGGTGTGCGCAAATCCACATGGAACGACCCCGAGATTCGCGCCCAGTTCCAATACTACGAAGTGATGGAACGCGTCCATACCGGTATCGACACGTTGCCCGCCCTGCCACAGTATCCCGCCCTCAATGAGGTCTTTAGCCGCATGACATGGGCAGCGGTGAGTGGTGCCAAGAGTGTCGCGCAAGCCCTCGATGATGCAGCCGCCGAGTGTCGTCAGATTTTGGGTGTGTAATTTGCGCTGCGTCAAAGGAGTCGCGTATGCCAGCCCCATGGATTGATCCGCATTTTTTCAGCCAAGCGCCCCGGCGTTTCCGCAAAATTCACCTCGACTTCCATAATTCGCAGCATGTGTCCCGCATCGGCGAACGCTTTGATGCCGACGAATTCGGTGATACGCTGCTCGCCGGCAACGTGGATGCCGTCGTCGTCTTTGCCAAAGACATGCACGGCTACTTCTACTACCCCACCCAGCGCGGCCCCGTGCACCCCGGACTCGACTTCGACCTGATGGGGGCACAAATCGCCGCCTGTCGCAAACGCGACATCAAGGTCTACGCCTACTACTGTGTCACTTGGGACCACTATTTGGCCGAACGCCACCCCGAATGGCTGGTCTGGAAGCGCGACCGTACCACCTATCTGCCCAAATTTGACCAGACACCGGGCTGGACGGCGCTGTGCCTCAGTAATCAAGACTTCGTAGCGCAGGTGCTAGCCGACACGCACGAATTCCTGACACGCTACGACCTCGATGGGCCGTGGTACGACATGCCCTTTCCTATTGGCGGCGAATGCTTCTGTCCCAAATGCCTGGCGCATTTCCACGCCCGTGGGCTCGACCCCCACGACCTGGCCAACCAGCGCCAGCACAAACAGCAGCTGTTGAACGACTTCATGGCGCAGTGCCACGACCTGGCCCATCGCCTCAACCCCAATTACCAGGTCGACCAAAACAACCAGACCAACATTGGGCTGGGTGAGCGTATCGGCGGGCTCGACAACGTGGACATCGAGGCACTCCCTACCGGTGGCTGGGGCTACCTCTACTACCCGACCAACGTGCGCTATGCGCGCACCTTTGGGCAGAGCGTGGTCGGCATGACGGGGCGCTTCCACCGCTCGTGGGCAGACTTTGGTGGGCTCAAACACCCCAACCAGCTGATGAGCGAGCTCCCCGGCATTGTGGCCCACGGCGCCCAAATCTCGATTGGCGATCAGCCTCCCCCGCACGGGCGCCTCGATCCGGCCGTCTACCAGAGCATAGGCGTCGGCTTTGGCTATATCAAAACGATTGAACCGTGGCTCACCCGTGCTGCACCTGTCACCGAAGCCGCCATTGTAGTCGCCAATCTGCCCTTGACCGACATCGGCGACAACTTGGTCATCGGCGGCGATGGGCGCCACGAAAAGGAAGGTGCCGTCTACGGTGCCGTCAAAATGCTCACCGAACTCCAGCTCCAATTCGACGTCATTGAAGGTGGTGCCAATCTGGCACGCTACCGCCTGATTGTGCTGCCTGACAGCCTGGTGGTAGATGACACACTGGCCGCACAGCTCAACGCCTACGTCGCTGCCGGAGGCAAAGTGCTGGCCAGTCATGGCGCCATCCGTGGCAGTGGCAATCAGTCGTGGTGTAGCACTCTGGCCATGGAATACGCCGGTGAATCACCCTTTGCACCAGCATTCTTGCTCCTCGACCAGACGCGCTATACGCACCTGCCCGCCTTCGAATATGCGCTCTACTACGGGACTGCCCAGTGGCGGGCACGCTCGAACGTACGCGCCTACGTGGGTGAGCCACACTTTCAACGCAGTGCAATGCACTACACCAGTCATGCCCAATCACCCTACGACCATCCCACCGAATATGCGGCAGTGGTACAACATGCAAATGTCGCCGCAGTGACGTTCCCCCTCTTTAGTAGCTACTTCAAAAGTGGCTACTGGATTTACCGTGACCTGTGTCGTGCCATTCTCGCCGAGCTGCTGCCGCAGCGCCTCGTGCAGAGCAACGCGCCGCTGAGTAGCGAGCTGAGTATCACTTACCAGCAGGCCACCGCCACCCATCCGGCACGCTACATGGTACACATCATCAACTATTCGCCCAATCGGCGTGCCACGCCACACATGGAGTACCTGGAGGACCCCATCCCGCTCCATGACATCAGCGTCACCCTCGGCATAGACGCCCCCATCAGCCGTGCCTACCTGGCCGCCGCGCACACGCCACTTGCCCTACACGGGCAGGCAGGAGCCTGGCAAGTGCAGGTGGGTGTGATTCGCTTTAGTGCCATTGTCGTTTTCGAAGTTACCCCCTAGGAGGAGTTCTCGTATGCCATTTGATCGTACGCTCACCGCTGTCAAAGCGCACCAAGTCCCAGACTGGTTTCACGATGCCAAACTAGGTATTTTTATCCACTGGGGCCTCTATTCGGTGCCTGGCTGGGCACCCACCACTGGTCCGTTGCACGACGTTGTTGCCAGCGAAGGCTGGCAGGGCTGGTTCCGGCGCAATCCGTATGCCGAGTGGTACATGAATTCGCTACGCGTGCCCGGCAGTGTCACCGCCGAGTACCACAACGAGCACTTCGGCGACAAGACGTATGCCAGCTTTGCCGATGATTTCAACGCCAATCTGACCAGCTGGGATCCCAGCACGTGGGCCAAACTCTTTGCGGATGCCGGTGCCAAATACGTGGTGCTGACCACCAAACACCATGACGGCTTTTTGTTGTGGCCCAGTCACACCCCCAACCCGTTTATCGCCGATTACCACACCAAACGTGATCTGGTGGGGGATTTGAGCGATGCGGTGCGCGCCCAAGGCTTGACCATGGGACTCTACTACTCGGGTGGGCTAGACTGGACGTTTAATCCGCACGTGATTGCCGATATTGCCGATTTGTTCAAAGCGGTGCCGCAGAGCGCCGACTATGTGCGCTACGCCGATGCCCATTGGCGTGAACTCACCCAGCGCTACCGCCCCGCCTGTATGTGGAACGACATCGGCTACCCGGTTGGCTCCGACATCGGCGCCCTGTTTGCCGACTACTACAACGCGGTACCCGAAGGGGTCATCAACGACCGCTTCACTCAGGCCGGACCCGACGAGGTCGCCAAAATCAGCCAAGGCATGCTCCCCAAACCGGCACATGCCGACTACCGCACCCCCGAATATGCCGTCTTTGACACGATTCAGCCCGACAAGTGGGAATCGTGCCGTGGGCTGGGCTTCTCGTTTGGCTACAACCGCAACGAATCGGTCAACGACATGCTGTCACCCGTCGAGCTGATTCGTTCATTTGTGGATATTGTGAGTAAAAACGGCAACCTGCTGATCAACGTCGGTCCGCGCGGCGACGGCTCCATTCCGGCCGAACAGGCCGAGCGCCTGCAGGCGCTGGGCGCGTGGCTCCGCACCAACGGCGAAGCCATCTACGCCACGCGCCCATGGAGCCGCGCCGACGCGGTGACGGATGGTGGCATGGCGGTACGTTTCACCTGTACGAATCACACCCTGTATGCCACCATCTTTGGCACGCCCCGTGGGCGCATCGTCATCCCTGCTGTGCCTGTAGCCGACCAAAGCGTCATCACCCTGCTGGGGCACGACGGCGCACTGGCGTGGGAACGGGTGGGCGATGGAGTAGCTATCACCCTTCCCACGACGCTGGCTGATGCGGCCGCCTACAGCATCCGCATCACGCCCATCACTATTTGAACCCTTTCCTCCTCCTACAGCACACCACCCCACTCCCGTACAAACCAACGGAAGTAGGGTGGTGTGTTATCATGCCACTAGTGGTCGTTTTGCGCGAGGTTGTTGCC
>CAZMWB010000060.1:0-16596 GCA_964569955.1 uncultured Klebsiella sp. | reverse complement strand
GTCCTACGATGCGACATATTGGCCCAGCCCAACTGTGATTGATTTCTACCGAATTCGTTATATCATAGCGCCGTTCGTATGAGTGAAAGGAAACACCGATGTTGGCAATGTGGGGCAAGGCTCTGCGTACCATCCCGCGCCTGAGTGGCGATGAGTGGAATGCACTCGACATCGTGTCGCGCTGGTTGATTGCGACACGCGCTGCTGTCCTCGTCATGACAGGCACATCCGCTACGATTGCCGGTGTCTGGGCATGGCACGATGGTCAATTCAACTGGCTACTGTGGATCTGTCTGTTTGTCGGCTTGACGATGGCGCACGCCACCAACAACCTGCTCAACGACCTCATTGATTATCGCGCCGGAGTAGACCACAACAACTACTTCCGTGCCCAATACGGCCCACAACCGCTGGTGCACGGCCTGCTCAATCAGCGTGGTCTGTTGTTGTATGTGGCTGTTACCGGGCTGATTGCGCTCATTCCGGGTGCCTATCTGGTCTGGTTGCGTGGCGAATTAGCGTTGTACCTGTTGCTTACGGGTGCCGTTTTTGTGGTGTTTTACACGTGGCCACTCAAATACATCGGCATGGGTGAAATCGCCGTGCTGGTGGTCTGGGGCCCACTGATGGTGGGTGGAGGCTACTTCGTTATCACGGGGCAGTGGTCGTGGACGGCAGTACTCATCAGTTTGCCACAGACACTGGCTGCTACCACGGTCCTCTTTGGCAAGCACATTGACAAAATGCCGTCAGACCGTGCCAGCAAAATCTACACGCTGCCAGTGGTGCTCGGCGACCCGTTGGCACGCCATGTGGCCATCGCGTTGTTTGTGGCCGAATATGCCATCGTGGCGTGGCTCATCATCACGAGCGTGGTATCGCCGTTCATGGCCATCGTGCTGTTGGCAGTGCCACATGCCTGGGCTACCATCAAGGTGTTTATGGCTCCCCGCCCCGATGCCCCACCCGCCGGCTATCCACCCGACGTGTGGCCGCTGTGGTACGCGCCATATGCCTTCGTGCATACGCGCAACTTTGGCTTACTCTTCTTGGTTGGGCTCATCGTTGATGCGGTAGTACGCCAGTTTTTTGTGTAACGGTACGATCGTGCGTTCCGGAGAGTCTCCTGCGGAACGCATGTGGTTACTTGTAACCGAGGAGTTGTAGGGCGGCAGCGAGCTGTGTATCGCTACTCGCAAGGAGCTCACTGGCACTCAATTTGGCTGCTGCCGTGGGATTCAACATGTCGGACAGATTGCTCAACACTACCTCTTGGGTGGGGGCAATGCCCACACCACGTACTTCTTCACCTTCGGGGGTCAACCACTGCGACGTGCCTAGGCGAATTTCTGCACCAGAATCCAAACTAAACGAGCGGAGCACGGTGGCTGTCCCGTAGGTGGCTTCACCCACAATTGGTGCTCGTTTGCTGGCTTTGATGGCACCAGCCAAAATTTCGGCAGCACTGGCACTGTTGTTGTTGATGAGCACCACCATGGGGATGTCGCGTGCCATGCCATTGCCACTCGTTGTATAGGGTGTGCGTGTACCGTCGCGGGTTTCTTCGATGAGCACGGTGGTGTCTACGGGCAGAAACTCACTGGCCACGTTCATCAGCTGATCCACATACCCACCCGGATTATTGCGCAGGTCGAGAATGATAGCGTTGGCGTTGGCTTCTCTGACGCCGCGCAACGCGGCTTGCATGTCGTCAGTGGCTTGTGCGGAAAACTGGTTGAGGTGGATGTGTGCCACCCCATTGGGCAACATCTTCCAAGTCACACTGGGGATCTCGATGCTGGCCCGTGTAATCGTGATGGTGACGCGTTCACCACTTTCATGTTGCACCAACAGCGTCACACTCGTGCCACTCGGTCCGCGCACTTTGCGTTGCAGTTCGCTGATGCTCGCATCACGCATATCTTCGCCGTCCACGCTGAGTACGCGGTCACCGGGGAGGATTCCTGCGGCTGCTGCTGGGGATCCCTCGATGGGCGATGCAATAATCACGTAGCCGTCGCGTTCACTCAAATACGCCCCGATGCCCTCGTAGCTTCCTTGGAGTGCTTCTCGTTCGGATGCCGCATCAAGGGGTGAAATATAGCGGCTGTGACCACGATCGCCTACGCTGTCTACGAGCCCACTAATGGCTCCATCAATCATGATATCTGCGGCGGCCGCATCAGGATCAACGTAATTTTCACTTACGATTTCCCATGCATTGTACAGGCGCTCAAGTTTGGTACATTCTTCACGAGATAGAGTGCATGGCGTGGTGAATTGAGTGGCCGCAATATACCCAATACCAAGGGTGACCACACAGCTGAGGGCCACGAGTGGTACCACAAACCAAATTGGCAAGCGTAAGCGCAATATTTCGCGTATCATTGAGTTTCTCATCTGTACAATAACAATACAAATAGACCACTACCAAGGCGATTGTAGCAGGCACTCATGAGTGATACATGAGTGAAAAACAGAAACGGAGTGCGGTGATGATTCAGCTTGATTTTGCGCGTGTGCCCTCACCTGTGGGCGAGTTGTTGATTGCTGCCACATCACAGGCCTTGCTTGTGCTCGACTACAGTGACTACGAGGCCCGCATGCACCAACTGTTGACACGGCGCTACGGCGCAGGTAATTACCACCTCGTGCCACATCCTGATCCACTCCAGATGGTGTCACGGGTGAACGCCTATTTCACCGGTCAGTTGCAGGCTTTTGACGACATCTCCGTTGACACAGGGGGGACTCCCTTTCAACAGCAGGTCTGGCATGCGTTACGCCAGATTCCCGCTGGTACCACCATCAGCTATAGCGCATTGGCGACCCGCATCGGTCACCCCACGGCGAGTCGTGCTGTAGGTCGTACCAACGGGCTTAATCCCGTTGCAATCGTATTGCCGTGTCATCGTGTGGTCGGCCTCAATCAGGCCTTGACGGGGTATGCGGGTGGCCTACACCGCAAAGCGTGGCTACTCAACCACGAGGGGTGGGCGCACACCGATCGTCAGGTGGCACTGCCACTCTAGTTCACCCTGCAATCAGGGCAGTGGCAATCAGCGTGGTCACCAATCCCCAGCGTTGTGGTCGGGTAATCGTTTCTCGATTAATCAGAAATGCCAGTGCTACCGTCACCGCTGGGTAGAGCGATGCCAACACTGCTGCAATATCAATCCGCCCCGCCTGCGCCGATACCATGAAGGCCCAACTCGCTCCTACGTCTGCGAGTCCGGCCAGCATTGCCAATCCTATCACGCGTGGACGTGCGCGTGCGGCTGGCCGGAGCAATAGCCATGGAATGGTGACACACAAGGCGGCACTCCGACTAATTGCCAGTGGTGCCAACGAACCATCGGGTTGCCCGACGATTTTGATGAGCACAAAAAATACGCCGAACATGCTCCCCGCAATCATGCCTTGCCACAATCCTGCATGCTGGCGAATTGCTCCCGACCATGATGTCATGACGATGGCCACAATGCCTAACCCGATTCCCATAATCACGCGGGTAGTGGGCAACCCGTCACTCAGCATGCCGTAGCAGACGGGTACCAATGCACACATCACGGCTGATACGGGGACTGTGACCGGTGTGTGTCCGTTGGCAATCCCGTGGTAGAGGAAGGCCACCCCAACTGCACCGAGGATGCCGGCAATGGCAGCCACACCGATGGCCCACGTGGCAATCGTGGTGTGGCCCATGACCCAGGTGAGTAGCCATAGCGTGACTGCACCGATGCATTCGCTCATCACCAGCACATGCGGAATGCTGGTACGCGCACTTGCTTGGCCACCAGCAAAGTCACTGATGCCGTAACATAATGCAGAGAGAAGTGCTGCGAAAATGAAGAAATCCATGGCCGTGCGTTTCTTTCCAATGATACCCGTCACAGTGTATCATGCATGTACGAGTGTCGTGGAAAGATGGCGATGATGCGTCAATTTGGATTAACAATACTCATCTTGCCGGTAGCCGTGGTGTTCAGTACGCTGCTCATTACCGCGGTGCAGTGGCTCTATCCATTCACCAATCTGCCAAGCTGGGCACGCGTTGTCGCTGAATTCACGCTTGCAACTGCACTGGTGTGGAGCATGACGCACACCGATTGGGTATGGGGTGCTTGGCGTGATGTGGTACGTGCCTGTGGGGAAGGCTGGGTACTGTTGGGGGTGGCCATGCTCGTTGCATATGCCTTCGACATGCTTGCAATTGGCCCAGTCATCCATTGGCAGGCACTTGCGGGTGTGCTCGCTGTTGCCTTGCCACTCGCTGCATGGTGTATGGCCGAAGAAGTGGTACTACGGGTCGTGTTGCCACGTACCCTCGCCGTGTCGCCACGCTGGCTCCACGCACTCAGCATGTGGGGAGTGGCAGTGGCCACCATCTGGATGCTCAGCACCCCGGTATCGTGGTTTGCAGTCGCAGCCATTGCTGCAGGGGAACTCTTGGCCGTGGTAACGTGGGCCACTGGGCATGGGGTGACCACGTTGTGGGCGCGGCGCTGGGCCTGGCGCTGGTTGATGATTTGTGTGTGTGGCGCAACCCAACTTGGAATCGCCGTGGCACTGCCCCATGTCGTCTCACTCGTTATCCCCGAAGCACTCGTGCCAGCCGTGGTAACAATGAGCGCACTCTGTGCATGGAGCGTCATTACTGCGCTCCCCAGCATCATCCAAGCACAATCATCGCCACAATCACCATTACCCCAAAAATAACGCTAATCATGCTCGACAAAAACCAATCACTGTTGCGCTTGCCCATGAATTCCTCATTACTATTGTTTGTAGTAGTAATATCTTAGCATATTCTCATGCAACCAATGGTATGAACATGACGTCTAGTATATGGATAGTATATAAGAAAGGGGCAGACGATGAACAAATCACGTTTGCGTGGGGGTCTCGTTATTACGCTGATTGCAATAGTATCGTTAATTGCCGTTTTCATGGTACGCCGAGTCAGTAATCAGTTAACGCTCACCAACGAGTACGAGCTCTCGGTTGACGAGTAAATAGTGACATAATACACACCGGTATCATTGATATCGGTGTGTATTTGTATTACCCAAAGGATGGTCATGCATGGGGATGGATATCCCAGTTGATAGTGGATATTTCGGTTATGCATTGTCACTCACTGTTGATCAGTTTCGTGTGTTGTGTCTGATGCATCGGCGGCATCCACGTATCGTCAACATGGTACTCAATCGTGAATGGTCAATGTGTCTGCTTACTCACCCAGATCTCGTCGAAGAAGTACTCGTAACCAAGCAAAAATCATTTACCAAAGATGCATTCCTCAAACAGCATGCTGGTGATTTATTTGGCAATGGCCTCTTGAGTAGCGATGGGTCATTCTGGTTGCGGCAACGGCGCATGATGCAACCCGCCTTTCATCGTCAGCGCATACAGCAGTACAGTGAAATTGTGGTGGCACAGACGCAAGTGCATCTCGCCACATTACGCCGTGGTCAGCCCATAGATATCAGTCAGGTGATGATGGAGTTGACACTTGATATTGTGTCACAGGCGCTCTTTGGCACCATCAACATCCTGCAACAGCAACAAATCGGCGAGGCGTTGGATGTAACCATGCGTCAATTTGCCAGCGAGGGATGGTCCGATGTCGTCACACATCTGCTCCATATTCCGGTGGTCAACAAACCGTGGCAACGCTATTTGGATGCGGTCGCCATCCTTGATGGTGTGATTGACACGATTATTACGACGCGCCAGGCGGATCCCACCCCACATACCGATTTGTTGGGCATGTTGCTCGACGCACGTGACGAAGACGGGCAACCGATGTCTGCGGCACAGCTCCGCGATGAATGTAAAACGATGTTTTTGGCGGGGCACGAGACTACCGCCTTGACCCTCGCATGGAGCATGTGGCTGGTGGCACGGCATCCTGCAGTCTGGCACGCCTTACGCAGTGAAATCACCCGTGTGCTCGGCGACCGTCCACCGACCTACGACGATATCCCGCAGTTGGTCTATGTAGAGCAAGTGCTCCGTGAAGTGATGCGACTTTACCCACCGGCATTCTTGATTTCCCGGGCGAGTAGCGAAGCCGTCTCCATCGGTGAATATACGATTCCCGCACACACCGATGTGCACATGAGCCAATATGCCATGCATCGTGATGCACGCTTTTATCCTCAGCCAGACGCCTTTATCCCGACACGCTGGACAGAGGAATTCAAGGCACAACTCCCCAAATATGCGTATTTCCCGTTTGGTGGTGGTCCACGTTTGTGTATCGGACAGCAGTTCGCCATGATGGAGGCCACACTGATTCTGGTGATGCTGGTGCAATACGCTGATTGGTCAGTCCTGCCATTCCAACGCGTGATTCCCCAACCAGCGATTACCATGCGCCCCAAATACGGCATCAAAATGCGCCCACACCATCGTTAGTGCGGGCGCATCGCATGGTGGTGAGCGATTATTCGATACCAACGCTCCACGCTGCTTCGAGATCACCTGGTGCAAAGCGCCGGAACGCCAAAATCGTACTCGTGCGTGTGATGCCATCGAGGCGCGAAATCTCGTCGGGAATAATTTCGGCCAGCTTTTCGTAGTCTTGCAGGCGCACAATGGCGATGATGTCCCATTCGCCAGTCACGCTGTAGACTTCTGCCACGTGGGGTAATTCGGCAATAGCTTGTGCCACGCGTTTGATGGCGTCGGGACGCGCCTGGATCATGGTAAATGCCGTCAACATACGCACCTCCCTTTGCTGGTTAGCTGGCCACAGGGCGCGGCAATTCGGGGGTAAACTGATAGGCTGGCTCTGCCTTTTGGCGCCGTAGAATGCCAATGATGATGCTCCACGTTTCGTACAACCCGTTGGGGGTGTAGGGCAACTCGTGCTTGATGGCACGATGCAAGCGCGCCAACTTGTAGCACGGGACCCCCGCATACATGTGATGCTCGATGTGGTAGTTCATGTGCCAGTAGAGGAACTGTACAATCGGGTTGAGGTAAATCGTGCGTGTGCACAAGCGGTAGTCTTCGACTTCGTCACGGAGCCCCACATGTTGCGTATTGTTGCACAAAAAGAGTAACAATCCGCCATAAAACGGTGCCGCCGTAATCAACACGGGGAGCATCCACCAGCCGGTGAAAAAGGCTTGTCCGATGATGAGGGTGTGTCCGACCAGCAAAAAGCGTGTCCAGTGAATGAGTTCGCGTCGGCGGGCCGGTTTACTATCCGGGAATAGTGTACGTTGCCAGTCGTTTTCGAAATGCCCCATGCTCAGCAATATCCAACTCTTGAAGCGCTCAATGAAGCCATGCGGATTGATGAACGCCGTAGTGATGAAGCTTTTGAGCGTGATTTCTACGGGGAGAATTACTTCCATGTCGTCGGGCTGATGGAGCGTATACTTGTGATGTTCTTGGTGGCTCGCCCAAAAGTAGACGTGGTTGAGTCCGCCAATAAAACTCACAAACAACAAGAAAAATTTGTTGAGAGTGCGCGTTTTAAAGACGGTGTTATGACAAAACTCATGAAACGCATTGAGCAAAAACGCATAGACGGTGCCATGGAGAAATAAACAGCCAATCAGTGCCAACCAGCCCCAGTGGAGCGACGCATACCACGACAATGCGCCAGTAGCGGCGATAATGCCCAGATGCCCGAGTGTTTGTGCAAACCCCCACGCATCACTGCGCTGGTTGAGCTCTGCCAAGACGGCACGATCAAGGGGGACACGATACCAATGGAGTGTAGACTGTGCAATCGGCTCGCTGAGTGTATCAGTGGTGTGGGTCATGATGCTCTCCTTGTGCTTAGGCAATCAACGGTGGATCTTCACCATCGGCAACGGCCACAGGGGCTTTGGGGTCACGCATTTCAACAACCGTCTTGCCGTTGCGGTCTACCCATACGCCACAGGCTCCCCCCGATTTACTGACACCGAGCGTGACCTCACTCCCATCCATGCGTAACACAGGGTGGTAGTATTTGGCCACCTTTTCGGCATCACCGACAATGTAATGCCCAATCAACGAACGACGGAAACGGTTGCTCGACGTATTGGGGAAGCTGCCGTGGATGACTTGACCATTAAAGAAAAAGACATCGCCAGCATGCATCACCACCGGCTCAACCCGCATATCTGCGGGTACTGGCACCGTCAAGTCGGTAAAGCTTTGCGTGGTGTCTGCTGGTACCGTACACAAAAGCGGGAGACGTTGACTCCCCGGCACTACCTGCATACACCCGTTCTGCTCATCGCAGTCGTCGAGTGCCAACCAAGCCGCCATACACGTGCCCGGTTGTACCCGCAGGTAATACTGATCCTGGTGGAGTGCCTGACCCCGCGCCCCAGGTGGCTTGAAGTAGAGCATCGTCTGTACCGCATAGGGGGATTTGTCGAGGAGTGCCTGCATCACCGTGTTGATGCGTTCGTCTAGCATCCAGCGCAGACTTCTGCCATCCCAGCGATGCATATGAATCATGCGCGGGTACTGTTGCAGTGGGTCCGGGGTATGGTCGTCACCACCGTGGATGGGCACACCCGCAAAGTCGCCTTCGTGGGCGCCTTGCCGTCGTAACTCCATGAAGTGAGTGACGTAGTCGGCAACTTCGGCCAAGCTAAACAAGCCACGTACGATGGTGTACCCGTCACGATCAAACTGGGTACGGTACGTGCGTAATGCGTCCGCGGATAACATCATCTCCAAGCTCCTTTGCGTGGTAATGAACTCCTTGAATTACCTCAATTATACCCGATAGTGGCGAGGGTGCCGATGCCAGCCTGTGTGCGCGACACCCCCACACATCCCGGTTACTCTGCGATGGTGAATGTCACGCGATACGTGCCATCCGGGCTATTTACAATCGGTAATAATTGCCCAATCACGGGTTCGTAAAAGCCGATACTGAGATGGTACGTACCAGCTGGAAGAGTTGCCACGGGCAAATCGCCCATTGCAATCACAAAATCACCTGCTTGCCACGCTGATAGGGGATAGTAGTCTACGGGTGGCGTGTCCCGTTGGGTGATTTTTTGTTGATTGTCGTCTAAAAGATGCACAAATAAGAGGGCATTGGGATAGACGGGTACCTGCGTGGTATCGAGATAAATGTTTATCAGGATGGGCTGATCATTGTTGGGGAGTGTGGTCACCGTGTTGAGTGGTGTCAAGCGTGAGCGCATTTCGCCCCGCCCAATGCGGATACCGAGTACGTCAACGCCGAATTTTGTGCTCATCGGGCTGCCAATGGCATTGAGCGTCTTGCGCATGTCAGTCACAAAGATGTCGTATGGCCAGCCACTGCCGCCGTCACGATCACCATCAATGTGTTGCTGTGTGATGATGTGATTGGGTGTGGGCGCCGCCAGCAGTTTGTTGTTGACCACAAAGCGCCCAAAACCGGCGGACTGCCAAAACAAAATGTCGTCGTTGAGTTGGATTCGTTCCGGAATGAGCCACGGTTTGCCGTTGACTTGGGTCGGTTCGAAATCTCCGACGACGATGTGGGGCGGCTTCGTTTCGCCTACGATTGCATCCAGCACGTTGAGCGAGTAGGGGCGCGTAAAGTATTCTCGTGTCTTGTAGCCGTCGCTCACTGCAGGTACAACGATGAGCATATAGAGCACTACCTCTGCGATGGTAATCCAACGCGCCCGTTGTGGTATGTCGTGTGCGAGCTGTACACAAACGGTGCGGATACCCCAAAAACTTACCATCAGTGCAATCGGTATAAAGAAGACGAAGTTGCGGGGGAAGTGGTAGCTGGCCGACAAAAAGAAACAGAGCTGAATCGCGAGCAACAATAGTCCCGCTTGTAGGGCAATGCGTTGTCGTTGTAGCGTCACAATGCCAAACAGGAGC
This sequence comes from uncultured Klebsiella sp., assembly GCA_964569955.1. Taxonomy (GTDB): domain Bacteria; phylum Chloroflexota; class Chloroflexia; order Chloroflexales; family Roseiflexaceae; genus UBA965. Next base: position 6,744 of record CAZMWB010000060.1, on the reverse strand, counting down.
GCTGAAAAGACTGTTGATACCAGCACGATGTTGCTAAAGAATTCGAGGTACAAATCGATACGGAATCGCCCCGAATAGCCATTATCCACCGTGGTGTTTTCATGATACGCAAAGAATTCAAAGATAAAATCACGCACAAATGTCGGAATATGAATCAAAATACTCGGCGTGATGAGAAAAAATCCCAGCATCGTGAAAAGCAAACTGCGAATTACCACTGGCCAGGTACGGTAGGTCGAGGCACCGCGCCAAATCAGAAAGCATAACACCACAAACAAGGCGGCAAAGTTGTATTTGCCACTCGTCCCTACCCCGGCAACAAACGCCATGATATCAATGTAACGTCGTTTGGGTTGTTGTTCATATTTGGTTGCCACATAAAAAAATATGGTACACACCAAACTCGTCAGAATATCGGGTGTCAATAACCCACTAAAAATGACGTGGAAGCTCATGAATGCCATGGTGAACCCTGCCAGCAAGGCGAGCCAGCGCGGGAACAACAGCAAGGCCCAGTGATAAACGAGGACAACGGTCGTCGCCCCAAAAGCCACATACAACGAGCGTGCCGCAATATAGGGCGTCACAAACGTGGTAATCCGGTCTGTGTCCGTGGGGAGCATGCTCCAGTCAATCCCGTTGATCTGAGTATCCACCATGACGGCCAGCAACACCGTGTAGAGATTCAAGTGTGGGCGCCAAAAGCTAGTCGCCAGCCACGTCTGTTCACGCAGTGATCGGAATGCGAGGTCAACCACATAGGGTTCATCCACATACGGAATATAGGGTAACGCAAAGGTGATTGTCGGGTAGCGGACCCAGTAGGCGAGGGCAAAAAGCAGAATGCTCACCCACACGGTGAAATACGCCAGCCACCCGGTTGCCGGGGTATCTGCGCTGGCGGGTATGTCGGCGGTGTGATCTGTGTGTGTACCCGCCAGATAGTGCACCAGGACGCGTAGGCGCGCCACAAACATATGCCAAAAACGTAGTGTTGCATCCATATTAGTCTATCTATCTCGCTGAACACACAATCAGACTGCCACCAGTGTGCATGAATGCGTCAATTATAGCAAAAATCCGTGAAACACAGGACAGTACCGGCAGGTAGGGTGCCATTGGCGCCATACCCGTTCAATGTCTGTGTGCAATACATCTGATTATGCCGTATAAACGTATATTCAAGTGTTTCATCCGCATTCAATGGAAGTATGCACACCATGGCAGATGCCCGTTCCTTGCGCCAGCAGAATCAGCGATCGTGGGATGCAGTGGTCCCGGCGCATGCCAGCCATCACCACGATGTTCCCACATTTCTGCGTGCCGGTGGGAGTTCACTTTTCCCCGAAGAGTGTGCGTTACTCGGTGATATTCACGGGTGCTCGTTGATTCATCTGATGTGTAATACCGGTCTCGACACACTGAGTCTCGCCAATCATGGTGCCCAGGTCACCGGTGTAGACATCAGTATGGCTGCGGTAGCCCAAGCACGACAATGGGCACAGCTGAGCAATATTACCGCAACTTTTGTGCAATCGGATATCTACGACTACTTTGCAACAACCAATGAAACCTTTGCTCGTGTCTATGCGTCGTACGGCACAATTTGCTGGCTCAACGACCTGCAGGCATGGGCGAATGGCATTCACCATATCCTTGCTCCCCGAGGACGCTTCGTGCTCGTTGAATTTCATCCCACATCCAACATGTTTGATGCGCAATGGCAACTGCATCGTGCCTACCCCATGGGGGGGCGTCAGCTGACCCTGGATGGTGTTGGTGATTACGTGGCTACCTCGGCAGGTGGCTTAACCCCCACTGGTTTTGCTACCGGAGTCACTGATTTCGTCAACCCGGAGCCGTGCCATCTTTTTCAGTGGGGTATCGGTGAAGTCGTGACTGCCTTGGCACAGGCTGGGCTACGGATTACACAACTCGACGAATACCTCTTTTGTAATGGTGAACGTCCTTTTCACGACATGGTCGAATTGCCGGGGCGCCGTATGGTCGCCCCTGCGCATATTCCCGCCATGCCGTTGCTCTACGGTATCGCTGCTACCAAGGATTAACTGTGATGGATCGTATTGTGCTCGAAGGCATGCAGTTTTTTGGCTACCACGGCACGCGCCCCGAAGAAACAACCCTCGGGCAGCGCTTTGATGTGGATGTGACGGTGGGTGTTGATCTGCGCGCTGCCGCCCAAGCCGACGATTTGGCGCTGGGTGTTGATTATTCGCGCTTTTTCACCATCGCCAAGGCCGTCGTCGAAGGTCCCGCCTATCAACTCACCGAAGCGGTGGCCGAAGCCATCGCCCAGCGCATTTTGGCTGATACGGGGCAGGTGCAGTGGGTGCAGGTGCGTGTGGCCAAACCGTGGGTACGCCTCGGCGATAGCGTGCTTCGTGGATCCGCAGTCATCATCGAGCGGAGCCGCTGATGCGCCCGCTGGTGACACTCGCCTATGCCCAGACCCTCGATGGGCGCATTGCGGCTGCCGATGGCACGTCGCGCTGGATTAGCGGCGAAGCATCACTGGTGCGTACGCACCAGTTGCGCGCCCACCACGATGCAATCATGGTCGGCATCGGCACCATTTTGGCCGATAATCCGCGTCTGACCGTGCGCCATGTGACTGGCCCAGACCCCATCCGCATTGTGATTGATCGCAATTTGCGCACTCCACCCACTGCTGCCGTACTCGCCGATGGGGCAGCCACCCGTACGTGGTTGGTGTGTGACCCACAGGCACCAGTCGATCGCCAGTTCGCCTGTCAGGCGTGTGGTGCCACCCTCATCGCTCAATTGCCCACTGCCGATGGCAGTTTTGCCATGTTGCCCCTGTTGCACCACCTCGCAACCCGTGGGGTGCGCACGCTGATGCTCGAAGGAGGGAGTCGCCTCATCGCTAGTATGCTTCGTGCCCGCTGTGTTGATCGCATCGCGGTCACCATTGCCCCCAAAATCCTCGGGCAAGGGATTCCCGCCATTGCCGATATCGGCATCACCACCATGAGCGACGCATTGCAGTTCGGCGATATACAACTCTCACAGTGTGGCTCAGACATCTGGCTAGAGGCGACGGTGCGGTATGCCTGATGCCCACGCCATTTGGATGCTTGCACCACGACAGGTGGTACTGCGTCCCGAAGAAATCGCACCACTCACACCCGATGCAGTGGCAGTGCGTACCCAGGTTTCGGCGATTAGTCATGGCACCGAGATGCTCGTCTACCGTGGGCATGTTGATGCGGCCTTAGCCCTCGATTTACCCACGTTGGCGGGGAGTTTCGCCTTTCCCATCAAGTACGGCTATGCGCTGGTCGGCGAAGTCACCGATGTGGGTGCCCACGTGACCAGCCACCACCCTGGTGATCGCGTCTTTGTGCTCCACCCGCATCAGTCATGGTGTCATGTACCCGCCCAGAGCGCACAACGCATCCCCGACGACGTTGCAACACAGGCGGCACTCTTTGCCGCCAACATGGAAACCGCCATCACCATCGTGCACGATGTACGCCCTGCACTTGGTGAAGTAGTGGTGGTCATGGGTCTCGGCGTTGTTGGGCTATTGGTAAGCTGGTTGTTGGCGCGCATGCAGGGTATCACGGTGATCGCTGCAGATCCGCTCGAGTGGCGGCAGGCCGTAGCACACCAGCTCGGGATTCCCTGTGTGGTGCATCCCGACGCACTCCCTGCACTGGTGAATACAACCACCGCCTATCGTGGTGCCGATGCCGTGGTTGAGGTGAGTGGGAATCCGCTCGCCCTCGACAGTGCCATTGCCCAACTCGCCATCGAAGGACGCGTGATTGTGGCGTCGTGGTACGGCACCAAAGCGGCCACGCTCCAACTGGGCACCCACTTCCATCGCAAGCGTATCCAGCTCCGTGCATCACAAGTCGGGCGTCTTTCGCCTGACCTCGCACCACGCTGGGATTTTGCCCGGCGTATGCATACCGTCTGGCAACAGTTGCGCATCTTGCCGTATCAGACGTTGATTAGCCATGTGGTGCCTTTCCACGATGCTGCCACCGCCTACGCCATGATTGACCATGGGCAGGCCGGTGTGATGCAGGTCGTGTTGCACTACTAAGGAAGATACAGGAGGAGTCATGTACGAAGTCGGTGTTGTTGCCCATTTCGAAGCCGCACATCGCCTCATCGGCGATTTTGGTCCTGCACAACGCATGCACGGGCATACCTATCGCGTCGAGGTTTCGGTGCGTGGTCCCCAGCTTGCTGCTGATGGCACGTTGGTAGACATCGGGGTGGTGCAGACCGCATTGCGGAGTATCGTGGATTCGTTTCACTACCAAAATCTCGACGACTTAGCCGTGTTTCACGGCAAAAATAGCACTGCTGAAGTGGTGGCAACGGTGATTTGTGAGACGGTGATGGCGGCGTTACTCCAACGCGGGCTGTCTGCTATTCGGGTAGCCGTCTGGGAATCGGGGCAGGCCTGGGCTGCCGTAGAACGCGAGTTTGCCTCATGAAGGTGGCCATGATTACAGTGGGCAACCCGGATCGGCGCACGGGTGGCTACCTTTATCACAAACAGGTCTATGCCATCTTGGCGCACATGGGGTTGCACATCCACGAAATGGTCGTTTCTGGTGCCGATGACACTGCCCAACAACATGCCCAATTCCCCGCCGATATCGCCACATACGATGTCATCATGGTGGACATGTTGGCCCGTATCGCCGTGGCCCCGTATGTGGCAACGTGGCGCACCCATACCACCATCATCGCCATGGTACACGAGCTGCCGTCACTGGCTGGTGGCGACATAGCCACCCCCGAACAAGCGCTCCTTGGTGCGGCGCATCTCTGTATTGTGGTCAGCGAAGCCGGGGGCGCACATCTCGTGACACGCGGTGTGTTACCGCACCGGATTGTGATGGCCAAACCGGGTTGCGACCGTCTCGGTGCACCCGCCCTCCAGCAGACGATTGCCAACCCACCAGTGATGTGTGTGGCACAATGGATCCCACGCAAAGGCATTGATGCCCTCTTACGTGCCTGGGCACGTGTTGGTGCCATGCAGGTACCCCTCCATTTTTACGGTGAAACCGATGCAGATGCTGAGTATGCGGCTACTTGTGGCCAGTTGCTCGTGGCGTTACAGCGCACTGGATTTGCGGTCACCGTACAGGGGAGTGTCAGTGACGACCAGTTGCGTGCCGCCTATGCTACTGCCCGGCTCTTTGTCTTGCCGTCACGCTTTGAGGGGTACGGTATGGCCTTTGCAGAAGCAATATGGGCAGGTCTCCCCGTGGTTGGCTATGCGATTCCTTCTGCACAGCGTATTGTGGCGGGCGCCGGGACATTGGTGCCCATTGACGACGAAGCCGCACTCGCACAGGCGTTGGCACCCTATTGCGCCGATGCCACACGGGCAACGCACCTCAGCAGTGCCTTGTACAGTGCACGCGCAGGCCTGCCACGCTGGCAGGATACCGCCTTTGCGTGGCTAGTCGCATTGCAACAGGCTCCGCGTCTCGATCCTATTCCAGCGCCGTACGCCTACCACGGTGATTAGTCGTCGAGGAGATGCCCCATGCGGATTTTTTTGGTTTGTAAGTAGTCGTGGTTGATGGTGTTGGCCGCAATCTGAATGGATTCGCGACTGACCACCTGCACACCGTGCGTCGTCAGTGCAGCGATTTTGCTGGGATTGTTGGTCAGCAATCGTACCTGTGTGACCCCCAGCCATTCCAGCATGCCCAGTGCCAACGTGTAGTCGCGCATGTCGTCGGGGAGCCCGAGGGCGCGATTTGCATCTACGGTGTCGAGCCCCGTCTCTTGGAGCGCATACGCCTTGATTTTGTTGACGAGTCCGATGCCCCGCCCCTCTTGGCGCAAATACAACAGCACGCCACACCCATCGAGTTGAATGCGGTGCAAGGCGGCGTCGAGTTGTTCGCCACAGTCACACTTTTGTGAACCAAAGACGTCACCCGTCAGACATTCGGAATGCAGGCGCAACAGCGGAGTCGTGTGGCGTACATCACCACACCACAATGCCACATTGTCGTGAGCAAAAACAGCCATATGAAAGACACCATACTTGGTGGGCAGTTGAGTCTGTGCGAGTGGTTGAACGTGCATCATGGATGAAAACCCTAACATGGTAATGTTTAATTTCATCTATGAATACGCATCAATATGCATGTTGGATGTATCATCGATGCTACGTACTGCGCTGTGTTAGGGGGTTACCACATACACGCAGCGTGTGGTCACCACAATGCGCACATCGTGTGGCGCACGCGCTGTGCCGGCACGCCTGCTACTCAGTGTCACATGCGCTGTGTGTGGTGGCGCATCGGCTGATGGTGTGACCGCCACTGCAACCCGTAGCGTGTGTGGCCATGTGTGCGTATACGTCATGTCGTCTATGGTAGCGTTGTATAGGGTGGCATAGAGTGTCTGGATGCGCCGTCCTACCTGTTGCGCCGTGGTATGCGTATGCGTATATTCCCCCTGGAGCTGCCGACTACACCACGGCACGTTGTGTGTGGTGGGCGTTGCGAGTTGCCGTGCAATGACCAGTGATTGGTCATCAAGCTGTTGCGAGAGATGGCGTACATACGCCCGGTTGACCCGTAGGGCGGTATCCAACGTGTATATCTGTTGCTCTCTGTCCGATAGATCGTGTTGCAGGCTGACAACCTGTATCTGAAGCTGCCGATTGAGCTGCTCAAATTCATACAGATAGTGACCAAAACCAATATTCGCTGC
>CAZMWB010000059.1:11347-17702 GCA_964569955.1 uncultured Klebsiella sp. | reverse complement strand
TGAATGCGTCATGCAGGGCTGCATTGGTCGTATTGCTTACAATCGTGGTGTCACTAGGAGCAACTACACTCTCACCGGTGGCCTGCACATGCCACGGTTGCCAAAGCAACGCAATTGCGGTTGCCAAAATGGAGAGTGCAACGAATATTCTGATGACAAGAATTGGTGTGTGCATATGACTCTCTGCATGCGTTATACCCACATATTAAAAAAATACTACATGATTGTGTGACATGTTCACAATAGTGTCATACAACAAAATCCATGTTTTTTCGCAGATATCATTGAACTGTAATCGTTTGTATGCATTCGATGGAGTGAATAGTTATGCGTGCCGACGGAGTTGCACATACTCCCATACCAGTGCATCGCGTTTGCCACTGATTCTGCGGATATGCTCGGTGCTTTTATGACGAAAGGAATCGAGTATGGATGCGGCATCACACACCGATTCACTTTCCACATATGCAACCACGCCGTCGCTGCGTATGTGGAGGGGTGAGCAGATGACCTGCGGATTGCACTGACCGATTTGGCGCCAACATTCACCTATCATGCGCAAGTACAATCCTCCACGTATCATGGGAAAATCTGCGGTAAAGTCGAGTGAAATACGCCAGCGTTGCATTGTTTCCATATCTCCTCCATCACACCAATCATGCTGTACGCTCTACCGATGGAGGTCGGTAAAAAGGTACGTACTGGTAGATGGATGGTATTGTTGTGTATAGGAGTATGGTTGGTATGCCGACTCACCGCAGTACACCCAGCCGCAAAACTGCAATGTGCTGCGGTGTAGTACAGACTAATTATCAAGTGATTGATATGAGGTTACATGTCAGCAAAGTATGCTGGTCGTTGGCGCCATTCGGGGGCGAGGATACTCATCATCACATCATCGCCACGCACCCCATCACGAAAGTCGTTGGCGCGCATCATTCCTTCGAGTTGGAATCCTGCTGCCTCGTACATGCGTCGTGCCGCCGTATTGCGGGCAAGCACCGTGAGTGCCACCCGATACAAGTTGAGTTCGTTGAAGGCATAGCGCAGAATGAGCTCCATGCCGTCACGACCATAGCCACGCCCACGATCTGCAGGATCGCCGATGGCAATCCCTACACTGGCCACCTGTAGATTCCAGTAGATGTCATAGAGCACCACATACCCAACGAGGCGGTCATCGGTCATGGTGCGTAGCCGGAAGTGGATGTGGTTGGGACCACTTGATCCACCAAGATATGTTTGCGGAATCTCATCGAGACTAAATGGGCGTGCATAGTTGAGTTGCAGGCGGCGTAAAAAGTCGGCATCATCACTCCAGCGTCGCACGACTGCACTATCACTTGTATCAGGAGCCGCCAGCCGTACCATGCGTCCCACAAAAAGATTCATAATTAGTGCCCTTTGGCGCTACTTTGGCGCAAAAACCAGGTGAGCGCTGCGATTACCAACGCGATGGATGCCCCAATATCGAGAATGTTGCTACTGCCGTCCCAGCTTACAATTTTCCCTAAAAATACGACACCTAAAACGACGACAATCACACTCGTCAGTTTGTTTTTTAAATCATCGAGCGAACTGATGTTGAGCCAGGCGGGGAGCTCGAGGGCATCGTCAATGAACAACTCGTACAAGCCGAGTGCAGTGATATAGCAGACGGTGGCAATCAGGAATGTATCAATGACTTCAATGAAGGCGAACGTGAGTTTTTTGCCAATGTCCTTTTGGTCGTGATTAGACACGGTGAGTGCTAAGATGTTGTAGATTTCCCACAGCCCAAAAATCATCAGTGCAATCATCCCAATCAGGGTGCCGATGACGGCGAGCAAAATCAGATAGCGACTTCTACTGAGTATGGCATTCATGGTTTTCCTCGTTCTTTGTGATAAATATTCATGATGCAGTACGCCGTGCGAGGCGTTGCTGGATGTGTCCCTTGATAGTCGGCCATTCACTGGCAATGATTGAATAAAAAAGAGAATCACGTACAGTGCCATCATGCAGAATGTAGTGGTTGCGGAAATGGCCTTCGTATGTGGCACCGAGGGCCACGAGTGACCGTTGGGCGGCAGTATTGTGGGCATTGGTTTTGATTTGCACGCGAATACACCCCAATTCCTCAAAAGCGTATTGGAGCATTAAATATTTGATTTCGATGTTGCTACCGTCTCCGTGGACACTTGGATTTAGCCAAGTGCCCAATTCGAGCCCTTTGTGCGCAGGGCGAAGTTCAATAAACCGTGTCACACCCACAATCGTGTTGTGTGTTTGTTGTACTACCACGTAGGGTATTTCTTCGCCAGCATCACGGCGCCGTATCAATTCCGCAATGTGTGCATCCATGCCAGTGGGGGTATCTGCAGGGGGGAAGCGAACATAGGTCCAAATACGAGCATCGGCACCTGCGGCGACGAGTCCATCACGATGTCGCACCGGATCGAGTGCTTCGAGTCGAATAATGCGACCGTCGAATTGTGTGCACGTAATCCACGTACTTTTGGGCATCAGCATGCTTTCATCATTGCAATCACGATTGCCACTATATTTCGGAGTGCGCCATCTGATCGGGGGTGTGCCCACGATCGCGAATGTCTTGCTGATATGGGCGGAGTGCGATCCATGGTGCTGGCACCGGGTCGGGACGGCGTGGCATACGGCGTCCGTTCAGGATAGTCAATTCGTTGCGGAGGAGTTGCGTCCCCCGTCTTGTCGCCATGGCAATATCGTAGAAATGAAACTCCCCATCGAGCATGCGCATCAACGCCACATCTGCATAGGCGCCCACTTGGAGTGTGCCTACATCGCGCAACCCGAGAATTTGGGCAGGCCGGGCGGTGGTCGCATTGACCACGGTGGTGAGATCAACGCCCATTGCAAGAAATTTGCTCATACAAGTGGGCATATCAAACATGGGGCCATGCACGCTGAGTTGATGCATGTCTGTTGAAATAACGTCGGGAGCCAAGCCGGCACGGAGCATGCCTTCGGCAACGGCAAAATCAAACGAACCGGCACCATGCCCCACATCGAGGATGATGCCACGCTGTGCTGCGCGGATCACACTTGCATGTGGTGTATCGTCACCTGCGGTTACGCGCATCGTGCCACCCGTGAAGCAGTGCGTCAGGATATCGCCGGCGCGCAGTTCGTCGAGCACTTCATCGAGCAGCGGTGGCCCCGATCCGATATGCACCATCAGCGGTAGTCCGGTGCGTTCTGCTGCAATGCGCGCACGGCGCAGGGGTTCGAGACCGTTGTGTCCGACTGTTTTTTCTTCGATGCGTGCTTTGACCCCAATAATGATATCGCGGTGCTGTTCGATGATCTGGCAACAGAGATCTATGTCGCAGTTTTCCAGATTAAAATGTTCGCCAAACGGTGCCGTTAAACCGACCCCGGAAATATTGAGAAACGTGGCGATGCGTACATCACATTGGCGCATCACGAATTCGCGTAGACCGACGAAGTTGTATGCTCCCGCTGAACCGACATCAATCCAGGTGGTGACCCCACTACGCGCTGCGATGGCATCGGGGGCAATCCCCCAGTAGGTCACCCCGTGGTAGACGTGTGTATGCACATCTATTAACCCGGGGAGTACCAACAAGCCACGCGCATCAATGTGATGGCGTGCGTGGTGTGCATCAATGTGTGGGGCGACTGCTGCAATGCGGTCGCGGTGAATCGCAATATCGTAGTTGCCATGTATGCCGGCCGCAGGGTCAATCAGCGTCCCACCATGAATCAGCGTGTCGTACATGCTTAGGCTCCCAGGTAGGCGATTACATCAATTTCGACCATGAAGCCGTCGAGTTGGCTGCCAACCGTGGTGCGGACTGGTTTGGGATCAGGGAAGTAGCTCGCATATACGGTGTTGTAACGGTCGAATAACGCCATATCCGACAAATGGACGGTGGCTTTGACCACGTCACTCATCTCTGCACCAGCAGCAGCGAGCAAAAGTTTGATGTTTTCCAGGGTACGGGCAGTTTGCGCTTCGATGGTGTCACCCACAATTTCATCCGTTGCTGGGTCAATGGGAGCCTGTCCCGACACAAAGATAAAATCACCGACACGCAATACGGGTGAGTAGGCACCACCAGGTTTCGGACCATTTTTGACAGGAATTGCTTGTTTCGGCATAGCCATATCCTTTTGTGTGTGACAGGTATACCCATCCATTATACCAGTCACCACCTGGAAATTAGAGGAGCACGACCACAGGTGTACCGTCTGCGGCAATCGTTGCATACTCCGGAAAAAAGCCAGCCCGTTGCCAGACGGCGAGGGCCGCCAGATGCCAACTAGGGATACTGACACGCAAGCGCATCTGGGGATACAACGAGCGCGCATGCGCCATGACGTCGGCGACCATATTGTAGCCGTGGTTCTGACCAATCAGATCTGGGCGTAGGCCAGCCACAATGTCAATTGCATCTTGTGGGTAGGCAATCCCTGCGGTTTGTGCACTGCCACCAATAATCGCAAAACCTACCAGGTCGTTTTGGTTGTTGCGTACTTGCCAATACCCGCTGTGCGGACGGCAGACCCACTGTTGTTCGAATGGGTCGCTACTAAACATGTAGCGGGCCATCACCCCCTCGTAGTGCCATGTCTGCAACTGCATCATGGCAGTGCTTTCGATGGGATGACACCGTGTGTTGATCTGTGGTGATACTGAACGTACTGACATAACTATCACACCTGACTGCAAGCTGGTTCCTTGGCACCACTGTACCATTTCATATACTGATACTGTAGGTACCAACGGTTACATCGTGCTGACCACAACATGAACAAGTGGCAACATACAGATTACAAATCGCTTACAGCCACGAAACGATGACAAATAGATGACAGACGAAGGATAATATGTTTCATCGTATACACAATACTGTATCTGTATGGTGTACAGCATCTCCTGAGGTATGTATAATACGGTGATACCGCATGGAATGTGTCATTGCGCAGTGCTGGTGTGCTACTGATGTCATCCTGACATGCACATGGGAACTTTTGCTACGGCTGTTGCGTCAAACAACGTAGGAATAGTGTTTTTTACTCTATAGTGTGAGGAAGCAGTCATGGGAATCCGAATGAATCGGCGGCTACACGCCATTGTGGTGAGTGTGCTCTCACTCGTGCTGATGATGCCGATAATTGTATCTGCACAAGAAGCGCCACAACCCCCCAGTGATGTGACACCTGTCACCGATCAAATGATTGTCTACCTCAACACCAATACATCGCGTAGTGCCGCAGATACCACGTTTTGGCGTCAGTTCAGTGATACTGCGGCACGTAGTGGTTTGGCACGTGGCACCTACAAGCGTGCGTTCGGCGAACGTGGGCACGTGCTCAAGCTCGAGCGCGCTGTCGGCCAAGATGAAATTTTGCAACTCCAAGGGGTATGGCGATCAATTGCTGACGTGGCAACGGTCGAACCCGACGTGATTGCAACGATTAGTGAAGTCCCCAACGATCCACGCTACAACGACCAGTGGCACTACGGCGTGCCGGGTACCAATGGGTACTACGGTATGAATGCCACAAGTGCCTGGGATAGTGGTGCCCGTGGTGCGGGTGCGGTGGTAGCGGTACTCGACACTGGTATCGTGCCCCATCCAGATTTAGGGTATACCGCAGCAACGGCCTCCTACAACACCAACAAAATCGCTGGTCAATACGACTTTATCTCTGATGCGGGCATGGCTGGTGACGGCAATGGACGCGATGCAAGTGCCCGTGACGAAGGTGATGGAAACAGTGCAACAGGTTCAATGAGCTCATGGCATGGTACGCACGTGGCTGGCACCATTGCAGCCTATACCAACAACGGTGTGGGCGTAGCAGGTGTGGCAGGCGATGCGCGTATGCTGATTGCACGTGTGCTTGGTCGGGGTGGCGGGTATAGCTCGGATATTGCCGATGCGATGCGCTGGTCTGCGCAAATTGCCGTGGTCGGTGTGCCACTTGCACCAGTACGTGCCCACGTGATTAGCATGAGCTTGGGTGGTGGTGCACCATGGAACGGATCGAGCTACTACTGTCCAACCGCCTATGCAGATGTGATTACGGCGGCCAAAGCCAAAGGCACCATGGTCGTGGTGGCTGCAGGAAACAGCAACACGAATGCGCAAGAATTCACTCCTGCGAATTGTAGTGGTGCAGTAACCGTCGCATCTACTGGTCCCACCGGCAAACGGGCCTACTACAGTAACTACGGCACTGTGGTTGATATTGCTGCTCCGGGTGGTGATGCCAGCTATAGTAGCGGGTATCTTTCTGCAGGGCGTGTGTTGTCCACGTGGTATACCAGCCCGTACACGATTCCGGCAACCAACCCCGAACTTTC
>CAZMWB010000059.1:0-11247 GCA_964569955.1 uncultured Klebsiella sp. | reverse complement strand
AGTATCACCCTTACCCCTTCAGATACGCTCACCCCAAGTAATACGGCAACGCCGGTGACGCCGTCGTTGACCCCCACACCCACCAGTACGCGCACCGCATCAGTGACACGTTCATCTACCATGACACGGACTTCATCCGTGACGCGTTCACCTACGTTATCACGTACAGCCACGCCGTTGATGCGTAATAGTCAAATCATCAAGGCAACATTCGACAATGTGGCCATATATGCACCCAACGTGTGGTTCACCACATTTCCACTGCGTTGCCAAACACGGAACGTCTGTCTCGATGCTGTCAGTGATGGAGTACTCGGTGGGGCAGGGCACTTCGAATCCAGCCGGGCTAATTCACTCATGAGTACGGGGCTACTTTTTAACCGTATCCCGAGTAACGTGTTGGTGAGCATGTGGGCACGTACTACTACGGATACCGCATTGCTACAGAATGTTGGTGGTTTTGCGCGCTTCTCCATGTCTATTGTTGCAGGGAAGCTCGTCTGTAGTACGACCATCGGTGCATCAACGGTTGCTACATCACTCGGCAACGACGTTGCCGATGGCCAATGGCATCACTTGGCCTGTGTGGTCACCCCAGGGATGGGTGTCACGGGTGCATTGCGTAGCTACATTGACGGCCGTGTTGCAGATGCAGTCACGGGGAGTATTCCGACCAGCATCTTGCCTGCACGAATCGCTATCGGTCAGGTCGGCACCACCTACGGAACATTCGATATTGACGAATTTCTAATCGCTGGTGGTAACGTTGGTGCCAATGAAGTGTTGTACTTGTACAACAGTCAAGTTCCTGTGGGGACACCCCAAGTCGAAACACCGACGCTAACTGCGTCTTCAACAGCGACGAGTTCACGCACAGCAACCACTACGATGACACCATCGTCAACACGCACACTTTCACCATCAATGACCGTGTCACTGACGCCAACGGTAACGCCAACCTTTACAGGTAGTGGTGTCGTTAATGGTGATTTTGAGCAGGGTACAACGGGTTGGGCAGAACGCTCTTCACTCGGATTTCCATTTATCGCCAAGTGGTTTGGACGACCAGCATGGGTCGGTGAATACTTCGCCTGGTTGGGTGGGGTCAACAACGAAAACGCCCAACTCGAACAAGTACTTACTGTCCCCAGTGACAACACGTCCCTTGCTATCCACATGGGCTTCTATTCGATGCAATCGGGGAGCAACTGTACGAGCGACGTGGCGCGCATTCTCGTGGACGGTACCGTGCTGTCCCGGTGGGATGTCTGTAATAAGAGTGCCTGGATGCCTGTGCCGCTCTATAGTCAGGCCATTGTGGATATGAGCGCATATGCGGGACAGACAGTGACACTCGTCTTCGAGCTCGCCAATGACTCGTCGGCCTTTAGTTCGTGGTACATTGACACGGTGCGTTTTGTGGCGCCACAGAGCAATCAAACCATTCTCAATGCTGATTTCACTAATGCAGGAAGTGGGGAATGGCACGAGACGAGCCGCACTAATGGCGCATCGCCAGGACGGTTTGTTACAGGTGGAGTTGCCAAACTCGGGAACAAGGCGCCACCGCGTAATTCGGTGAGTGATCGCATCAGCCAGTATGTGACCCTGCCAGCAGATACCAAGCGCCTGCTCTTTGATATGACATCCACATCTGATGAGGCCTGTGGGAAATTCTATGATGTGCTCAACGTCGAAGTTGATGACAAGATTGTTGGTGTGGTTGATATCTGCCGTAGCACGGTGGGCGGGCGCAAAAATGTGGATATCTCTGCGTATGCTGGTAAGCGCGTGCGGATTAGCTTCTTCTTGACCACTGATCAATCAGTAGGCAGTGAAGTCCGTATTGACAACGTGGCGTTGAGCAACAGCACCACCGCAGTGAATGTCCCATTTGTTCAGCTTGTCTCACTGAAGCCGGTCGTTGATATGAGCATGATCAAGCGATAATGCCATACACGAATCCCCCCCGTGGTCGTACCACGGGGGGGATTCGTGCGTTGTGCGTATGGTTATTTATTATGGTTGGATGAGATATTGTTGAATGGTGGCTTGTGCGTTGTTGCACCGGTCGTATTCGTCGGAAAGGTCGCGTGGAATGACCGATTGTGCATGTGCATTGAGGACTTCGTCATAGATGATGGTGCAGGGCTCAATCAGGAGCTCCATTTGGCTCATCAGCTCGGCATCTGTGCTGTTGACATCACTGCGCGCACTATAGTCTGAAACAATGACGCGAATCTCGTCCACAATGGCTACACGCCGATCATTGCGACGGATAATCATTTGATCCACAATCTGCGGATCGATGAGTGTCCCGCGCTGTGTCCATGGACGAATTTCATTGCTCAGGTTGACCATCTCAATGAATAGTGTATTAATTTTACTGATGACACCTTTATCCGATGCCGTCCCTGGGAGCGGCTGTGCGGTGGCTACCGCTTCCCCACTACCATCGGGAGCTGGAACCGCAGTTTCTGCGGGGCTAAGTGTCGCGGTGGCATCCGTGCGCGCCGGTAGCGTCGGTGTTGCTAACAGTGCAGGGACGGTGGGTGTGGGGTCACCACGGGTGACTTCGAGCACCCCTCTGAGCACAGGGAGTAGGATGATGGTTGCACCGATTAGCGCAACTGCCACAATTGTCGTCCCGAGATTCCCCATCTGTGGTGCATATGGTAGGCCAGGCCGAATGGATGCGAGCAGACTTCGGGGGAGGAGGGCAGCACCCGCATCTGCATACACCGCCACAATCCGCCCACTACAGGGTGCAGTCACCACCCGCCGCATGTCACCATCCTGGATGATGGCGATGGATTCACCGATTGTGACATAGGCGTCACGTGGGCGTAGCCAGGCTATCAAGGTATATCGTGCGTGTTGGTCAAAACTGGCATCAAGATAGATATACTGATCGTGCATCCTTGTTCCTCACAACCACTTAATTGTCTGCATCATAACACGAGTGGTTGACGCGTGTTGGTTGGCGTGGTATTATTTCACGTGGTGCCGACGTAGCTCAGTTGGTAGAGCAGCTGTCTTGTAAACAGCAGGTCACGAGTTCGAGTCTCGTTGTCGGCTCCAGTACACATCCCCCCATTCGGGGGATGTATTTTTTTGTGATTTACAAGGCAATACGGCGTCCTGTTTTGGCTGACTCAATAGCCCCAAAGACCATGGCAAGGCTATTGATGTTGTCACGGCAATCGCCCATCGGAGTGTGACCAGTGCGCAGACTATGCACAAAATCCGCAAGTGAGCCAGCAATCCCGTGGGCAATATCGGGTGCAGCATGGGCAGTAAGCCGGTGGCATTTGGCGTGGAACCCACCCTGTTCGACGACCACATCGGCCACGATCTGTGTGTCACCATCCCAAGTGGCACTTCCCCGGTCACCAACCGCACGCCATGCGGATTCCCATGACGTGTGTTGCCCATCGGCGGCCCAACAGCCGCGGTAGGTAAAGCGGGCACCATTCGCCATCTCAAATATGGCTACTGCTCCTGCAGCACCCTTGTACCAGCTCCAGCGTGGATTGTATTCTTCGCAGTAGACCGATACGGGTGTGGTGTCGCCCAACAGATAACGTGCTGCATCAAACGTGTGGATGGCCATGTCAATTAATAGCACATGCGCCATTTCATCACGGAAGCCACCAAAATGCGCGCCAATGTAAAAATCGGCATCGAGAATACCTACATTGCCGATTTGCTGGATGAGCTGGCGATAGGCCCAGAGCCGTGCATCGTAGCGCCGGCTTTGGCTGACCATGTAACGCACACCGGTACGTTCGGCAGCTGCCACCATGGCACGTGCTTGCTCCATGGAAATGGCCATCGGCTTTTCGCCGATGACAGGGATACCTGCCTGGAGAGCCGTGAGTGTGACATCGTGGTGTGCCTCGGGAATCGTCACATCAACGACAAAATCGGGGCGGACCGCGGTCAGCGCCTGGCCTAATTCGTCACCGTAGTAGTCGGCCTGGATGCCCATTTCGTGTGCGGCCTGTGCGGCAATCCCAGGCCGAATGTCAATCCAACCAGCAAGGTGTACTGCACTGTTGCTGATGAGATTTTTAGCCCATGTCCGGCCCATTCCACCAGCACCTACCAATAGTGCACGTAGCGGTTGCATGTTGCGATCCTTTCCCTTGCGAATATCTGGCGTCATTATAGCCTACCCCTTTGCCCATGTGAGTGCAACATTTTTGCGTGCTACAGCGTCGTGTGCGTGGGTACCAAATCCGCTTGCACAAACATTACGAAACCCTTAAAAAGTGCACATTTGTGGATTCTTAAATCGCTATACTACACATAGGAACCACGCAGTGAAAGGGTGCCTATGCGTAGTAATAATGGGGCAGGGGTTAGCGTCCTGTTGCACGAGTATCAGCAATGGTTGCGGGGGCAACAACAGCAGCTCGAAGCACAGTACGGTCTCGATGTATGTGATTGGGAAATCTCTCAGGAAACGGGTTTGGTGACCTATCGGCGTGCGGGACGGGTAGTAGTACGGGCCACATATGTGATGATTGGTTCGTATTGTGCGCTCAACGGCACATGGTTGTGGGCATGGGCGAATCCAGCAGTCAACCGTAGCTATGCCATTCATCCCCAGCAAACGCTGATGTGTGCTCAACGGGTCGGCGCATTAGGGCTTGCGCAACCGTTAGTATCACTGCAAGAACATGCGATTTTGTGGCAGGACTGTCACGTGACGGATTCACGTACGCACATTACCGGCACCGCATTGGGGCGACTTGTGAGCATGATGGCGCATGTTGCAAACGGTATCGGAGTGCAGTACTACCTTAATCCGGCCACAAAAACCATGGGGTGGGTCGCCTTGCAGCGCATCTATCAGCCTGTAGAGAGTGTGTAGGTTTGGCATGTGTGACGGTAGTGATGTGCAGTGGGATGGGCCACTGCAATCCAGCAACGATACCGAGCGAATTGCTGCGCTCAAGACAATTACCGCACGTGATATTTCACCTGCGGTGATTGTACATCTGCATGCTGCCGTTTTATCACCGTCAACCGCTATTCGTTATGCAGCCATCCAATGTTGGCATCGCTGTCAGTGTGGGGTGGACGATATCGTGATGCGTGCCACATCCGATCGCGATGATGCTGTCCGTGCGGAAGCCTTTTTTGTGGTACTCGGTTGGCAGGATCTCGATTGGGGTGAATGGTGTCGGCGTGGGTTACTCGACCGTAGTAGTACGGTGCGCATGACGATGCTCCGTGCCATTGGTTTCTATGACCTACCCGTTGTTGCTGACTTGTTGTATGATCGCCTCCACGATACGGACAGCCAGGTTGCCACCAAAGCGGCCGAACTTTTGGCAATCCGGCAGGATGCGGTGGGTGTGGCATGGCTTACCGACAGCCTAGAACGGGGTATCACGCGTAAGCGCTTGGCTATCCGCGCACTCGGTCATGCCCGTGTCCAGGCAGTTGTGCCTTTGCTGATGCACGAAATCAAACAACGTTCTGCATGCATGCTGTGTAGTATTGATGCACTCGGCTTGATTGCGGCTACCGAAAGCCTACCGTTGTTGCTGGTGTTGGTAGCAGATCAGAGCTTTGCCGTGCGCACTGCGGCTATCAAGGCGCTACGCAACGTCAACAATCCGACCGTGATTGTACCGGTGATGCAGCAGGCCGTGGCGCGTGATGCGCGGCTCCATGTGCGTATGGCCGCCATGGCTGTACTCCAGCGCTACGAAGTCATTCCCGAGTATTGTGAGTTTCCGCTGTACGCTGCCCATGTGGAAAAAGTTCCCACAGCATGGCTGGCGGCGTTGGTGGCTGGTTCACGTGACGACGTGCTTGCACGATTGCAGTACCTCTATGCGCAGGATATCGAATCTACGTGCAAGGGGTTCACTGAACGCGTCTATGCGCATATCCTCAATCGCAGTGATAGTGCCACATTGTTGCAACAGTGTGTCTGTAGCAATGACCCATATTTGATGATTCTTGGGTTGATGGGGTATGAGATTCATCGCATGGCGGTGTGTGCAGAAATCGTCACCACGCTATTGACGCACCCTGATATGACGGTGCGTAAACACATCTTCAAAATATTGCGTAAATTTGCTGCCCACGATGATGTATTGCTCCACATGGCATGGCAGCTCAACGATGTGCGCATGCGCAAGTCGCTGGTGAAAGAGATGCTGAATCGCGATGCGCAGATCCGTGCCATGGTGCTTAATTCGGCGTGTAGTGATATCCAACAACAGATCATCTCGTTGTTGATGGCTGATATCCGTGCCGACTGTCAGCTCGTCCTGCGTTTGTGTGCCCATGAAATCGCAACACTGGCACAATGGCAACATGATACACGCCTGCATAACCGTATCCACATCGCTGATATTATTGCCACATGGCACTGCATTCCCCGCCAGAGTAGCGCATAAGGCGCAGCACGTAGACAACATGGTAGTATAGTGGTGTATGTGAGATATCGTGCTCTACAGAGATGAGTGATGCATGGCAAGCACATTTTGTGCCAGCGACGCCTACATGCGTGTCGCGAGTGCGTGTCCCGAAGTGGTGGTGGCAGATGTTGCGCACAACCTCGCCCAAATCACGGCGTTGTATCAACACGCAGTCCAGGCTGGTGTGGCACTCGTCGTATTCCCCGAGCTCAGTATTACCGGGTATAGTCTGGGTGATTTAGTGCATCATGCCACATTGTTGCATCAAGCCCAGCAGGCATTGGTGCAATTAGCACAGCAGACGGCAGCACACGATACCGCAATGGTGGTAGGTCTGCCTATCGCACATGGCAATGCCGTCTATAATGTGGCTGCCATGCTGGCCGGTGGGCGTGTGGTTGGGCTTGTTCCTAAGAGCTTTTTACCCAACTATGCCGAGTTTTACGAAAAGCGTTGGTATCAGACATGGCCCCACGCCAATACCACCGTTACGCTGGCTAATACTGCGGTGCCTTTTGGCACACAGCTCATATTTGACGTGGGTGGTGTTGGCGTGGGCATTGAAATCTGTGAGGATCTGTGGGTCAATCATGCCCCAAGTAGGTTGCTTGTTGATCAGGGTGCCCTCATTATCGTGAATCCATCTGCATCCCCAGAGCTAGTTGCCAAAGCCAGTTATCGACGCTCATTGGTGGGCATGCAGTCTGCCACATTGGTGTGTGGCTATGTCTATGTCGGCTGTGACTGGAGTGAGTCCACCATGGATGTGGTGATGAGTGGGCATCAGTTGATTGCGAGCAATGGACGGATATTAGCCGAACGCGCACCGTTTGCCCAAACCAATCGGCTGCTCAGTGCTGATATTGATATCGAGCATCTGCGCTTTGACCGTCGGCGAGACACGAATCGGGCCAATCACATGCACTATGTGACGCTCCCCACGGTACATGCACGTCCTGCGCTGACCCCCGTTCCAGTTGTGGTGGCACATCCCTTTTTGCCAGCCCACGAAAGTGAAAGTGCCCGTACCGAACGGCTGACGCATATTCTGCACATCCAGGCTCATGGCCTCGCACAACGCATCCGTGCCACACGATCGCCACACATCCATCTCGGCTTGTCAGG
The DNA here is from genome assembly GCA_964569955.1 of uncultured Klebsiella sp. Lineage (GTDB taxonomy): Bacteria > Chloroflexota > Chloroflexia > Chloroflexales > Roseiflexaceae > UBA965. The sequence goes on along the minus strand of CAZMWB010000059.1, from coordinate 3,679 downwards.
GGGCTTGGATTCCACACTCGCTTTTGTGGTGGCATGCCAGACGGCGCAACTGCTCGGGCGTCCGGTGGCTGAGCTCCTTCACACCTATACGATGCCGGCTGCGGCGAGCTCGGAGCGAACCCAGACGAATGCAATACAGCTTGCTACGTTGCATGGGGTACCCAGTCACCTGATTCCAATTAGCGCATTGGTTACTGCACAGCTCCAGGCATTGGGACATGATGGTGTGACACAAGATGTCACCTACGAGAATGTGCAGGCTCGCTTGCGTACGAGTATCTTGTTCAACAAAGCCAATCAACTCGGTGGGTTTGTGCTAGGCACAGGTGACCTTAGTGAGATTGCCTTGGGGTGGTGCACGTTTAATGGCGACCATATGAGCCACTACCATGTCAATGCGGGTGTGCCCAAGACGCTGGTGCGCCATCTGGTGGCCTGTGTGGCAGACCACGCTGAGCCGGCTGTTGCGCACGTGTTGTACGATATCCTGGCAACCCCTGTATCACCTGAACTTACCAGTAGTTCGCCTGGCGATGTCAGCCAAAAGACCGAAGATATCATTGGTCCATACGAGTTGCATGACTTCTTTTTGTACCACTTGATACGCTGGGGGGATAGCCCACAGAAAATCGCTTTTTTAGCGACCCATGCCTTTGCCGATCGCTATGATGTGGCCACCATTACACACTGGTTGCGCCTCTTTGTGCGGCGTTTTGTGTCGAGTCAATTCAAACGTTCGGTGATGCCTGATGGTCCCAAGGTGGGGAGTGTGGCACTCAGCCCGCGTGGTGACTGGCGTATGCCGTCGGATTTGCATAATACAGCCCTATGGCACGATGTGTAGGTGAGTCATGACATACACGGCACCGATTTTGACCGTTGATACGGTGGTCTTTCAAATTATTGAAACGCGTCTGTGTGTGCTCCTGATTACGCGGACCAACCCCCCTTTCCAAGGGCGCCTTGCCCTGCCTGGTGGCTATATTTCGCTCGGTGAAACAACGCATATCGCCTTGCAACGGGTATTGGCCGAAAAGGCGGGACTACAGCGCGATACGTTGCGCCTCATCGAACAACTCTATACCTTTGATACGGTGGCACGCGATCCCCGTGGTCATGCGGTATCGGTGACCTATATGGCACTTGGACGCGATTTGGTACTCGATACAGAAGCGGCGGTGCATCAGCCACGATTTGTACCGGTGGATGCTCTGCCCGATATCGCTTTTGATCATGCCGATATTGTGGCGTATGCGGTTGAGCGTCTCAAAAATAAAATCAGCTATACGAATGCCATTTATGCCCTTATGCCCGATGTCTTTACTCTGTCGCAGCTCCAACAAGCCTACGAAGCCATCTTGGCTCGCCCACTCGATAAACGCAACTTTCGCAAAAAAATCATCAGCCTCGATATGATTGCAGAAACACCGCAGATGTACCGTGATGGTGCACATCGCCCCGCCCGCCTGTATCGCTTTGTGCATACAACCCTTACCGATACGGCGATGTTCTAAACGTCGCGCCCCATGCTGTGGCGGCTCCATGGGGATGCGTCCAAACGCACCAAACCTGCCAGATGCCCCAGCGTCACTACGGGTGGCTGGTAGGGTGTTTTTTCCATCATGATCAAAAAACGCATGCGCCAACGAATCACGATGTGCCCATTACCCGGCTGCAACTCTTGTGGGTGTTTGACATAAAAATACGAGATATTGTCAACTATACACTATTGACAAATCCAGCAATACCCGCTACTATATTCATCAATACATAGTAAGTGTAATTTGTACAATTACTAGTAAAAAGTGAGGAACAGATGGCGACGCACGCATTAGGCATTGTGGATGTACAGTGTGGCTTCATGGCTGCCGCCGAGGGTACGCGATTGGGGTGGGCGGGATTCGGTGAGTTACCATTGCCCACAGGTGCGCAGGTCGTGACGCCGTGCAATCGCTTGTTGGCGAGGGCGGTAGCACGGGGTTGGGTTACCTTTACCACGCAGGACTGGCATCCACCGCAGACGGCGCACTTTGGAAATCCCCCCAACTACCAAACGACGTGGCCGGTGCATTGTGTGGCGGGGACACCGGGGGCGCAGCTCCACCCCGATTTGGATGTACCTGCGGGTAGCTTGACCATCCACAAAGGCATGGAAGTGCTCACCAATGGCGCCGACGACACCAGCTATAGTGCGTGCAATGGATATGATGCAGCGGGTGTCGGTTTGGTTGCCGCCTTGCGTACCGCCGGGGTCACACATGTCTATTTGGCGGGCTTAGCTTTTGACTATTGCGTGGGATATACTGCGCTTGATTTGCGCAACGCAGGGTTTGCGGTGACGGTGCTCGAGGATGCCACCGAGTCAATTGGTGAGGCATCGCGGGTGCAGATGCGGGCGCGCATGCTGGAAGTCGGTGTGGTGTTGGCGCCGAGCACGAGTGTGGCATAACCAAAGGACGAGGCATGAACCGCGATATCCCTGTGCTCACCAGTGGGCTCGATTATTACAAACTCACCATGAGTCAGCTGCAGTATGAGCATCATCGCTATACGCAGGTGACGTTTACCTTGAAAAACCGTGGCAGTGCGCTGCTGGCACGCTACGTGGATGCACATGCACTACAAGCGCATCTGGATGCGATGCGTGCCCGTGGATTCCGCAAAAGCGAATTGCAGTATTTGGCGGGGTTGCGGAGTAGTAGTGGCCAGCCGGTCTTTTCGGCGACGTACCTCGACTATATTGCCACGCACGCGTTGCCGGCAGTGCAGGTCAACGTGTACGACGGTGAGCTACATGTGGAGACGACGGGAGCATGGCCACTGGTCACCTTTTGGGAAACGGTGGTGATGAGTGCCGTCAACCAGCACTACTTTGCAGGGTATATGCAGGCACAACAGCTCTCATCTGTGGATATCTACGCCGAGGGGCAACGCCGACTTGACGCCAAAATTGCCGTATTGCAGCAAGACCCGACGATGCGCATTGTGGACTTTGGGACGCGCCGGCACTTTGGGGCGGCGTGGCACGCACACGTGGTGCGTCAGTTGCAGCAACAGGTGCCACAAAACCTGGCGGGCACGTCGAATGTGCATCTCGCACACATCCTTGATCTGCGCCCAATTGGCACGTTTGCCCATGAAATGCCGATGGTGTATGCGGCTTTGGCTGATCGCCACCACGGTGATGTGCGTGCCTCGCATCAGGCGTTTTTGCATGATTGGTATGCACGCTATGGCGTGGATTTGGCCATTGCGCTGACGGATACGTTTGGCAGCGATTTTTTCTTTGCGGACTTTACCTTGGCGCAAGCGCAACAGTGGCGCGGCTTTCGTCATGATTCGGGGGACCCTGAGCGCTTTGGGGAGCGGGCAATTGCCTACTATGCCGAGCGGGGAATTGATCCGACCACCAAGACGATTGTATTCAGCGATGGACTGGACATGGAGACGATTGTGCGGCTGCATCAGCGCTTTGCGGGGCGTATCCAACTGGTGTATGGTTGGGGGACAAATTTGACCAACGATTTGGGGCTCAAACCACTCAACATTGTGATGAAGACGACGTGGGTGGATGGGGCACCGGCAGTCAAACTCAGCGATCATGTGGGCAAACACATGGGGCCGGCGGATAAGATTGCGGCGTATAAACGGGTGTTTAGTAATTAAGAATGAAGAATTA
>CAZMWB010000058.1:0-17716 GCA_964569955.1 uncultured Klebsiella sp. | reverse complement strand
AGCTGCTGCAGCGCTGGAAAGTATTGCATGCGCAACGCAGCACACCGCGCCCAGCATCAGCTGTCACACGGCGCGCAGTGATACAACGCGTACGATCGCGTCGGTAGCCAATTATGGGTGCAGTAATACGCCCTTTTGCCAACCATGTGCGCGCCTGCGGGATTGTTCATGTATTGCGCAATGCGGGAGACCACGTGCCGCTGGGGCGATACCAATACGTGCGACTGAGGAACATTTTTAATTGTACATTTTCCATTGCTATCGTTAGTCGGCGGTAGGCAACGTGCAAAAAAACGTGGTACCCACGCCCACGGTACTTGTGACCCAGATACGCCCACCATGTCCCTCAATCAGGTGCCGGGCAATCGCCAATCCGAGTCCGGTGCCCGAGCCGCGGGTACGGGCTTGATCAACTTTGTAAAAGCGTTCAAAGATGCGTGGCAGATGTTCGGCGGGGATGCCCACGCCGGTATCGCTGACACTGATGACCACCCACGCCCCCGCCGGATGATCAGCGGGGATGCCATCGGGGAGCAGGACGTCATCGGGAACGAGGATGGCACCTGCACCAATGGTGATGGTGCCATGGTCGGGAGTATATTTCACCGCATTATGTAACAAATTGAGCAGCACTTGATCGATGCGCCCTACGTCTACCAGCATATAAGGGATGGTTGTGGGGACATCCACGTGAATGGAGATGTGGTGCGCATCTGCCTGTGGCTGTATGCGTTCGCGTGCGTGCCAGAGTACGGCGGCTGGTGATGTGGATGCCATCTGGAGTGCGATGCGGCCCGCTTCGATTTGCGACAAATCATGCAGGTCATTGACCAGTCGTATCAGTGTGTCGACTTCATCCGAAATGCGACTAGCCATACGTTGCACGATGTCGGGTGGCGGGTTCGATGCAATCGTTTCACTCAGTAGTTTGAGGGCTGCTAGTGGCGTGCGGAGCTCGTGCGACACACTCGCAATCATGTCACGGCGGGCGCGTTCGAGCTGGCTGAGCTGCGTGATGTCGCGTACCACCAAAATCACCACCGCTTCGTCGTTCGGTTGAATGATGGGGCGGGCGTTGATGCGCAGTGTGCGTGCCGGGTTGCGTTGTGGGAGGAGCATTTCGTCCGCTTCACGGTAGTATGCCACCGACCGCACAAATTCGTCGAACTGGTGGTCGCGCACCACGCTGATGATGGTGCGCCCGACTGCACTGTCCGGGAGTTGCAATAGGGCCGTTGCTGCCGGGTTGTGCATCAAAATCACCCCATCGCCGCGCACAAACAGCACACCCACATCAATGGCCTCAACGACCACTTCGGCAGGGTTTTGGGCGGGCTCAGGTACGGTGTATACTGGCAGAGTGACACGGGGCGTGGGTGGCCGATGTTGCCACATCACCACCAACCACGTAATGGATGCTCCGGCGATAATCCATGGAATGAGTAGGTCAAACAGCATGGAGCTCACACTCTCCTAGCTGGTGGGCAGGTCGAAACGGTAGCCGATACCCCGAACTGTCTGCAAATAGACCGGGGTACTCGGGTCTTGTTCGATTTTTTCACGGAGCCAACGGATATGCACGTCTACGGTACGTCCATCGCCGACATAGTCGAAGCCCCACACTCGTTCGAGCAACACATCGCGTGAGAGGGCGAGTCCGCGGTTGCGCATTAGACAGGCGAGCAGGTCGAACTCTTTTTGCGAGAGCTGAATTTCGCCGTCGTTACGCCAGATCCGCCGTGAACCCACGTCGAGCTTGATGGCGCCGATGTGCAGAATATCGCGCTCAACGGTAGTTGCAGAACGATCGCTACGGCGCAGAATGGCACGGATTCGTGCGAGCAGCTCACCCACACTGAACGGTTTGGTGAGATAATCGTCGGCACCCAGCTCGAGCCCCGCAATACGGTCAACTTCGTCTTGGCGCGCAGTTAACATGATAATTGGCACACTACTCTCTTTGCGTAGCATGCGACACACCGAAAATCCGTCGAGGCGTGGCAACATCACATCAAGTACGACAATGTCGGGTTGGCGTTGTCGTGCGTGTTCGAGTGCAGTCACGCCATCACTCGCCCCAATCACCGCATATCCCTCACGTTCGAGGTTGTAGCGGAGTGTTTCGGCGAGTGTGGTGTCATCTTCCACGAGTAGGATGGTCGGCATGGAGACCTCGTTTCTTAGGCGGAATTGGGTCGGATGCGACTGACGCCATCGGCAGCATTGGTCACGTAAATGGTGGCACTTTTGCCCGTACTGGCCAAATAGGCGGCGGCGACTTCGTGGCGGAAGTGCTCGACGGCATCATTTGCCACGAGACTGACCGTACACCCGCCGAATCCGGCACCTGTGAGCCGCGAACCGTGACACCCGCTAACCCGTTGTGCCGCAGCCACGAGTGCATCCATTTCTGGGATGCTCACCGCGTAATCGTCACGCAGGCTGGCATGTGATGCATTCATCAGGCGACCAAACTCTGCGATATCGCCATTGGACAAGGCCTGTACACTCGCAATCACCCGTTCGTTTTCGCTGATGACGTGGCGGGCGCGTTGGAGTACAACGGGTGTCAAGACGTGCCCGTACTGTGCGAGTTGGGCGCTACTGACGTCACGTAGGGCTTTGATACCAGGCAAAAATGGTTTGAGGAGCTCCACTGCCTGCTCACATTCGGCACGGCGTTGGTTGTAGGCGGATGCGGCCAAGCTCCGTTCAATGTGACTGTCGCAAATCACAACGGATGCAGTGGTTGGCATCGGTACTTCTTGGTAGTTGAGATCGCGGCAGTCAATCAAGAGGGCATGATTCGCTTTGCCGAGTGTCACAATGAATTGATCCATGATGCCACAGTTGACGCCCACAAATGTGTTTTCGGTGGCCTGTGCCATTAATGCGAGCTCTTCGCCGAGAATGTTGAGCCCGTAGAAGAGCTGAAAGACGTAGCCCGTGGCAACTTCGAGTGCGGCGGACGATGAAAGCCCCGCCCCACGGGGCACACTGCTGGCAACCACCATGTCGGCTCCGTCAATCACATGACCGGCTGCTTGGAGTGCACGCACCATGCCACGAATGTAGTTGCTCCACGGACGCAACCCACTGCGCTCAATTTGGTCAATGGCGAATTCGTCGCTCTCGTTGAGGTCGGCCGCAAAGACGCGCACGCGTCGGTCGGTGCGTGGTGATGCCGCAATAAAGGTAGCGCGATCAATGGCGGCAGGTAGCACAAAGCCATCGTTATAGTCGGTATGTTCGCCAATTAGATTGACACGGCCGGGGGCGCGCACAATCAACTGTGGTGCGTGACCAAAGTGAGCGACATAGTGTGAGTGAATTCGGGCTGCATCAATCATGACCACGCGTTTCTCCCTCTGTGAACAGTATGCACTGTCTATTATAAGGAATTGTTATATTTCTGTGCGATTTTGCTTAACACAACTAACAAACCAACAAATCCGATGCCGAGTAGGGTGGCAAGGAGTGGTTGTGTGGTGCTCAAATCGCCGGCCAGTGTCAACAAGGCGAGTGCAGGTGTCACCCCAAGCATGGATGCAATCGTGTAGCGCCACCAGGGCATCGTGCCACACCCAGCAGCCAACGACACCATGGTATAGGCGGGGCCCGGCAAGACGCGCAACAGCAACACCCGGATGGGGGTAATGTGTGCGCAGAGTTGATTGAAGGCGGTTTGCTCGGGGGCAGAGAGACGGTCGAATAGCGGGTTCCGGCGCCCCCAGCGTCGGGCTACTGCAAATCCGATGAGGGCTCCCAAGATGTCACCAATCATGACCACCACGAATCCAAGCCAGGGACCGTAGAGGAGCCCAGCGCCGACTTGCACAATCGTGGCTGGAATGACGGGTACCACTAAAATGAACGCAATGAACAGCGTCAACACGACGACCCCCCACCACCCGAGTGGTGCGATGATGGCACGAATGCCGGTGGGTGTCAGGTCCACGAATTGGCGTATCCACCAAATGCCGGCCACCAGGAAACAGGCAAGCACACCCAACATGATGAGACGGCGTGGTGTGAACAGCGTGCGTAATGTATCCCAAATCGAACTCGATGCACTCATAGTTGCCCTTCGTCCAGGTGTTGGTAGCGATATCCTTGTGCAATCAAGAAGCGCTGTCGTTGCCAGGCATCATCAACTTCACGACTTTGTGCACTCACAAGCGTATAAAACATGGCAACTTGGTCGTGTCCTTTGGGGCGGAGAATGCGCCCTAGCCGTTGTGCTTCTTCTTGGCGCGACCCATAACTCCCCGACACTTGAATCAGTACGCTGGCGCTGGGTAGATCGATGGCCTGATTTCCCACTCGAGAGACAATCAGCTGGCTTATCTGTCCTGCCCGAAACGCCGCATAGTACGCATCGCGCTGTGCGTGTGGTGTATCGCCAGTAATGAGTGGCCATCCCGTTAGTGTTGCCAGGGTGTGAAGCTGTGCCAAGTAGTGTCCAATCACGAGAATGGCCTGGCCAGCATGCCGGGTGGCGATACGTGTGACCGCCGCATATTTCCCTGCGATACATGCCGCCTGCTGTCCCTGATGGCGAGGTGCAGTCTGCAAATAGTCGTCTCGTTCGGCGCGAGTCATGGCCACACGCACCTCGATACAGCTGGCTGGTGCAATAAACCCCTGTGCTTCCAACGTGCGCCACGGTAGCGTGTAGCGTTGCGGTCCTACCAGACTATAGACGTCACCAATCCGACCATCTTCACGAATAAGCGTGGCACTCAACCCGTAGCGCCGGCGTGTACTCAGCTCGGCAGTAGTGCGGAACACCGGTGCCGGTAGCGTATGTACTTCATCATACACAATTAATCCCCAGTCAGCCGCATGACATAGTGCGGTGCGTGCCACGAGTTGTTGGTATGTGGTGATGGTAATCGGTGCCAACGTACGCGGTGTCCCCCGATAGATCTCTACGTGCTGTGGCTGACAGGTGGTGGCCTGCACCACGCTGTCGCGCCACTGATTGGCTGCGGCCCGACTCGTGGTGATGATTAGCGTGTGGCGCTGTATGCGTGCCATCAACCCCACACCAATGAACGTCTTGCCACTGCCGGGTGGCAAAGATACCACTCCATGCGTGTATGCCAGGCAGGCGCTAATCGCGTCAGTTTGATACGGGCGGAGCGTTATTTGGTTATTCCATTGGCAGAAAAATTCCTGACCGGTGACGACTTCTGCTTGATCGTCGAGTGGCCACCCCATGCGCCAAAGGGCCTGGGTGAGTGCCCCCCGTTGGAATCCGTCAATCTGCCAGCCATCTGGAGTAGGGTCACGGAGAAACGCGGCCAAGGTAGGCATGTGCCGCATCCGTTCACGTAGGGCGTCATCGTGTACCACGAGTACGGGTGTGTGGGCGGTGCCAATCAGTTGTATTTGCCCCCAGCGGTGCATCAAGGTGTGAATGGTACGTACCACGTTGGGGTCGAGCGGGGGGGTACTCACTTCGTGTAAATAGGCGACGACTTGTGCGCTGGTGTAGCCGCGTGCTGCGGCTGCCCACAGCGACGTGCGATGTAGCCGGCAACGCACAAAGCGCCCCGTATATGCGTCAAGCATGCTGAATGCATGCAGTGCGCGCACAATGGTCACCGCGTCGTCATGTTGCGTGTCTACGAGCAGATGCCCGTTGGCGAGTACCTGGACCGCTGGGGTGTTCATGGGTGGAGCGCCGCAAAACGATGGCAGGTCACCACGTGGTCGTTGACGAGCCCCGTAGCCTGCATCAAGGCGTAACACATCGTCGGCCCCACAAACGTGAATCCGTGCTGGCGGAGCTGTTGCGCCATCTGCTGCGCCAACGGCGTGACTGCCGGAATGTCGGCGTGTTGCTGGCGGCGCGGCTGGAGTGGGACTCCATCCACGAATCCCCAGAAAAAGGCGTCCACACTCGTGTATTTACTCTGGAGCTCGAGAAAGGCGTGCGCATTGCGAATCATGGCGTTAATTTTGGCCCGGTTGCGGATAATACCCGGGTCAGTGACGAGGCGTGCCACATCGTCGGGCGTGTAGCGTGCCACGATATGGGGATCAAAGTTGTGGCAGACGGCACGGTAATGCGCACGTTTGCGCAACACCGTAATCCAACTCAACCCGGCTTGCATCGTTTCGAGCACGATGCGTTCGTACCAGCCATGTTCGTGGTGGAGCGGTACCCCCCACTCGTGGTCGTGGTAGTCACAGTAGAGTGGGTCATCGCCACACCAGGTACAGCGAGTCGTGTTCATGGGAGACCTGCAAGGGCATGCGCCAGCGCCGTATCCACGACCACAAACCGTGTGGGAGCCATGCTCAGGCACCATGCCGAGGTGGAAGTAGTCGTTGGCACTTGCCCGTCAGTGATGATGATGGTGGCGGCATCCACGGTGAGCACCCAGTGGCGTGTGTTGGCCTGCCAGTGTACCTGTGTGACTGGGTGTGGTGTGGCCGTTGCCAGGGACGCCGCAATGGCGTGATCGCTGACGGGTACGCTACTCGTGGTGGCAACCACAGGGTCACCGCACGTGTGGGTCAACGTGTGACGGATGGCGGGGGCGATGGGCGCATTGTGCCGCGTGAGTGTTGCAATCGGCTGATCATCAAACTTGCGCCATTGTACTGCATTGGGGGTGACCCGCATCACGGCTGGACAACCAAATGTGAGTGCATCAATGATGCAATCAACGAGGCGGTGCACCATGGTGTGGCGTGTGTCGGCATCGAGGCTATCCCAACGGATGGCACTCTGTGCACCACTGGCAACCAGAATGACATCAACGGCTTCGATGGGGTGCAGGTTGATGTGCATACTCACGGATTGACGATCAATGGCGCCAACGTCGTCAATGTCACAGACAACGAGCGCCAGCAAGGCTTGCTCACTGCGGAACCCGATGGTGTGTACCCACGTGTCCGTTGAGCGATGGTCGAGTGCGTTGCTCGCACTGCCGATGAACCAGTCTGCCATGGGAATGTCCTAGCGTGGGGTATCGAACTGCGGGAGCCATGGTGCGTTCGTTTCGAGAATATCATGCCAGACACGTTCCACGCTACTAGCATCGGGACCCAGTGGATTGCTGAGTAGGGCGCGCATGGCACTGTCGTGACTACCGGTGAGGGCTGCTTCGATGGTGAGGAGTTCGTACGCTTTGACATGCGTTGCCAATCCGTGCATTTCTGGGGCGAGTGGTGCATGCGCCAACGGTGTAATCCCCTGACTGGTGACGCGGCTGGGGACTTCTACTACCACATCATCGGGGAGATTGGGAAGCGACTGTTGGTTCCGCACGTTGACGACGTGGGTTGCGCCATCGCCGAGATGCAACGAACAGATGAGTGCCGCAGCTGCCGTGGAATAGTATGCACCACCGCGCTCCATCAATTCGGGCGGTTTTTCACAGAGGTGCACATCTGCATAGCGTTCGAGGAGCCGTCGTTCTACGTCCATCACGACTTCGGCGCGTGTGGGACCCTGTTGCTGATGTGCGAGATGGGCGGCTGTCATGTAAAAGTAGTCGAGATAGCTACTGGGGATTGCATGCAACAGCTGAATCATCCGCGCTGGCACATGGAGCGGATGTTGCGTACGGGTGAGCTCTGCGATGCTCGCTTCGAGTACAGTATCGGTGACATCGTGGTCGTCCACCCACACCCGGCGAATCCAGTTGAGGTGGTTGAGCCCGACTTGTTCGATGCGCACCGACCACGGATCAACGTGCAATTCCTTGGCGATGCTCCGTTGTGCCGTCATCGCATTATTGCACAGACCAACACTGCGTACACGGCTATGGCGTGACAGCGCCTCGGTAACAATGCCAGCCGGATTAGTAAAATTGACCAGGGTGGCGTGTGGCGCATAGCGCGCAATGTCGGCCGCAATTGCCAGCATCACGGGCACCGTGCGTAGTGCTTTGACAAATCCACCTACCCCCGTCGTCTCTTGACCGATGAGCCCATGGCGGCGCCCGAGCGATTCGTCGTGGTGACGTGCATGCTGCCCACCCACACGTAACTGGGTGACGACGAAATCGGGCCCTTGCATCAAGGCCGCCAGCCGATCATGCCCGAGCTCCACAACAAAGGGGGCCTTTTGATGAGCAACCATGCGTTGTGCGAACGCACCGACGATGGCCAGACGTGATTGATTCGGATCAATGAGGGTGACTTTGGTTAGCCCCAAGTCGTTGGCACGTGCAACCAAGCCATCAATGAGCTCGGGAGTGTAGGTGCTCGCACCACCAATGACGACGATATGCATTGCGTTTCCATTTCCTGAAAAAATACTGATAATTTCATACGTATTATTGCATACTTTTTTCAGGCAAAAACATACTAAATATGGGTAAAAACATTGCAAAATTACACAATATATGGTATATTTACGCATGGTTAGGCGAATCATTGGCGATAGAAAGTTGGTGTCGCGTGGATAAGCCAAATACTCCACCCCAGCTCAGTTCTTCACGCGTTGATACCACGCATTCACATACAGAGTCGCATTCGACAAACAAATACCTTGTGAATCGTTCGCTTGATGGTACTGATGAATTCCACGATATCGAAGTGATAGATGAAGACTATAACGAACTCCATCGCATTGAACTCGAGGTCGTTACTACAGACGATAGTGATGTTGACGATTCAGTGCGTTTGTATTTACGCGATATTGGGCGCATTGATCGGCTCAAATCCATCGTCGAAGAAATCAATCTTGCCTATCAAATCGAGCTTGGTCTTCTAGTTGAGCAACTTGTCTGTGGTAAAGCAAGTTTTGACTATACGCACGAGCGCAAATTCCAGCTTGCCAGCCATATTACCGATGTGGTCGCCATGGTGTGGCGTGCCACGCGTGCCTATCTGAATCGGTTGCGCGGGCACAGCGAATGGGATGTGGCCCTACACGACGACGCACGCGCCTTTGTGGTGAGTGTGGATGGTGCCTACGGGTACCATCTCAAGTCACTTTCTGAGCAGACGCGCACCTCCATGGTCGCTGGTCTGATGTGTGTGGAAGCATGTGATCGCGTGGCCGGTGGTACCAATGATTTTTCGCTGTATCGCCTGATTGTGACACACTGTGTCAACAAGTCCATTGATCAGGCACACGCCCCCGACTTGCTCGATATTGTGACGTGCCTCACCGATCTGCAGAACCACGACCTGCTTAATAGTTTGACTGCGATTGTTGGCGATGACCCCGCTGTGGCCGTCGTTGCGAGTGGCATTGCCAGCAAGCGTCAGCCCGACGCCTTTCCGAATGCGGTCTGGTTGCGTGGGGTCATCGTCAAGGGGCGTGATGCTCGCGAGCAGCTCATCTCTGCAAATTTGCGGTTAGTTGTTTCCAACGCCAAGAAATACCTCGGCCGTGGTATGTCCATGCTCGACCTCATCCAAGAGGGGAGCATCGGCTTGATGCGCGCCACCGAGAAATTCGACCATCGTCGTGGCTTCAAGTTTTCCACGTACGCCACGTGGTGGATTCGCCAGGCGATTACACGGGCGGTGGCCGACCAGAGTCGCACCATCCGTCTCCCCGTCCACGTGGGTGAGACAATTAACCGACTGATGCGTACATCGTCACGGATTCAGCAAGAAACGGGGCGTGATGCGACCCACGAAGATATTGCAGATGCACTCAACATGCCCAGTGAAAAAGTGCGCAAAATCCTCGATGCATCACGCCAAACACTGTCACTCGAAACACCGGTGGGCAGTGATGGCGACGCAAATTTGGCCGATTTCATCGAAGACTACCACGGCATGACACCCGCAGAGTCAGCCACACATACGCTCCTGAGCGAGCGGCTCAGTGATGCACTCAAGCGCTTACCCGAACGCGAGCGCCGTATCATTCAGCTCCGCTATGGTCTCGTAGATGGGCGCGCGCGCACGCTCGAAGAAGTCGGGCGCGAATTCAATATCACCCGTGAACGTACGCGCCAAATCGAAGGCGAAGCGTTGCGCAAACTGCGCCATCCGGGTGTTGCACGCGGTCTGCGGAGCTTTCTCGAATAACACGATAAGTGATTCCACACACGTTGCCCGAGCAGTGGGGATTCCCGTTGCTCGGGTTCGTTGTACTGTATGGCATGTAGTAAAATGTGAAGTATCTGAGCGCGCGTCCAATCTACGCAAGCAACTGAGGAGGGTACGATGACGATATCCCCTGATGAATTACGTGCACGCATCAGCCGTGGTGACATAGACACGGTGCTGGTCGTCTTTCCCGACCTGTACGGTCGCCTGATGGGCAAACGGGTTACCGGGCATCATTTTGTGGATGCAGTACTCGGCGATGGCATGCACGCGTGTGACTACCTGTTGACGTGTGACATGGAAATGGATGTGGTCTCAGGGTACTCGTTTGCCACCTGGGAACAGGGCTATGGTGACATGCATGCCGTCCCCGACCTGAGCACGTTGCGGCTGGCAGCGTGGTTGCCACATACCGCCATGGTGCTGTGCGACCTGTACCGCGGCCACCACCAGGCGGTGACGATTTCCCCACGCCAAATTTTGCGCGACCAAATAGAGGCAGCAGCTGCCATGGGCTATCAGGTATTTGGTGGAAGCGAAATCGAACTCTACCTGTTCGATGATTCCTACGCACAGGCGCATGCCAAGCACTACCATGACCTCAAGCCGGCGGGATACTACAACGAGGACTATCACATACTGCAGGGCACGCGTGAAGAGCCCGTGATTGGGGCAATCCGGCGTGCCTTGGATGCGAGTGGGATTCCCGTCGAAGCGAGCAAGGGCGAAGCCGGGATTGGACAGCAAGAAATCAACTTGCGCTATGGTCCAGTCTTGACACAGTGTGACGCTAATGTCATCTACAAACATGCAGCCAAAGAAATCGCCGATAGCATGGGAAAAAGTGTCACCTTTATGGCCAAGTGGCACGAAAAGCACACCGGATCGTCAGCGCACATCCATATGAGTTTGCGCACACTCGATGGTCGCCCCGTCTTTGCGGGGAATCAGCCGTGTGGCTCGCTCTACACGTCCAATGAATTCCGTTGGTTTTTGGGGGGCTGGTTGCGCTATGCAGCCGATTTTGCCATCTGCTTTGCACCATATCCCACTTCGTACAAACGCTATCAATCACGTTCATGGGCACCCACCGCGTTGGCATGGAGCTACGACAACCGTACTGCCGGCTTTCGCGTGGTTGGACATGATGCCTCGTTGCGCATCGAATGCCGCATCCCGGGTGCCGATGCCAATCCCTATATCGCCTATGCAGCTGGTATTGCTGCCGGGCTAGAGGGCATCCGCGAGCGCATCGAGCCGGGTGACATGTTCGAAGGCGACATCTATGCGGCGCGCAATCTACCACAAATTCCTGCCACGTTGCGCAAGGCGATGACACGCTTTGGCAAAAGTGAAGTAACCCAGCGCACCTTGGGGAGCGACGTGCATGCGCATCTGTTGCGATTCGCTCAGTACGAGCAAGAGGCCTTTGATGCGGTGGTCACCAGTTGGGAGCGGGCGCGCTATTTTGAACGTGCATAATCGGTAATGGAACGACAGCGTACAGGAGACGGAACGTATGCGTTTAGCCAATAAAGTGGCACTGATTACGGGGGCTGGGCAGGGCATCGGGCGTGAAACCGCCATGCTTTTTGCCCGTGAAGGGGCTAAAGTGGCTGTGGTAGACATCAACTTGGCTGCCGCCCAAGCAGTCGTCGCCGAAATCGGCTCGGCACAGGCCATCGCTATCCAAGCCGATGTGGCCAAGGCAGCAGATAGTGCGGCGATGATTGCCCAAACAGAAGCTGCATTTGGCGCGTTGCATGTGCTGTTCAACAATGCGGGCATCATGCATAGCCAAGACGACAACGCCATGACTACTGATGAGGCGATTTGGGATTTGACGATGAACATCAATCTCAAAGGGGTCTTTTTTGGCTGTAAATACGGTATCCCCGCCCTCTTGCGTGCGGGTGGTGGCTCGATTATCAACACGGCCTCGTTTGTGGCGTTGTTGGGCGCAGCCACACCACAAATCGCCTATACCGCTTCGAAGGGTGGCGTACTCGCCATGACCCGTGAATTGGCGGTGGTGCATGCCCGGCAGAATATCCGGGTGAATGCGATTTGTCCGGGGCCGTTACGTACCGAGCTGTTGATGAAATTCCTCGATACGGATGCCAAAAAACAGCGCCGTTTGGTGCATATCCCCATGGGGCGATTCGGCGAAGCGCACGAAATTGCCAAGGCGGCACTCTTTTTGGCATCTGATGAATCATCGTTTACCACGGGGGCAACGTTTACCGTTGATGGTGGGATTACGGCTGCATATGTGACGCCAGAGTAGGGTTATTCATGCAGAACTTTCGTGTGGCAATCTGGTACGGAATCATCGTACTCATGACGATGGTCGGTGTCGTCGGTGCATTTGCATTACAGCCAGCGGTGGTGTCCGTAGATATCACTGACCCCAAAGTGGTGCAAGGGGCGCAAGGGCGCGACGACGAAGGAGTGTGGTTTACGGGCGACGCCAGTATTGCCAGCGATCGTTTCATTGATACGCCGTGGCGCGTCATGGCATGGCGCTGGCGTCAAGCTCCTGGTGCCCCACTCCCCGTCGAATTGCACATCGGTTCCCATACGTGGCAGACATCTACCACCCTGCAATGGCGGCGAGTTCAGCTCTTGCTTCCGGCATCACTCACCCATACCCCGTTGCGCATCCAGAGCCCCACCCTACAGGTGGACGGCGATACCCGCCAGCTGGGTGTCATGTTGACCTATCTCACCATGAAACGCATTGACGTGGCGTGGTGGTGGTGGCCGTTGGTGGTGCTCGACTACCTGATTCCCGTGGTGGCTGGCGCCGTGTGGCTCTGGCGTGGGCGGCTCCTCGGTGCTGGTGCACTGCTCGCATTCGCCATCATCCATGGTGCAAGCATTTGGCTGGAAATGCGTGTCGGATATGCGCAAGCATCGCTCCTGGTAGACCGAGGCAGTCGCTATGCACTCAGTCTGTGTATGTTGGCATGGGCCTGGTGGCAACAGCGCCGGCCCGACTTTGCCGGTATCCCCAGTGGGCGGCGCTTTGGGCTCGACGTCTTTCGCGCCATCGCCGTGCTGTGTGTGGCGGTGACGCACTTTACCCCGCTGGTCGTAGAACCGTGGGTCTTGAACAAGGATTTTGTGCGTTGGGAGCGCTACATTGGTGCGTTGGGAGTGGACATCTTTTTTGCGCTGAGCGGGTATTTGATTGGGGTGATTTTGCTCCGCATGATTCCCCCGCTCGTTGACATGACCCTCGTCAAACGCTTTTGGATGCGGCGCTGGTTGCGCACGTTGCCTGCCGCCTATGTGTCCGCAGGAGTGGCGATTATCGTTGCTACTCCCGAAGATTGGCTCGATTTTGTTATGCGCATCACGTTTGTATCGTCGCTAACTCCCTACTACCATAGCGACGAAATGCGCGTCTGGTGGAGCCTGGCCTCCGAAGAGTACTTCTACCTCGTTTTCCCGTTGCTGTTGCTCTTGTGGGTGCGGGTAGGGTGGCGGCATTGGGCCTTTGGATTGACGTTGGGGTGTATTGCCCTGCTAAGTGTGGGGGCACGTTTTGGCTGGTTGAGTCAACTTGACCCGTTGGCGATGGGCAGCGTCGAGCTGATTCCGTATGTGCGGCTGGATCCGATGATTTTTGGTGCCATTGTGGCTTGGATGCGCATCAAACGGCCTGATTGGTTTGCCCATCTCAATACGGTCGGCTATGCTCCTGGCATGGTGCTTTTGTGGGTGGGCTTCATGTTGCTCCTCGACAAATTGCGCTGGATGCCGATGGCTGTGGGGCTCGGACACACTTTTATTGGTATCGGTGCCGCCTTGATTATTCCTGCAGTGGAAACCCTGCGGAGTACCGGGTTGCGCATGCTCGATCGGAGCCTGGTCTGGATTGCCGCGATTAGTTATTCCATCTATCTCTACCACGATATTTTTGTGACTTTCTTGGAGCGCCAATTTGGTTTCGCACAAACACTGCCCGAGATGGGGGTGTTGTTTGTGGCCTACAGTGTGCTCACGCTCGGGGCGTCGTGGCTGAGTTACCGACTCGTCGAGCAACCCGTATTAGCCTGGCGTGACACGCATATGCCCGATCCACACCACTAAGGAGTACCATGCGCCGATTGTTGCCAGCCATCTTGATGGGCATCCTCGTGCTGGTCACCGGGTTGTGGATGTGGTACGCACTGGTAACCATGCCAGGCAGTGTGGTATTGCCACTGGCTACACCCCAGGTGGTGGGCATTTGGGGGCCCGAAGGTGATGGGGCATGGTCGAATGGCGATACGCGCATGACCACGACTGCATTTGCGCCCATACCGTGGCGTCGTATCACGTGGATGTGGCGCCAACAGGCTGGTGATGCGTTGCAGGTCACCGTCACGACAGCTACACAGCCGTTGGCGGTTGCCACTACTGCCCCCGTGTGGCGCCGGGTTCATCTGCTTTTGCCTGTGGGCACCACACAACTCACGCTCCAAAGTACAACGATGCGTGTTGCCGGAGATCGGCGTGATCTGGGCCCGTTTCTGTCGGCTCCCAAAATCACCGCGCTCACCCCACCAGCCTGGTTTACGCTGGCATGGGCTATCGATTTGTGGTTGCCGTGTGTGGCGTTGTGGTGGTGGCTGTGGCGGAGCCGCTGGTGGGGGGTAGTGGCTGGTGCCCTTGCGGTGGGCGTCTATGCCGCATTAGTCTGGCTTGAAAGCCGGACAGGCATGCAATCGCCAACGCTGTGGCTGGATGCCACAGGGCGCTACATCAGTACGGTGCTGATATGCGTGCTGGCTTGGCGCGGGCGGTACTGGCAGCCCACTGATGCACCCATCCATGGGCGTCGTCTCGGACTCGACATCATGCGGGCAATTGCCGTGCTGTGTGTGGTATTTGCACATACGACACCGCTCCTTTTTGCGGAATGGTCGAGTACCCCTGCCCTATTTCGGTGGACGTTGTACCTTGGGGCAGTTGGGGTGAACATCTTTTTTGCGTTGAGTGGCTACCTCATCGGCGGGATTTTGTGGCGCCTGCTCCCCGTCATCCACCAACAGCAGGTGTTGGTGCGCTTTTGGATGCGGCGCTGGTTGCGTACGTTGCCTGCCGCCTATGTGTCGGCTCTTGTTGTCTGGTTTGTTGCTGCGCCACAGCACGTTGGTGCGTTTTTGGCCAGTATTGCCTTTGTGGGGACATTTAATCCGTGGCAGCTGTCATCCGAGAATACCTTTTGGTGGAGTCTTGCCACCGAAGAGCTGTTTTATCTGCTCTTCCCGTTGTTGTTGTATGTGCTGGCACGTCGCCAATCTACTCAGGCGTTCTTTTTACGCACGTTACTGCTCTTTGCGGTGCTGGTTGGGCTGGGCCGCCTGCTGTTGCTGTGGCTCTTGCCCTTGGAGGTGGTCGGTAATAGCGAAATTGTGAGTTATGCTCGACTTGATTCGCTGGTATGGGGTGTTCTGATACAATGGGTGCGACGACACAATGAGAAACTTTTTCATCAACTCGCCGGAATCGGCTTTGCACCAGGGCTCGTCATGATGCTGGCTGGTGTGATGATGATGCTCGATCAAACGCGCTGGTATTATGTGGCGTTGATGTTCGGTCATACGCTGATTACTGCGGGTGCCGCACTGCTTATCCCGGCCTTCGAGCAGGTGCGTACAGTGGGATGGAATGCACTCGATCGTCTATTTGTGGGGATTGCACTGGTTAGTTATTCGGCGTATCTGTACCATACCATGATAGAAACGTGGCTGGTGCGTCAGTTTGGTTCGGCCACGTCATGGCCCATGCTGGTATTATTAGTGGTAGCATATCTATTGTTGACATTTGGTGTATCGTGGATGAGTTATCGGTGGGTGGAAGTGCCACTGTTGCGATGGCGTGATCGCCACTTTCCTGATCATGACTCATGATGCGCAGTGTGAATGTGTGCAAGGAACACGGAGCGGGATGTGCAGTTAGCAATTCGTCGTACCCCATGGCTCATTACCGGTATGTTTTGTCTCGTTGTGATAGTCAGTGGGTGGGGGTTGTGGTCCGCATTTGTGCACCAGCCCTCACGTATTACAATCGCACTCGACAATCCGTTACTTGTTGATGGCACCCAGGGCGTTGATCCTGATGGTGTCTGGTTTGACGGGAATACGCGCATCAATTTGAATCGTTTTCACGACATGCCGTGGCGATTGGTCACATGGCGCTGGCGCCAACCCCCTGGTGATACGCTCCCAGTGACCCTGACCCTCGACGGGTATGCGTGGCAGTCAACTACCACAGAAAAGTGGCGGGTGGTGCATCTCCTGATGCCCACAGATACCAGCATGTTGCGGGTCACGAGTGACACCCGTGTGGTGGCCGGTGATGTGCGCAGTCTGGGCGTCATGATGGATGCGCTTGCGATTCAACGCATGCAGCCACACTGGTTTGCCTTGCCACAGTGGCTCTTCATGCTCGTGTTCGCATTCGATTATTGGGTGGTCGTGATTGTTGCTGCCGTCTGGCTCCGGCGGGCAGATTGGGTTGGATTCGGGGTATTTAGTGCATTTGCGCTCCTCTATTACACCCTCTTTATCCAAGAAGCCGCACACGGCTTTGCAAACCCCACCTTGTTGATTGACCGTGGTGGGCGCTATGCGGTGACCGTGTTTATGGCGGTGCGTGCCTGGCAACAACGCACGTATCAGCTTGAGTCAACGCCAGAAAAAAGTCGGCGATTTGGCATAGACGTGTTGCGCGCAGTGGCGATTTTGTGTGTGGTGATTGCACACTTCATGCCACTCGTGTTCACCGAGTGGACCAGTACGCGTGATTTCTTTAAATGGTTTCTTGCCATGGGTTCACTCGGTGTCAACGTCTTCTTTGCGTTGAGCGGGTATCTGATTGGTATCATCCTGATGCGCCACATTGCACATATCCATCAATTTGCGGTGGTGAAACGCTTTTGGATTCGGCGTTGGCTGCGTACCCTGCCCGCTGCCTATGTGTCTGCGATTATCTCGTGGATTGTGGCAACCCCCAACAATGTGAGCGACTTCTTTCGTAGCATTTTCTTTGTGGGCACCATCCACCCGATGCATATTTCCACCGAAATACCGTTTTGGTGGAGCCTAGGTACCGAAGAGCTCTTCTACATCCTCTTCCCGCTCGCACTATTTGCGCTGGTCAAACTCGTACCACGAATGACGGCCATGGCCATCGTCTTGGCGACGATTGTGACTGTATCATTCCTCGGTCGTTATCTGTGGATGATCAACATCCCCAAAGACGCCTGGAAAGCCATCGAGTATGTCATGTATATCCGGCTCGATGCCATGGTGTGGGGCATTTTGATTGCGTGGATGCGGGTTGCGCGCCCGCATTGGTTCCGTAGCGTGGCAGAGCTAGGCTATGCTCCCGGTATTATGACCGTTGCAATTGGAATCATGGTCTACGTGGATTATTTGCGCTGGCCCGTGTTGGCGGTGATGATTCCACAGACATGTATTACCGTTGGGACGTCATTGCTCATTCCCGCCTGCGAAAATCTTAAAACACTCGGCTGGCAACTCGTAGACCGTGTGGTGGTGTGGATTGCGTTTATCAGCTATTCACTCTACTTGTACCACGTGATGGTCATGCTCCGGCTGAGCCGCGAAATTGGACCTGCCACATCGTGGGGGATGCTGGGCACGAATGCGCTCCTCTATCTCGTGGG
>CAZMWB010000057.1:0-17777 GCA_964569955.1 uncultured Klebsiella sp. | reverse complement strand
AAGTCAGCAGATTTACAGTCTGCCCCGGTTGGCCACTTCGGTACCGACCCACACTTGTCGCCCATAAGACAACGCTGTGTATTATAGCGTGGGATGGGGGGGATGTCAAACGGAATTTTGTGAAATGCGGAAATCGTGATGGTACATCACACAACATGGAGGTGCACCAAAATTACACACCCAACCAGTGCCCACACCTTGTCACAGACATCTCCAAGGCATTGTATTGCACCATACTTTATACGTCTGAAGGGGCCTGCAGTACTTCATCTACCCCACGCAACTGCCATGCCGGATGCGGGTAACTGCTACGCAGCACGAGGCGGGCTGGACGAATGAGCGTGGAATGTGCAATCGTACTCGATTGCAGATGTGCCACGTTGCCCCCACGAGCACGTACCACCGACTTGGCAAAGCTGAAGCGTGTTGTTGCATCCCGCCCTACTAAATGCAGTGGACCACGGTGGTGCTGCCCAATCAAAATCAACAGGGCATGCGCTAATTCAGTGACGAGCACGGGGCATCGCCATTCATCACGAAAAAACCGCATGTTGCGCTTGCCACTTGCCGCATCGAGTGCTTGTTGCTCGTGACGTCCTGGAGGTGACGACAACGGACTGTAGAGCAACGAGGTGCGCACAATACTGGCTTCGGGGTGCGTTTGTGCTACCCCGGCTTCTGCAATCGCTTTGGCGGCACCATAGGGGGTAATCGGATCGGGTATGTCAATTTCGTCGTACTCACGAGCAGTTCCTGCAAAAACCATGTCACTCGACATGTGAATATGGCGTGCCTGACATGTTGCTGCCACCGCTGCTGCCTCGATGGCTCCTAGCACGGTCACGGTATGGAGATCAGGACCATCCTGGACATACGCAGTATGAATCACTGCATCTGGCTGAAAGGCAGCAATCGCCGCAGTGAGTTGCCCTCGTTGGCGTAGGTCAACTACATCCGCATTGGCGATGCCCCGGGCGCTATGGACGCATCCACGTACCTGCCAGCCGGCCTGTTGCGCCTGCTGTGCGATAAACCCTCCCAAATATCCTGAAATGCCGGTGATGTAAAGCTTCATGTGTCTGCTATTTCTTGGTTGGGACGCCGTATGTGCGGCGCTTAGGTGCTCACATCCAAATCAGGGTGCTGGTGCAACATTGCCAAGGCATGATGTGCGGCATGCATACGTGCTTCGGGCTGGCTTCGTCCGCGTCCCTGCCCCAACACGTGCGTACCAATTAATGCCTCGACCACAAATGTCCGTTCGTGTTCGGGCCCATGGGTCGCAATAGTGCGATAGGTGGGGGTGATGTTGTAGCGCCGTTGACTGAGCTCTTGGAATTGACTACGGGCATCACTCGGTGTACCCTGTTGGCGCAATTGTTCGAGTTGATGCAGAAAATGTGGCGCCAAAAAAGCCTGTGCCACATCGAGCCCTTGGTCGAGATAGATGACGGCGACCACTGCTTCAAAGACGTCAGCTAGCAAGGTGGTGCGTGTACGCGCACCTGCACGCTCTTCGCCTTTGCCGATAATTACAAATGTGCCCAATTGGTAGTGGCGTGCCATCTGCGCTAGATTCTCGGTACAAATCAGTGCACTGCGCAAGCGCGTCATACGCCCTTCATCGGCATCGGGAAAGGTGTGGAAGACGAGCTGCGTGGCAATCATCGCTACTACCGCATCACCCAAAAACTCCAATCGTTGGGTGTCTGCATTCGGGGGAGCGTCGTGTCCATGTTCGTAGCGGTACGATTGATGCATGAGTGCACCGCGGAGCAACTCGAGGTTGCCGATGGGCACACCCAAGCTGGATACCAGTGCACTTAAGGGTGGTGACATGCTTAGGCACCCCAGCGCCGCAACGCCAACGACACATTGTGACCACCAAAGCCGAACGAGTTGCTGATTGCCACATCAATGCGCCCTGGTCGAGCCGCATTAGCCACATAATCGAGGTCGCATTCGGGGTCTGGTGTCTGCAAATTAATGGTGGGGGGGAACATGCTATGCTGCATGGCCAACACACAAATCACTGCCTCGATGGCACCAGCGGCACCAATTAAATGCCCAAGCTGCGATTTGGATGAGCTAACGGCAAGTGTGTAGGCATGGTCGCCAAAAACACTTTTGATGGCCATTGTTTCCGCAATATCACCAGCATGTGTGCTTGTCCCATGGGCGTTGATGTAGTCCACCGCGCTCGGTGCAATCCCTGCCTGTTTGAGTGCAAGTTTCATGGCGCGCCCTGCGCCTTCGCCCCCTGGTGCCGGCGAGGTAATATGATGCGCATCAGCCGACAACCCATAGCCAATCAGCTCGGCATAGATGGTCGCCCCGCGGTTGACTGCCACTTCGTAGTCTTCGAGGATCAGTACGGCGCCACCTTCGGCCATCACAAACCCGTCGCGGGTCGCGTCAAATGGCCGTGAGGCGGTTTCTGGTGATTCGTTGCGCGTCGATAGGGCTTTGTTGGCGTTGAAGCCAGCAATGCCGATAGGGGTGATGACTGCCTCGCTACCGCCAGCAACCATAATACTTGCGACACCACGCCGAATCATTTCTGCGGCTTCACCAATCGCATGCGCCGCAGTGGCACACGCCGATGTGGGGCAATAATTGGGGCCTTTGAAGCCATTGAGCATGGAGACCTGTCCAGCGGCCATGTTGGTAATCATCGCAGGTACCATGAATGGACTTATGCGCCCAGGACCTTTTTCGGTCATGATGTGGATGTTTTCGGCGAGGGTGGCAAGCCCGCCCATTCCACTGCCGATAATCACACCGATTTCCTCGGCAGGGACGGTTGCGTTGCTGATTCCTGCCATGCGAATGGCCTCACTGGCAGCAGCTACCGCCAGATGAATGAAACGGTCATTGCGCCGCACATCTTTGCGATCCATGTAATTATTGGCATCAAAGCCTTTGACCTCGCCAGCAAAACGCGTTTCCAGATTGCTCACGTCGCAGAGGGTGATGGGTGCGATGCCACTCTGGGCAGTGCGAATCCCTTCCCAGAGCGTCACCGTATCGAGTCCGAGTGGACTAACTGACCCCATGCCCGTGATGACCACGCGCCGTTGTTTCATGGCAATGCTTCTCCTCACACAACCAAGCGTATGCACAGACTACTATCGCGTATGATACCATAAGACCAAGTGATACCGCAGAAAGTTGCGCATGTACGTCATTGGCACCGCAGGGCATGTCGACCATGGAAAAACATCCCTGGTCCACCAATTAACCGGTATCAACACCGATCGTCTCGCCGAAGAACAGCGTCGTGGCATGACCATCGAGCTCGGCTTTGCCTGGATGCAACTCCCCTCTGGACGTGATATCAGCCTGGTTGATGTACCCGGTCATGAGCGGTTCATCAAACACATGCTGGCCGGAGTTGGTGGTTTCGATGCTGCCATGCTGGTCATTGCCGCAGATGAGTCGGTGATGCCACAGACCCGTGAACACCTGGCGATTATTGATTTGCTCGATATCCGCCACGGGGTCATTGTGGTCACCAAAGCCGACCTCGTCGAACCAGCCTGGCTGCCACTGGTCTGCGACGACATTCGCTCCCAACTCCAGGGTACTACCCTGGCCGATGCTCCCATGGTGGTGGTGTCGGCTCGTACTGGTGCGGGTATCCCCACGTTGCTCCAGACACTCGATACCCTGATTGACACGTTGCCACCGCCGCTGCGTCGCGATGAACCCGCACGCTTGTGGGTGGATCGCGTCTTTAGTATGGATGGCTTTGGCGCGGTGGTGACTGGCACGCTGTTGGCTGCGCCGTTTCAGGTCGGCATGGATGTAGAAATTGCCCCCCGTGGGCTGACGGCACGTATTCGTGGGTTACAAATGCACCGGCGCAAAATTGATGTGGCACAGCCGGGAACCCGTATTGCCGTCAATTTGGCGGGTGTGTCTCACCACGACATTACCCGGGGCACCCTGCTCGTGGTGCCACAACGCATCATTCCTAGCGCGCGCATCGACGTGCTCGTACATGTGGCCGATATCGCTCCGCGCCCACTCAGCCAAGGCATGCATCTCGACCTGTTTGTGGGTGCCGCAGAAACGCCGGCACGGGTAACCATCCTTGCTGGTGATACCATTGCACCGGGGCACGATGGCTGGGTGCAACTTCATCTGGCGACACCCCTGCCACTATGGCGTGGTGATCGCTTGATTTTGCGGCAGCCATCGCCATCCATGACGGTAGCCGGTGGGCGGGTCATTGATACAGCACCGCCGCGCCATCGCCGGAATCGACCCGATGTGATTCGTACGCTGGATGCCTTGGCCCGCGCCACACCTGCCGATCTCTGTTGGGCGGCGGTGCGTGGGCAGGTGGTGCGTGTGACCACAGTGGTGGTACAGACACATTTGCCTAGTGCCACCGTGACACAGACACTTGCCACCCACCCCGACGTCTGTATTCTCACCACAGAATGGGTGGCAGATCGCGCCGTGCTCGATGAATTGCTCCAGCGTATCTGCAAGGCCATTGACAGCTATGCGGCGCGCTATCCGCTTCGCCTGGGTATCCCCCGCGAAGAAGCACGTCGGCGTATTGATGTCCCCGTGGCCGTCTTTGATGCGCTCCTCCAGCAGTGGCAGGCACACATCGAAGCGTGCGGTGATAATAGTCTATTGCGCCGAGTCGGCTATCAGGTGCAACTGAGTGTGGCAACACAGCGCCAAATAGCCGATATCCTGGCGCAACTCGCCGCACACCCCTACGCCCCACCCGCACTCTCTGTGGATCGCGAATTGCTCCTCTTTTTGCAGATGAGCGGACGTGCCGTCGAAATCGCAGATGGCATACTGTTGCACGCCGATGCCTGGCATACCATCGTGTCGTGGGTTTTTGCGACGATTGATACGACGGGGAGCGTGAGTGTCGCACAGGTGCGCGATCAGTTTGATACATCACGCAAATACGCCCTTGCCATCCTTGAATATATGGACGCCAAACAACTGACACGCCGACGCGATGATGTGCGCGTGCGTGCCTAGCAACCAGAAGAGGTCATGACCATGCCCAAAAAAACTTCCCGCCCGTGGCTTTGGGCTGTATGGCTCGGTGTGGGTGTTGTTGTGGTACGTGTAGGTGCGGCCTTTTTTGCGCACCGTGAACGGCAAAAACCGACGCAGATGATTGACTGGAGCATCGCCCAACAAACAGCGAGTCATCTGCTACCAACAGCGTCTGCACTCCAGCAACCCACCTACCAAACACTGGTGGATGCAGTTGCGCCAGCGGTAGCAGAACTCACCCAGTTACACGTTCCAGCACAGGCACTCAACGTGCAGGTGGTGGATCAGCATGCGTGGGCACAGGCCAACATTAACGCATTTGCGCGCATGATTCAACCACTCGAGCCTGTGTACCATAGCCTGGTACAGCATGATACCAGCGATTGGGGGCTGTCTGCACGCCATCTCAACGGGAAATTTGCCGGTATTCAGAGTGGCGCACTCTTGAGCTGGATGGCAGGGCGGGTGCTGGGGCAGTACGATGTCGCATTTATGCACGATGAAGGGCCCGGGCAGTTATTGCTCGTAGAGCCGAACATTGTCCGGCTTGCTGCCGAACAGCGTGTGGATGTGCAGGCCCTGCGCGAGTGGATTGTCATCCACGAAGTCTCCCATGTCTTTCAGTTCGAAGGGGTGCCCTGGTTGCGCCCATATCTGCGCACGTTGCTTGACCGGGTCATGGCGACCATGGCCGAACACCTGCGCCAACCAGCTGGCGGGATGCCTCAGTTGATGAGTCGCCTCCTTCGCAACGGCGCAACGAGCCACTGGTTGGAATGGTTTTTAACCGATACCCAACGGCAGGTCTTTGATGACATGCAAGCAGTCATGTCGTTGATTGAAGGGCATTCCAACTACGTGATGAATCACCTCGGCGCACAGCGTATTCCCGGATTTACCACGCTCCACCACCGCATCAGTCAGCGCCAAGCCGCCCGCCCCGCCCTCGACCAACTGGTGTTGCAGTTGACGGGCATGCAAGTCAAAATGGAGCAATACCAGCAGGGAGAAGCTTTTATTGAGGCAGTAGCACAGCATGGTGGTGATGCGCTGATACACAAACTGTGGCAATCCGCATCCCATATCCCCACCCGTGCCGAACTCACTAATCCGCAGCAGTGGATCACGCGTATTACGGGTCAGGTGGCCCATCCAGAATAACAATTCGCCGTAACGTGTCGAGCACCTGGAGTGCGGTCAGATTGCGCTGGTTGTAGCCATAGCGCAATCCATCATGACTAAAATCAGCCCCCTCTGTGAGGCGATACGTGTTGGGGTGTACTCCATCGGCGGTAAATCCGTGATTGATGAGTTCAGGTGATTGTAACGCCAGCCAATAGTTCCACAAGGGCAAGCGTTTGGCGGATGCCATGCGGATGATGATGGCGTTGTACCGCCTGACCCGTTCGTTGTAGACCGGATTATCACGTCGTGGGGGAATCGTGCTAAGCACGGGAATTACCCCTTGTGCGAGGGTATATTCAATCACCTCAGCATAGCTATTTTCAAAATCACTTGGCACGCCATACGTGACATCATTACTGCCAAACATAATCAACGCAATACTTGGTCGTTTGAGCCTCAGTTCACAGGCGATTGGCGTATCAAATGGGGTACGACATGACGACTGATAGCGCATAAGCAAGAAATCATTGAATAGCGCGTAATAGGCACTCCACCCCGGTTGTGCTGCCGGACTAAGCGCATTAAATGAATTCGACGTATTGCACCAGCCTGTGCCGTATGTACTCATAAATGTGTGCTGGCGAAAGTATGAAACCGTCTCCTGCAGACTCTGGTAGTTTGCCAGATTTTCGCCGTTGCAGCCGATATCGTGTAAAAAATTCGCTGACGCAGTAATACTATCACCCACCTTGGCGAATACACGCGGGTTGTTGCGCCGGGCAATCCCACGCTGGAATATTTCACGCAAATAGGCCTTGTCCGTACTTGTAATCCGCGGAATAATCGGCACGCGCTCTACTGGTGTGGATGTCACTGTTACCGTATATGTTGGACTTATTGTTCGGGTACGCGATGCGGTTTTGGTCGCCGAATTGGTCCGCGTTGGCGTGATTGTGGCTGTTGCCGATGCGGTGCGTGTAGCGCTCGGTGTGTATGTCAGTGAAGGGGTGTAGGTCGTACTCGGTGTACGGGTCATGCTTACGGTACGACTCTGGGTCGCACTCGCACTTGCTGTTGCTGTGCGAGATGTGGTAGAGGTCCAAGATGCAGTAGAGGTCCGCGACGGTGTCTGCGTGATACGTGTAATGCTCGGTGTATGTGTCGCAGATGTGGTGCGGGTGCGACTACTGGTCACGGTGATACTCGATGTACGTGTCACACTCATGGTGCGCGTCCATGACCGTGTGCGCGTATACGTGCGTGTGCGCGTATACGTCGGTGTATTGTGTGCGGGCGTGGCTGTTGCCGTTGCACTCGGTTCATCTGCTGGTGGTGTAATTGTTACTGCATCAATGAGTGCGGTGTATGCTCCGGGCAAGCTACCACTCAGACGTAACGCATTGCGTATGTCACGGATGATTGCATCACTCGGTTGCGCCAAGGGAGGGCGGGGGATGAGGGGGCGTTGGTCGGGTAGTGCAGGAATCGGTACTGCGGTGGGCACGGTGTGTTGTAGGCGCATGTTGGTCACCGCCACATCAACAAATGTGACGGTAGTGGTGTTGATATGATTCATGCTCTGGAGTTGTGCTGCAGTACACGTTGGATTTGAATCCGCACAGCCGCTATTTGGTGAGATACCGAGTGGGAGGGTACTTGCTCCATTCCACAGGATATTCCCCACAATGCGCAGTCCGTCATCGGCTCGACTCGGATTGGTAATGCCACTATAGCTACCTGGGGTGACGGCAGCCGCAATGCGGAAGTGGGCTTGGTTTTGCGTGGTAACCGGATTGACCACGATGTTGTTGTAGATAAACACATTGCGATTGGGAATGGCTTCGCCACTCGAGGTGGTATCCGCTGTCCCCCAACCACGGCGGGCGAGCTGCGTACTACAACTCGGCAAGCCAGGGCTTGTCTGGCCAGCACAGGTGCGTTGTGCATGCCCGATTGCGATAGCCGTTTCTGTTCCACCTACGTCATAGAGCGTGTTGAATGCAACGAGCGCGTTGTATGCACCGTAGATACCGATACCTGCGCGTGTGGTTGCAGTGATAACGTTGTTGGCCATGGTCACGTCATAGGCGTCATAGTGAATCCACGGACTACGCATACTTTCCAGGCTACTTCCTGGGCCAATTACGACGCCGTGTGTGCCACACGCAGTCAACGTGTTTGCTTCGACGCGAATCATGGCACTCCCCGCATTGAGCTGTATGCAGGCCGTCTGTGTTTGTGTGATGTGCGTATTTTGGATGTGGCTGTCATAGACGGCACTATAGTGAATCCCCGCTGCTGGGCTCCCATCAATCTGGCTATCTTCGACATAGACCGAATGGGAACGGGTAATCACGATACCGCCACCCTGCATGGTGCTCGCCGTCACAAGGAAGTGGTGACAATCGGTACAGCTGAGGGCTGGTGTATCTGTCACCACCACGGCTACATCGCGGATATACACATATGCAACGTCTGTGAAGTGGATGGGTGCGGTAAAAGTGACGCTGTCGGGTTGTGTTGCGACAAGCGCAATCGGGTATTGGGGTGTACCAGTACGCTGGGAGAAGTCAGGGGGAATGTGTGTGGCATCGTAATTTCCTGGCTGGAGCATGATCCGATACCCAGACTGTGTGAGTGGTTGTGTGGTGGGGATACGTTCCCATGCCGTACCAAGGTGCTGTACGGCAGTTGCAGGTGTACGCCCATCTGCGGTGTCATCTCCAAGCAGAGGATCCACCCAGATATCGGTGTATTGCGGTACCCCGGTATCGTAGTAGCGTGTATCAGGACGGGCCATTGCCACACGCGCTACAACGGTAATACTTATGATGCCAATACATATGGCGATGTAGTGTATGATGTGCGATGAACGTCCGGTCATACCATCACTAGTCGTTCGCTGAATACTCTTTATTCTACGGTGTATCTGTGGAATGTACAGAGAAATAGATGACAATTTCATTGAAATTTCTAAATTATATACAGGGGTACCATATGAAACCGCTGCACCACATCCCTGCGCCTGTGGCCCACCAAATCATGCGGGTGAGCACACAGCTCGTACACATCCTCGGCCCACAGGTTGCCGTCGTGGTGCATGGCTCGATTGCACTCGCAGATTTTCATTTGGGGCAAAGCGATCTCGACATGCTGGCGTTTGTGGAGCGGGCAGATGTGGCGCAACTGCGCCAGATTGCGTGCATCATGCTGGCGGAATCTGGCCAACCAGCGCCGATTGAGTTCTCGTTGGTGCCGTATGCGGCGCTGACGCCGTGGGTGCATCCAGCCCCCTACCTCTTGCACTACAGTGAATCTTGGCGGGTGCGTACGCAGCAACTCCTAGCCGACCCGCAGCACGACTGGCTGGCGGTGCGCACCGACCCTGATTTGACGGCGCACATGGTGGTGGCGCACCGGGCAGGGATTGTGACGGCGGGGCAGGTCGTATTGCCGCTGCCCAGCCGTGCCGATGCACTGGCGGCGGTGTGGTACGACATCGCAGATGCGGTGAATCAGGTGCTGGACGAGCCCGTCTACGTCATCCTCAACCTGTGCCGCACCGCCTGCTGGTTGCGTGATGGTGTGGTGCGCTCCAAAAGCGCCGGCGGCTGCGCCCTGCTCCCCGATCTGACGGGTGAGGCGCATGCCGTGGTGGCGGCAGTGCTGGCGCTGCGTGATGGGGATGATGTGCCCATGCCTGATGCGGCCACACTCCAGCGTGTAGCGGCGGAGTTGTTGCGGGGGATTACGGCGTCCGCGTTGCAGTAGCCGTGCGCGTCCCCGTTCGCGTGCGCGTATTGGTACGGGTAGGCGTGTGCGTCCGTGTATTGGATGGCGTGAATGTGGCCGTCCGCGTGCGCGTGTTGGTGCGGGTAGATGTGTTGGTGCGCGTGTTGGATGGGGTGTGGGTGCGAGTATAAGTCCGGGTGTTAGACTGAGTATGTGTGGGTGTTGCAGTCCGCGTATTGGACCGCGTTGGAGTATTGGATCGCGTTGGAGTATTGGATCGTGTAGCAGTAGCGGTCCGAGTTGGCGTAATAGTGCGCGTATTCGTAGCGGTCCGAGTCGCAGTCCGAGTGGCAGTACTTGTCGCAATGACCTCGGGATTGACGATGGCAAATGCACGATCGGCACGTGCAAAAATAGCACGCACGGTTACTCCACTTGCGTTGGCCAGCAACGCGGGGACACTGGCTGGCGCAGTCCCCCACTGTACGACTTTTCCATTACAGGTGAGTGCCACACTAAAGTATTCACCGGCAGCAATATCCTTGGCACAGGTGACTGTGATTGGAATAGTTACTTGTCCTTTGTCGTATGTGGGGTCGCTCAACGCCATCCATGCGGCGACACTTCCATCACTTTGTAGTGCCATGTAGTGGTATCCACCGGCAACAATTTTTTTCACTTGTCCAAGTGTGGTGGTATTTTCAGTGACCTCAATTCCGTCACGGTATTGCTTCACAATACCTGTCTGCTGGGTTTCCCAGTTCCCGTCGTCAAACAGCACCAAGCCATCATGTGTGCCGATGCCAATACTTGCATCCCCATCAGTTATTTTAAGCGCCACGGTATCGACGGGTACGAGTGAGTTGTCATAGGAGATGGTGTTTATCTCCAACGAATCACCGAGGTATGCATCAATGATTTGATTGTCGGTGGTAATGCCCATCAGATGGTATGACTTTGTACCATTCCAATGATCGGATGCATCTACTGTTTGGAAACGTAGCGTACTACATGCATCGGTACAGGTCGAATTCCCAGTTGAGTATTCCGAGTCACCTGGTGAAAAACTCATTACTCTGTTGTCACTCGTTAAACGGATGAGGCTGCGTTTACTATCAGCAACTTTGCGCCATAGGGTGCCCCAATCACCTAATCCTACATTGATATACCATGGTAATGTTGGATCATTGTCATCCCATTGGTTTAAGTACGATTTCCTTTCCCCATTCTGTGTTTGTGCTGACCAATAACCGGCATAGACTACGTCTCGCCATGATTTCACCTTAGTATTGATTTGTGTACTTCGATTACCCCACGCAATCATACTACCGGCAATATTGTTTGTGTCTACATCAATCCATGAGATATTGACTGTACGACTATTGATTGTTGTAAGTGCATCGTTGACCTGCACCCAATACGGTCCAGCTGTAGTGATACGTGATACACAAAGTACAGGGGATGTTGCATTACTTATGGGTTGCGATGTATCGCCACTCGTTCCCTTGTACCATTGGTATCTGATGCCGTTTTCTATCACAGGCATCCAACGTGAGGTATTTGAAGCTGTTGCTCTGACACCACCATTTGCATAGGCAAAAATACCACATGTGGTGGAGTTCTTGAAGAGGCTTGCATTTTCAATCGGTTGTATGCGGATAGCTAAATCGTTAGTGTCGTAGGTTGTTTTGATTGCTGCAACCCCAATTGCGGTGGCCGCAAATTGCTTGATCCCAGTAGCAAGTTGTTCGGCGCTATCGTAACAGGTGTCCGATGTGGGTAAATGCCACCGCCACAGCGTATTGTCGTTCCGTAACGCATATCCGATTTTGATATAGCCTGATTCTGGTTGGTTACTCGAGAATGGATCATATCGTAAATCTTGATAGTTGGTATAACTATTAACAATCTCAAGTTGTTTCACGTTTTGAATATCATTAGGAATCGTACATGCCACTCCATTGACTTCCGGTGTGTTTGCATACACAATGCTCTCATCATTGAGAGTTAATACTGCATTACTTTCATCAGGAATCTTCACCGCTTTTTTTGTAATATTGTCATCTGTAGGCGAATAGACAACAGCTGTAGTCCAAGAGCTACTGTCTTTATCGTATGTATAGGCAGTAACGACCCCGTTAACATCCACTGTGGTGAATTGTGTAAGATTACTGGTACTTGTGTTTATACAGAACGGACAAGAATATTTGCTCAACGCGTATCCATTGACATCGAGATATTCATTGCCAGCAAATAAATCGGATAATCCATAACAGCGCTCATCGCCATAATACGGATACTCACTTCCATCAACGCCAGATTTGTTCAAGACGACGATCGACTTATCACTTCTTAACGCAATTGCGCATGGGTCTGAGTTAGCTAGTTTTACTGCATTGGTTGGCAGATTGTTGCGTGCCGCTTTGAAGTCGATAACTTTGCCACTACTCGTCAGCACAAATCCACCATCCACACCATTTTCTATCCGTACTAACTGCGTGATGTTTTGAATCTTGGTGCAATTAGAATTGTAATTGGTAAATATACTGTCGCCTGTCCCAATTGTTGTACATGGCAGGAATGTTCCATCAATATATTGGATGCGCTGTTGTGCAATACCTGTGAAAGAGCTTCTAAAAGATGTAAGTCCTAACACATTTCGGTATCCACGTAATCCAAATGCACCACTAGTATAAGCATTATCTGGACGCACGCTGGTATACCAATACATATCGTCAGGTGCATCATTAAAAAACTCATCATAGCCTGCAGCTGCTTCTGCATCTTGCGATGGGTAGTATACAAGTGTGCCACTATTTGGCACGATTGTCGGGGTTATACCAGCTGGTGCGACCCGTAGAGTATATGCATTTGGTGCGGCGTGTGGCACAAATGATGGATTAGTCTGAGCATTGTTGATGGAGTGCATATAGCGGACACGTTCAGCTGGTTTCAATTGCGAGAGTGCTCGTATATCAGGGGATTCAGATATAGAGTTGGCGGCCCGATCAGGTTGCGTTTCATGTGCGGTCACAACAGGTGTTTGTGGAGAGCCATGTCTCACCTGTTGTGCAGTAGCGGTTGTTTGTGGACGTAGTACAAATGATGATATCGACAGTAATATTACGCCGATGAGTGCCCAAATAGCTATCGATATTCTCATGATATGATCCTTATGCGGTATATAAATGACTATATATACAATCTCATGATTATTGAAGAATTTTTATGTAATTTTTACCCAATTTTATTCTGAGTAATGGAACATGCTATGCAAAATCGTTATTTTTTCTAAAACATTACCGACTGAGCCCCAGTATATAGCGGCGGAGTTGTTGCGGGGGATTACGGCGTCCGCGTTGCAGTAGCCGTGCGCGTCCCCGTTCGCGTGCGCGTATTGGTACGGGTAGGCGTGTGCGTCCGTGTATTGGATGGCGTGAATGTGGCCGTCCGCGTGCGCGTGTTGGTGCGGGTGCGGGTATTGGTGCGGGTTGCGGTATTCGACCGTGTTGGGGTGCTGGTGCGTGTATGAGATGGAGTGTGTGTGGCGGTAGCAGTGCGGGTGTTGGTACGAGTAATTGTTGCTGTGGTGGTACGACTGCTCGTTGCTGATCGTGTCATGGTGCGAGTTTTTGTCGCTGTATGCGTTGCTGTCAGGGTAATTGTAGGCGTATTCGTGTTACTCGGAGTTGCAGTAGGTGTGTTTGTATTTGTTGGTGTTCCCGTGGTGCTCGGTAGTGGTGTTCGTGTGATTGATGGTGTGCGGGTATTGGTCGGCGTTGGTGCGGGAGCTGGTTGTGTAGCAAAATCCAAAACCCCATTGTTTTGCGTCATCAATGTCACATTGTCGATACCGATAATCGAGCGAATGCTGCCGTTAAATACACCTACGAAACGAATAATCCCTGTGGTGCCTTGGGTTTTGGGAATGCGGATGGCATAGGTATTCCAGCCGAGCCGGTCATTGGCCGTACACACGTTGCGCTGACCGAGGAGCTGGGTGCCAAAATAAACCTGTAACTTGTCGTTACCACACACGGATTCGCTACTATTGGTGAACATATCAAAGACCACGTAGGGATTATGCTGGGTGAGTGTGATAGTCTGAGATAGTGTTTGACTCGCAACGACGTCCGATTCCATGCGTGCATATGCAGATCCCGTCACATCTTCGCCGTACCAGTCACTAATCAGGGTACTCGGCGTACTCCACCATGCCGTTGATGGACTAGCTGTAAATTGTCCATCAGTGATGCCATCGATACGGGGATTGATGACAGGAATGGTGAGCGTACGGCTGAATTGGCTGGTCGTAGTCGCGTTGCTGACCTGGAGTTGGACGGTGTAGGTGCCTGGTGCGGCAAATGTGTGTGTTGGTTGGGCAACCGTGCTGGTGGTGCCGTCGCCAAACGTCCACAAATAGCTGGTGGGGTTCGCTAGAGTGCTCTGGTTCGAAAAGGTATAGTCCAAGCGATTCTCTGTGTTTGCCACCGCCACAAAGTCAGCACACGGAAGCATGCTTTGGGGCACCAGCGCTCCATTTTGGCTCATATTGATGCCTAACCCCTCGAGGCGCACATATATACCACAGCGATTCGGTGTGGGTGGCACGGTGAGTCTGTATTGGCTGGCGTTGAGTGGCAGCAATTCGAGTACGTTAGTGCTGGTGATAACCGTGTCACGGCCATCGTTTTGGCGGGCATACACACGAATCTGTGCCAGATTCGCAGGTGCGGTGACCATACCATTATTGAATACCGTCACGGTGAGTGTGCCCGTATCGTCCATCGCCAGGGTATTGGTATCGAGCTCGAGCGCAATGCGCGGCGCAACTGCCAGTGTCAAGCGTTGTGTCGCACTGATACCGCTGGTCGCATCAATATACAGCTGTGCTGCCGGTGATGCCCCTTGAATCTGCGCAGGGACCAGCAGTGTGCGCTCGAGGCTCGTTCCTGCAGGAATTTGTGGGAGCGTATCGGTGACTACGGTAGTAGCCGCAATGGCAACCCGTACCGTGGTCGTTGGTACATCGCGATTCCCGAGGTTGGTGGCGCGCCAGTTGGCCAAAAACGTGCCGTCATTTTGGGGGGAGAGTGACTGGAGTTGCAGTCCCACGGTGGGCAGTTGTGCAGGCACAACCACGCTGTTGTTGCTCGGCGTATCATCGGCTCCATTGGTGAGTGCGACCGCAATGGTTTGGGCAGTACCCAGTTGTGTTTGTGTCAGTGTGAGTGGGATGGCACGCATGGCACCGGGTGCGAGAGTGCCGGTCTGACTCAACGACACAGGAGTCCCATTGATAGTGAGACTGGCGAGTTGCTCAAAGGTGTCGCCAATATTGCTGACGGTGACGGTAATCACCGATGTCCCATCTGGCTGGAGTATCGGAGTATCAATGGAGAGGGCGACGTCGCGCGTCAGATTGGCGCGCATGGCCACAATCCCGGTACCAAGCGTCACGGGTACGGTAATGGGTTGCCCATCAATGATGGTTGATTGGAGTGTTATCAGGTCGTTGCGGTAGCCCACAAACACATTGCCACTGCCGTTGATGGCACCCGACAAACTCGATTCAATGTTGATGTCGTTGGTGAGTGGGCGAGGAGTGCCCCATGACTGTGATGCCTGACTATAGCGAATGATGCTCAAATCACGCTGGCCACCCCGTGCACCGCTGAGGACACCGATGATGTCGTCGTTGCTGAGTCGGTTGACCACCAGTTCGTCAAGTTGTAGCCCCCCGGTAAAGATGTCGGTCTGACGTACGATGGTGTCACTGCGATTACTAAACACGTCGGCGAGTGGTGCGGTATTCAAGGCATCATAGTCGAGCCAGATCAGTTGCGGGGTGGTGCCTCCGACGATACGTGGATGGCGGGCATCACGCACGGTGGTATTGACGCGCTGTGCACTGGTGCCCACATAGCCGACGTAGAGTTGCGGTGTGTCTGAAATCGTCGTACTCGCACTCCACGACAAGACGGGGGTGCCGTTGACCACGTTGATGGCGAGGTCACGTAGTGCCGCAAACGTTTCGGGCTGCGTCTGTGACGGTTGCCAGGCATCTACCTGAAAGCGCGCCGTATGGATGCGCATACTCGTGCTACTCAACAATGAACCGCTGGTGCGCGCCCAGGTGGCTATGGCGCCGTTGGTAGTCTGGCTGAGGCGAGGTTGGATGTCGTTGAAGCCGGCAGTACGGCTCAGCCACTGCGGTGTACTCCACGTGCCATTCACCAAACGTGACCAGACGATACCTAGTTTGCCTGAGAGAGCATCGGGACCAGATTCGGTGGTCAGCCCGGCGCTGTTGTCGTAGCGCTCCCACAATGCGAGCACAGAGCCATCGGGGAGGTAGGTGACGGCGGGGGCACGGTCAAAGAATGCGTCAGTGCGAATCAGCGCGCGGGCTGACCAGCTAGTCCCGTTCCAGGTGCTATAGGCGATGTCGTAGCCTTGGCCGACGGGGCGAGTAGTATCGTCGTATTCCCAGAGCATGATGGCGTTGCCGTTGGGTGCTACCGCGAGGGCACTGCTGGCCAAATCGTGGGTGCTACCCATGTCGTAGGTCAGGTTGTCGCCGAGGGCACGTGGTTGGCGTGGCAGGCGTGGGGCAGGGCGATTGGCCAACTGCCAGCGAGCTGAGGCTAAGCGGGCTGAACGATCTTGGCCGCAGAGGAAACTAGTGCGTTTCCAATCGGCATCATACGTGGCAACACACTTTCCTGCTAATTTTGCTTCGCTCTTAAATCCAATAACCTCAGCGGTAATGCCAACTTCTAATTTACCACTCAATTCAGCTTCATTATTGTGAGGTTGGTATGGTACCCATTTATATGATGCACCTAATTGACCTTCGATATAGGCATCAAATTTGAGAATCCACATATCAGAACGAGCCCCACCTCGTATGGGCAATTTACCCTTGAACATGACATTAAATTCTTGTTTGGTGATTTCGTGGTCTTTTTCATATGCAAGTGCAACCGCTACACTTGGTTTTATCTCGAAGTAAAATTCAGCACGGTCAGCGATAAATTTTTTACATTCAGAACAAAGATTTGAAAATGTGTTAATAGCTGCAGATGCACCCGGCACGGCAAAATCTGCTAAATATGGCACCAATGGATACGAACCTTTATATGCTGTGGTTTCACCCTCAATTTCCCCAGAAAATTTCCCGTTTGTTTGACTCAACGAACTGTTGGTAGGATTCCACAGTTCGAGTTCAGCTTCCGCTTGAACCGCAAGCGTAAACTCAAGCCCCAAAAATTTTCTTTTTTTACCGAGCTCTTTATTAATTGATACCTTGAGTTTGTTATCTTTGATTGAACCCTTGAATGAAAATGGTTTACTTTTGTCTTCCTGATTCAGAGCATATTTCATTTTGATGATGGCGGCAGGATCATTAATTGCATCCATGAAGCGACCATATTGTTCAAATTTTTCCCAGTAACGTGAACGTGGGGGTATTTCGATTTCTAATTCGGTTTGGGAAGAACTAAGTGCCGCCATATTCGCAATCGTAATAAAGGGCGGTAGCGTAACTGCATAGACTGAGTTTGTTTGCTGGTTACGGCAGCCGTTGTTGCCGAGGATGTCGACACTGAGCTGGTTGTTACCCGGTTTAAATGCAGCGCTGTTTGCGACAGTCACATCCACCGGCACGGTCATAGTGGGTTGATTACCAACCGATTTGATTTGTTGGTTGATGATGGTGTTGTTGACGCGCAGTGTGGTAGTGATGCTCGTAGCGTTGCCTGGTTCGATGAATACATCATAGGTTTGATGCATTTGGGTGCCATAAATGATGACATTGCGGAAGTCGGTACTCGGCTTGACTTGCTTGATACTGCAGGGTTGTGCAGCAGGCGGTGTACCGA
>CAZMWB010000056.1:0-18211 GCA_964569955.1 uncultured Klebsiella sp. | reverse complement strand
TGTCGTACGACGAACTGACTGCGGCCGCAGCTGGAGTCCCCATCGGCGCCGAGGGGCTCATCTTTTTGCCATACCTGTCGGGGGAGCGCACACCGCACCTCGATCCGTTGGCACGCGGTGCCTTTGTGGGGTTGACTACCCGCCACGGTATTGGCCACATGGCCCGCGCCGTGATGGAAGGGGTGACGTTCTCGCTCCGTGATGGTGTCGAAATCATGCGGGCGCTAGGTGTCCCCACCGACGATGTACGTGCAACCGGAGGCGGTGGCAGAAGTGCCTTGTGGCGCCAAATGCAAGCCGACATCTACAATGCGCCGGTATCAACACTCGCCGCCGAAGAAGGTCCCTCGTATGGGGCTGCCCTGCTCGCCGGCGTGGGTACAGGACACTTCGCGGATGTCAATGACGCCGTCGCGCGCTGTGTACGCATCGTGTCCACCACCCATCCTGACCGCGAACGCGTAGCCCGCTACAATCAGGTGTATGCCATTTACCAGCGCATGTATGCCCACCTCAAGGAAGACATGCACGCCTTGGCCGCGTTGGTGTAACACCTTCTTACTGCACCACGCCATGGCGTCAGGACTCATCCAGCGACGTGGCGTGGCAGTATGGGGGGAGATCCACGTGTGTACAGGGAACATGCGGTGTGTTGCCACCGTCTCATACCCAATAATCACAATCTCGTGGAACACACGCTGATGACATCAAGTACCACCCCAACACGCACTCCAACGGCATTATTTTGGCAGTTACTACCACGCTACACGGCAATCGCAATCATCATCACCATGGGGCAACTCCATCCTGGCCAATGGGCAACAAATGTTGCGAGTGGCGCATATTTTGGCGTAGGCATGATTGTGGTGCAACTCGGTGCAGGTATTCTCACCCTGTTGCTACACGCAATGGCACTCACTCTCAGTATCACAACCGACCAAAATCTAGCCCAACTCAGCCGAACCTACTTCACACAGCCTGTTTCCAGAATACTATGGCTGGGTAGTGAACTTGCGCTTATCGCCAGCGATATGACTGCCATCCTGGGAATGGCACTAGCGGCGCGACTTCTCTTTGGCTGGGCGCTCACGACGGGCGTGTATGTGGCAGCTGGCGTAGTAGTGGTCACCTGGGGTGTCCAACAACGACAACTATTCCTACGTGCCAGCAGTGGTGCACTCCTTATCGCGGGAATAGGCGTAGGGGTAGGGTATTTGCTCACAATGACAGCACCAACCGCTCAGGCATTCAGCACTGGTATTAGCCATGTCACATCAATCGTAAACGACCCGCATGCACGTACGCTGGCATTTGCAATCATTGGAGCGACCACACTCCCCCATACCCACTATTTCGTCACACAACTACGCAAATCAATGCCGGCAACAAGCGATCTCGGTACCCTGCGTTGGGGCATCGGTACACTGATCATTGCCATGGGTAGCGCCAGCATCATCAATGTGGTCAGCATGATTATCCCTGCAGCCGCATTCCATGACACTGCCTACCAACACGTGGCCCGTATTGCCGATGCGTATGCCCTCCTGTTACCAGTCACTGGCACAATTGCTGCAGGATTCGTGTTGGGATTTGTGGTGCTCGCAACCGGACTCGCCGCCATTGTCACGAGCACGTACACGAGGCAGGTCGTATGGGTCAGCTTTTGGGATGTGTGCATTTCCAACTGGTTGATGCGCCTGGGTAGCATGGCCACCACGATTGTGCCGGCATTGCTCGTTGCACACTGGTATGCGGACACTGACCCAAGCAGCATCATAATTCAGAGTCAGATTTTTTTGCTCATACCACTGCTCATAAGCATCATCTTTTTGTTTGTGCTCACTGGTAATCCGCACATAATGCATCTAGCCACTACAACACCTTGGATTCATCGTGGACGCTGGGGGATGGTGGCGCTGAGTATGATGCTGGGTGGATGCGTGTTGTGGGGGTATTGGTAACGTACCGTACCACCAACAGACACCAACACCCACGCCCCCCCATCAGTGCTGGTGTCGTCATGCCTGCATAAAAGCCAATACCGCTGTCGTAAACGCCGTCGGATTATCGTGATGCATTTCGTGACCGACGCCCGGAATTACCTGACCACGCAGTGACGGCATACGTTCGTGGAGTGCTGCAACGAATTCCGCAGGAATCACCCCACCTTTTTCCGGCTCGCAATAGAGCAGAAGTACGGGGACCGCTACGGGACGAAACCACGCCCATACAGCCTCTTTCCCTCCATCAAGCCACTGCAGGACCAATGGGTCGTTGTGGAGTTTGGCGTAGGCCCACTGATTGAGCGCATCATCGCTCCAATGCGGGGCCTCGTTGCGTTTGAATGCAACCAGCTGGTCATGCGACATGGTCAACCACTGGCGCAAACCAGCCTCCCACGGGGTACGAATTTCGGCAATCCGCGCGTCATCGGCTGCAAACGGCCAGAAGGCGGGATCTTCGAGGATGGCTTTGGAGACGAGCTCGGGGTGCGTGCACACCAAATGCATCGTCTGCGCGCCACCCATGGAGTGCCCGATGACGATTGGTTTTTGCAGACCTAATGCGACGATAAGGGCGGCTGCGTCAGCAGCAATTTCGGCCGTCAGGTAGCTATCTGCCCGCGACGATTCACCGTGCCCCCGCCCATCGGGGGCAGTCACACGGTAGCCGGCATTGACCAGCGCAGTAATCTGCTCGCTCCAGTACAAGCCACAGCCGGTAATGCCGTGGAGCAATAGCACGTCAGGCCCTTGGCCTGCTTGGTAGACAGTGAGTGTGACACCCGTGAGAAGTGACACGCGCTGTGCAATAGGAGAAATCATAACAACATCCTTTCCAAATTATGGATAGCAGAGCCGATCAGGATTTGACGGGATGCGTGCACGTAATTCACGCTGTTGGTCATCAGTAAAAAATGGTGCTGGACAGATGGCACGGTCAACAGTGGCATCACTAATCCCCCAGTGAATGTGAGCACCGTTCACACCACCAATTAGCTCACCCATGACATCACCGGCAGCCACTGTTTGATCGGATTGCACGGTAATCAAGGCGAGTTGGGCTTGACCAACTGCCTCGTCGCTACTCATCGGCTCAATGGCATAGACCATTGAATAGCGATTATTCACACGCACGGTAATATTAACTTGCCAGTTGTTGAGCGGTGCAAAGCGTACGAGGGAGACCCTGGTGATCGTGCCACTCGCCACAGCAATGACTGGTTCACGGTCACGATCTGTCATAAAATCAATACCATTGTGCGCAAACCCCCACGGTGCACTAGCATCCGTACTATAGGCTTCCATGATACGCACTTGGGAAATATCTTGTACCGGATAGCGGAGTGGACCAATTCCATCACTGGTGGCTGGGGCTACAGTTGGGGCAGCCTCTGTTGCCGGTGGCGACGTGGTGGCCT
Source organism: uncultured Klebsiella sp. (assembly GCA_964569955.1). Lineage (GTDB taxonomy): Bacteria > Chloroflexota > Chloroflexia > Chloroflexales > Roseiflexaceae > UBA965. Next base: position 14,790 of record CAZMWB010000056.1, on the reverse strand, counting down.
GCATGGTGGGCAGCGGACTGCGTGTGACGTCCGTAGCAACAGGCACCATGGTCGGTTGCGGCGTATTCGTTGCGTTACTTGGTGTGTTGGTGGCTGGCGCCTGTGGAGTCGTGCTTTGTGGCAGTATAATCGGCACCAACAGTGCATTATCGTTGTAGGGGAGTTGGTCAGCAACACACCACTCATCGACAATCCGGCGGGTCAATGCTTCGAGTTCACCCTTGATTTCCGGTTTTATCACGTCGCGTGGGCAGATGTGATACAGGGCATCACGGTCAATCACACTAATCGCCACATATTCGGCTGGCGCAAGCACCGCCTCATAGATGACATCACCTGCCTCCACGCGCTGGCGTTGCACGAGGTCGGGCATTTTAATGGGCTTGGGGCTGGCAATGATGTACTCGATGTCATAGATTTCTGTGCGCAACTGGATGCGCAGAAAGGCCGTCTTGCGGTAAACGATGGGAATAATCATGACAATATCACCAGCAGCCATTGCGGTTAGACGCATCGAGGGGGCCTCGCTGGTAAGTAACCAGCCAGGATAGGCACGTCCCTGTGCATCAACAGCACCAAAGGCCGTACGCATGTTACTCTGGCTACTCACGGGTGCGAGCAGTTGCCCTTTGACGAGGCGTGGTGGACGCTTGGGCTCGAGTGCAGGGATTGGGTTGGGAGCTGGCTCAGTTGGTGTGGTCGTGCATGCGGTAACGATGAGCATGGCGAGCACGCACACGGCGTTCAAGAATCGTTGGCGCATCATGAGGCATTCCTTGTTGGAATGAAAGGCGTACTGACGTGACGTGTATACCATACCATGAAAACAAACACCCCCAATCGCGGGTGCAATTGGGGGGTAGAATGGGGTGCGCGACGGGTTTCGAACCCGCAACCTCTGGTGCCACAAACCAGCGCTCTGCCATTGAGCTACGCGCACCACAACGCACGCTAGTATAGCATATACCGCACGCGGTGTGCAAATCCAGTTTGGGGTCAATGCCCGATTATAGTCGGACCCAGCCACCCTGCGTATCACTGGCAATAATTGCTTCGATGACACGCATATTGGCGACCGCATCACTCATTGGCGTCGGCACCGCCGTGTCGTTGAGGATGGCCAAACTGAACAAATCACCTTGGACGGTGTATTGGTCACAGACTGGGAAGACGATTTCTTGGGTAGTCCCTGCACGTGTATGCCACATTTTGCACGGCTTGTCGGGTGGCGCATTAAAGGGAATTTCGATTTCGATGCGCCCCGTCGTGCCAAATATGTTGACCCGTTGGTACGAACTCAGCTGGGTTGAGCAGGTAAATGTGGCAGTGCCGTCAGCAAACTGCATCATGCCTGATGCCAGACGATCCACCTTGAGTGTGGGATCATATTCGACCAACCCACAGACCCGGGTCGGCTCACTGCCGAAAATAAAGCGCGACAACGAAATGTTGTAGCAACCGATATCCATCAGACCACCACCACCAATATCGGCCTGATTACGCACATTGGCGGGATCGGTAAGAAAATAAGAAAAGACACTATTAATGGTGCGCAGTTGGCCAATCCCACCCGATGCCACAATCGCTTTAGCGCGCTGCCACTGGGGGTGATGGCGATACATGAAGGCTTCCATCAGCTTGAGGTGAGGATAGCGCTGACCCGCATCTACGAGTGTTTGTGCTTCAGCAGCAGAGAGCGCAATCGGCTTTTCACACAGCACATGCTTGCCTGCCTGCAGAGCCTGAATCGAAACAGGCACGTGCAAATGGTTGGGGAGCGGGTTGTAGATGGCTTCGACGTCAGGGTCTGCAAGTAGTGCTTCATAAGAGCCATAGGCTTTGGCGATGCCTAGTTTGCTTGCAGCAGCCTGTGCTTTGGCAAGATCACGCGACGCAATCGCAATCACTTCACTATGGGCACCACGCATCATGGCTGGCACCACTTTGGCCACACCAATGTTGGCCGTACTCACAATTCCCCAGCGAATTTTGCGCATAAACGGCTCCTTTTGGGCATATGATGATGAACTCTGTGCGCATTATACACGCTCCGTGGTAGGATAGAAGTAATATAACAGTCACGAGGGCAACCATGAAATGGATTGGGCTGATTGGTGGCATGAGTTGGGAATCGTCAGCAGAGTACTACCGTGTCATCAATGAACTAGTACGCACGCAGCGGGGTGGCTTGCATTCTGCACAAATCATCATGGCCAGCGTTGATTTTGCGCAAATCGAAGCCTACCAGCATCGTGGCGAATGGGACATGGCTGGACACACCCTGGCGCAGGTGGCACAACGCCTCGTCGCAGCAGGAGCCGACATGGTCGTGTTGTGCACCAACACCATGCACAAAGTGGCGCCCACTATAACTGCCGATTTACACGTGCCGTTTGTGCATATTGCTGACGCCACCGCACAGCGGATTGTGGCGCAGCACATACGTCGCATCGGCTTGCTCGGCACCCGCTACACCATGGAACAGGACTTTTACGTGGGGCGGCTGCGTGACCAATATGGACTCGATGTGATTGTGCCTGATGCCGACGAACGCGCCGACGTCAATCGTATCATCTACGATGAACTTTGCCTCGGCGTGACGAGCGACACCTCGCGACAGCGCTACCGCGATATCATGGCGCATTTGGTGCGTCGCGGTGCGCAAGGCATTATTTTGGGATGTACCGAAATCACATTACTCGTCAATGCGACTGATACCACGGTACCGGTGTTTGATACGACGCGCATCCATGCCGAAGTCGCTGTTGAACTGGCACTTGCGCCATCCGCGCAGTAAGGAGGGAGACCATGCGTATCCATTGGCTGATGGTGATTATTATGATGCTCACACTCGTTGGTTGTACGACAGAAAGTGATGCAGATGCAACGGCGATTGCCACTGCCGAAGTAGGCAATGCGGAAGGTGGCGTGGGAGCAACAGCCACCGTTGTTAGCACCACGGACGGCGCCACACCGGTTGTCACCGATGGCAGTGCGCCAGCAGCAGATACAGCCCCCAATCCACCCGATGATGTATCACGGGAATTCTTTGCGGCCTATACGAGTGATCCGAGTGGCGATAGTAGTGCGGTCTACTTTACGACGGGGATGAACGAACTCTACAACAGCGGCAAAACGGTGGCAGATATCACCGGTATTGATCCGAGCTACACGAGTGCCACGGTGGTGAATACCCAACTCTACAACGACAACAACAATGCGATTGTGACGGTACAGCTCGACTACGCCAATGGGAGTCAAACCGTGGATGTCACACTCGAACGCCAAGATGAGCAGTGGCGGGTTGCTGCGATTGCCGCACAACCACAAAAGTAATACCGAACTCAGCAAAGGAGTCAACGATGAATCGTCGTACATTTATGCACCTGATGGGTATCGTACCCGTACTCGCCGCCTGTGGCAGCGCTACAGTGACCATTGCCCCCTATCCGGGTGCGGTACCAGCCAAACCGGGGGATGCGGCGCTCGCCGCAGAGCTCTTTAGCACGATTGAGGAAGTAGGCAATGCGACTGGTGTGACCGCCACCCTCTACAAGATTCCAAGTGGCACCACCTACATGGACGTCAAAGCCTACTATGATGCGGCACTGAGTGCACAGGGATTTACCATCCAAGACATGCTCGTATCCGAGGGTGACACCATCAACTACTGTGGCTGGCGGAGCGGGATTTCGCTCTACCTCGTGGGTGTGGTCGAAGACAACAACGGTGATGGAGCCTTTATGGCGGTAGCCACCAACTAGCTACATCATCAGCGCCACCACCGCCCTGGGTGCCCGCTATCGCTCACACGTGGGTAGTCGTCGCTGATGAGATCGTGGTCGTGCTTGTCGGTCATGATGCGTTGCGCCGTATAAATACTCCGATGCCCGCTCAGGGTGTAGGTGGCCAAGGTACAAATACCGAAGAGTGCCAGCGGCGCACTGCCAAACAGCTCAACGCCCATGATGATGCAGGCAAGTGGAGTATTTGCCGCAGCCGCAAATACGGCTACCAACCCGAGTGCGGCCATCAGGTCACCGGGCACTGCGAGGATGGGGGCAATAGCGGCTCCCAGTGTGGCGCCGATGACGAACAGCGGCGTTACTTCTCCCCCTTTGTACCCAAATCCAAGTGTCACCACGGTAAACAGCAACTTTCCAGCCCACGCCCACCAGAGCACACCCGCCGGCGTAAACGCATCAGCAAGCAGTGAGAGACTCAAGCCGTTAAAGGCAAAGGTACCACTCAGCATGGTCAGTATGATGACGAGTACACCACCACTCACTGCCCGCCACACGGGATTTGTGAAGGTGCGCCGACTCCACTGACTGAGTGCATGGGTGCCTTCTACAAAGACGATGCTGGCTCCAGCAAAACAGCTGGCCGCCACGATGACTTTGCCGACGAGCAATGGTGTAAGTGGGGGGACGGCGGCTACGCCGTAGTGCAGATGGGGGACACCCAGCATCCGCACCGTCCAGTCGCTCACAAAGGCGGCCACTAGGCATGGCAATAGGGCCACATAGCGCATGCCACCGAGTGCCACCACCTCCATGCCAAAAAACGCGCCAGCGAGTGGCGTTCCAAAGACACCACCAAATCCGGCACTCATGCCTGCCATTAGTAACAGGCGCGTATCGCGTAGCGACTGTCTGCCGAGTTGTGCGATGCTAGCCGCAATACTCCCCCCCATCTGCACGGCGGTTCCTTCGCGCCCAGTGGAGCCACCGGTCAAATGCGTCAAAACGGTGCTGACCAGGATGAACGGGAGCATACGCCGTGGTACGGCACCCGGGGTCGTATGATGGAGTTGTTCGAGAATCAGGGCGGTGCCGGCATCACTGCCCCGCCCATAGCGCTGGTAGAGCCAGGCAACAAGAGCGCCGATGATGGGCAACAGCCAGATCAGCCAAGGGGAAGTGGTGAATTGTGTGGTGGCAATTGCGAGTGCACGTAGGAAGCCGGCACTCGCCACGCCAGCGAGAATCCCGACCAGCGTGGCCCACCAGAGTTGGTTGAGGATGCGCTGCATGGTGGTTAAATCCCCCCATCACATACCAAAACGCCCAGGCGCAGCACGTGGGGATGCACGAAGGCACCGACACGCATGCGGCCTGGGCGTCAAAACACCCGTGGCAATCGTTACTTGGTTTCGCGGTAGAGCACGTGCTTGCGCAACGTAGGGTCGTAGCGGCGCAATTCGAGACGATTGGTGTCGTTCTTGCGGTTCTTGACGGTGGTGTAGGTATGGGCACTCTCGGTGCTGCGCAACTTGATGATGATGCGGTTGCCCTTTTTGCTGGCCATGATATCCCTCGCAACAGTAATCAATAAACTTTGTGCATTGTACCAAGATTCACCGCATTGCGCAAACAATCACACCCCGACATGTTTTAGTATATACTGACGACAACGTTTGGCAATTATCCTGAATGGTGAAGGTGCATACCATGAGCACGATTCAATTCATCCCGTTTGCTGGGCATGATACTCCGAGCGACGCCGTCATTAATACGTGCGTGCATTGTGGCTTGTGTCTCTCGTCGTGCCCCACCTACCGCGAAACCGGGCTCGAGCAGTATTCACCACGTGGTCGTATTTATTTGATGAAAGCAGTTGCCGACGGGCGGATTGGCATTGACAGTGAAACCTTTCAAGAGCAGATGAGTGCCTGTCTCAACTGCCGTGCCTGCGAAGCCGTCTGCCCGAGTGGCGTGCAGTACGGTCAAATTCTCGAGGCATCACGCACCCAAATCCACCTCGCCAAAACGGATGGGCGCCTCGCTCCCTATCCTGTCAGCGTGCGTTTCATCCGCTCACTCGTCTTTGGTAGACTCTTTACCAATATGGCGTGGTTCCGTGCCTTTTCACGCTCACTCTGGCTCTACCAAAAGAGTGGTCTGCAGTGGCTTGCACGAAGACTAGGCATCCTCACGCTACTCAAACTCCACGAAGCCGAAGCCATACTGCCCCAGATCAACGACGCGTTTACCACGGCCGATGGACAAACCTACCCTGCCATCGGTACTGAGAAAGCCCATGTGGCGTTGCTCAGTGGTTGTATTATGTCGACCGCATTTAGCAACGTCCACAACGCTACCATCCGCGTGTTGCAACGCAACGGTATCCGTGTCACTATTCCCGCCGGACAGGGGTGTTGTGGTGCCTTGCATGCCCACGGTGGCGAGCTCGATAGCGCCCGCGCCTTGGCCAAACAAAATATTACTGCGTTTGGCGAAAAATACGACGCCGTGGTGGTCAATGCTGCCGGCTGTGGTTCGACGCTAAAAGAATATGGCCACTTGCTCCACGATGACGCCGAATGGGCGGCACGTGGGGCGGCATTCAGCGCTAATGTCCGTGATATCAGCGAGTATTTGGCGGCACTCGAGCTCAACACGCGCGATTTCAAGGCGGTTAACCTGACCGTCACGTACCAAGAGCCGTGCCACCTAGCACATGCCCAGCGTATTTCGGCACAACCACGCGCCCTGCTTAAAAAAATCCCCGGTCTGACGCTGGTCGAAATGGCCGAATCGGCGCTATGCTGTGGCTCGGCTGGGATTTACAACGTGACCCAGCCCGAAATGGCGGCCCAACTGGGCAACCGCAAACTGGACAATGCAGAGCGGACCAAGGCGCAGGTGGTGGTCACCGCCAACCCGGGATGCCATCTGCAGCTGGCCGGCGGCTTGCGTCAGCGGGGCAGCGGGATGCGAGTACTCCACATCGCCGAAGTACTCGACATGGCATATGGTGGAGCCAAATGACCCAATCGCGGCGTATTTTGATGGTGGCTCCCACCAGCTTCTTTTCTGACTACGGCTGCCACATCCGCATCGCCCAAGAGGCACACGAGCTCCAGCGCCGCGGCCACGTGGTGCGGATTGCCACCTACCACAACGGCGACGATGTGGCCGAACTCGACATCGTACGGTCGTGGGATGTGCCGTGGATCAAACGCACCCTCGTTGGATCGTCACGCCACAAACTCTACCTCGATGTGGCACTGTCGTGGCGTAGTTTACAAACAGCCCTCGACTTTAAACCCGACATCATTCATGCGCATCTGCACGAAGGCGGCTTGATTGGGGCGGTGCTCAAACGCATCATCCGCCGCCCACTGGTCTTTGACTATCAGGGCAGTATGACGGCTGAGATGATTGATCACCGCTTCCTCAAAAGCAAGGATTCGTTCCTGTATCGTATGCTCTATCGCCTCGAGACGTGGATTAACACGCAAGCAGATATCCTGCTCACATCGAGCGAAAATGCGCGGACGATGCTCATCCACTCGTTTGGGCATGATGCCAACGCCGTTACCACCATTGCAGATGGCATTGATACCGACTACTTTTGCCCGCAACGCGATAATCGGGCACACCGTGCCACGCTGGGCATCCCTGCAGATCGACAAATTGTCGTGTATCTTGGGCTCCTTGCCCCGTATCAGGGCACCAATATGCTCATCGAGGCCATCCCACAGGTGATAGCCGCAGTCCCCAATGCCCACTTCCTCATCATGGGCTACCCCGACCCCGATAGTTATCGCAATTATGCGGAAAGTCTGGGTGTAGCTGATTATGTCACCCTCCCTGGGCGTATCCGCTACCTCGACTCGCATCACTACCTAGGGCTTGGCAGTGTGGCTGTCGCTCCTAAAATGAGCCTGAGTGAGGGCAGTGGCAAAATCCCGCAGTACATGGCACTCGGACTCCCCGTGGTCACCTTTGATGCAGCAGTGAGTCGCCAGTATCTCGGCGAGCAGGGCATCTACGCGGCCTACGGCGACCGCGATGATCTGGCCGCCAAAATCATCCATACGCTACAACACCCAGCACAGGCACAGCAGATTGGCCAGCAGAACCGTATCGCTGCCATTGCAAATCATAGTATTAGCCACATTGGTCCCCAGCTTGACGCCGTCTACCAGCAATTGCTCGATTAATGTATAATTAGTTTAGTGAGTTAGTCATATTTGGAGGAAAGTACGATGAGTGCTGTAGCAGAAAGCGCCACATGGCGTGCACAAATGGATGCATCCATGCGTGCCGACGATGGTTGGTTAACCCTAGCCGGGTTGTTTTGGTTGAAAGAGGGTGCCAATACCTTTGGGTCAGGTGACGACCAAGATCTCGTCTTTCCTGCAGGGTCATGCCCAGCGCATTTGGGCACATTTCATCGCGATGGTGATGAAGTGCGTGTGGAATTCATCGAGGGTGAGCATGCCGAAATCAACGGCGCGTTTATCGGCAAGAGTGGCGTACTCCAGGGTGACGGTGACGGCAAGTACAAGCCCGACATGATCACCTACCGCGACTTGAGCTTTTATGTAATTCCCCGTGGACACCGCATCGGTATCCGCTTGCGTGACCGCAACAGCGACGTACGCAAGGCCTTTACAGGACGCATCTGGTTCGACTACGACCCTGCATATGTCGTACAGGCCACTTTTGAGGCATATGAAAAAGGGAAAACCATTCCCATTCTCAACGTGTTGGGTGACACCGATATGATGCCAAGCCCGGGACGGGTGCACTTCACCATCAACGGGCAGGCCTGTAGCATGGATGCAGTGGCTGCTGGTGCAAATCTCTTTTTCAACTTCCGTGACAAAACGTGTGGGAAAGAAACCTACGGCGCTGGACGCTTTTTGACGGTACCGGGCCCGGTAGATGGCACGGTGGTGGTGGACTTCAACAAGGCCGTCAGCCCGCCATGTGCGTTCACGATTTATGCGACCTGCCCTATTGCCCCTGCCCAGAACCATCTGCCAGTGGCGATTCCCGCAGGCGAAAAATATCACGGCGAGCATCACTAAACATGACCGCTGCGCCTCGGTGTACCCGGGGCGCAGTAACGAGGATATACGATGTCACTTGCGTTGTATCAGCATGTCTACCAGCCAGCCACAGCCCCCAACCTACCGACGATTCTGGCGTTGCACGGCACGGGTGGCAACGAACATGATTTGTTGGGATTGACAAAGGCGATTGCACCGGGGTGTGCCGTGCTCAGTCCACGTGGCAACGTCAGCGAGCGGGGCATGCCACGCTTTTTCCGGCGCTTTGCCGAGGGCGTCTTTGACCTCGAGGACGTGCAGAAGCGTGCCGGTGAGCTGGCTGAATTTGTGGCCAGCGCGGCGACTCATTACGGCTTTGCTGCCAATAATGTGTATGCGTTAGGGTATTCGAACGGTGCAAACATTGCGGTGGCGACGATGTTACTCCACCCGAGCACGTTGCGCGGGGGTATCTTGTTCAGAGCACAGTGCGTCTATACGCCAGACATCATTCCACGCCTGGCCGGCAAAGGCATCTTTCTCAGCGCCGGCACGCACGACCAGCTTATCCCGCCAGACCAGAGCACGGCGCTGTACACGCTCATGCAAGATGCCGGCGCATCAATCACACTGGCATGGCAAAACACGCACCACGGGCTCATCCAGAGCGATGTGGAAATGGCAGCCGGATGGTTTAATGCGCTAATCGCCTGAACACACGCACAACACGGCGCGTATGGGGGTAGTTCCCCATACGCGCCGTTTGATTTATTCTTTGACCCACACCAAATCGGGCTGGAGCCAGGCTGGTGCATAGCGGGCATTGGCCAGCGAGAGGGGCAGAACTTCCTCGGGCAGAATTATCCCAATGGCAGTGCGCAAATACTCGCGGCGCGCCTTGATGGCCTGCCACAAATCGGGAGCGAGGGTGGCCAGTTCGGCACGGAGTGGCGCATCGGCAATTGCCACGGTGTCTTCGCAATTGAGGGCGGTACCCGCCGGCGTGGTGTCGGGGATGATATCGCATTGGATGAGCTGCCCTGAGCGGATGGGATCGTCGGAATCAGGGCGGATGGGTGTATGACTCCACTCATCAATGCTCCCCAAGTGCCCCGGATTCAGCGACGGTTTAAAGGGTGCCGTGGCCAGGCGTTGCATCACACGGCGGTGGATTTCGCCACCACTCATACCGATATGCAAGGATTCGTACCACAGCATCTGTGTCTGCATGTAGGGCTCAACGTAGTTGGTAAAGTAGCTCGAATCCACGGTATCACTGAGCACACCAGCACGGCAACACAACCCTCCACGAAAGCCGATGGCAGTCGTCACTGCATCGCGCATCTGGAGCAACCGTGGACTCGGTGAGCGCAAGCCGAGCACCTGTTTGGGATCACCCGACATCATGGGGTGGCAGGTCATCGGATCACCCTCGTACTGCATCAACGCCAACGCTTGGTGCTCGCTCATGCCGGGGCGCACACCACGTACGATCCGGTCAACAGCGAGGGCGGCACGTTGGGCTCCCCACGCAAAAATGGCGATTTGGGCGGCTTCGTTGCGCGCACGCAAGCCGTGCACGGGGTGGCTCATACAGTGGGTCACATCGCGTACGGTAACTTCACCACCCGTTGCTGATTGGATGGCGCGGAGCAGCATGGCAGGCACGTAGGCGGGCTGGTCGTCGTCTTGTTCGATGGGCTCGAGGTATTTCCACCCGACCACACCAACTCGTTGGCCGGCTCGCACCCCAATGGCATGCAAGACCGCACTCAGGCGCGGATTGCGCGTGCGGTCCTGCCCCATCAAACCGAGACTCTGACTGAGGTGGACGGTGAATTGCGTGCCCAACATGGGCACATAGCCGAGCCCCTCGTTGCCGACGATGATGTGATTGGTGGCCCCTAGCACGAGAATGGCTTCTTCGAAACGTGGGTCAAAATTGCTCAGAAAGGTAATATCGGCGGCATGCTCGCGGTCGCCGTAGACCACCACCCAGTCACAGCCAGCGGCACTTTTGAGGGCAGCTAGACGGGCTTCATAGGTGGCCGATTTGAGTGCGGTGGGGGCGTTTTGTGCCATGTAGGTGGGCATTGAACGGTAGTGCAGCATGACAAACTCCTTTGTATGTGGTGCATGGGTATTATACGAGAGAAACGCTGGCACAGAGGGCTGTTGCATGGGCATGCACTACGCATACGGAATGAATGCAATGGAAGTGTCACCGTGTTCCGAGAATATCGCACAGATAGTCGCAAAAATCACGAATCCCGGGAGCATGGCAAGCCATACAACCGGGATTCGTCACAAGGGTGATTACTGAGCAACCGTTTGGGTAAACAATGATGTCAACAACGAAATCGCATACGGTGCCACAACGGCAAGTGTCACAACGATTTTCCAGACCAATGCACGGCTACTCTTCCACATGCCATACAAACCGACAGGCCACACAAAAATACACCACACCACAATCCATACCGTTTTTTCGTACCATGGCGTTTGCACCGTCATACACGTCATCCTTTCACATGCAAAAGTGGGTTTGATGATGATATATGGTATAAGGTTTATTGTCAATATTTTTATAGTAAAGCAATTTTTGTTTATTTATACCCGCAACACGTGACGCACGGATATCCTGCAGAAAATACGTAGCCACGTCCAGTCTGTGCAACATGTATGGTGTATTAATAGCCAATCCCACAACGATACCCATCAAAAAATGCTATAGTTTGCATATATCGTGCACAAGATGGGGAGTCTACCATGCCACAGAACCGATGGAATGCGAGTGATGCCGCCGCCATGCTAGCGCTTGATGGTCTCGTCTACCGGAGCCGGCTGCTCGGCAGTGACCGCACCGTAGTGAATATTTATGGTGGCAACACCAGCGCCAAAACCATCGAGCGTGACCATGCCGACCGCGAGGTAGAGGTACTGTGGGTCAAAGGTTCAGGGAGTGACGTAGCCACCATCAGCGAATCAGGTTTTGCTGCATTACGCATGCCAGATATGACCCCACTCATCTCTCGCACCGCAATGAGCGACGAAGAGATGGTGGCATACCTCAACCGTAGCGTTTTTTTGCCGGATCGGCCACGGCAATCAATTGAAACACTCCTGCATGCCTTTATCCCGGCTCCGCACGTTGACCACACCCACCCCGATGCGGTGATTAGTCTGGCTTGTGCCGCCGATGGGCGTGCGTTATGCGAGCGGCTATGGGGACAGCGCATGGTGTGGGTTGACTATATTCGGCCAGGCTTCACGTTGAGCAAACAAATCGGCGAGGGAGTACGCAACAACCCCAAAGCCGACCTAGTAGTGATGGGCAAACACGGGTTGACGGTGTGGGGCAATAGCAGCCTCGAAAGCTACACGCACACCATCACGGTCCTCAACGAGGCCGAGGAATTTATTGCCAGCACGCGCAACGGGCGGCGCATCTTTGCGGGGGCGGCGGTTCCAGCCCTACCCGCCAGTGAGCGCGATGCCGCCTGGAGTAGCGTGTTACCAACGTTGCGCGGGGCACTCAGTCAGCAGGGCAGCCAGATTCTGCAGATTGACAGTAGCGACGCGGTGCTCGAGTTCATTGGGAGCGCAGGAGCGGCGCAATTCACGCAGGTGGGAGCCGCCTGTCCCGACCACTTGGTGCACACCAAGCGCTTGCCGCTGTTTGTGGAGTGGCACCCCAGTCAGGGTCTGGATGCGCTCAAACAGGCGGTGACCAGCAGTGTGGCACAGTATGCGCAGGCCTATACGGCGTATTTTGATGCACATAAAAGTAGCGACGATGTGATGATGAACCCGTTCCCACGCATCACGCTCATCCCCGGACTAGGCATGGTCACAGCCGGTGCCGATGCCCAAAGTGCGGATGTGAGCAACCAACTCTACCAGCGTGCTATTGCGGTGATTGGCGGCAGTATGGCGGTAGGCACCTACACCAGTCTGAGTGCCGCCGAAGCCTTTGCCATCGAATACTGGCCTCTCGAGCAGTACAAACTCAAACTCAAACCAGCGCCACGCGAACTGGCCGGCAAAGTGGCCGTTGTTACCGGTGCGGCGAGTGGTATTGGGCGGGCGACGGCACGGCGACTTGCGGCGGATGGGGCGCATATTGCAATTTTTGACATTAATCTGGCTGGCGCCGAGACGGTCGCCAAAGAGCTGAATGACACCTACAAAATGCGCCGTGCCATAGCCGTGCACTGCGATGTCACCAACGAGCAGGCGGTGATTGCGGCCATGCAACAGGTCATTTTGGCCTTTGGTGGCGTGGATATCGTGGTCAACAATGCGGGGTTTGCTATTGCCAAGCCGGTAACCGAGACCACCAGTGACGACTGGGACCGCATGCTGGGCGTGTTGGGCAAGGGCTACTTTCTCATCTCGCGTGAGGCCTTCAAGATTTGGCAACAGCAAAAAGTGGGCGGCTCGCTCATCGTCATCGCCAGCAAAAACAGCGTGATGGCCAGCAAAGGCAATGTAGCATATAGCGCCGCCAAAGCCGCCGAACTGCACATGGCGCGCTGTCTAGCCGAAGAAGGCGGCGCGCTGGGTATTCGCGTCAACACGGTGCTCCCCGACGCAGTGCTCGAAGGGAGTGGGATTTGGGATGCAGGGTGGCGTGCGGCCCGTGCCGCTGGGTATGGCATCAAGCCCGAAGAATTGGAAGATTTTTACAAGGCGCGTACGGTGCTCAAAATCAACGTGCGCCCCGAAGATATTGCGGAAGCGGTGAGCTTTTTTGCGGGGCCACGTGCTAGCCGCACCACGGGTGGATTGTTGACTGTTGATGGTGGGGTCGCAGCAGCGTACGCACGCTAGCAGGGGAGCAGAATCATGCGCATTGGCATTGTTGGCTGTGGGGGAATTGGACGCACACACATGAATGCATGGCTAGCTGCCGGGTATCGCCCTGTGGCCGTCTGTGATAGTGTGGACACCCTCGCACAAAGTTTGGCGGCGCAAAGTGAGGCCAGCGTCTACACCGATGCCGAGACGATGTATCGTGCGGCACAGCTCGATATCGTGAGCATTTGTACACCTCCAGCATTGCATGCATCGTTGAGCATTGCAGCACTCCAGCATGGGATTCACGTGCTGTGTGAAAAGCCACTTGCCATTACCACTGATGAATGCCATGCGATGATTACTGCCGCACAGCAGGCTAACCGTCTCCTCAGCGTCGGTTTCTGTCATCGCTTCCAGCCACACATCGAAGTCATGAAAGCACAGATTGACGCAGGACTGATTGGCGATGTCATCATGTTTCGTAATCGCTTCATTGGACACATGCCTCACCCCGAACAACGCTGGTTTAGTGATCCCGCACTTGCGGGTGGCGGGGTGATGGTCGATACATGTGTACATTCAGTCGATTTGTTTCGCCATCTCATCGGCGATGTGACACAGGTACAGGCGAGTGCAGTAACCCGAAGCACGGCACTCGGACCCGCCCTGCGTGTCGAGGACACGGCAGTCATCACACTCATTAGCGAGACCGGCATCATTGGGGTCATCGAAGCGAGTTGGCGGACCCCGCCCGGGGAGTGGGTGGTCACTGTCAACGGTACGTCAGGATACCTGAGCATGGATTACGCTACAATGCAGTTGACGCACGGTGACGCCAATGGCAAAACGGTGTTGATTGAAGTCACCGATGAAGATCGCTTCACGCGTGAAGTCGCCCACATGGCCGCATGTGTGACCGGACAGGCGACACCACGAGTCACGATGTATGATGGACTGGCAGCCTGTGACATCCTGCAACGTGCCACACATAGTGCCCATAACAAGGAATAGTGCATGCGTACTTTTACACTCACTCTCACCATTCTGGTGTGGCTGGTAGTCATGACGGGGTGCCAAGCATCCCTCCCAGCGGCAACAAACGAACAAGCGACTGCATACCCACCTGCCCTCACCCCGGATGCACCAGCTTACCCTAATCCGGATGGAACAGATGGTGGTGGTAGTGTGGACGGTGGGGGCAGTGT
>CAZMWB010000055.1:0-18759 GCA_964569955.1 uncultured Klebsiella sp. | reverse complement strand
ACGCAGGATTCAAAATACTATGGGTTGCTGTTACCCATGGGGTAGCGAGGGTATGGAACTCAAACGTGAGGACGGCGTGTAGTGCTTCACGCATGATTCCCTGATTCCAATGGTGTTTGCTGAGGACATAGCCGAAATCACGTTCACCTACATAGCGTGGATGCGAGGCCGATCCGATGCCTAACCAACCGATGATGTGGTGCGGGGTTTCGTGCAGGGTAATCGCCCAGTTGTAGGCATCGGGGTGTGGGATGGTGCTGTTGTCAATACTACCGAGGAACCAGTCACGACAGGCGGCTTCGTCCATGTCGCGGAAGTGCATGTGGCGCACCGTCTGGGCATCGCCGATGATGGCGTACAGCGCATCCCAGTCTGTAGTGACAAAGTCCCGTAGGACGAGTCGGCGGGTGGTAAGCGTGCGCATCCCACGTTCCTCACAACAATCAGCTATTCCGTGAGCGATTATAACAGGAGTGTTGCCGGTGTTGCCCGACCCTGGTGTGAGTATGTGATAATAGAAGTGATAAGGTTGTCTACCGAGATAGGACACCATGCAGGCACTTGAGCTCGAACACATAACGCTCGATTATGGGCGACGGCGGGTCATTTACGATGTATCGTTGCGTATCAACCAAGGACAGGTGTTGGTCGTCACGGGGCGCAACGGGAGCGGCAAGAGCTCGCTGTTGCGGGTTATCTGTGGGTTGCAAACAGCGAGTGAGGGGCAAGTGTGGCTCCACGATGACGGCGCTCGACAGGCACCGCTCGCAATGCGCCACGCCATCGGCTGGATGGCACCCGATTTGATGCTCTACCGTGAGTTGACGGGCCACGAGAATCTGCGCTTCTTTGCCGATGTGCGTGGCTTGGATATCACCGATGCCACACTCGATGCGTTGCTCGCCGATGTAGGTCTTGCTGGGCGTGGAGCCGACCTGGTGGCCACCTATTCATCGGGGATGACGCACCGTTTGCGCTATGCGTATGCATTGCTCCATCAACCAGCGCTATTGTTGCTCGACGAGCCGAGTGTGATGCTCGACCAGAGTGGGCATGAATTGCTTGCGCGTGTGGTGGCGCGTCAGCGCCAGCGAGGAATTACCGTGATTGCCACCAACGACCCGCGCGAGACACGCTTTGCGGATATCACGTTGGCACTGGAGGAAGCCGTATGATAGACCCCGGGTTGTGGCGTGCCACCCGTGCGATTTTTGTACGCGAATGGCGGAGCGAATTACGTAATCGGCAAGCGCTAAATGCGGTAGCGCTGTTTGCCATTTGTAGTGTGGTTGCGGTCAGCCTCGGGCTTGGGCCACTGAATCGTTCTGCCGAACTCCCGCTCGTGCATGCGGCGTTTTTGTGGATTGTACTGCTTTTTGCCGCATTTACGGCGTTGGCACGGGTGTTTGTGGTCGAAGAAGAGCAACGCACGGCCTCGGCCTTGCGCTTGGCTGCCCCCCCGACCGCCGTCTATCTCGGCAAGCTGTGCTTCAATTTAGTGTTATTGCTTGGCTTAACCGTGTTGGTCACGCTACTAGCCATCGTCCTCTTTCGCATGCAGGTGCGTAATCCGGGGATGGCGGTAGTCATGCTGTTGAGTGGTGCATTCGCACTCGTGGCTGGGACAACCTTGGTAGCTGCTATTATTGCACGTTCAACTTCGCGTGGGGCGTTGTTTGCCGTGTTGTCGTTGCCGATTCTCATCCCAATGCTGGTCACTGCTGTGCGTGGTACGGCGTTGGCATTAGCGGGGTCAGGGTGGGATCGGGGTGCATCTCCCATCCAGGCACTGATTGCATATGCGGTGACGATGTTTGTGACGTCGCTGTTTTTGTTTGCTACGGTTTGGGAATAAGCCATAAAACGACGCTTGGGTCGCCATAAAATGACGCCCCTATTACGTTGCGATATCCCGTCAATTGGATACACCGTGTGAATGTCCACGACAATTCATAATTCATAATTCATAATTCATAATTCAATGTGTGTCTATGGCGCGAGCACATCAATACACTGCCAAACCCGCAACGCACTGCCGAGATTGGCGTAGATATCGTAGGCTCATATTATTTGTAGAGTTGTTGTATAAATATTGTGTAGTTGGCGTTGTAATGCCCATTCTCACCATTTGCTCATATACCATCTATGGAGTATGATGCACACGATAGCCGTGTGTTGTGGTGGAGTGGGATATGGCTACAAACGTTGCACAAAGTGCCAAAATAATCCTCGGCATCTGGATGGCGGGTGTCATCTATGCCATGTTTCTGGTGGTACCACAATACGTGGGCTTGGGTGATGCCGGTCGCATCATTATTGTGCATGTGCCAGTGGCCTGGGTCACAACGGCCTGTTATGCCGTCTCCGCATGGTACAGCATTCAGTATCTCCGCCAGCGCCGGATCGGTGCAGACATGGCTGCAGTTGCAGCTGCCGAAGTCGGCACGCTCTACTGCATTTTTGCTACAGTCACCGGGTCAATTTTTGCGGAAGTAGTGTGGGGTACCTTCTGGAATTGGGATCCACGCGAAACATCAATCCTCGTCTTGTTGCTCATTTATGCGGCCTACTTTGCGTTGCGCTCTTCTGTTGACGACGGTGAACGCCGCCGGCGTTTGGCTGCGGTATACAATTTGTTTGCTGCAGTTACGATGCCGTTTTTGCTTTTTGTGGCGCCGCGTGTTGCAGATAGTACGTTGCATCCGAACTGTGCATTTTTACAAGGGAGCAAGTGTGAGGGGATTTACCTCGACATCAACGGTGCTAAGATTGGGCAACTCGGTGATGTCGTGGTCGAACTCAAAGCGCTCCAAACGGTGAATAATCTGACCGTTGCCACCGTCGAGGTCCGGATGCCTGGTCTACAGGACATTGCCACGTTGCAGCCTTCACTCGATGCCGAAGGCAAGGTGGCTGATCGTCCCGAATTTCCCGGTGAACAGTTCCGTATGATTCTGCTCGAAGCTGACGTTGCTGCGGGCACAGTGCGTGTCAACATGCAAGCACCAGGCACAGGTTTGTTGAGTAATCCACGCACATTGTGGGTCTTTATGGCGGGCAATATTGGTTTTGCTGGATTGGCTGCCTGGTTGTTTGCGATTCGCAAGCGCGTCTTGGTCTTGCAGACTCGTATCACCCCATGGGAGGCAAGTGTATGACGATATTACTCGATGCCGGTGTGGCCATTTATGTGGCGATGGTCGCTGCGTTGGTGGTGTGGATTGGTGTGTTTGTGTATATGTGGCGCATTGACAAAGCCACACAGGCATTGGCTGCGCAGGTTGCCACGCGTGAAGAACCCATTCCCACTCCACGGGCTCGTGTTGACGTAAAGAAAGAGGACTCACATGAGTAGTATGACGACTGCTTCGCGCTTTGCCCTCAAGCCGTTGCACATGATTGGTATTGCCATCATCGTATTGTCGGTGGTACTGGGGTACTACGGGCTGAGTGCCTCGATGCGTCCCTACACGACGTCTGTTGCCGAGGCCAAAACGACCAGTCGTGGGGTGCAATTGGCAGGCTTTCTGGGCAGCAAAGGGGAGTACAACGATGCCGGACAATTCACCTTCTTGTTGCAAGATTCTGCGGGCAACATGGTGACGGTCGTCTCCAACGAACCAAAGCCGTCGAATTTTGAACAGGCAGTGAGTATCGTTGCAATTGGCCAGTACGACGAGAAAACCGGTGAGTTCATGGCCGAAAACTTGTTGGTCAAGTGCCCTTCCAAATACCAAGAACAAATGAAGACCGAGGCAAGCTCGTAGATGGCTGAGTATTCGCTGTAGTGCTGGCAAAGTGAGGCTGGGATGTCAGTATATTTCTTTGGGACGTTGTTGATTGTTGCGACTATCGCAATGGCGGCCATGGCAAGCATTAGTTATTTGCTTGTACCGACGGGGCGGCAATCGGCGTTGACCTATGGTCGAATTGGCACGCGTTTGACGATGGTTGGTGTATTGGCCGTGGTGGTGTTGCTCAACTATTTGTTTGTGGCGCAACGCTACGATGTGGAGTACGTATACAACTACAGCTCCCAAGAACTCGAACCGTACTTCCGTGTGGCGGCGGTATGGGCTGGTCAGCCCGGCTCGTTTGTCATCTGGGTGTTGTGGGGAGTCATTGGTGCGCAATTCTTGATTCGCCGCACACGCCACGCTGAGCCCTACGTGCTCGGGATTGTGATGGCCATTCAGTTCGGTCTATTGGTGTGTATGCTGGTGCGTAATCCGTTCATTTTGCATATTACGCCCGATGGTGTCCCCCCTACTGACGGCAAAGGCTTGAATCCGACGCTCCACAACATGTGGATGCTCATTCACCCTCCGATTCTCTTTATTGGCTTTGCCCTGATGGCGATTCCTTTCGGATATGCGATTGCCGGGCTGTGGCGTCGTGACTACGACGGCTGGGTGTTGGCCGCATTGCCGTGGACGATTGCGTCGTGGGCCGTGTTGGGGCTAGCCCTGCTGCTCGGTGGCTACTGGGCCTACGAAACGCTCGGTTGGGGTGGCTACTGGGGCTGGGATCCCGTCGAAAATTCGGCGCTCGTGCCCTGGTTAACGGTTGCTGCGCTGATTCATGCCATGTTGGTGCAACGTGCTGGTGGCGCCATGCGCCGCACCACGGTGGTGCTCGCTGTGGTGACCTACGTGCTCGTCTTTTATTCGACCTTTCTGACACGGAGCGGCGTGTTGTCGTCGTTCTCGGTACACTCGTTCGTCGAAGAAGGGCTCAAGTGGTTGATGACCGGCTTTTTGGCGAGTTTGGCACTGGTCGGCGGTGGCTTTATTGCATGGCGCTGGCGCGACATTCCCTCGAAAGCACTCTCTGAAAAGCTCTTGTCACGCGATAGCTTTTTTGCGTTGATGATTCTGGTGGTCATGTTGATGGCCGGTGTAGTGGCGCTGGGTACTTCGATGCCCGTCATTTCGGCCATACCAGGGGTTGGCTCGTCGCTGCAGAGCTTTTTCGGTTCCATGTTTCAGCTCGACGACGGTACCACCTACGACATGAACGCCCAGCCCTTCGAAGATGGTCGCTTTGGTTTGGTTGGCAGTTTTTATAGCACAACTGTGGCGCCCCTCGGGCTGATTATGACAGTACTGATGATATTCGGGCCATTGCTGGGCTGGCGTGATAGTAATCCGCGCCACCTGTTGCGGGCGATTCGCTGGCCGGGTGTGGCCGCCGTAATTGTTACGTGTGTGGCCATCGTATTGGGTACCCGTAGCCTATATTCTGTTGCTTATGTGGCATTGGCCACGTTCGCCATTGGGACCAACGTGCTGATGATTGTTCGCACACTCAAAGGTGGCTGGCTCCGCATCGGTGGCTACATGGCACATGTCGGCTTGATGATTTTTATTGTGGGCGCAGTTGCCTCCACGTGGTATGCCACTCCTGAGACGCGTGTGGTTATCCCCGAAGGTGAGAAAATGGCCATCTACGGCTACGACATCTCCTTTAACGGCTGGCGTATGGATGCCAACGGCCGTGGTGTGCTCGATATGACCGTCAATCGTGGCGGCAACGAATCACCGGCTACTCCGCAACTCTACTTCAATAGTCGCATGGGTGCGACAATGGCAACTCCATCGGTGCGGAGTGAAATTTTCCAAGATTTGTACATCTCACCGGTAGAATACACGCCTGCGTTTGACCGAAACATTGCGGATCTCGAAGAAGGACAGTCCAAGAAAGTTGGACCCTACACGATTACGTTTAATGGCTTTGTGGTGCCCACTGACCACAGCTCGAATGCGGACATTAGTGCACGTTTGAGTGTCAACTACGAAGGGCAAACCATCGAAATTGTGCCGGGTATCGTCATTCTTGCTGACGAACCAGATCCCGCCAAAGCCATCAAAGAGATGCCCGTTGATTTACCAGGTGGCCACAAAGCGTCGCTTGCAGCCTTTGACCCGACGCAAAAACGAGTCATCATCAACGTGAGTGGGCTGAACCTGCCGGTAGAGCCAGCGCGTGCAGTGGTGACGGTGACCGTCAAGCCGGGGGTGGTGCTGGTATGGAGTGGCATCATCATTGGCGTGTTGGGTGGCTTGCTCGCCGTGTTGCGCCGTGCACTCGAAGCCGGGATGACACTCGGGACGGTGTGGAGCTCAGCGTCGTTGTGGACCCGTGGTCTTGGTCGCGAAGATGCGCTCTCCCGTGTGAAATAGAAGGAACGTCATGGTTGATTTTTATGCCGTGCTCCAGGTTGCGCGGGATGCCGACCAGGCTACAATTACTGCCGCATATCAGCGGCTACGGCAAGCGTACAACCCGGATGCGCTCCAAGGGGTCAGTGAGGAGTTGCGTGCACTCGCCAGTGAGCGCGCACTTGCCCTCGATCAGGCATATGCGATTTTGAGTGATGCCACGATGCGGGCCGCCTATGATGCTGGAGTGACTAGTGTGGTAGAACGCGCTATCCCCGTGACGGAACCAACCTACGACTACCGACCGCTCCCCGCAGCACAACAACACGAACGCACCCCCGAATTCGATGCTAAACCGGTGCGCAGTGGACGGAGTGTGGCCGGTGATCGCCAGACGGCGCTCTGGTTGACGATTGTGATTCCACTCGTCATCGTCTTTGCGACCTACATCATCACCGATGGTGGGCGGCGCACGGCACCCCGCAACGATTCCCCGCCGGTGGCAGTTGCCACGGCAGTGAGCGACCAGTTCGAAGAGTCAATTCTCGCCGCACGACGTGCAACCGAAGAGAATCCGACCAGCATTTCGGCGTGGGTTGATTATGCGAATCTGCTCTACAACAGTGTGCAGATTGTGCGTGAACAACAGCCTGGCAGTACCCTCTACCTGAATCGTTTGGCGCGTTGGCAAATGGCAGCCGATGCCTATGCCAAGGCTTTGTCGTTTGACCCGAGTAATGTGGTGGTCCAAGCGGATATGGGTGCGAGTCGTTGCTTTTATGGCAACGGCATCGGCAGTGGTCCTGATTCGGCTGCCGGACTAGCGCAGCTCCGCGAAGCACTACCCGCATTGCCCGACAGCGAAAAACCACGTGCACTGTTGAACCTCGGCTACTGTCTGGCAGAAATTACCCCACAACAGATTGATGCCGCTATTGAGGCATGGCAACAAATCGTTGACATTGAACCGAGTGATTCACCATTTGCCATCCAAGCAACCAAGCTCATCGCCCAACTCAATAATCGTTGAGTGGGTGTGTGGGTGAAAGGCAGTAGTATATGACAAGCGCACCAACATACTACGAACAGCTCGGAGTTGCAGTGGATGCAACTTCGAGTGAAATCGTGGCAGCATGCGATGCAACCACACAGCGCTATCGCGCCGACCTGCAAACGGATCCGAGTGGCGAACTGGCAAATGCTGCCATGCAACGTATTGCGGCCCTCGAAGAAATCCGTGACGTGTTGCTTGATCCGCGCCAACGCTATCTCTACGACCGTTCGTTGGGGCTCTTGATTCAACCACCCCCCCACGAGGATGCACCAGCGTCCCCCCCTAGTGACGAAAATCCGGTGCGCCGTGAACTCATGATGGTAATTCTCGGCGGGCTGATTGGGATTGTGATTGTGGCGATTGTGTGGGTGGCGAGTGCGCGCTTGGCAGCACCGGTGATGCCAGCTGCCGCAGAAACCAATCGGCCAGCGACTGATTTTACGCTGCCGCTGCTTGGTGGCGATACGCTGACACTGAGCTCCTATCGTGGCAAAATTGTGGTGCTGAACTTCTGGGGCACATGGTGTGAACCGTGCAAGGAAGAGACGCCGGCTCTCGAATCTGCGTATAATCAACTTAAATCGCAAAACGTGGAATTTATCGGCATCAATTTGCGCCATCAAGAAGCCCCAGGAATTCAGGGTGATATTGATGTGGCTAATTTTGTGGATTCGTATGGGGTCTCCTATCCGGTGGTCTTTGATGTAAAAGGGGAAATCTCACAAAAATACCAGATTTCGCCTATACCAGTCAGCTATTTCATTGATGCGCAAGGCAATGTGCGCTACGTCTATGTGGGGACGTTGACTACCCAGGATACGATTGAATTAGTGCGCCGTTTGCAAGAAAGTTAAAATACATAAAGAGTATTTTTTTGATGATTAAATAATGTAATCGTAGATAAAAACACCACTGTCAAGTGGTGTTTTTTTGTATGGAATAATCAAAATCATTATATACAGATGAATACACGTATGCTATTTTAATAAATTTATGGTAAGATAATGCTGAATAAATTCGATGAATAATCACTGTAATTACGAGTATATGGTGATAACGAATGGAGAAGAGATGACACAAGCACAGTCAATCATGGTGGTGGATGATGAGCCCGGGTTGCGCCGTCTGTTGAATTTGTTGTTTAGCAATGCGGGATACCGTGTCATCGAAGCGAGTAGTGGCCCAGACTGTCTGAAGCAACTGGAGACGACTGCAGTTGATTTAATTGTGTTGGACATCATGATGCCAGAGATGGATGGGCGTGAAGTCTGTCAACAGATTCGAAACGCCAAAAACATGGTGCCGGTGCTGATGCTGACGGCGCGTACTCAATCACGCGATATTGTGATGGGGCTCGATTGTGGTGCAGACGACTACATGCTCAAACCATTCGACATGGACGAGTTATTGGCACGGGTGCGGGCCTTGCTGCGGCGGAGTAATGTGGTGCAACACACGCGTATTGTGGGTGCTGGTGAGCTCGTAATTGACACGCATACGCGCAAAGTGACCGTCAAAGGGGTAGATGTCGAACTCACGCCAACCGAATATGCGTTATTATCGGTATTAGCAGAGCATGCGGGTAACGTGGTTCCCCACGAAACCCTGTTACACTCTGTATGGGGACCGAATTCACAGCACGATCAAGACTACCTCAAGGTCTACATGTGGCACTTACGCCGCAAGATTGAACCCAATTCCGGGCGTTCGCCACGCCTGTTATTGACAGAATGGGGGGTCGGCTATCGGCTTGTGCAGTAACACGAGGGTTGGGAGATGAGTAGACCGGCAGATACACTCCGCGTCGTCGTCAAGTTTGGCACCAACGTGCTGACGGCGGGGAGTGAGCGCTTGCACCGCCCACGCATGGTTGATTTTGTGCGGCAGCTCGCCATGTTGCGCCAGCGTGGTCACGAAGTCGTGCTGGTGACCTCTGGGGCTGTGGCCGCAGGTATCGAGCGATTGGGTGTGCAACGACGGGCACGTGATATTTCACAGAAACAGATGTTGGCCGCTGTTGGCCAAAGCTTTATCATGCATCTGTATGAACAACTCTTCGGGTTGTACGCAGTTCCCGTCGGGCAAACACTACTGACCAAAGCCGATCTCACCGATCGCCATCGTTACTTGAATGCACGCAATTCGCTGCTGACCTGTTTTGCGTATGGCGTGCTGCCGATTATCAACGAAAATGATGCGGTGGTGGTTGATGAAATTAAAGTGGGCGACAACGATAATTTATCGGCATTGGTGGCCAATTTGATTGATGCCGACCTGCTCGTGATTGTGACGGACATTGATGGAGTCTACACTGCCGACCCACGCAGTCATCCCGATGCTACATTAATTCCTGAAATAACTGATATCACGCAGGCAATATATGATTTGGCTGGCGGTACGGGAAGTAACCGCGGGACGGGTGGCATGATTACCAAGATTCAAGCTGCTGATTTGGCCACGCAGAGTGGCATTGACGTGGTAATCGTCCCGGGCGCACTCCCAGATGTGGTGCTCCGCACCGTAGCTGGCGAACGCATTGGCACACGCTTTCCCGCCAAAGTCAACAGCATGGAAGGCCGTAAACGCTGGATATTGGCAGAAACAGTGCGCAACAGTCGCATCACCGTTGATGATGGTGCCGCACGTGCGGTAACCAAGCAGGGCAAAAGCTTGCTCCCTGCAGGCGTGGTGGCTGTGACCGGTGACTTTGAGCGTGGCCAGACGGTGCGCATTTATCACGGTGAACACGAAATAGCGCGTGGCTTGATGCAGTACAGTGCTACCGACTTGCATCGCATCATGGGGCAACGCTCGACAGCGATTGCTGATATACTGGGCTACACATATGGTCCTGAAGCCATTCACCGTGATGATATGGTGTTGTTGGCACGCACGGAGAGCAAAGAACTATGACCACCATTGATATTGTCGCAATGGCCAAACGTGCGCGTGTAGCGTCCCGTGCAGTGGCATCGTCCTCCACGGCACAACGGAATGCGGTGCTTGCGCATATTGCCGAGTTGCTTGCGGATCCAGCCGAACAAGCGGTCATCCTGGCTGCAAATGCGGTAGACATGGAAAACGCTAAAGCGGCTGGGCTCAGGGCATCGTTGCTCGACCGCATGTTGCTGACGCCACAGCGCCTCGATGCGATAGCCAGTGACATCCGTACGGTCATCGCATTACCCGATCCCGTGGGCGACGTGTTTGAACGTGGCGTACTCCCCAATGAGTTGCACTGGCACAAAGTGCGCATCCCGCTCGGTGTGGTCGCCGTGGTCTACGAGGCGCGTCCCAATGTGACATTTGACGTGGCAGCCCTTTGTCTCAAATCGGGCAATGCGGCGATTTTGCGCGCCGGCAAAGAAATCGTGGCCTCGTCAACGGCCATCGTGCAGGTGCTCCAGCGCGCCTTGCAAGCCGTGAATCTGCCTGCAGATGCCCTGCAAGTCATCGATAATCCCGATCGTGGGCTGGTAGAACAACTGCTCACCCTCGACAAATACGTGGATGTGGTGATTCCTCGTGGTGGTGCCGCGTTACACCGCTTTTGTGTGGAGCATGCCACCATGCCGGTGATTGTGGGTGGGATTGGCATTGTGCATGCCTACATTGACCAGACGGCAAACCCGCAGTTTGTGCGCGATATCGTCGTCAACGCCCGCGTGCAACGCCCGAGTGTGTGTAATTCTTTGGATGTGGTCCTCGTCGAACGGGCTGCACTCGCTACCATGCTCCCCGTGATTGCTGAGGCACTCCTCGCAAATGGTGTGGAGTTGCGCTGTGATGCAGAGGTGCAGGCGGAATTGACGCGAATTGGCATGCAGACCGACAAGATTGTTGCCATGGGTGCAGATGACTTTGACACCGAATACATGGCACTGATTGTCACCATGCATGTAGTGGCAGATGTGCACGAAGCAATCACCCATATCAACGAACACGGTGGTCATACCGAGGTGATTATCAGCCAGAATCAGGCGGCTATTGATGCCTTTGTGCATCAAGTGGATGCAACGGCAGTCATGGTAAATGCCTCGACACGCTTCAACGATGGTGGGCAACTGGGGCTCGGTGCTGAGATTGCGATTAGCACACAAAAACTGCATGTGCGTGGTCCCATGGGGCTACGCGAACTCACCACCTACAAATGGGTGGTACAGGGCGAGGGGCAAATTCGCCGCTAGTTATTCCTGTTGCAAGCGCATGATGATATCGGGGTCGCGTAGTAACACGCTCCCCAATTGGACAGCACAGGCGCCAGCCTCGCGCACCGCGCGAGCGCTGGCGTCGTCGTTGATGCCGCCACAGGCAATCACCGGCATAGGCGTTGTGGGGATGATGCTCTGGCAGGCATAGAGTGTCAGTGGAAAGAGGGCAGGGCTGAGGTACCGTCCATCGGCCACATATGGTGCCCCGCACAACGTGATGGCATCTACCTGATGTGTATTGCACTGCTGTACGAGTGGAATGAGCAGACTCGGATGTGCTAGGGGTAATTTGACGATGAGTGGCAACGAACACGCACTGCGCACACGGGCAAGCAACTCGTTGAGATCGGTTTGTAGCGGTGTAATACTCAGCTCGAACGCTGCAATCCCTTCGACTTGATCGAGATCACGTACCGCCTGATGGAGATGTGCATCATCGGCAGCGAGTGATACGATGACGGGGATATCCCACTGGGCCCAGACAGGAGTGGCGCGCCGCCCGACCCATTGTACGCCTGGGTCATGCCATGGCTCGCCCACCCATAATCCGCCCCGATATTCGTGCATGCGATTCGGTCCATCGGGAGTGCGCCCTGTATGGGTCACACTGGGTGTAATCAGTGCAGCAGGCGCAACACGTTGGACCGTATTAGCCGTGTGTACCCCATATCCGAGTGCGCCGGCCGCTGCCATGTAGGGGTGGGTGAGGGTGAGGGCAAATGGACTGTGTGGTGCAATGGTAATCATCACGGTTATTCTTATTGTGTGTATGCGATTGCATATTGGCAGCGGGTACGGCTATTGCACGTAGTCAGCCGTGTATAATACAAGCGAGACGTTCCGGCACGGCCATGCGCCGTGTCGCACTTGTATGATCAACGAAAGAAATCACGCCATGCCCACAGTATACCGTGTTTTGTTGGTTGGATTTGGCGCCGCCGGCCAGGGATTTGCCCAAATCATACGCGACCATGGTGCGCGTATTACGGCTAGCACTGGAGCCGACATCCGCATCGTGGGCGTTGCCACGGCTCGCCGTGGTAGTGCCTATGCTGCCGATGGTCTCAATGCGGCAGCATTGCTCGATGCGATTGCACAGGGCTCGTTGACGTCGCTCCCACAGGCCGTAAGCGACGATGCGCTGACCATGATTCAGACGCGCGCTGCCGATGTACTTGTAGAACTCAGCCCAACCAACCTTGATACCGCCGAGCCAGCCACCAATCACATCCGCACGGCACTGCAGCGCGGATTGCACGTGATTACTGCCAACAAGGGACCAGCGGCACTCTTTCTCAAGGAATTGCGTGCGCTCGCCGCCAGCAAGGGTCTGTTCCTGGGTATCGAAGGGACAGTCATGGCAGGCACGCCCTCGTTACGTCTGGGATGGAGTAGTCTGCAGGGGTGCGATGTGCGCATGGTGCGTGGCATTGTCAATGGCACCACCAACTATATTTTGACGCAAATGGAGCAAGGGCTCGACTATGCTGCCGCCTTGGCCGATGCCCAACGCCTCGGCTATGCCGAAGCTGATCCCACCGGCGACGTGGAAGGGCACGATGCTGCGGGCAAGGCGGCGATTTTGGCCAATGTGCTGATGAACGCCGGACTGCGCCCGAGTGATGTGGCTTGCAAGGGGATTACACAGATTAGTGCAGCCGACGTCAAAGCCGCCCAAGCTGCCGGCGAACGCTGGAAGCTCATCGCCGAAGTCACACGCACACCACAAGGAGTCACTGCCTCGGTACAACCGATGCGCCTGCCAGTTACACATCCATTGGCGGGAGTGGCCGGTGCCACCAATGCCTTGACGTATACCACCGACCTGCTCGGCGATGTGACCATCATCGGTGCGGGTGCGGGTGGGGTGGCTACGGGGTTTGCGGTGGTTGGCGATCTGTTGGCGATGCACCGCGGCGAGCGCGAGCGCGCCGGATAAGCGCAATCGTTGCCACTGTCGGGATGACTATCAGGATGGGCCACAGGAATATGAGGTGGTAGCTGATACTCAGCGTGTACGTAATCCCACTGGTAATCAGTAGGCTAAAGAAAAAAATGGTCAGTGCTGGTTCGATTTCGTCGCGCTTCAACATCGTACAAGACTCCTCGTGGCTCCCGTCTCTGTGTGTAAGTATACAATGAGCCGGCGCACGATGTGACATGGTCGCATCTGCGCCGCTCTGGTAAAAGAGTGATGCCATGCAACCGTTTGCCCCTGACATGGTACGTGACCATACCCGCTTTGCGGGCCGCTGGAGCGAAATTCAACACATCTGCACGGCCCTCGACCGCCGTAGCCCGACACTGGTCACTGGTCCACGCCAGAGCGGCCGATCGTCGTTGCTCTACCACGTGGTGCATGCTGCCCCAGCCCTCTTTGATCAACCGACCATGCAGTCGTACTATATTGACCTGCATGATTGCGCAGACATTGATACGTTGCGCACGACCATTGCAACCGCCTTCCAGCAACACCCCGCACGTTGGCAGATGCACATGGCCGACCTCGTGACTGCACCGCTGCTTGCGTTTGACAACAGTGATACCCCACAGCTCGCAGATACGATAGATGTCTGGTGGCTGGAATTATTGCCGTTGGTGCGAGATGGTCGGTTGCGGGTGTTGGCATCCGCCGTGTCTGCTCCCCCAACGCTGATGCCGTGGCAGACGGTGCCCATGCACCGCGTGGATGGGGCCATGCTTGATGACGTAGTGAGTGCCCAGCTTGGTGATGATGCGCCACGCCTGTTGCGCCCTGACCATACGTGGATGCTCCAGCATAGCCGTGGGCATATCGGTGTGCTGATGGCCTATTTGCGGGCGTGGCACCAGGCGCGTGCTGTACCTGGGCGTGATTGGCGGGCACAGGTCGCGCAGATTCCGGTCACCGATGCCGCCTTGGCGTCGCCACAGGTTGCCACGGCACTGGCCAGTGAGTGGTACGTGAGTGATGAGTCCAGTGACACTCTTGTACCACCCATTGGTGCGCGTGATGATGTGGTGGCACCAGAGCCAGCAGTCACATTCGAGGTGCCAGGGATTTTGTGGGTGATTGCGCTCATTTGTCTGGTAGTGTTGGGCTGGCAGTGGTGGCAAGGAGGGGGGTAATGCGCATTCTCTGGCTCGACGCCTTTCATGCGGGATCACATCGTGCGGTCGCACTGGGATACGCTAGTCACAGCACGGCACAGGTGACGGTGCTGGGTTTGCCCTATGACGGTGGCTGGCGCTGGCGTATGCGCGGAGCTGCCATCAGCATGGCACGCATGGTGCGTGAACGCTGGAGTGGTCATCTGCGTCAGCACTTTGATGTGGTGGTTGCCACCGACATGCTCGACGTGGCGACATTCCTGGCGTTGACACGTGACATAATGTCAAATATACCTATAGCTATATACATGCACGAAAATCAGCTGACCTACCCGCTCCCCGCTGGACGCAAACTCGATCTCACCTGGCCGTGGCTCAACTACACGGGGATGCTGGCGGCGGATGCGGTGCTGTTTAACTCGGATTTCCACCGGCAAGCGCTCCTCGCCGCCCTGCCCGGCTTGCCCCGGCGCTTTCACGACTACCACGAGCTTGATGCGGTAGCGAGTATCGCGCCTAAAACGCATGTGCTTTACCCGGGAATTGATCTGCGCCGCTTCGATGGCGCAACGCTCCCTCGCCCGAGCGGTGCCCCAGTGGTATTGTGGAATAGTCGTTGGGACTACGACAAACAGCCGCTGCATTTTTTTACCAGTATGGCACAGATGATGCGTGAGGGAATCCCGCTTCAACTCATCGTAGTGGGAGAATACGTGGACCCGGGCAACGATGACTTTGCGCGCATGCGCGAGGTGCTGGCACCGATTACACGCCACTGGGGGTACGTACCCGATGCGGCACACTACCGTGATTTGTTGCATCAGGCCGATGTGGTGGTGAGTGCGGCCATCCAAGAATTCTTTGGGATTGCGGTGATCGAAGCCACGTACACGGGAGCAGTACCGCTGTTGCCCAAGCGCCTGGCCTACCCGGAATTACTGCCGGCGGCCTACCACGACCTGCTCCTCTACGATGGTGACTCGCACCTCGTGCCCGCCTTGACACAGCTGTTGACACAGCTCGCGACGCTAGATCGCCAGCCGCTACAGCGCTGGGCGGCACAGTTCGATTGGGCGCAGATGGCGCCGCAGTACGATGCGCTATTCGCGCGGATTGCCGGGCGGCTGTAGGCGTTGGATGACCTTGATGGCCTCGCGACAAATGGCCTGCAACAGCATGATTTCGCGGCCGTTGGGTTGGGCGCGATGGGTCATGCTCCGCAGTGAGCGCATTTTGGCGTGGGCGCTCGGGCTCTTGAAGAAATCAATCTGGCGCAGGGCGAGTTCGAGCGTCTGCAAAAATTCTTCGATGCGCGCACTACTCGCCGGTGGATAGGTGATGCGCGTTGATTCGCGCACGGGTGGTGCTACCATGTGAAGTTCGTAGCAGACCAACAACACGGCTTGGGCGAGGTTGAGCGAGGCATATTCGGGGTCAGTATCGATGGTAATCGATTGATGACACAGGTCGAGTTCTGCTTTTTGCAGACCGTTGTCTTCGGGGCCAAAGACGAGCGCGACCCGTTGTCCGTTGGTTGCTTTTTGGGCAATCATGGGAATAGCGGTGCGGATATCGTCGGGGGGCAGGGGTGTATCACGGATGCGGGCAGTGGTGCCCACCACCCAATGCATGTCGTGCACGGCGGCAGCCAGCGTGTCGTAGACGGTGATGCGCGATACCACGTCTTCGCTCCGATGGGCCACTTGCTCGATGAGTTCGGGGGCGTATTCACGCGGGGCGACTAGACGCAATTGGCGCAGCCCCATGTTTTTCATGGCGCGCACACTCGACGCAATATTGACTTGACGCATGGGGTGGTGTAAGACCACGGTAATCGCATCACGATATGTACTCATGGAGTAAGTATAAACGGTGCACCTGCACTCGGCAACACCCAGTACATATACCCGTTACAATACAGGTGGATGCGCAACAACAAGGACATCATCATGGATTGGCGACAACACGTGCGCGGTGCACGACATCTATACATTCACATTCCGTTTTGTCATCGGCGCTGTGCCTACTGTGATTTCAACACGTATGCCAACATGGAAGATCGCATGGCGGCCTATACCAATGCCCTGTGCAACGAACTACGTGCGTTGCCACCCATGCCTACGGTGACCGTACCGACCACTCCCCATCCACTCATCCGGGCCGATTTACCGCCGACCATCTTTTTGGGCGGGGGGACGCCAAGCATGTTGCCTATCGAGCAGATGGCGCAGATTCTCGAGACTACAGACCGCGTCATCCCACTCCAGGGTGCTGAAGTCACCGTGGAATGTAATCCGGGAACGGTGTTGGGGCGCGACTACCTGCGCGATCTGCGCAGCCTGGGCGTGAATCGGATCAGCATGGGCGTCCAAAGTCTCAGTGACCCGATGTTGCGCATGCTCGGGCGCATTCATACGGCTGATGAAGCACGCGCCAGCTACGAGGACGCCATGCGCGTTGGATTTGATTCCGTCAATCTCGATTTCATCTTTGGGCTGCCTGGGCAAACGCTCGCCGACTGGCAACAGACGCTCCACGAGGCTGTGACCTGGGACGTGGATCATTTTGCCATCTATTCGCTTATCCTCGAAGAAAGCACGCCCCTCTACGCCCAAGTCATGGGTGGACGCTGGAGTGTGCCCGACGACGATGTGACGGGACAGATGTACGCCTATACGATGGATTACCTGGCCGATCGTGGCTACAACCAGTACGAAATCTCGAACTGGGCGCGTGGCACAAGTGGTGTCGGTGGCTTGCCACGCCACGCTGGCCTGCACAACGTGGCGTACTGGCTCAATGCTGATTACCATGCGGCTGGTGCCGGCGCACACGGGCATGCAGCCGGCCGGCGCTACGTGGTGGCGTTGGGGGTTGACGACTACATTGCCCGTGCCGGCGCTCAGCAATCGCCGTTGCGCGAGACGACGGAGCTGACAGCAACGGATGTGTTGGCTGAAACAATGATGATGGGCTTGCGCCTCAATGCGGGTATCAGCTTTGCACACATCCATGATCGCTGTGGTGTTGACGTACGTCAGGTACATGCGGCGGCCATCGCCCAGGCGACCAGCCAAGGCTTGCTCGAGGTTGATGATGTCGGGTTGCGCTTGACAGTGCAAGGACGCATGTTCGGTAATCAGGTCTTTCAGCTGTTTGTGTAGACCACGTTCTTGTGTGGTATGAAAAGGAGCACCGGTGTACGATTTTCTTGCCACATACTACGACATTGTGCCGGCATCGTTGCAACCCGCCGCCCGTGGCCTCGTGGCGGAAACCTTTACTGCGCACAATAGTCTGCAGCAGCACCTTTTCATCAAAATCACGCGCAAACCATTCTTTAAGTGTCGTTTACCCCAGAGTGCACCCGCGCATGCCGCACTTGCCGCCGTGGTCGGTCCGCTGGTCAATCAACCTGTGCCGACGCGCAGTGGGGCCTGGTTGGTCAGCCACGGCGATGCTATGGTGACGGTGAGTCGCTACGTGGATGCACCTAACCGCGAAGACTACGACATTGCCACCTTTGCCACGGCGATTGCGACCATTCATCAGGCGACGCCACGCATCCAGGTGCCCATGGCACGGGTGACGCGCTTCGAGCATGATGCCATGTTGACGCAGCTGATGAATCGCGCCTACGCGGGCGGGACGGCGAACTGGCAGTACAACCTGTGGGAGGGACTCGGGCATCGCCGCGACCAGTTCGAAGGCTACTACGAACGCCTGTGTGAACTGCAACGCGCCTATCCCCAGCATACCAATCATCCGTGGGTGGTGACACACGGCGATGCGGGGGGAAATGTCATCAACAACACGCCATATGACCTGACCATCGTGGACTGGGATTACACGGCACTGGCCCACCCCGAGCGTGATTTATGGGTCTTTCAGCATGACCGCATCTTTCTCGATGCCTACGCCCAGGCTACGGGCGGCTATCGTCCCGATCCGTACCATCTGCTTTTGGCCACATACCGCCAATTTTTTGACTATGTGGTCTTCATTTTGAGTGACATTTTTTTGCAGCCGCCTGACGTTGACCGCACGCCGATGATTGCCAATCTGATGAGTTTGTGCGACGGTTGGGTGACACCGCATCTGCGCTAAATGGTGGAGTGCGCTACAATGGAATGAGCAGATTGCCATGAGAGGATTGTTGCATGTCATCCATCGTCCTAAAGCCGGGTCGTGAGCGCGCCATTCGCAACCGTCATCCGTGGATTTTTTCGGGGGCGATTGCCCA
>CAZMWB010000054.1:0-18993 GCA_964569955.1 uncultured Klebsiella sp. | reverse complement strand
TTGAGCCAAAAGGCACACTCACGTTTGTAGTGTTGCTGGCCATCGGGTATGCCATCTACTGGTTCGTATTGTGGTTTGATGTGATTAATCGCGGGGGAGCACAGTAA
Organism: uncultured Klebsiella sp.; assembly: GCA_964569955.1. Classification (GTDB taxonomy): domain Bacteria; phylum Chloroflexota; class Chloroflexia; order Chloroflexales; family Roseiflexaceae; genus UBA965. The sequence goes on along the minus strand of CAZMWB010000054.1, from coordinate 18,886 downwards.
TGATTCACGTTGATCGTTATGAACGCACCTGGTTTGTCATCGTCGGCGTATTGATGGGCAGTTTTGTGGCAGCACTGATTGCAACGTCACTCGTCTACGGCATCCATGTGCCATCACCGGCGGGGCGCATTGACCCCACCCAACTCGACAAAACAGAATTTGCAACACCCGGTTTAACCCAGGATGGCACCAACGCCTACACCCTACGGGTAGTGGCGCACATGTGGAAATTCGACTTTGGTGTCAAAGGCAGCATGCCCAGCATTACGATTCCTGCGGGGAGTCGTCTCAAAATCGTTGCGACTGCCAAGGATGTCACACACGGGTTTTATGTGGAGCAACACAACGTCAATCTGATGTTGATTCCTGGGCAAATATCGCAGGTGTCGCTGACCTTTGCCAAACCGGGTGTCTATCACATTATTTGTCATGAGTACTGCGGTCCAGGGCACCAAGCCATGATCGCGGTTATCAATGTTCAGTAAGCAGAGGAACCATCATGCAATCTGCACAAAAACTTTCCCACCAAGGGCATAGCATCAGCTTCCCTGCCACCAAACTCCTCACTAGCGAGCAATGGTTGGTTGGGGCACACATCATCACGGCGTTTGTGGCGTTATCGTTGGGCATCTTTTTAGGGCCATTCCAGGTCTTTCGGCGGGCGCCCATGCTCAAGCTCCCCATTCCATTTTTTTCGTACTACTACGAAGCACTGACCGTGCACGGTGTGGTCAACGCCTTGGTCTTTACCACGTTTTTCATCGTCGGCTTCAGCTACTTTGTCGTGCAACGCTCACTTCAGCGCGAAATCTGGCGGCCCAAACTGGCCTGGGTCGCTTACTGGACAATGCTAACGGGCATGCTGATGACCCTCTACGCCATTCTGTCGGGGCAAGCCAACGTGCTCTACACGTTTTATCCGTCCATGTTGGCACACCCCCTCTTTTATTTGGGGTTGACGCTAGTGATTGTGGGCACATGGATTGTCACGGCGATTCTGTTCATGACCTACTATGCTTGGCGCCGTGAATGCGGCGCTACCGAGCGGGTACCACTAGCCGTATTTGCCACCCTCACCAATTACACCATGTGGTGTGTGGCCACGCTGGGTGTCGCCATCGAAGTCTTGTTCATGTTACTGCCATTGTCACTCGGTTTTGTCAACACCACCGATCCACAAACAGCCCGTGCCTTGTTCTGGTTCTTTGGGCATCCATTGGTTTACTTCTGGCTGATTCCGGCATACATTTCGTGGTACACGATGCTGCCCAAGCAGACCAACAGCACGCTATTCAGTGATCCACTGGCACGTGTGGCATTCATCCTGTTGCTCATCTTTTCGATTCCGGTGGGTGTGCACCACATGTACGTTGACCCGGGTGTCAGTGAAGTCATGAAGGTGGTACAGTGGGTGTTCACCTTTGCAGTGGCCATCCCCAGCTTTCTGACGATGTTCAACATCGGCGCAGTCCTCGAACGCGCAGGACGCAAGCGCGGTGCCACCGGACGGATTGACTGGATGTGGAAGCAGGACTGGTGGAACCCGGTGGTAGCAGCACAGCTCGTGGGTATGTTGATGTTTGTGGTGGGGGGCGTGAGTGGGCTCGTCAATGCATCGCTGACGCTCAATATCGCCTTGCACAATACGTCATGGATTCCGGCACACTTCCACACTACACTCGGTGGTGCCGTCACCATGACATTTATTGGCATCGCCTATTGGCTCATCCCCATGGTGACAGGCAAGCAGTTGTACAGCAAGACGATGGCACTAGTACAAATCTACACATGGTTTGTGGGGATGCTCTGGTTTGGCTTCACCTATAGTCAAGCGGGCCTATTGGGCGTGCCACGGCGCACCGACTTGGGCAATGCACCCTACATCAATGCAGAGGCAGTTCCTTTTCTGAATGCATCGGTGATTGGGGGGGTACTCCTCTTGATTAGTAGCGTGTTGCTCTTTGCAAATTTGCTGTTGAGCATCTTTGCATCAAAGACCGCCTATGCCGAAGCACCGCCCATTGACACCAAGGTCGAATCGGATTCCCCCATGATCCTCGAGCGCTGGGGATTCTGGTTGGCAGTGGTCGTCGTACTGTGTATCGTGGCATGGGGGCCTGTCTTCCTCGAGACAGTTGACTTTGCCTCAACGTTTAATGCGCCCGTGTACAAACCCGAAGTTCCAATGCCAATCAAGTAGTGGTGCACGTGCCACGGTGGGTCGTGTGGCCCACCGTGGCACTACCTTGATGGATTCACCATGCAGAAACAGTTTTTGCTGACCATGATTACATCCATGATTGCGGGATTCGGGCTCATGTTTGTACTCGTCGCCATTGCGTACACACGTGACATCGCAAGCATTATGCGCACACCTACGCTGATTTGGCAGTATGTATGTGGTATTCCGGTCAATTCCAACATGACGGTGCCGCTCTTGTTGAGCATCGGGAGTCTGTGTCTGCTCGGTGCTGGCGTGACATGGTGGTGGACACAGCGCATCCGGTAGTCGCAGGGTGTGTGATACACTAGGCGTAGGCACGGCTAGGAGTGTAGCATGTCAGCACCAGATCCACGCACCGCACGCGTCACACATGCCATGGAGGATTACCTCAAGGGCATCTACGAGATAAGTCTCGATAACGCGCAGGTCACCACATCATTGATTGCACAACGCATGGCCGTCAAACCGGCGTCGGTCAGTGGCATGCTACGCACACTCGCCGATATGCACTTGGTGACGCACACCCCCTATTACGGGGTCACGCTCACCCCTGCAGGGCAACAAATCGCCCTCGAAGTACTACGTCACCACCGCCTCATTGAGCTCTACCTCGTGGAAGCACTCGGGTTCAAGTGGGACGAAGTGCACGACGAAGCAGATCGCCTCGAGCATGTGATTTCAGAAAAATTCGAAGCCCGGATTGCGGATCTCCTCGGGCATCCGACCATGGACCCGCACGGTGACCCTATCCCGGCACACGATGGTACCATGCCCCCACATACCCGCACCAGTCTGGCCGATATCCCGGCAGGGATCTGCACACGCATTGTGCGGGTGCGGGGCGATCACCATAGCAGTCGCCTGCAATACTTGGCCTCACTCGGGCTCATCCCCGGCAACAGCGTTACCGTCTGCGAAGTCACACCGTTTGATGGTCCACTGATGATCCTTGTGGATGCACACACGCATGCCCTTGACCGCCGCTTGGCCAAACTGATTTATGTCGCCGAGACACACGATGATCCCCCCCATACCAGCTGATTTCGTAGCCCGGATGGAAGCCATGCACGGCGCACGTGGGCGGCACTGGTGTGATGACATGCCACACCATATGGCCACACTCGCCAGCCAATGGCAACTGGTGCTCGATGCACCGTTTCCCCTGAGTTTTAATTATGTCTGTGGTGCGCAACGCCAACACGATGGCACACCGGTGGTCATCAAGACATCGTTGCACCGTGAATTTGCCGGCGAAATAGCCATGCTGCGCCACTATGCGGGACACGGAGCAGTATCGCTCCTCGCAGTGGACGAGGTGCGTCGTGCCATCTTGTTGCCATATATCACGCCAGGCACTACACTCTACGATGCATGCCCAGACGACGATGACCAGGCCACAACCATTGCTGCCCAACTGATGCGCACGAGCATCCGTCCGCACACCACACCCCTCAATCTGCCAACAATTCGTGACTGGGGTGCCGCATTACAGCGCATCAAACCAACACTGGGCACCAGCTGTGCACCCTTTACCGCCACCCACGTGGATTGGGCCTGTGAAATATATGCCACATTGAGTGACGATATGCCACATGTTGCGCTCCACGGCGACTTTCACCACTACAACATTCTGCAGCATCACGATGGCTGGGTGGTGATTGACCCGCAAGGGGTGATGGGTGACACTGCCTACGAATGTGGCGCATTTTTGCGCAACCCGATTGACCGTTTGCGTGTGTGTGGAGATATCGTCGGAGTGACACGCCGCCGAATCGCAATCATGAGCGAAATAGTGGGCGTGTCCGCCCAACGCATTGCCCTCTGGAATTTTGCGCAGATGGTGCTTTCGGCGTGGTGGTGCTACGAAGACGAACAGCACATCAGCGCCGAAGACATGGCACTCATTGAGCCGTTTTATCAGGTGGCACGTACCACCCACTAGCGCTGGGTGGGAAGTGTGATTACGGACGACGACGATTTGCCGTAGTAGGTCAATGCTTCGGTAGCAGTCCGCACAAAGCCGATATCATCTATCCACAAACTACTCACAAAGGAGACGTCCGTACGCACTTCGATACGCAACATCACATCCTGATTGATGTAGGGGGTCATGTTAAAGGTGAGCGGCCGCCACACATTGGTGTTTTTCGGTTTACACAGCGGAATTTCACCACCTGCCAACATCACGTTATTTGCATAGATACGCGCCGTATCGTACTGCACCTTGCACTCTTCCTCATTCGATGCGGACAAGTAGTGGATGCGCAAATAGCGCGCATCGGCACGTACCTGCACGGTTTGTGAAATCACCGATAATTCGTCGTTTGCACCGCCAAACCACGCAAAGTACATCCCCGAACGTGCTGCTATCGCCGATGTTTCAAGCGTAATCACGTTGGGGTAGCTCGTCGAAGATTCACTCCATGCCGTATTACCGGCCTCGAAATTCCCATTGGAGACACGGCGCATCCATTCGGGTTGCGGTGTGGCCGTCAGTGTGACAGTGGCAGTCCGCGTATTACTGCGGGTCACGGTGGCGGTCCGCGTGCGACTCGGGGTGCGCGTGTGACTCGGCGTCAAGGTGCGAGTCCATGTGCGACTCAGCGATGGGGTGGAAGTGGCAGTTGGTGTACGGCTAGCGGTAAACGTACGACTAGCGGTAAACGTACGGCTAGCGGTAAACGTACGACTCGCCGTCAGCGTGTAACTGGGGGTACGGGTCTGCGAAGGTGTGCGTGTAATGCTGGGAGTGCGGGTGTTGGTGATGGTGACCGTATTGGTGGCAGTGCGCGTATGACTAGGGGTGAACGTGATTGACGGTGTATAGGTGGGGAGTGTCCCAAGTGGCACATAGCTCGCCACCCACGGATAGAGACTGGCGACGCGGGTATAGACCCCCGGATAGTTGGGCAGGGCACAGTCTTGACCAAAGCTCACTACACCAATCAATACGGGAACGCCATTGTCGTTGATAAACAGGGGACCACCACTGTCGCCCTGGCACGAATCTTTGCCCCCTTGTGCGAGCCCCGCACACACCATGCGCTCGGTGATACCGCCCGCATAATTAGAATTACAGGTGGCATTGGACACAATAGGCACTGCCACTTTGCGCAAATACTGCGACGAGCTGCCGTTGTAGCTGGTTGCTCCCCATCCACTCACAATCGGCCAATGCTCCTGATCTGCAAGATTGCTGGGTTCGTACAGTGCGCCATGCATACTCGACGCCAACGTAATCGGTTTCACCGCAGTGTTAAGCGACGCCGGTGTTTGTAATTCGATGAGCGCAATATCGTAATCGCCGTAATCAACAGTCATACCGTATTGCGGGTGGATGAGGATTTGTTTGATTGCAATGGACTGGCGATACGGGTTACCGGTCAGGCTCCAGATATTGTGAATGCCTAGTTCGATGCGTAATCCACCACTACCCATGGTGACACAATGGGCCGCAGTCACCACCCAAGTCGCACTAATCAGGCTCCCGCCACAATGGGTACTGCCATAGCGGGTGAGGGCGACCTGCCACGGGAATTCGTTGGGCTCGGTGATAACACCACCCACAATATTTGGTGCAACTGGCTCAGCAAAGATGCGCCCAGTCACTCCGAGTAGCATACACAACACCACACATCCGATACCCACGATGCGCTGGAAATTCACACGACACCCCACACCATTGTTGTCTAGTACCACTATACACCGAACACCCGTACATGAATAGCGTCGAAAACCACGCACCATCCTGTACAAGTCTCCCTCTACGCACGGATGACTCGTCAAAATCAGCACATAGAAATGAACACCCCACCCATGTGCGCCGTGCACACGGGTGGGGTGGCTACGGGCAGCAATTAGCGCTGAATCACATTCCCCGGCGCATAATTGCTCGTATTGACACGCTTGCCGTAGTAGTTGAGTGCATCGGTGGGCACCCGTACGAAGCCAATATCGTCGAGCCACAAGCTACTCACAATTGACTCATCGGTGCTGACACGCACATCAAAGGTGACGGTTTGGCCCACATAGCTTCGCATATCCACAGTGAACGCTTTCCATGCACGAGCGGTGTTGCGATTGCACAACTCGATCTCGCCATTGAGCACCGGTAGACCGTTGACGTTGATTTGTGCTGTGTCGTAGCGCATGCCACACTTTTCGGCGGATGCCAGCATGTAGTAGATACGCAGGTATGGGGCGTCACTGGGTACCGTGATGCTTTGTTGGATGAGTGATGCTTCATCGTTGCCGCCACCCAGCCACGCATAGTACTTCCCTGAACGTGCCTTGATACGACCATCGTTGACGATTACTGATGGATAATTGCTCGAGCTCTCCAGCCAAATGAGGCTGCCTGACTCAAAATCACCATTCCCAACCCGTGTCATCCAATCGGGACGTGGGGTAGCCGTGCGCGATGCGGTACGGGTGCGCGACGGCGTTTGTGTGCGGGTGGCAGTCCGTGACGGGCTCGGTGTGCGCGTATTGGTGACGACACGCGTCGGTGACGGTGTCAACGACACGAGTGGTGTATTTGTGGCGGGAGCACTTGTCTGTGTGGCAGGTACCGTCGTGGCCGTCACTGGGACACGGGTGGCGGTGACTGTGGCCGTGGGTTGCGGAGTGAGCGACACATACGTGGTAATCCAGCTATAGGCATTGGCCACATGTGAGTAGACCCCAGGTTTGCCAGCCAGGGCACAACCATCGCCCCAGCTAACCACACCCACGAGTTTGGGGGCATTCGCCGTATTCACAATTAACGGACCACCGCTGTCACCTTGGCACGAATCCACGCCGCCCTGGGGGTAGCCCGCACACATCATACGGGCGGTGATACCACCGCCATAATTCGCATTACAGGTCACGTTATCAACCACGGGAACGGATGCTTTGCGCAACACGGACGACACCGATCCACCGGAGCTGGTCGTCCCCCAACCACTCACCACTGCAGTTACACCGTTGGCATAGAGTGCTGTGTCGTTACTCGTGGCAAGGGCAATTGGCGCAACTGCCTGATTGAGGGTGGCAGCACTCGACAAGCGCAACAATGCGTAGTCGTAGTCCATGGTGGTGGAATTGTACTGTGGGTGAACGATGATTTGACTAATCGTCTTGGTCTGCCGATAGGGGTTATTGCCACCAATGGTATGCATGCCCAAGTCAACGACCATGTTTGTAGCGCTATACCCCTGGACACAGTGTGCCGCAGTCAATGCCCACCCACTACTGATGAGTGAGGCGCCACAGTAGACGCCGTTGTAGTTGGTAGGATGGAGCCACACCTGCCACGGGAATTCATTTTCGATGGCTACACTCCCACCCACAATGGCGGGGGAGGCAAACTGACCATGCGCAATCCGCACACCCAGTAAGACCGTACATATCATGATGCAACTAAACAGCCACTGGAAACGATGACGCATAACAATTTCCCTTTCACCACACACGTTGATATACACATGAACGTACTCATGACGGCACACACACGTGAAAAGTTTCATTAGGGCGAAAGTTGCGTGTTGGGGGTTGATTGTGTATGCTTATGACGTATCGCCATTGATGAGGAGTTATTGCGTGAGCAACGCCAATCACAACCACACCCCAGACGAGCAAGATTACGATATTTCGCTTGTTGTCGGTTCTATATTCAATTACACGCCCAACGATGACCGCGAAATGTACGAAGAAGAGCGCGAGCTCGTCGCACAACTCCAAGATTATTTGCGCCAAGAGGGTGTCGAATATGATTTCATGGTCAACCCGGGGGCAGTTATCTGGGAAGGTGGCATCAAGCGCTACGGTGATTTATACCGCCTGAGCCAAGTCGCTGTCTACATCGAACAGGGGCGCGATATCACGCCATTGTTGAACAAAAAGTTCGATGAAAACGAGGACATTGACCCACTCTTGAGCAAAGTGCTCGAAGAAGAAATCCCCACGCGCTTCCCCCATTTTATTCGCCCCGATGGTGACCCCTTCTACTACATCCCGGTAGAATTCCCTAACCCCATTGATTTGTTTTTTGACGACGAAGACGAAGACGGCACCGAAAGCGAAGATGACGCAGTCGAACGCATCAGTGTGGGATCGGCGAGTGCACTCCAGCGCGAGCTATTCCAGTTGCACGGGTATCTCACCCAGATGCAGGTCCCCGAAAAGCACCCTGTAATGCGCTGTTTGGCATCTCTGCGCCAGGCTGCCGACGTGAGCATCAGCAACGATTTGCCGATTACGGTGTGGTAACGGCATACACCACCCGCTTATGGTATAATACGTCGTTAGGGTTTGACGATACGAGGACCATCTGACATGCAGGACATCCCACTTTTCCTCTCAGATGCGCCGAGCACATCACGGGACGACACTCCACGTGAGCGGCGTTATTATGTCTGGACGGTTGGCTGTCAAATGAATATTTCCGATTCGGAGCGGCTCGAAAGCGCGCTGCAAAGTGTCGGGTATGCACCAGCCAGCGAGCCGAGCCAGGCCAGTTTTGTGGTACTCAATTCATGTAGTGTGCGGGCATCGGCCGAGGAGCGCATTCTCGGCAAGTTGGGGGATCTCCAGCGCGTCAAAAAAGCCAACCCTGACACCACGGTGGTGTTGTGGGGATGCATGGTGGGACCCAACAACCAATCTATTTTCAAAGAGCGGCTTCCCGTGGTAGACCACTTTGTGTCACCATCGGCTGTTGACGAAGTACTCGCACTCGCACCGAATCCCATCTACTCCATCGAGGAGCCCGCATTGCCGGTGGCTGACTGGCAGAATCCACCGGTGAGTGTGCATGTACCCATCCAGTACGGATGCAACATGTCGTGCGCATTTTGTGTGATTCCGTTGCGCCGTGGCAAAGAGCGCAGTCGTCCGCTGGCCGAAATTGTTGACGAAGTCACGCGCATTGTGGCACGCGGTGCCAAAGAAATCACCTTGCTGGGGCAGATTGTGGACTCGTGGGGGCATGATTTACCGGGGCGTCCCACACTCGCGACACTGTTGCGGGCGGTGCACGATGTCCCTGGATTGGTGCGCTTGCGCTTTCTGACATCCCACCCGGCGTGGATGACCGACGAGCTGATTGCCACCATGGCAGAGCTCCCCAAATGCCCGCGCGAGATTAACCTGCCCGTACAAGCCGGGCACGATACTATGCTCAAGCGGATGCGCCGCGGGTACACGGTGCAACGCTATGTTGACCTGATCGGCAAAATTCGCACGGCCATGCCTGACATTTCTCTCACCACCGACATCATCGTGGGACACCCAGGTGAAAGTGACGAAGAGTTTCAGGGCACCAAAGATTTACTCGCGGAAATTCGTTTCGACAAGGTGCATATTGCCGCATATTCGGCGCGCCCTGGCACGCGTGCTGGCGACATGGAGACAGACCCCGCCATGGCGGTACCCGAGGGGGTCAAGCAGGCGCGACGTGTCGAGCTCGAGCGCCAACAAGAAGCCATCGCCACCGAACGCAGTGCCCGCCTCCAAGACCAGATTGTCGAAGTCTTGGTCGAAGGTGAAAACAAGGGGAAATGGCGTGGTCGCACCCCGGGCAACCTGTTGGTCTTTTTTAGTAGCCCTGATGACTGGCGTGGCAAAGTGGCCCGCGTCCACGTGACGGCAACAAGCCCCTGGTCATTACAAGGGACGGTATGTGGTGAAGTCACCTCTATGGGCTAGATACAACTGGTGGCTGGTACGCGATGTGGCCTGGATTGCCGTTATCATGCTGATTGCCACATTTGGTGTGGCGACCGCCATCGGGTGGTATCAGCAGGGGCAATGGCCTGGTCGTGTGAGCATGAAAATGCTTGGGGCCACGGGGGTGTTCGTAGTCATCGCACTACAAAACACGGCCTTTGTGCTCTTTGCGTGGTGGCGCACACACTCCGCCACTCTGTTGGGTATGGTGCCCCAGTGGCGATCGGTCATCCTGTGGAGTCTGCTCGGGGCACCGCTATTGGTGATTGGCAACTTGGTCGTTGGGCTGATATTTGCCCTATTCGGGTTACAACAAAACCAAGCGGCTGCGTACCCGTTGGTAGCCGGTGATTATACGGGGCAACTCTTCTTTTGGCTGGCCGCAGCACTCATCGCCCCACTCGGTGAAGAACTGCTGTTCCGCGGGTATTTGTGGGGAGCCCTCCAGCGCCACTACGGCACTTGGTGGGCGGTGATTGGTACGGCAGCCCTGTTTGCCATCGGGCACAGTACATCGGCGAGCCAAGGTGCAGTAGTATTGGTGAGTCAAACATTGGTGATGGGGGTACTGTTGGCGTGGTTGCGCCACATGAGTGGTTCGGTGTGGGCAGGTGTCTGGGCCCATGCAATAAACAATAGCATCGCGGTAGCGATTGTGACCTATTGTGTCAATCATCCAGAAAGTGGATGTGCGCGCTCGACCTAAACAGAGGCGAAAAGGAGTTGATGTGAGCAACAACAATGATACGGCACTACGTGGCAAGAATGACCAGCAAGCGGCACTTGCCTATGCCAAAGAGGGTAATTGGCATGAGGCAATTCGTATCAATGCCCAAATCCTCGGCTATGTGACTGATTCCGAAGCCGAATCAGGGCTAACCTTTCGCCGCGAAGACTTCATGCATGTCTCTGTGGGTGACATTGACACACTCAATCGCCTCGGCAAAGCATTCTTTGAGATTGGTGATCTCGATAACGCACAGCAGGTGTACGAATTCGTCTGTGAACTCCAAGAGTATAACCAGATTGCCCGCCGCATGCTCCACAGCATTGAGCGTATGCGCCGATCAGCCCCCAAACAACGTAAATTCGTGGATATGCGCACCTATGCGATTGAAACAGGGAAATCCACGCTGACCACGTTGCATGTGGACACCAATCAGACCATCAGTCTAGTACCTGGTGAGCAGCTCTACTTGCGCGCCCCTCAACAGGCCGCAGATGCTGCCGTACCAGCCGATGCAACGGCACTCGATGTCTATGATGCCAATGGAGTGGCCATCGGGCGCCTCGAGCCACGCCTTGCTGCACGCATTATTCGCTTCATTCATCTCGGCAACAAGTATATTGCGGCCGTGTTGCGCATCAGCGACCGCCAAGACCAAATCGAAATCGTGATTCGCGAGTCATACCGCAATCCGGAAAATCGCCATGAAGTCTCATTCCCCGGGAAATTGGTGGATGAGAACGAACGCCGTGTCGGCTTTGACGACATCGAAGATGACATTGACGATAGCGACGGCGGCGAAGAAGAAGTCGAAGAAGTCGAAGCCGAAAGTGATAACTTTGGTGGCGACGACGAGGAACACGAGCGCCTCGAAACACTCGACAGTGGCAACGACGACAGCGACGACAGCGACGAATAACTCAGCCATTTAACACCCCCCACGTCCATCAGGTGGTACGTGGGGGGTGTGGTGTGTACCACGGGCCACTACTGCGACATGGATGTACGTTGCACCAGCATGTCGTAGCACGACAATCGCTTCGTGGAGGGTGGCTCCCGTGGTACAGATGTCGTCCACGAGGATGACCGTATGTGGTGCCACCCCACCACGCCACACGAAGGCATGCTTGAGGTTTTGCTGGCGCTGGATACGCGTCAACTGTGCCTGTGCGGTCGTGTTACGCACCCGTACTAGGTTGGTGCGCACGGGGAGCTGGCGCACTGTGGCAACCTGGTGTGCCAACAACAGCGCATGATCGTACCCGCGTGCGGCCACACGCTGCGGCGCACCAGGAATCGGCACCACCACGGCGTGTGGCCATGTGGGCCATGGCGCCTGCGCCAGCACTGTGCCGAGCACATGTGCAATACGCGGTTGGTTGGCGTATTTGAGGCGTAGAATGGCCTGGCGCATGGCACCCGCATAGTCATACACGATGGTCATCGAATCCGCACCACATGCGGGTAATTCGGCCGTATATGCGGGGCAACAGGCGGCACACGGCAAACACAACGGCGTGCCGTACTGCCCACAGACCACACACTGGTCGGGAAATATCCACTGCCACAGCCATTCCCACATATGCCACCTCCTATACGCACTACCGCAGAAGGTCGGCCAAACGGTACGGGACTGCCACCCGACCGCACCACAAAGATTTATCGTATTCTCATGAGAAACTGCTATGATATGTATGATATTTATGTAATGGGAAGGGTGAATGGGCGAAGAACTTACTCTGATTGTTGCACTGATTATCGCCAACGGGATTTTTGCGGGTACAGAGCTCGCCATGGTATCTGCACGGCGAGGACGGTTGCAACAAAAAGCCGATGATGGGAGCCAAGGTGCCACAGCAGCACTTGCACTCCAAGATGATCCCAATCGGCTCTTGTCGACGGTACAGGTCGGCATTACAGTAATCAGCACATTAACTGGCGTCTTTGGTGGTGCAAGTATTGCGGAAACCCTGACACCACTCATCAGTACCATTCCCTACGTGAGTAGCTACGCCGATACGGTGGCGCTCGGGATAGTGGTGCTGATTATTTCGTACTTGTCACTGGTTCTCGGTGAATTAGTACCCAAACGCATGGCGCTCCAACACGCAGAGTGGATTGCCGTACGCATGGCACTCCCCATGACTGTAATGGCTAAACTGACACGACCACTCGTGTGGGTATTGACCCTATCCACAGAACTGTTGCTCAAACTCGCCGGACAGCGTGACACCAACAACAGCGCAGTCACCGAAGACGACATCCGCCAACTCGTGCGCGAGGGCACACAGAGTGGTGCCGTTGAGCACCATGAGCGTGAAATCATCGAAGGGGTCTTTGGGCTGGGTGAACGCACCGTACGCCAGGTGATGACACCGCGCACCGATGTGTATGCGCTCGATGCCAACGCGACCATCGGCGACATCGTGGATGCCATGCTCGAAAGCGGCTATTCACGGGCGCCTGTCTACGAAAAAGACCTCGATCATGTGGTCGGTGTCGTCCATGCCCGCGATGTGCTCCGCCTCGTGCGTACCGGCGAGCTGAATGCGCCAGTCAAACAAGCCATGCGTGCGCCATGGTTTATTCCCGAACAGAGTCGTGCTGCCACGTTGCTCGGATTATTCAAGAAAAATCAGCAACACTTGGCGATTGTGGTCGGTGAGCTGGGTACCGTCGAGGGGATTATCACCCTCGAAGACATCATGGAAGAAATTGTCGGTGATATCGCTGACGAGTACGATGATGCTGCTTCGCCCACCATTGTACGCCGCGACGATGGCTCGTACCTCGTGGATGGCATCACTCCCATTGACGATGTTGTCGAACGGACTGATTTGACTGTACGGGATGGAGAAAGTGCACGCTTCGACACCGTAGCCGGATATACACTCATGCTCCTCGGACGGATTCCGCAAGCGGGGGATGTAGTCGAAGCCATGGGCTGGCGCATCGAAGTGGTAGACATGGACGGATTGCGCATTGACAAGGTGCTGATTTCGCGGCTCTAACATCCTGACTTTCGTGAAAAGCGTACCACCACATAGGAAATGTGGCTGTACATAGAGGGATTTTTATGCGTATCATTATCGCTGGCGCAGGCCCAGCCGGGTTTGCGACCGCCAAATGGCTGAGTGACCGTGGTCACCAAGTCACACTGCTCGAAAAACGCGACGTACCCGGGGGCAAAGTGTCGGCGTGGCAAGATGCAGATGGTGACTGGGTTGAAAGCGGCCTGCATGTATTCTTTGGTGCATACCACAACCTCCTCAATTTTCTCGCAGAAGTCGGTCTCGAAAACAGCTTTGACTGGAAGCCTGCCGAAATGGTCTTTGCCCTCCCTGGCGGGCAATACGCATCCATTGAGTTCGTCCAAGGGTTACCCGCACCACTCAACGGGTTGGCGGGGGTAGCCAAAAGCCGACTCCTCACCTTTGGAGAAAAATTGCGCATGGCACGCGGCTTGCTCAAGCCGATTTTTGGCTCGCAAGCCTATCTCGATGCACAGGCCAATATCACCTACAAAGAATGGCACCTCGCCAACGGCATGGGGCAAAGCACCATTGACAAAGTCATGGATGCCATGGCGTTAGCGCTCAACTTCCAAAAATGTGACACAGTTTCGGCCAAGCTGGTACTCACCGCCTTGTTGCACTTCGCCAAAGAGACCAAAGCACCCAAGATGGCCTTGGTCAAGGGATCACCGTACGAACGCCTCTGGGTGCCGTTAATCGGACAACTACAGCAAAAGGGTGTCACAATCCGCTTTGAGAGTCGCGTAGTGGATTTTTTATACGACGAAACGACCAACAAAGTGGGGGGTGTACGCCTCGACAACGGCGAAGAAATCCACGCTGATGCGGTGGTATCGGCAATGCCGGTGCACAGTTTGCGCCAAGTGATGTCACCTGCGATGCGCAAACACCCCATCCTCGATAACTTGAAGTACCTCAAGGGGCAACCGGTCATCACGACACAGCTCTACTTCGACCGCATGGTTACTGACGTGGACAACTTGATTTTTAGCTCGGGCACGCATATCAGTGTCTATGCGGATCTTACTCGTGTATCGCCCGACTACCACAAGGGCAAGGGCTCGATTATCGAGTTGGTGGTTGCCCCTGCCGAAGAGTTGATGCGCAAAAGTGACGAAGAAGTGCTTGCCACGGTGATGCGCGAATTCACCCTGTTGCACCCCGACGCCGCCACAGCCACGTTGGTCAAATCACACATCGTGCGCATCCCCAATTCGGTTTACTCGGCACGTCCCGGGGTCGAGCAATACCGCCCCGACCAGGCCACCCCCATCCCCAATTTCTTTTTGGCGGGTGACTATACCCAGCAGGAATTCATGGCATCAATTGAAGGGTCCATTCGCAGTGCACGGCGGGCCGTCGAGCGTATTGACACGGCCATCGCCACAGGCGTTCTTTCGTAGTCCCCACGGTGCACCAGGGCGCTACGCACTATCACACAACGAGGTTACACGATGTCGCTTCCCGAGCGTATCATTCAAGGCCGGTATCGGGTCATCTATGCCATTGACGAGCAAAACGGCGTGGCCGTATTTTGCTGTCGTGACGACCACAGTGGTGGACTCGTCTATGTGGCGGAATGGACGACCAGTGATCCCACATCCCAGCAAAAGCTCGCCGAACAGGCCGGTCGTATCAACACCCTGACTGACGACCATGGCGTCTTGTTGCCACTCATTGCCCACAATAGCACAGAAACCGGCTACATGGCGGTCTGTACCGCACCCGGTGGCCATGATTTGAGCCAGACGGTGCGTATGCGCAACGGGGCCTTGGCGCCAAACGAAGTCACCACCCAAACGATTCGGCTATTGACACTTGTTGACCAGCTCAACCACAGTCAACCTGCACTCTATTTGGGCACACCGACACCATATGATGTGGTGGTTGGTGATGATGGCGTATGGAAACTGATGCCGTTTGCGTTGATGCGCACTCTCACCACCCACGCATCGCCCTACCGTGCCCCCGAACTCGTACAGGGTGGAGCAGCCAGTAGTGCCAGTGATGTCTATGCAGTAGCAGGACTCACCTACTATGCCAGCACGGGTGTGGCACCACTCACCGCCGAAGTCCTCGCCGGTGGCGCCAAGTTTGTTTCAGCACGCACACTCAACCCCCAGTTGAGTGAAATGTTCGAACAGGTATTGCTCCGTGGCTTGCAGGAAAAGGTTGCAAACCGCTATCAATCAGCGGCCGAAATGCAGATTTCACTCGAAACCATTGCCACCCTCGGCAATCGGAGCACCAGCATCACTGATCTGCCCGTGGTGAATGTACCAACGGTTGCCCCCGAACACCCATCACCTGTTGCAGGGAATGTGGTGCCAAGTGCCGTACTGCCGGGGAACTACCAAGAGACGACGCCTGTTGTAGTGCCTGCGGCGGCTGGGACATCCAGCAACATCCGCTTGGGGTGTTTAGTGGCGGTGGCAATTACGCTGACACTGCTGGCCATCATGCTGTGTATCGTCCTCTTGCTGATTGTCCCTGGTAGCCCTTGGCGTTCCGTACTCGGAGACAATTTCGTAAGTTCTTTTAATTTCGCTGTCACGACATCCACGCCCGCGCCGAGCCCTACCAGCAAGGCGATCGTGGCAGCGACACCAACGAGCGTTCCCACCGTCGCATCGAGTAACCAGGTGATTGACACGAGCAACGTAGCCAATCTCGAAGTTGGTGGGGTCATCACCAGCACGGCGTTTGGGCCCGCCGCCTGGTCACCCGATGGACAAAACATTGCCATTGCGGCAGGCGATGTGGTCTCCATTCACGAGGCCGTCCAATTCAGTGAAACCGAATCGTTCCGGGGGCACGTGGGCAACATTACCACGCTGTCGTGGTCACCCGATGGAGAATGGCTGGCGAGTGGCGCCAACAACGATGCCATCATCCACATCTGGGATGTGACCAACAACAGCGAAGTGATGACGTTGCGTGGCCACGACGGCTGGATTCGTTCACTCGCATTTAGTCCGGATGGAAAATATCTGGCGAGTGGGAGCACCGATCTCTCCATTCGCATCTGGGATATCACGCAACAGCAGACCATTGCCGTCCTGAATGGACACACCGATCTGATTGGCGGGTTGGCGTGGTCTGCAGACAGCACGATGCTTGCGAGTGCGGCTCGTGACGGGAGCGTGCGCAAATGGGATGTGGCCACCGGCACCGAAGTGGCAGATTTCACCTTTCGCACCCCGAATAACCCCGATGACCCCAACACGGCTCCGTACTGGGCCACAGGATTGGTGTGGAGCCGTGACGGCCAGTCCATGTATGTGGGTGCAACCAACAGCATTATCACGCAGATTTCGGCCGAAACTGGGCAGACTATCCGCACCCTGCAGGGTCACGAGAGCTGGATTACCATTCGCGGATTACAGCTCAACGCTGATGGCAGCAAACTGTACAGTGCGGGCCTCGATGGGCGTGTATGCGTATGGGACACGGCGACAGGTAGCCAACTATCTGCCTATCAACAACACGAACTCGGCATCTTTGGCATTACCGTGGATCCCCTAGGCACGCGCCTGATTAGCACGAGTGACCAAGAAGGGCGCTTGCTCATCTGGGATATGAGCAACGAGCAGATTATGGGCACATTTCGTGTGGGTCAAGGAATCCCCACGGGGATTCGCTATGCCCTCGATGGCTCAGTGATTGCCAGCACCGGCTACAACGGCACCGTGCGTCTGCATCAAATTGACCGCCAAGAAAACATCTTCCTGGCCGGCTACACGGGTGTCGGACAAGATATCGCCTTTTTGGGGACAAATCGGTTTGCCATGATTACTGCCGAAGACACGCTCAGTCTTTACACCCCCGAATCACAGACCCCGCAAACACTGCAGGGGCTGATCGGACGCCCGTTGTCCATTGCGGCGTCTCACGATGGCAAATTTTTGGCAGTCGGCTCGAGTGAAACCATCCAAATCTGGCGTGGTGACACGGTGGGCACATCGTTTACGTTGCAGACTACCCTCAAAGACATCCGCGTGGCAGAGTTCGCCCATGGGAGCAACACGTTGGCGGTGGTGGGTAGTGGTGAGAATCCCGGCTACGAGCTGTGGGATGTCACTGCGCGCACGTTGCTGTGGCACAGCGATGATGCCATCTACGACATTGACTTCATGAGCGATGGGGCGCACATCGTCGTATTGACGGCCAGCAACGTCATCGAGATTCGTCCATTTGCCGCAGATACGGCTGTACGCACCATCAAAAGCGCCGATGCAAACGGCTTTGCGGTGGTCAAGGCACTACCCACAGACAACCTGATTGTAACCGCTGATTTTGCGGGCGTACTGACGTTTTATGCTGATGATGGCAACATGCTCGCAGAATTCATGCAAGACGCTGGAATTACCGCCATTGGGGTCAACCCCACGGGGAGCGAAATCGCCGTCGGGAATCGTGACGGATCAATTACTCGCTACGTACTGCCATAACACACCGCACTACAGAGAGAAGGAATGACATGGCGAAACAGAAAGTGGTGATTGTAGGAGCAGGTCCGGGTGGGCTTGCATCAGCCATGCGCCTCGCCAAAGCGGGCTATGATGTACACGTCTACGAAGCACAAGACCGCCCCGGTGGGCGCACCCGTGGCTTCGCCAAAGACGGCTATGCCTTTGATACCGGTCCAACGATTCTACAGGTGCCACGCGTCTACCACGAATTGTTCGACGAGTGTGGGCTTCAATTTGATAATTATGTCAAATTACTACGTGTCAGCCCCAACACGCGCCTCAAGTTCTGGGACGGGAGCATGTTGGACCTCGACTCCGACCTCGACAAATTCAAGGCGCAGATTGGCGCGTGGCGTGCCGATTTACCCGAAGCCTTCGACCGCTGGTATACGGAGCACATTCGCAAAAACGAGCTCGGCTACAAGCCGTACCTGGGCACACCAGTGCGCTCGATTTTGGGCTATCTCAACCCACGCGAAATCTGGGATGCGCTGAGCTTCCGGCCGTGGGAATCGCTCTACGACCACTACTGGAACTACTTCAAAGACGACCGGCTCGTCTACGGGCTGAGCTACCCGGCCAAATACCTGGGCATGCACCCCACCAAATGTGCCAGCGTCTTTAGCCTGGTATCGTGGCTAGAATTCAACGACGGTATTTGGTACCCCGAGGGGGGCTTTGCAGCCTTGATGCGCGGCTTTGCCAAGGCGGCCAGCGA
>CAZMWB010000053.1:0-19057 GCA_964569955.1 uncultured Klebsiella sp. | reverse complement strand
TGAGCCGCACCCGCACCCCATCGCTCAGTCGCACACGGACTGCATCACGCACCAAATTCCCCACCTGGACGCATACGCCGTAAGTGGCACCGCCACGGTGGGAGTTGTGTAACTCCCACCACGGTCAATGGGTGTCGGGACACACGAGTACATGCTATAATTGCCAAATCCGTGTGTATACAAAATGGGTGCTACCATGCCACGATTGCGCGATTTGGGGATTGCCATTGGGACATTACCGACGGGTCCACACAATGCAATTACCGATGTTCCCGGTGTTGAAGTCGGGTATACCACCGTCATCCAAGATACCCCCCACGTACTCCGTACTGGGGTGACCGTCATCATGCCACGTGGGCAGCAGAGTTGGATGCAGCCAGTGCCTGCCGGATACCATTCATTCAACGGCTGTGGCGAAGTGACTGGAATTGCCTGGCTCAAGGAATCCGGTTTGCTCTACAACCCAATCGCCATCACGGGGACACCATTGCTCGGCAGTGTGTGGGATGCCATCTGCTGGTATGCGATGAGCCACGGATACAACGACAGTTTCTTGTTACCGGTGGTAGCTGAAACGTATGACGGTTGGCTCACTGACCGCATGGCTGGTGGAGTTGGTCGTAGCGAAGTTGCGCAGGCCATTGCCAATGCGCATGGTGGTGCGTTAGCTGAGGGGTGTGTGGGCGGCGGCACGGGAATGATTTGCCACGAATTCAAGGGTGGCACCGGCACATCATCGCGCCACGTATATGCGGCTGGACAACTATATACTGTGGGGGTGCTCGTACAAGCCAACTACGGTGCCCGTGAAGATTTACGCGTAGATGGCGTCCCTGTTGGTCGTGCTATCCCCGTGAGTGACATCCCAAGTGGCTATACGGCACCGACACATACTCCAGGGGATGGTTCGATTATTGTAGTCATTGCCACAGATGCACCACTCACTGCAAGTGGTTGTGACCGGCTTGCGCAACGTGCCACAGTCGGGCTAGCTCGTACTGGCGGGTACGGACACAACAAGAGTGGTGATTTGTTCGTGGCATTTAGCACAGGAAATCAGCTCCACGATGATTCCAAAAAAGTGGAACAGATGACTGTATTATCACCATCTAGCATGAATGAACTCTTCCACGGGGTGGCGGATGCCGTCGAGGAAGCGATTTTGAATGCATTGTGTGCGGCACACACCACCGTGGGATACGCAGGGCGCACTGCATACGCACTCCCCGTGGATCACATGGTTCGTATCGTACAACGTGCTGGATTTATGCGCACACCGGCTGATGCCCACCAACGTACCGATCACAATCTGCCATAAACCAATCAGAAGGAACAGCGTGACACTCGGCATTGTGGCATTAATCACCCTATCGGCATGCATCCATGTGGGGTGGAATCTCATCCTCAAGCAATCACAGACACGACAGTTGACGTCATGGCTATCAATCTGTATGGCCGGATTTGGCACATTACCGTTTGTTTGGTCACACACGAGCTGGCAGATTTGGGGGATTGCCTGTGCAGGGGCACTCTTCCAAGCGGGCTATTCGCTCCTCCTCGCCTACGGCTACGACCGCTACGACCTCGGCGTGCTCTACCCGATAGCTCGCGGTGTTGCACCGCTCTTGGCAGCAATTTGGGCCACGCTCTGGCTGGGTGACACGATTAGCATGGGGGGGATGGTCGCAATTATGCTGATTACTGGCGGTACCATCTGGATCGGGGTACGCCAACAACTCACGCATGGTACGGGGCGACGAATTCCATGGATGCCACTGTTGATTGCCCTGATGATTTCGGGATACACCATCATTGATGCCTTTGGGACACGACAGAGCACACCATTGACCTACTATTCCGTATGTATGACCTGTACCGCCATCTGCATGAGTCCCATCGTCTACTGGCATCAGAAAGGTAACTTCACACAGTGGCGACGTGAACTTCCCACCGCAGCAATCATCGGGAGCATGTCGTTTATTTCGTATCTCATCGTGTTGTCGTGCTATGCGGTAGCACCAGTGAGTTACATTGCAGCCACCCGTGAGATGAGCATCGTGATTGCGGGGCTGGTGGGGTGGCTTTGGCTCAAAGAACCCATGGGCTCAACCCGCCTGATTGGTGCGAGCATCGTGTGTGCGGGGGTAGTCACCCTCGTGTTGATTGGATAGCCTGTAGCTACAGTATAATAGAGGCCATAATAGCGTAGATTGCTGGTAGGAAGCACCATGAGCATTCGTGACACAATTATCCGCATCGTTGCCCATCACCACCTCAGCGAAGACGAAACCGCCAACGCCATGCACGAAATCATGACGGGGGTTGCAACACCCGCCCAAGTGGCGGCATTTTTGACGGCCATGCACCTCAAAGGTGAGACTGCGGCCGAAATCGCTGGCATGGCACGGGTCATGCGTGAACACGCCCTGCGTGTGGAGATTGGCCCAGGTGCCGTAGACACGTGTGGTACGGGAGGAGATGGCGCAGGTACATTCAATATTTCGACGATTGCCGCATTTGTAGCTGCGGGTGCCGGTGTTTCCATTGCCAAGCACGGCAATCGTGCCATGTCGAGTCGCTGTGGATCGGCGGATGTACTCGAAGGCTTGGGAGTAAATATCGAGCTTGATCCACACGACGTTGCACAGCGGATTCGCACGCAACGCTTCGGTTTCATGTTTGCACCACGCTTCCATCCCGCCATGCGATTTGCAGGACCTGTGCGCCGTGAGATTGGTATCCGCACTGCATTCAACTTGATTGGTCCACTCACGAATCCCGCCCGTGTTACCCGGCAAGTCATCGGTACGGCCAACGAAGCCCTTGCCGAGAAGCTGGCCAATGCGCTGGCACTGCTCAACATGGAGTATGTGATTGTGTTTGCAGGTCACGGTAACATTGACGAACTATCGTTAGCAGGTACGAACACCTACTTTGTGGTACGGGGGAATCAGCCACCACGACGATACTCAATCAATGCGCTTGATGTCGGATTGACCCCTGTGACCAACACCGCACTCGCTGGTGGTGATTTACAAGAAAATATGCGCATTGCACGCGCCATTTTGGCAGGAACCGGTACAAGTGCCCAACACGATGTAGTCGTACTGAATGCGGCTGCAGCAATTATGGTCGCAGAACGTGCAGGAGACTGGCAAGAGGCGATTACACTGGCCCGCAACGCGATTGCAACAGGTGCCGCCGCACAGCAACTTGCGTGGGCGAGTAGTGCGCTCTAGGTATAGCTGTATTTACACCACACATCGTCGCGCTCAAGCTCAACCAAGAGTGCAAATGCCACATATTGGGGCTGACGGGGTGTAGACAAGAGGGGCATATTGGCCTGTTCAGGTGTCCGTCCACCTTTGCGGTGGTTGCAGTCGCGGCAGGCCGCCACAACGTTTTCCCAGTCCGTTTGACCTCCATGTGCTCGTGGGATGACATGGTCAATGGTGAGATGGTTGCGCCCAGGCTGGGTACCACAATACTGGCATATTTCACGATCACGGATAATCACCCCACGCCGTGAACACGGTAGGCGTAAATTGCGTGGGATGCGTATGTAGCGGGTAAGGCGGATGACGAGCGGTACCACGTACTGCGATGAAATACTCGAAATGGCTCGGTGTGCTTTTTCAATGACTTCGGCTTTTTCTTGGAGCAGTAAGACGATAGCGCGACGCAATGACACCAGCTGGAGTGGCTCATAACTCGCATTGAGGACCAAGACCCGCTGCATGTCTGCCTCCTCGTATGATCGTCAAAACGATGCCGTAGAAGTACCCCAATTACATGCTTCTAAGCCCAAAAGTGCCTACATGTAGTATAGAAAAACGCCATGTATGACTACCGATAGTATATATCAGCCTGTACGAGACTGTCAATTACGCACCTGAACGTATCAAATTGATGTGGTATACCAACGATGCGCACATCAGTCTTTGAGTGACACACAAAACAGTGCTATACTCAATAATGAAGCTCTTGAGCTTGTCTATTTCGTTCATAGAGGAGGGTTCCATGCCGTTTACGCTTCCGGCACTTGCATACGATGTGACCGCGCTCGAGCCGCACATTGATGCACAGACGATGACCATTCACCACGGCAAGCACCACGCCGCATACGTGACCAATGCCAACAATGCGTTGGCAGAGCACACCGCGTTGCAGAGCCTATCAGCCATCGAATTGCTCAAAAAGATCAACGAGACGCCTGATAGCATTCGCCAAGCACTCATCAACAACGTGGGTGGGCATGCCAATCACACCTTGTTTTGGGACATCATGGCTCCTGGTGGCGCAACTGCACCAAGTGGAGCATTGGCCACGGCCATTACCAGCACCTTTGGCGACCTCGACAAACTCAAGGCCGCCATCAACGATGCCGGCATGAAGCGTTTTGGCAGTGGTTGGAGCTGGTTGGTATCAGATGCAAGTGGCGCACTCAAGGTCATCAGCACCCCCAACCAAGACAGCCCGGTGATGCAAGGCTTGACGCCGTTGTTGGGTGTGGACGTATGGGAGCACGCCTACTACCTCAAGTACCAGAATCGCCGTGCCGACTATTTGGCAGCCTGGTGGAACGTGGTGAACTGGACAGTTGTGGCCAAACACTACGGTCGCTAATGATTCACGAGATGGGGTCACGAGTGTGCCAGTATGGCATACTCGTGACCTTTTCGTCACTCACTTGCCCCTCATACTGATGGTCAGCATCTTTCCACATCACTGTGGTACAATACGCACAAGTGATACCGTACGGGTGTTCGTTTCATTCTAAAAGGAGCGGTAACAATGGCCATGGAAAAGTCAACCTGGACGACAAAAGCAGGCTTAGCACAGATGCTCAAGGGTGGCGTCATCATGGACGTCATTGATGAAGAGCAGGCCAAAATTGCCGAAGAGGCTGGTGCAGTTGCAGTAATGGCACTTGAACGCGTCCCTGCAGATATACGCAAGCAGGGTGGCGTTGCACGGATGAGCGACCCCGAGCTCATCGTCCGTATCAAAGAAAGTGTCACCATCCCAGTGATGGCCAAAGCACGTATCGGGCACTTTGTGGAAGCACAAGTCCTCGAAGCACTCAATATCGACTACATCGATGAAAGCGAAGTGCTCACCCCCGCCGACGAAGAATTCCACATCGACAAACACAAGTTCAAGGTGCCGTTTGTGAACGGCTGCAAAAACCTCGGCGAGGCGTTGCGCCGCATCACCGAAGGTGCTGCCATGTTGCGCACCAAGGGTGAAGCTGGCACTGGCAATGTGGTCGAGGCAGTACGTCATGCACGCACCGTATTCGGTGAAGTGCGCAAACTCCAGTCCATGAGCGAAGATGAGCTCTACAGTGCCGCCAAGAATTTGCAGGCACCATACGAGCTCGTCAAACAAGTTGCCCAGATGGGTCGCTTGCCGGTGGTCAACTTTGCCGCAGGTGGGATTGCTACTCCAGCCGATGCCGCATTGATGATGCAACTCGGTGTAGATGGTGTCTTTGTGGGCTCAGGCATCTTCAAGTCGGGTGACCCCGCCAAGCGCGCCCGTGCCATTGTGCAGGCCACCACCCACTATATGGATGCAGGCATTATCGGCGAAGTCAGCAAGCATCTCGGCGAAGCCATGGTTGGCATCGAGATTAGCAAGCTCCCCCAAGACCAGTTGTTAGCCAATCGCGGTTGGTAATTGTTTCGTTACACGCCACCACCTATACATGGCGTATAGGTGGTGGCGTTTACACACACAGGGTACGACTATGACGGTCGGCATTTTGGCACTACAAGGGGCGTTTCGTGAACACGAACAGATGCTCCAGGGTATGGGTGTGGCAACGCGTCAAATTCGGCTACCACGTGATCTGAACGGTGTTGAGCGCCTCATCATCCCTGGTGGTGAAAGTACGACCATCGGGAAACTGATGGTGATGTACGACCTGCTCACCCCACTCCGACAGCGTATCCAAGCCGGCATGCCGGTATGGGGGACCTGTGCAGGTGCAATTCTGTTGTCGCGCACGATTGTTGATGGTCGTCCCGATCAGCCGAGCTTGCGTGTCATGGATATCGAATCGCGCCGAAATGCGTTTGGGAGCCAGCTCGACAGCTTTGAGGCAGATATCACGATAACGGGGCTCGATGCACCGTTTCACACGGTGTTTATCCGTGCACCGATTCTCGAAAAACCGAGTGGTGATTGCTACAGCCTCGCCACACTTCCTGATGGACGGATTGTGGCTGCACGGCAGCAACACATGTTAGCAACATCGTTTCATCCCGAATTAACCCAAGATAACCGCATACATGCACTCTTTCTCGGTATGTAAGTCGTGCGAGGTGGGAGATGAGTAGACTGCTCACACCAACCGATTTGTTCACGTTACGCCACAAGCCTCGTGCATTGGCGTTGCTCCACGACGAGGCATTACTCGTGCAACGCCATCGGCCCTTGCTCTTTGGCATGCGGTCACTGTTGACCAACAGTGGGCGTTACACGTCGTTTGTGCACCACGAGAACAACGTCATGGCACTGCTCCAAGCGGTGCGTCGTGAGTCACGTCCCGAACAAACTGTGGTTGCCTTGGCGAGTTATGGTGCCCCGCATCAGCTCCCCACCGATCACGATATGTGGTTTCGTGTGCTCGAGAGCCATGTGGCCCACAGCGCACGACACCAAATACAGCGCTTGTATGCCACCCAATCAGATGACACTGCCGACCTTGGCGAAGTTTTTCGTCAGAGCGGGTATACACCGTATGTGCGGCAGGTAGTGCTCAGACTCGATGGCCCAGATTGGGACCAAGGGACACGGATTGCGGCCATGCAACCACAAGGACGGCATGACGTGTGGGGGGTGCATCAGCTCTACGGGCAGATTACCCCACGCCCAGTACAACTCGCAGAAGCACGCGCTGCCCGCGATTGGATGATTCCGCTCCAGGCCCCCTGGTTGGGCGTCAAGCGCCGTGCCTGGGTTTCGTATCACCACGACCAAGTGGTCGCATCGTTGCGGGTGAGTAGTGGTGCGGATGCGCATCTCATGCAACTCTTGATTACACCAACAGCCCGCGACGCTGCCACCGATGTGTTGCGCTTTGGCATTAGCCAGATTGCAGACACCCTGCCAATCTGGCTCGTCTTGCGTGATTACCAAGAAGAGTTGATATGGGCCGCCCAAGACCTCGGGTTCCAACCCATAGATGAGCAAGTACGGTGGGTGCGCCACAACGTCAGCTTTATCAGACGGTCTGCTATTGCCCGTGTGCTTGAATCCAGTGATGCAGGTGCCCCAATGCCAACAATCGTTCCAGCCAGCGAACAAGCGAGACTATATGCCAGAACCAAGCGCAATCACAAGTAACATTGACCTGCTACTCGATACACTCCCCACACGCATTCGCACGCTGGTCATCAATGGTGATGCACCACTCGAAGACCTGCTCGAAATCGTCCTCGATTTGGGACGGCTCCCAGAAGCCCGCTACCGCACATCAGCTGTGCTCCTCGGCGAGCACGAGATTACCTTCGAAGACATTGATACGGTCACCGGCAACATTAGTACGTTCGGCGAAGACAACCGTGCCGGCATTCCGCGCACACTCCATCGCATATCAGCGATACGCAACCGCTCTGGGCGGGTCATCGGACTTACCTGCCGCGTGGGGCGGGCCGTACATGGCACCATCAGCATTATTCGTGATTTGGTCGAGTCGGGCAAAAGTGTGCTCTTGTTGGGGCGCCCAGGTGTCGGCAAAACGACCATGCTCCGTGAAACTGCACGTGTCTTGGCTGATGATGTGCGCAAGCGCGTGGTAATCGTTGATACGTCCAATGAAATTGCCGGTGACGGGGATATCCCACACGCAGGAATCGGCAGAGCACGCCGCATGCAAGTCCAGCGCCCGAGTGAACAGCATGCAGTCATGATTGAGGCCGTCGAAAATCACATGCCTGAAGTCATCGTCATTGATGAAATCGGTACCGAGCTCGAAGCACAGGCATCGCGCACCATTGCCGAACGTGGTGTCCAACTGATTGGCACCGCCCATGGACAACTGCTCGAAAACCTGATGGTCAATCCGACCCTGTCAGATCTCATCGGCGGTATTCAGGCGGTGACCCTCGGTGATGACGAAGCACGCCGACGAGGCACTCAGAAAACCGTCCTTGAACGCAAGCAACCACCGACATTCGACG
The DNA here is from genome assembly GCA_964569955.1 of uncultured Klebsiella sp. Taxonomy (GTDB): domain Bacteria; phylum Chloroflexota; class Chloroflexia; order Chloroflexales; family Roseiflexaceae; genus UBA965. The sequence continues at coordinate 10,868 of CAZMWB010000053.1, read as the reverse complement.
TGCTGGTAGAGATCCGTAGCTGGGAGGAAGTTCTCGTGTACACCAACATTGCCGAAGCAGTTGATGCCTTGCTACACGGCGACCTTCCCGACGCCGAACATCGTTCGCGGAGTAGCACGGGGGAAATTAGCATCGAAATCGTGACACCCGAACCGCCAGAGGGACTTGCTGGACAACAGGCTTGGGGGGTGCGACGAGCTCATACCATGCACGGCATGGATGGAGACCCGCGCCACGAGCGTCACGAGCGCCACGGCCGACATGCATCACGGCGACACTTGGCCCCCGAACGCTTTCAACGCGAGACAATGGCCACTCCCATGCCACTAAACACGGTAGCCGCCACAACGAGTAATACGAGCAATACGAGTAACGCCACCGTGGTAACGACACTCATACCCACGCAACGCATCTATGCGTTTGGATTGAGTCGTGACAAAATCGAAAAGGCGATTGCCCACCTCAAGGTGGCAGCCATCGTCGTCAAAGACATTGATGACGCAACCATGGTCATGACCATCAAGAACTATTACCGCCAGGGGTCAGCACGGCTACGCAATGCCGAGGAGCGCCGGTTGCCCATTTATGTGTTACGTTCATCAACGGCCATGCAAATTGAGCGACAACTCCTCGATATTTTCTTTCCCGATCAGATGCACCGCCCCGACGAGAAACCGAGTGCACTGACCACACCTGAACGCGATGTGCAGGATGCCATGCTCGAAGCAGAAGTTGCCATCAACCAGCTCCTCAACGGTGAACGGAGCGCTGTCGAATTAACCCCCCAAGACAGCATCATTCGACGACTCCAGCACCAAATGGCGGAACGCTACAACATGCAGTCGGAGAGTCGCGGGCGTGAGCCCTTTCGGCGCGTTAAACTTTCACGCTAGCACAAACACAGAAAAAAGGGTATGATGGGATTGTTCATCACATTTGAGGGGAGCGAGGGGAGCGGCAAAAGTACCCAGACACGGGCACTCTACGAACGACTCCATGCAGAGGGCTACCCCGTCATTTTGGTTCGTGAGCCAGGTGGGACACGTATCGGTGACATGATTCGCCGGATTGTGCTGGATTTGCAGCACACCGAGATGGATGCAACCACCGAAACGTTTCTCTTTTCCGCAGCACGTGCCCAACTCGTCCACGAGGTTATTCGTCCATACCTCAACCAGGGTGGTATCGTCATTTGTGACCGCTATGCAGATTCGACCTATGCATACCAAGGGTATGGGTTGGGTCGCGATTTGGTGGAGCTCCAAACACTGACCGCAATTGCCACCAGTGGGCTCCGTCCCGATATGAGTATCTATCTAGACATCAGTGCCGACGAGGGGCTCGAGCGCAAACGCCGCCGACGCAACGGTGAACTCCCCAAGGGCGTGGAATGGAACCGTCTCGATGCCCGGGAAGTCGCCTACCACCGCCGCGTCGCAGATGGGTATCGTACTCTTATCGAGGCGGATCCCTCACGATGGTACAGCTGTGATGCCTGTCTAAGTATCGAAGAACTTGCGGAGATTATCTATCAGCATGTGCGCCCGCAATTGAGTCGGATTACCCGAATTGATGCACCAGACAGATGAAAGGATAGAGCATGAAGCTTATGATTGCCGTTGTGCAACGCCAAGATGCAGGTGACCTCGTGGATGCCTTGACAGCACGAAGTCATCGTGTGACACGTATCAGTAGCGAAGGTGGATTTTTGCGTGAAGGCAATGTCACATTATTGATTGCCGTCGAAGACGACCAAGTCGACGTGGTGATGCGGCTGATTCATACACACTGTCATATGCGCATCCGCTATATTTCACCACTGCCACCGGTGGCCGAATCTGGTGAATTCTATCCACCGACACCCATTGAAGTACAAGTCGGTGGTGCCACCGTGTTTGTGCTCAACGCCGAGGCAGTCACGCGCGTGTTAAACTAGTGAGTAGCTGATGCACATAGGCATTGCAATAAGTAGGGAGTATTGTTGTGGGCATTGATGGAATCATGAGTGTTATCCTACCGTTGCTCGATATATTCAAGTGGGTATTTGGGGCGTATTTTGTCCTCCTGTGGATGGCTACAGTTATTTGGACATATCGTGACATACACGCTCGCCACGAAGAAACACTCTTACAAGTATTAGCGGTATCGGCAGTGTTACTTGTCCCATTTGCCGGATTAATCATCTACATGATGTTGCGTCCACGGCAAACAATTGCTGAGCGCTACGAACGCTCGCTCGAAGAAGAGTATCTGCGCCACGACATCGAAGAACAGTTCGTCTGTCCACAGTGCCAACGTGGTATCGAGCATGAGTTCATCTTGTGCCCACACTGCCATACCGCACTCCGCCGACGCTGTATCAGTTGCGACCATGTCATTGATTTGACCTGGGCCATCTGCCCCTATTGTGGCGATGATGGCAGCGGACTCGTTGGTCGTACCACTCAAATTCGTATGCGTGAAACGCAACACAAAACAGAGTAATCGCATGCATATTCGGCACGTTTGGGCGCTACTTTTCACGCTCTTCTGGGTTGCAGCCTGTGGGCTAGCACCTAATGCTGCTACCCCGCTCGGTGAGCCGGTTTTGCTCTCTGAACAGGTACCAAATCCACGCGCATTTGGCGACCCCAACGCACCCGTCAAAATCAGTGAATTTACCGATTTTCAATGACCGTACTGCGCAAAATTCGTCCGTGAGACGATGCCTCAACTGACCAAAAACTACATTGACACTGGTAAAGTGTATCTTGAAGTGTACGACTACCCGCTAATGCAGATCCACCCGGGGGCGCTCATGGCGGCACAGGCCGCCAATTGTGCGGCCGAACGTGGTCAGTATCTGCTGATGCGCAACCAGATTTTTGCGGGAGCCGCCAACAAAGAGTGGAACGAAGGGTCACTCGATGACTTGAGCACGTTTAGCAACTATGCGGTAGCGATTGGGCTTGAGCGTGGCTCGTTTGAAAGCTGTGTGACCACTAATCGGCATCTAGCCCAAATTAAAGCGGATATTGCACGTGCCGAACAAATCGGCGTAAGCAGTACACCCGCCTTTGTCATCAATGGGCGGTTGATGCTGGGCGCACAACCCTACGAAGAATTTGCGCGCATCATTGATGTGATGATTTCGCCACCATAACCGGGGAAACGGTTACCTTGATAGCTGATTGCGCTGTGCGTCGAGCCAGTCTTGTAGAATGATGGACGCAGCTACTTCATCAATGCGCGCTTTGCGCTGTTCGGGACGCATCCCCGCATCTATCATTAACCGTTCGGCTGCAGCTGACGTGTATCGCTCATCGCACGTTGCAATGGGGATGTCGATTTGCGCCATCAACGCCTCGATGAACTGGCGGACACGCTGCGCTTGCGGTCCTTCGTGACCGTTGAGTGACACGGGGAGTCCAACCACGAGTTGCACGATTTCTTCGACAACCACGATGTGCTGGAGTTTTTTGTAAAAGACGGCCACAGGTGTGGCATGGAGCGTGGTATAGGGCGAAGCAAGCAGACGTGACGCATCGCAGATGGCCACGCCGATGCGTCGCTCACCCACATCCAACGCAAGTACGCGACCAGCTGAGGTCATGGTGCAATCTCACTGACGCGCACCGACACCAGTTGCGGGAGTGGCGGCAAACGATCGCGATTGGGGAGTGTGTACGAGCTAATCACTCCATCTGATTGCAGAGTATCGAGAATGCCCTGTGCATCAGCATACGACAAATTGGCGAGTTGTGCCGGTAGATTTGCCAACACCGTTGCATCAATGGGCATCTGTGGCGCACAGCGAATTTCACCGTTGATACGTACATTGGCATCTTGCACCTGCCATGTATCCACACGGAATGCGGGAATCTCACCTACACGACAGATAGGGGTGTTGCCCCCTTGGAAGCGTTGTGGCACCACGCTTTGCAACTGTGCCTGTACGGATTTCTCTGCTTGCACTGCGTACACACGGAATGTGACACTCACCGATAACGAGACCGATGCGTTCTGTGGTTCCAACACGGTTCCAACTGGCGGATTCAAAATGGGGATACCATAAATGGCAGGCGTCCCCAACGCTTTGGGGTCGGGTGTCAGTGTAGCCGCATCAAGCTGGAGCATACGCTGTTGCGCTTGCGCAGTCAATTCGCTATACGCTTGGGCATAAGCGCGTGATAGCGCCGCACCAAGCAGACGCGCCATGTCGTTTTCTGAAACGATGCGTCGCACTGTTTCGCTGCCACCGGTAATTGCGTCGTTGCGGAGGGTAAGTTGACCATTATCCGACGTAATCGGACCTTGTCCAGGCAACAACAGCGTGGTAATAGTGTCCGCAGCCACATTCGAATCACTGCCTGCAGAGCGCGCTGTTACTGCCACCGTTATGTCACCATACGTAGTGGTACGCCCGGTTAACGAGGCGGTGGTCACTGCTGCGGGAATAGTGGACGGCTCATCGAGCATGAAACGCACACTGCCACTGACCCCTTGGGCGATAAATTCCGTACCAACCGGGAGTACGATGTTTTGTTCGAGCATGTTGATGATACGCACACTGCCTGTGGCTCGGCCGTCTGGCATGGGGACTTCGGTGAGCGCCTCACCTGATTCGGTAATTGTCACACTCTGCTCGAGCCGTACGGCTTCGACTTGCATGGCATCTGCTTCCCCTATACCAACCACGGGAAACTCGACATCGTTGAGAGGCACCACACGTGCTTCGCCGAGTGGCGGCACCACCGTCACAGTGGTGCGCACCAAGATGGCCCAAAGCACAATACCCAGCAAACACCCAAGCATGGCCAAAGCAAACCACTGCCACACCGAATTCCGGCGTGGCCGACGTTTGGGCGCAGACGGTTGTGGCGTGCTCGCGGGACGCTGGCGCACCCCGACGACGCGGTCGTCACGACGCAGTGGATCTCGCATGGCAACGTGCGGAGTGGCATCAGACATTGGTCGCATCCTTGTGACTCTAGCGCAACCGCTAAATCAACTGTAACAGCACACGGGCCTGCTGCAGGGCTTCATTTATCTTGCTGGTATCACGCCCACCGGCTTGAGCCATGTCGGGACGACCACCACCACTCCCCCCAACAACGGGAGCTAATGCCTTGACCAGATTACCAGCATGGTGTGTCGTTACTGATTTGGTCATCATTACCAAGAGCTGCGCACGCTCTTCGTGGGCTCCAGCCAACACAACTACCCCACCCTGCGGCAACTGATCACGTATCTTGTCACCAAGCTCGCGCATCTGTGGCACATCAAGCCCATCAACGCGTGCCAATACAAAGCGAATACCATCTTTTATAATAGCATGCTGAACTAACTCAGTGACCTGCCCACCTGTGGCTTGCGATTTGAGTGCATCAAGCTCACGCTGGCGTGTCTTGAGGTCGCTCAGCACGACATCGACGCGTTCGGCCAGTTGTGCTGTCGGCACGCCGAGGCGACCTGCTGCCTCGCGCAAGAGCTGGAGTTGACTATCCACCCACTGCTCGGCACCAAAGCCGGTGACGGCTTCGACGCGACGCACACCTCCGGCCACACTGCTTTCGCCAATAATGCGGAATAAGCCGATTTCGCCAGTACGACTGACATGGGTGCCACCGCACAATTCACGCGAATCACGGCTGGTATAGGCCGCATCGCCGGCAATCTGATTGGAGGCCGCGTGTACCAACCGCACGCGGTCACCATATTTTTCACCAAACAACGCAACTGCCCCACGATCTAACGCCTCTTGATAGGGCATTTCTTCCCACACCACCGGCTGATCAGCACGCACCCAAGCGTTGACACGGCGTTCGACGTCGTGGAGTTGTTCGGGCGTCACGGCACGATTATGCGTGAAGTCAAAGCGCAAGCGCTCAGGCGACACGAGCGAGCCAGCCTGGGCTGCATGCTCGCCGACGACATCGCGCAAGGCGCGTTGGAGCAAGTGAGTCGCCGTATGATTGCGGACGATGTGATTACGCCGTACCTGGTCAATGGTTGCATGTGCACGCTCGCCACGCACAATCGTCCCCTCCACAACGGTACCAATGTGCACCGTCACACCGGGAATAGGGCGTTGCGTATCGCTGACCTGAATCCGCCCATGTGCCGTGGTAATCACCCCCGCATCACCTACCTGACCACCACTTTCGGCATAAAAGGGCGTAGTATCGAGTACCACGTGCACATCGGTTCCCGTAGTAGCCTCATGTTTGAGGTCATCGGCACTCACGATGGCCAGAATTTTGGCATCGGCTGTGGCCTGCTGGTAACCGACAAACGTGGTTGGTGCGAGTCCTAGCTCGGCCCAGACATCCACGTCGCCACCCTTTTTGAACTGCGCCACCGCACGGGAACGCGAACGTTGCTCGTTCATGGCCACATCAAATCCGGCTGCGTCAACGCTCATGCCCTGATCGGCAGCGATTTTTTCGGTTAAATCGAGGGGAAACCCATCGGTATCTTTGAGTTTAAAGGCTTCTGCACCAGGAATCACCGTGCTACCCTGTTGTTTGACTTGGGCGATAACTGCACCCAATTTGACCAATCCACCTGACAGCGTGCGCAGAAATTGTTGCTCTTCGGCATCCACCGTCTCCAAAATGAAGTCACGGCGCGTGCGCAATTCGGGATACGCATCGCCCATCAAGTCGACGACGCGTTCGACCACGTTGGTGAAAAACGGCTTCTCGAAGCCGATAGTGCGGCCTTGGTAGACGGCACGGCGCAAAATGCGGCGCAACACGTACGAGCGTCCCGTATTGCCGGGCAACACGCCGTCTGCAATCAAAAACGCCACCGAACGGCTATGGTCGGCCACCGCACGATACGGTGCGAAATTAGCCCGGTAGTCGCGCTCGCTTTTGCCACCCAACCCCTTGATGCGGTCAATCAGGTCAACAAACAAATCGGTGTCGTAGGTGTTGTGCACGCCTTGCAACACCATGGCCATACGTTCGAGCCCCATGCCGGTATCAACGGACGGACGGGGCAATGGTTGCATGGTGCTGCGTTCAAACTGCATGAACACGTTATTCCAGATTTCGACGTAGTTGGGGTCATCACTGTTGACCCCTTGGGCATTCATTTTGCTGAGGTCATCACCCAAATACACGGTAATTTCCGAACAGGGACCACAAGGCCCCGTATCGGCCATCACCCAGAAATTATCTTTTTCGCCGAAGCGCAGTACGCGGCTCGGGTCGGCGCCCGCCTTGACCCACATAGCCACCGCGTCTTCGTCGGCGGGGACACGTTCGTTGCCTTGAAAGACGGTAAACCACAGGCGTTCGACGGGTAATTCGAAGACTTTGGTGAGGAGTTCCCACGCCATGGGGATGGCATCTGCCTTGAAGTAGTCCCCGAACGAAAAATTACCCAACATCTCGAAAAAGGTGTGATGGCGTGGCGAGGGACCGACCTCTTCGAGGTCGTTGTGTTTCCCGGATACACGTAAACACTTTTGGGCAGTCGTCGCACGGGTATACGGGCGCTTTTCCAACCCCAAAAAGGTATCTTTGAATTGCACCATGCCCGAGTTAGCAAAGAGCAATGTGGGATCATTGCCCGGAATGAGTGATGAACTCGGCACGATGGTATGCCCACGCTCGGCAAAAAACGACAAATACGCTTGACGAATCTGATTACTCGACAGTTTCTTCATGACCGCTCCGGTAGACATACATCGTCACACGCATGTATGCAACATATGGTATATTTGTCACATTGTAGACGATGCACTACGCATGCGTCAACACAATCCCCGGGCATTCCCACCTCACGTACTCTGTATTCCACGTACTCACGACACGGAGGGGATATCGCCATGTCACTACTCTCACGTGACACCCGCCAATGTGCGGTGTGTAGCACCACAACAACCTATACAGTTGTTACATCACGGAACATGATTGACAGCTACGACTTGGATGGTCGCCCTTACGAAACCAGCCTGCTCGCCCTACCATACTGGGTACAGTGTTGTGGAGGGTGTAAGTACTGTGCACGTGATATACGCAATGCAGGTGAAAACACGGGGGCAATCTGCAAAACAGCCGCATATTTAGCAATTTTCAATGATGCGAGTTTCCCTTACATGGCCAGACAATACCGTGCGGCCGCCCATATTGCGGCACTCTACCACAACCATGCCGATGCAGGCTGGCACAGTATTCGCGCTACCTGGAAATGCGAAGACATGCAACACCCACTTGCACGCATCTGTCGCAACGAAACGCTGACCCACTACGTGAATGCGTACCAACAGGGGCAACGATTTGGCCAGCACAGTGGCGATGAATGCCTGATTATTGCCGATCTCTACCGGCGCAACGGCGACATGCACCATGCCAACGAATACGCCGAACGTGCCACCCAAGCCAGTAGCAACGACCCACTCATGCAGGACGCACTCCGCCACATCCACGCCCTTATCCACACGAGTACCACCACACGCCAGTTGCGACCGCACGCATAACCACTACCAGTTGATTACTATCGTTGCATCAGGGCCCATCACCGTGAGCACCGCAATACGCCCATCATGCCGGGTCTGCACATCGACGAGGCCTTGAGGCGATGACACCACCCCACTACACCCCGCCATCTCACTTGCCACTGGAATAGGCAACGCCACCTGGTAGTACTCTGCCACACCTGTCAGCTCAATCGTTGCCCCACATTGCCCATGATGCCATTTGTACGCCACATAGCCGTTACCAGTGGCATAGCGGACAACCGCATACGCATCACGAATCCCAGCCGCATAATACCACTTGGGGGCCACAAGCACGGCCCGCATGTTATCGCTTTGGTCAACCACACCCACGGCTCCCTCGATGAATGCATCGAGCATCGAGGCCGCACCCCAGCCATCCGTGCTGAGTGTATCTGGGGTACCCACCCCTTCGGCACCATCGGGCGCATACCACAGAAAGCTCCGCCCACGACTCAACATCCCCGCCCAATAGTAGTCGAGGATGGCAAATCCGTACGTCGTATAGCCGTTGCGAAAGGCACCACGTGCGAGCTCACCACCCACCAGCGGCATAATGCCACCGTTGACGTAGGAGCCTGGTTGTTCGCCAGCACGTCCACCCATGGTAATCGTCCCCGCCGGGAATGGTGGGTCAATGCTATACCACTCGGCAAATGCGTCAGGACGCCGCCGACTAATATATGTGTCAATGATGGCCTGTGCTTGGGCATCGCTGAGCACTCCACGATTGAGGGCATAGGCGTTGGACAAACTCAACTGTTGCTCGAGATTTACTCCAGGCAACGTGGTCGGCTGATCAAAGACGAAATGGCGATAAAAATTGCCGTTCCAACTGAGTTGATTGAGGCGTTCTTGCATGCCGTCGGCAACCGAACGCCACACCCCTGCCAACCCGGCATCACCGACACGTGCTTCGATGGTGGCCAACATGCGGAGTGATTGAATCATCCCCGTATTATCGCCGTGGAAAATCCCCCAGCGCGTATATGCATCAATACCGTGCCGTGGAGCATCAGCCTGCGCAACCTCGAAATCCCACATGTCAATGGTGAATGGGCGCCGTACCAAACCCTTTTGGGCATCCCACCGATTGGGGTCTTGCAGTGTGTACGTGATGGCACGCCGCATACTACCAAGGTGTGCGCGCGCAAAATCATCACCGGCACCTGCTTGCCATGCTTGATAGATACCCTGGACAAACAAAAACTCAACATCTGCTTCCACGGGAGTGCGATAGGCAGTTTCTGCCCAGGGTGCACGGGGCAAGAAATCAGGAAAACTGCCGTCCGCATACTGCTCACGAGCAAACGCATTCATCGGCGAGACGATGTCGCTGTCAAAATAACGCGCCCCACGCATCTGGTAGACGTAGTCACGCAACCAGATTAATGGGCTGTCTGGTGAACGATAGCCATGCACTTGCATATCACCAAATGTCTGATCGAGCATGGCACCACGCATGATGGTGGTCGCTGCCGGGATGAATTGGTCGTACTGTGGGATGCCCGTGATGAGGCTCGTTTGTGGCTCGTACAGGTAGAGTTGACCATTTTGGGCAATAACCTGGCCGTAACTGTCAACTACTACGCCACTATGCCACCCACGTGTACCACGTGGCACAATGCTCACCGTTGCGTTACCGTATTCCAAGACCACTGGAATCACCACGATTTGACGCCCACTGCTATCCGCGACCACCAACGTGGCACCACCACTCGGACCATTGGGAATCGCAATAGTAACCGTCAGTGGTCGCAAGGGCTGTGCCGTCGCATCGACGCGTAATGTCGGTGGCGGGATAGGTGTCGCTGTGGGTGTTGCGGTGGCCACACGCGGTTTTTTGGCACGTGGTTTGGCCCATGTATCTTGTGCGAGATATATCATCCCGGTCACGATACTCATCAATATAATCGCACGTATAAACCACTTTATCACGGCATCTCCATCAATAGTTTTGACGTTATATACCCCCTATCCTACCCCATTATGTGAAAAAGAGCAACGAGGCATCATCGTATCGTGTGCGTCAGCACCCATTGCGTGCGTTTGTGCGTGCATCTGTTGCTCGCGCGAATGTCATTCGCCCCTGCGTCATTCATAATTCATAACAATACCTACGCTAGAATCACATCGCACAAAAATGGCTTTTCCAAAATTGCCCGGGCGAATGGTATGCGCCCCTACGATGGGGCGGATTACGGGCGAATATTATTCGCCCCTACGATGGGGCAGATTACGGGCGGTATGGTATTCGCCCCTACCACGGAATACATGCTGCCAACTCGCATGTCGGGCGATTTGGTATTAAAAATACTTCGCCCGCACTGCAGAACGTATTAAAAATCCCACTTGAGGGAGCATTTTTGGCGCAAGGGCG
>CAZMWB010000052.1:1168-19499 GCA_964569955.1 uncultured Klebsiella sp. | reverse complement strand
CAGAATGACCCTCGTGTCAATCTGCCGAATTTACACCACGTCGAGAGACATTATCCCCATCATTCGTAATTTTTAATTCTTAATTCTTAATTTTCCATTATTAAGCGTCCACAGTTTCGGTGCCGAGCGCTCGTACTGACGCGGATAAAACGGCTCTACACCCAGTGCCATGGCCGCACGACGTGGCCAGGTCGGCTCGTCCAGAAAGGCCCGTCCAAGCGCCACCAAATCCGCCTCACCATCCGCCACAATCTGCTCAGCCACCAGCGGGTCATTGATCATGCCCACGGTACGCGTGATAATGTCCACTTCACGCTTGACCTGTGCCGCAAAGGGTACCTGGTATTTGGGGCCGACGGCGACTTTGGCGTTGGGAGCAGCGCCACCACTCGACACACACACGAAGTGCAATCCGGCCTCTTTGAGCAGACGCGCCTGTGTCACCGCATCCGCAGGGGTCAGCCCACCCTCCAGCCAATCACTCCCCGTGATACGTGCGCCCAGTGCGATATGCGCCGGGATGACATCACGCACTGCACGGGTCACCGCCAGTGGCAATGCCATGCGTCCGTGGATGTCGCCACCCCAGGCATCCGTACGCGTGTTGCTGATGGGCGAGATAAACGAATGCATTAAATACCCGTGTGCCATGTGCAACTCGATCGCATCAACGCCCGCCTGCACGGCCCGTACCGCCGCATCACGGAATGCCGCAATGATACGCTGAATCCCGGTATCGTCGAGGGCGGCCGGCGTCTGCCACCCATTGTCAAAGGGGATAGCGCTGGGTGCCACTACCTGCCAACCACCGTTGTCAATGCGCAGCTGTGGACCAGACTCCCACGGCGGGCGCGCCGATGCCTTGCGTCCGGCGTGTGCTAGCTGCACGCCAAAAGTCACCTGTGGCGCCACCGATTTGGCAAAGCGAATGACCCGCGCCATAGCATGCATCGCATCATCACTGTACAAGCCGGCACAATCGTGCGTGATGCGCCCGATGCGCTCTACGGCGGTGGCCTCAATCACCACCATCCCCGGTCCACCACTGGCCATGGTAGTCAGATGAGCAATATGCCAATCCGACATCATCCCGTCATTGGCGGAATACTGACACATCGGTGCGACCACAATCCGGTTAGGCACCGTCAATGGTCCAATCTGCAACGGTTGAAACAAATGCGTGGTCATACCCGTCTTCCCTGATATACAATATCTATAAATGGAGGCATCGCTTGCATCATACCATGCATTAATCGTGATGAGGTGGTTGATGTATTTTTTAGGAAAAATATGACAAGCCAGGTGCGTTTTTTCGATACTCATAGCCATTTGTGCAGTACGCAATTCGACGAAGACCGCACCGAGGTGTTGGCACGGATGGCCCAGCACGGCGTGCAGCGCCACCTCGAAATCGCCTATAGCCTGGCATCGGCCGAGCGTGTCCTCGATTTCGCTACCGACACACCCAGCTGTTGGGCAGTAGTCGGTATCCAACCCAACCACCCCGAAGATGCCCTCATTTCCGATTGGATCGACCAGTTGCGTCAGCGTGCCAGCCACCCACGCGTGGTTGCTATAGGCGAAATCGGCTTTGACCACTACCACCAAAAAGCACCTGTGGAAGTGCAAGAACAGCTCTTTCGGGCACAAATCGCACTGGCAAATGAATGCAAACTCCCGATCGTCATCCACAGCCGCGACGCTCATGCGGACACACTGCGCGTCTTGCAGGATGTGCGCCATCCCTATGGCGTCGTCATGCACTCGTTCGCCGGAGACGTGGCCTATGCGCACGCATGTGTGGCACTAGGATGCATCTTGTCCCTCAGCGGTCCTATCACCTTTCGCAATAATCAGGTGATGCACGACGTGGTGCGCCACATTGATATGGCGCATCTCATCATCGAAACCGATAGTCCGTACCTGGCACCACACCCCTATCGTGGCAAACGCAACGAGCCGACCTATGTGGTCGAAGTCGCCCGCCAGATTGCCACGCTCAAAAACATGCCCATTGAACAGGTAGCTCTCCAGAGCTGGCAAACCGCGAGCCGCCTCTTTGGCATACGAGAGACACCATGAAGACACCACCCAGCAACGTCAGCATGCGCATGTACAACATTCTGCCCCGTCCTCGGCAGTTCACCGGCTATCACGTGGCACTGCTGGTTCTGCAAATCATGGCACAGTGGGTGGTCTGGATGCAAATTGCGGCAGCTGGCTGGGCACCACACAGCGAATTTCTACCGGTGGTATCAACCATCATGACCGTACTAATGGCGCTGGTCATCTGGTACACCTACGACGATAGCACGACCCTCTACGGGGCAGTGGTCATGATTGGTGTGGTGTTCATCTGCTGGCAACTCGAGCCGATTATCGTGGCCGACATTCGCGAATCTCTTGGTCCCGACGTGGCGAGTCGGCTCAACGGCTACACGGACACTATCAGTGAAATCGCGTTACACGCGATTCGCTGGTGGCGCCTCACCATCAATGGCGAATCCGCCCAAGACATGGTCTTGTTTGTGGCAGCACTCGCCTTGCTCTGCCTCAGCCTCACCATGACGACCACCTGGATTCTCTTTCGACTGCAACTAGCCTGGGTTAGCGTCATCTGTGTGGGTGTACCACTCCTCATCAATCATGCGTTTGTGCCCAAAGCAGACGATACTATCATCATGGTGTTTGTTTTGATTGCCATGCTGATGGTCGTCGTCAATCACATCACCGTACGCCATAGTGTGTGGCAATCGTTGCGTGTGGATCACCCTGCGAGTACGCCGTTCCACGTGTTGTGGCAGGCCACCGTGTTGCTCGTCCCCGTCATCGTAGTGGCCATGCTATTGCCACTCCCCACAAACAACGACCGTATATTGTCGGTGTGGCAAGCATTACGTTCACCCTTTACCACGGTCCGCACCTCGTGGGAAACACTTTTTGGCAATGGAGGCGTGGATGTGGCAGGTGGATTTTCGCAGAGCGCTATCAGCGTGGCCGGTCCACGTGAACGGAGCGAAAACGTCGTGATGCGGGTCCAAACCACCCACCGCGACTACCTGCGGGCCACCAGTTTTGACACATATACGGGATCGGGTTGGCAACGTATGGCGGATATGACACTCTATGAAGTACCCACCGGTGTGGCCATCCCCAACACCAACAGCGCTGCAGTAGTCGTGACCAGCAAAGTCACATTGACTCGCCCCCGCAACGATAATTTGCTGATGAGCATCGGTACACCAGCCACCTACGGCGTTACTGCGCAGATTGCGGTGTTGCGTGGAGCAGATATCAACAACAACAACGTCTTTGCGGTGCAGAGCGACATCATCCAAAACATTGATACGGCGTATACGATGACGAGCTTGCTTTCGTATGCCAATGAAACCGATTTACGTGGTGTACCCGTCGCCCCAGCAGAAATCAACAACACGTATCTGGTAATGCCGAATACGGTCTCACAACGCGTCACTGACTTTACACGAACGCTGGTGGCACAGGCAGGAGCCACCACACAGTACGACAAAGCGGTGGCCATCCAGCAGTATTTGCGCACCCTCACATACGACGAAAACCGGCCACGCCCACCAATGACGATGGATTGGGTGGAGTATATATTATTTGAAAGTCAACGAGGCTACTGCGATGATTTTGCCACTGCGATGACAGTCATGCTCAGAACACAAGGCATCCCAGCACGCTTTGTGCAGGGGTATGTACTCTCCGATCGTGACCCGCTACGTGGTGATTATGTCGTGCGCGAATCGTTGGCTCATAGCTGGGTGGAAGTCTACTTCACCGGGTACGGCTGGCAACGCTTTGAACCAACACCAACGGGGTATACGGATATCCCCGATCGCACCGTACCCGCCGAGGCTGCACCGATTACCCAACCCACTCGTGCCCTGCCCGAAAACGATACACCCGATACGAGCCCAACCCCGACACGTGATTTGTCGCAATTTGAGCCGAATGAGGATGCGAGCACACCGGTGCCGAGTCGTCCGTCGCCATGGTGGAGTGTGCTCGTGGTGATACTCCTCGGTGTGACTGGTGGGGGCACGCTCTGGTATTGGTGGCACCACCAGAGCATGGTTCAACGTGTCGTATTGCGCTTCCGCGTGATGCGAACCCTGATGCGCAGTGCCGGGTTGCCCATTGATGCGAGTACAACAGCCAACGAGCTCAACCAGCTTGCAGCAACGCACATGGCCGCAGTCGCTATCCCCGTAGCTGCCATGTGCCATGCCTACAACGAAATCCTCTTTGCCAATCGTCCGCCACATGACTGGCCGGTCATGCCCTGGTGGCAACTAGTGCACACGTGTGCACAGTATCGGTGGCAGCAATGGCAGGGGGGGGTATGACGACACCACTGCGTATCGTGCTGATTGGTCCCACCCCACCACATCGTGGAGGTGTGGCGCACTTCACTGGGATGCTCAGTCGCTACTTGCGTCAGTACCACCACATCACGCTCTGGGGCTTCGATCCCCTCTACCCGCGCTGGTTGTTCCCTGGCAACACCACACCCGACCCGAGTCAACACACCGTGGAATGTCAGGTGGACGCATGGCTCGACGGCACCAATCCCTGGCAGTGGTGGCGCCACTTCCGCACATTGCGCGCTACCGACTACGATCTGGTCATCTGGCAATGGTGGACCCCCTATTGGATTCCCTTGTTGGTCATACTCCACTATCACACACGGCGTGCAGGCATCCCCACCATCGCCATTAGTCACCAGCTCGTAGAGCCTGACGCCGCGGCATGGCAGACGCGAGTAGCGCACTGGATGTTGCACCAGGCGACAGGTGTGCTCTTTCTCGGTAATCAGGCGACCATGCCAGCCCAATGGGCGACGCCGTGGCGTAGTGCGCCGTTACCGCGCCACCACGAGATTCTGCGTCAGCCGCTCCCCACTCGGCATGCGGCGCGCCATGCACTCGGTATCGCCGAAGATGTCAACGTGGTGCTGTTTTTTGGTTTTGTACGGCGCTACAAAGGGCTCGACACCATCCTGCGTGCCATGTGTCACACCACGCGTCCCATGGTGCTGGTTGTTGCCGGAGAATGGTGGGACGACGTGCGCCCCTACATCACGACACTCATGAGGCATCCCTCACTCGCTGGACGTCTAATCGTGCATGACCGCTATATTCCCAACGAACAGGTGGCGAACTACTTGCAAGCCGCCGACGTCTTGGTATTGCCGTACCGCACCGGGAGCGTGAGCGGGGTGGCCACACTCGCCGCAAGCGTCGGCTTGCCCATACTCGCAAGTACGAGTGGCGCCATCGGCCAACAAGCGGGGACCGTGGCCACCATTCCACCTGATGACATCATGGCGTGGACACAGGCACTCGACCAGCATGTGGGAATTCACGTACGCCTCCCCCCGGGAACAGACACCAGTTGGAACGTTTTCTCCCAGCAACTGAGCGAGATATGGCATGACATCAACACCTGAACTCGCCGTAATTATCCCCGTCTACAACGAGGTTCACACCCTCGCCACCGTCGTTGCCCAACTACGCGCCTTACCGGTGCGTTGCGAAATCATTGTGGTTGATGATGCATCGTGTGACGGGACGAGTCAGGTGATTGCCCAATTGGTCGCAGACGGGGCGATTCGTGCGCTCACCCACACGCACAACCGCGGAAAAGGGGCGGCCATCCGTAGCGCACTGACGCTGGTCAGCGCACCCGTGGTCGTCATCCAAGATGCAGATCTCGAGTACGACCCACACGACTTTGTAGCCATGCTGGCACACATTCACGCAGGTGCCGATGTCGTCTACGGCAATCGCTTTTGGCAGGGGCATCCCACGGGCATGCTCTGGAGTCACATGCTCGGGAATCGGCTACTGACATGGTGTTTCAATGTCGTCTACGGCAGTCATCTGCGTGATCTCGAAACCTGCTACAAGATGTGGCGTACCAGTACCATGCACCATCTACACATTGACAATGACCGATTCGACATTGACCCAGAATTGACGGCCAGATGGATTCGTGCTGGCTATCAGATTGTCGAGGTCCCAGTTGCGTACAACGGGCGACCCTACCGGGCGGGTAAAAAAATCCGACCCAAGGATGCCCTTTCTGCACTCGGCGCCATCTGGCGCTACCGCAAGGAGTAACCGCGTGCGCCTCGTCATGCTTGCTACGAGTGCACAATTTCATCCCAGCCCACGAGGCCGGTGGCTCCCACTCGCACGCCAGCTCGTGCAGATGGGGGTACAGGTGACCTGGCTAGGGTTACACCCACAGTTCCAGGCAGACATGCGCATCCCGCAGCGTGATGCCGGAGTTGACATACAGCACGTGGCTGCCATGCACGTATCTCCCACGGGGCCACTCCGTGGGTGGCGGCTCTACGCACAGGTGCTCGGTGCGTGCTGGCACCTCACCTGGCATGCCATCCGACTCCGCCCCGATGTGGTGTGTATCTGCAAAGCGCAACCGACCAACAGTCTGGCCGCCCTCTTCATCCACGCCATCACGGGTGCCCGCCTGATTCTCGATAGTGACGACGACGAAGCAGGGTCACACGATTTTGCGCAGCCGTGGCAACGCCAACTCGTGGCATGGTGTGAACGCGTGGTCACGACCCGTGTGACGAGCGTCAGCACGGCGAGTAGCCTGCTAGCCACACGCGCCCAGCAGTGGGGGGCACAACGTGTAACCCACGTGGCCACAGGGATTGACATGCCACTCCCTCTGTGCGATATCCCCTATACTCTGCCATCCCGCTATATCGCATATGTGGGCAACCTTGCGACACAGGCACACGGACTCGACATCCTGTTACAGGCGGTGGCGCTCAATGCGCACATCCCGCCGCTGGTGATTGCAGGCAGTGGTCATGATGCAGCCAAACTCCATGCACTGGCCCACCAGCTGGGTATTGCAACACGCTGCATCTGGCTCGGCGCCATCCCCCCCTCGCATGTGGCAACGCTCTTGCGTGGCGCCAGTGCGAGTGTAGACCCCGTACCAGCCACCGCCGCCGCCGCTGCACGCTTTCCACTCAAAATTCTCGAAAGTCTGGCTGTCGGCACCCCCGTGATTAGTAGTCCCGTTGGTGACCGTGCCGCCCTCATCGGCGATGCAGGCATCCTCGTCCCTGCAGGAGATGCACCAGCACTCGCCCACGCCTGTGCTACTATCATGACACAGCAGATTGTGCCGAGTCAGGTACAACACCGTGTGATTGCCTTCCAGTGGGATTCACTTGCGCACACTTGGGGGAGGGTTCATCGGCTCGTATGAATCAAATTAGCATCGTCATCCCCACCCGTGATCCGCACCAATGTGCGGCACTCATCGGACAATTACACCACTACGGCCACCACGACATCGTGGTGGTCCACCCTGCACATACCGCTACCTACCCGGGCGTGCGCCATGTTGCCACCCCCACACTCGTGAGTGCAGCGCGTGCCCGCAACCTGGGTATCAGTGCGTGTACGGGCGCAATCATCTGTGTGATTGACGACGATGTCGTCCTGCGGAGCGACGTACCACGCTGGCTGGCCTATTGCCTGCAAGACCCGCATATCGGCATGGTTGGCGCCACCCTCGATGATGCGCCACACGATGGATACTGGCGACGCTGCATGCATCGCATCATGGCAGGGCACCAACAGCGCCAACGCCTACGGCACATCCCCTCGCTGTTGATGAGCATGGCTGTAGCGTTCCGTCGTACCGATATTGTGGCAATTGGCGGTTTCGCCGAGCATTTTGCCGGGGCTGCTGGTGAGGATAGCGATATCAGCTTGCGCATGGGGTACACGACCACCCCCTACGTGCTCGCACAGGCCAGTATCAGCCATCATCCCCGCCCCGATGGCTGGTGGGCAGCCAGCACACGTTTGTGGCGCTACGGGCAACAGTGGCCACGCATCGTTGCCGCACACCCACAGGCACCATCGTTGCTCCGTCAGGCACGCTGGTGGCTGGCACCACTCATCGTGGTTGGTGCACCGGTACTGGTCGTCTTGCATCTACGCCATTGGTGGCGTACGCCGTCTGTATGGCTCGGATGTGCCTGGTTACGCATGATGTGGTACATGGGGGTCGCCAATGCACTCTGGCATCAGCGCAGCTAACGCCACGATTACGCTGGTAGTCTGTTCGCGCCAGCGTCCTATCCAACTGCAACGCTGGGTTACCCAGGTCATCGCACTCATCGGCACCACCCACGTGCCGGTGCTCATCATCGAGCAATCGCCGGTAGCGACCACGCTACCCACCCACCCACTGATACAACACATTCATCACCCCGGACGTGGATTATCACGGGCACGCAACCATGCCCTTGCACTTGCAACGACCCCCTTTGTAGCCTTTTGTGATGACGATTGTGTGGTGAATGCACAGTGGCTGATGCGGCTCATATACAACATACAGCGCACACCCACCGTGGCCGTAGTAACCGGGAGTACATGGCCACATGGAACGTGTTACACGTTGCATGCACACCACACACACGCCGGATACACCACTTGGGCGAGTCGTGATGATGGCATGTGTTGTACCGCACTGCATGTAGCACCAGAGGTCACCGACACCTGTGTTCCAGTGCCCATTTTGGAGCATCTCGGTCAGGGCAACAACATGCTGGTTGCACGCCACATCGCCATCGCACACGGTGGGTTCCACCCCTGGTTGGGCGCCGGTGCATGGCTGGATGCGGGTGAGGACGTAGAATTCATGCTCCGCTTGTTACGTGCCGGACAACGTTGCATCTACGACCCCCACGTGCGCATCACACACGATGCGTGGCAGACACCAGTCGCATTGGCACGTGCCGAGCACGGCTACACTACTGGCATGCTCGCAGTCCACCTGTGGTATGCATTGGTCGGAGATCACGTTGCCCGTCACTATCTACGGCACCGCATCGGGTCGCTCCCCCTGCCCCATGCAACAGCCCCCTCACACCCTGCACGGCCGGATGGCTGGGTCTGGGCACGCGCATGGGCCTGGGGCATTGGTCTGGTGGGCGGGCTACTATTGGCGCTATACGCATGGTGGAGGGCACGATGAAGCACCTCGGCACCCATTTTGTGGCCGCACTCAGTGGCACCGCCATTAGTCAGCTTATTGCGGGCATCGCCCAAGTGCTCATAGTGCGGGCGTTGGGGGTCACCCAATACGGCGCCTATACGCTGTTGTATGCATCATTGGCGATTGTCAGTGCCATCATCGGAGCTGGGCTCGACATGTGGTTACTCGATTACGGTAGTCGTTTTCCCGCCCAGCTTCACCGTGCACGCCGCCGCATTCTCACCATCAAAATCAGTCTCGCCGTTGGCTGTGGCATCATGTTTGTGGGTGGCATCATTCCCACCCAAATTGTCCCGTCGCTGATGTTCCTCGGATTGGTGGCAGTGAGTGCCGACAGCATCAGCAATAGCATGTGGCAAAGTCTGCGCGCCATCAATCATCATCGTACGGTGGCCATCATTCAGAGTAGCCACATGCTCCTCATCCTTGGCGCGGTGCTTGCTGGCGCAGCAGGGCACATTGAAACAATCGTGACCACACAGGCCATCATCGCGGTTGGTGTGTGTCTCGCGAGTTGGCGCATCAGCCATCGGGCGCTCCCACCCGCAGATCCGACGACACAGGTCCCCCTGCGCGCCGGCATCCCCTTTGTGGTTTCCGATGTCTGTGCGCAACTCTACACGTATAGTGGCACGCTCGTATTGGCACAGGTGGCGAGTCTTTACGACGTGGGCGTCTACCGTGGTGCATGGAGCATCATCGGCTATTCTTTTGTGATTCCGGCAGTTATCCTCCACACCACGCTACCGCAACTCAATGCGGCACAGCGCACAGAGACACAGCGCCGCACACTCGCCATCGCCACCGGTCTACTCATGCTCTATGCGGTAGGGATGTGGCTGGCCGCACAGTACGTGTTCGTAGCACTCTTGCCGCTGTTGTACGGTGAAAGTTTCCACGCCAGCGCCCAGCTCGTCCCTGCGCTAGCCATGATTCCCGTGCTCAAGGCGCTGAGCTTTCTGGGGGTATTGTTGCTCATCCAGCAACAACACCTACGGACCCGCATCGTCGTACAACTCGGAGTCGTGGCGTTGCTGTGGGCGACTGCACCTGTGTTAATTGCGCAACAGGGGACAAGCGGGGCGATAACTGTCCAACTCTGGTGTGAAAGTATGCTGGCCATCGGCTACCTCCTGACCGGTGTCCTCGGCATGCGCCTGGTATCGGCACCAGCCCCTAGCCCGCGTCACATCTACATCAGCAACATGCATGGGGTGAGCAATGTGGGCGACCTAGCCATTCATCAGGCACAACTCGCCATGCTCCAGCAACGCTACCCACAGGCCACGTTTACACTGGCATACGCTGATTGCTCCAGTGCACAATTACGTTTTGCACCGCATACCGTTGTACATGGGCTGAGTCATTGGGTGTATGCCACAGACGGCCAGATTGCCCCGTTGCATACACGACTACGGCGCATGGTGGCACTCGCACTTGCACTCCCCGTACTGCGTTGGGGCGGCAACGCACACATCGGATTGCATGCTACAGAGGCGGCCACTTTGCAGGCACTCGCACGTGCCGACCTGGTGTGTGCGAGTGGCGGCGGCTACCTCTACGATGCACCACACCGTGCGTCCCTGTGGCGCTTTCTCACGTGGGATTGGTACCTCGTCGCAGACATGCTCGTCGCCATCTGGATCGGGCGGCCACTCATCTTTTTACCACAGTCGTTTGGTCCCATCCACAGTCGCTGGTTGCGCTGGGGGGTGCAGTATGTGACACGCCACGCCCAGCACGTGTATGCACGCGAATCGTGGAGTAGTGCGTGGTTGCACCGTCACGGCATCGCGCACACCGTGGCCGACGATATGGCGTGGCGCTGGGCGAATCCCCACCCTCCCGTTCACAACACCCCACCCATCCTCGGTATCACCGCAATCAACTGGGGGGCGCAATATGCCGGGTTTACTGGTCAACACACCTATGAAGCACTATTGATACAGGTAATGCGCCACTACCTGGCACTTGGCTGGCAGATACGCATCTTTGTGCAGTGCCAAGACCGTAATCCTGACTGGGACGATACACGGGTAGCACAGCGCTTGTATGCCCAGCTGGCCCATCCTGCGGTCACGCTCGTACCGTTTATCGGCGAACCACGCGCACTCCAACACGCCTATGCACAGCTTGACCGCTTGTTGACTACACGTCTGCATGCGGCCATTCTCCGCCTCGCATGCCAACTCCCGTGTGTGGTGCTCAGCTATCTGCCCAAAGCGAGTGCCACCATGCACGACCACGGGCTCGCAACGTGGTGTCTCGACATCGGCGAAACCGACGCATCAGCACTGATACACGCCCTCGACACGTGTGACGCACAATATGCGATATTCGCAACACGACAGCTTACGGCGACGGCATTTGAATGCGCACCGTCTGCACGTCCGTCAACTGATCCGCAGTAAGCTCCCAGATTTTTTCGCTGCCATTGGTATCGAGAATCGCAATCGTTTGTCCCTCACCGAGCACGAGCAACAACACGTAGCGTCCTGGTGGAATGTTGTTGAGCGCAAAGGCGCCGTTGGCATCGGTCACCCCACCAATCCCAGCCCCCGAATCAAAGACGTAGGCCTGCTTGTCTCCACTGCCATAGACGGTGGCCAAATAAATGCTCCGGTTGGCAATGACTCCACCACTCGCATTGACCAAGCGCCCACGCATCAACGCCATCCCCGCCGTGCGTGGCACTGCTGGGGTGGGTTGCTCTGTGCCTTGGGGTGTGGGTGCGGTACAGGCACTCGTCACTAGTGTGATGAGTAACCAAACAAGCATGATTGGGAACGTTTTCATGGTTATTTCCCTCAAATAATCCAAAGGTATTATGGCATATTGCCGAATGACCGTCTATAGTAAAGTGAGGATAGATTATGAGAGGAGTCACCATGACGACATTCCGTCGCCTGTGTGTTGCGCTATTACTCGGCATATCGGTTGTCTTTGGACCACATACCGCTGCCATGGCGGCATCGAATGCCTATGCCACCAAATACATTACGTCAATCACGTACATGAACGTTGGCACTGCAGATGCAAATTTGAGTGTTACCCTGTACGATGCTGATTCAACATCTACGGTTGACTACCCGCTGACCAACCCGGATGGGAGTGTGCGTTCGATTGCCCCCAACGCGAGTGCATCACTGTCGGTCTCCAGCATCACGAATCTGAGCACCACGTGGAAGGGTGGCGCAGTTATCTCTGCCAACCAGCCGCTCGTGGCCACCGTGGTGCAAGTTTCCAATGACGCCGTCATCAAAACGCGACCCGTCTCAAACGGCTTTAGCAACAGTGATGGCAGCACGAATATCATTATTCCCACCGTCCTCAAGACATGTTTTACAGACAGCCTAACAACACGCTTCAACGTACAAAACGTCAGTGGGAGCTCAGCGAATGTCACAGTCACACTGAAATGGCCCAACGGTAACACGGCAGCTACACCCGTCAGCAGTCAAGCCGTAACTGCGGGGGACGTGGTCAGTGTTGACCTCGGTGGTATCTCCATTACGCCGGCTACCGGGTACACACCACCTTCGGGCTGCGCCTTCAACGGCTCTGCAATAATTACGTCCACGGGTGCCGTCGTTGCAACGGCCCTTGAAGCCAGCACTATTAATCGTTATGCCAACAGCTTCGAAGGATTCAAGGGCTCCGCGTCCGATGGAGCAAGCACCGTGTACATGCCAACGGCACTCTGCAACGTCAACTACGGTGATGGCACCCAATCAACGGCATACGCCATCCAAAATCTGGCCAGTACGACCAATACGGTGACGGTCACGTACAACTACCAGATACGTGCGACGAACGGGTCAATGGGGAGTGCGACGTCAACGGCGGTTACCGTGCCCATTCCCGCAGGTGCCAAAGCGAGTGTGCCTGGATGCCAGACGGCGCTCACATCGGTGGGGAATTCTGCCACCCTGACGGGTAGTGCGATGCCTGCTAGTGCGGTGGGATCAGCAGTCATCACCGCAGCCGGTGGTAACATTGTAGCCATCAGCAAAGTCATCGGCGCCGGCATTTCGTCGGCCACCCCTGGCATCATCACGGGGAGTGCTACCGTCGTGGTCCCCTATGTGCGTTACAGCAACAAATGCTTTACCCCGATGCCGAGCGATGCAACCTGCCGCGGCGAATCACGACAACGTACCCTCTTTGCGGTACAAAACGTGGGTGGAGGGTCAGCCGCTGTCACCATGAAGCTCTACGACCACACAGGCACGCAGATTGGCAGTGACTTTACTACAACTATTGCTACAGGATCAAAAGCCTCACTCAGCCCAGCCAGCGTCACAGCGGTAGGCACCAGCAACGAATTCGGCTATTGGGAAGTCAACGGCGCCATCGTCTATGCGGGTAGTGCCGTCTTTACTGCCACCGGTAGCACCATTGCCGTGGTCACCCGTGTCTTGAGTATGACACCACTCGGGCAATCTGGTGAGGACTTCAACGGCATTCCCCAATAATCACACACCAACAGAACGTGGGTGGCGCATATGCGCCACCCATTTTTTTATGGATCCGGTAATACGGGAACAAACGTTTGAAACACAGCCTGATATGCGGGCACCGCACTGCCATCACTATTGGGGAAAAGCACATAGTTCTGCCATTGCACGGCCTGCGCCCCCAGCTGAATGGTAGGTGGTACCATCTGGGCACTCACCACACCACTACTCGGTGCATAGGCCCAGAGTGTGGCCGTAGTACGATCCGCCAGTAACACGGAGCCGAGCACCGAACTCACCGCCCCCACGTTCCCCATAAACGGCAACGGGGGGGCATCCTGCCAATCATAACGTTGTGTATCAATGCGCCAGACCCGCGGCGTATCACCGAAGAGATACACCACACCATCCACGAGCACGGCCTGCACGAATTGTACGGGTTGTGGGGCCGTACTCAGTGCCTGCCATGTAGTTGCAGTGCTGGTGAGTTGCCAAATTTGCGTCTCCGTAAAGACCCACAGGGCACCATCAACCCGAAGCAATGCACGGACGCCCACTCCAGCTGGCAGGGCTGGCAAATTGTGCCACTGCTGACCATCCCAACGCCACACATCACTCCCCGACGCACAGCCCACGATCCAGACACCTGCCCCATCTGCCCAGATCCGCCCCGTGGCAAGCGGGCACGGCAACGTACCTGCAACATGCCACGTAGCATCCAAATGCGCTAAGCGCCACCACTGCGTACCGGCCAACGCCAGCAAGGCACCATCGTAGCTGGCAAACTGCACGCCCGGCATTGGGGTGGGCAACGCCGGCAACTGACGCCAACGCGTAGGAGTGGCGGCTTGGGTGGGAATATCTGCCACCGTTTGCCAGAGGATGAGCACCCCCACAATCACACCAACCACCCCTACTAGTGCGCCCCACCACCAACGCGGAATAGACGGCGCTGGTGGTGGGAGCGATGGCGGAGTGGCCACATCCAGGAGCCCATGGCGAATCGCATACAGGCTCGCTTCGGTGCGTGAACTGACATTGATTTTGCTAAATATGTTGCGCAGATGCACTTTGACCGTATTGTCACTAATATCGAGCTGTAGGGCTATCTGTTTGTTGCTCAATCCCTGTGCCACCAACACCAGAATCTGCACTTCGCGCTCACTTAACATACGTCACCGCACTACTGCATAAATGGTCACATCACCACTGGTATAGAGGGCCTGAAAGGCGGCTTGCCCCTGGAGCACACTCGGTTTCATCAGCCCACGTTCACTCGCATAGACGTGTGTCACTTCGGGATGATTTTGGATGAACGTGACCACAGATGCCACACTCCCATCCATGGTACTCGTCTGTTGGGTGGTTGCACTCACCTGCGCCACCCAGGCATCATCCCCGTAGGTGTACAAGACCGGTGGCGTCGTCACCATCCGTCCCGTCAGTGGTAATGCCCACCAGCCACCATCAGTGCCACGCTCCACGTGCCACATCCAGCCCGTGGAATTGGTCGCAATCACTGCATCTGCGGGGAGTGACGTATGAATCCACGTCAGTACATCACGATCTGCGGGTGTCACCAAAATCGTGTCATCACGCACCACGTGTTGCATCGGCTCCAGGTTGACCAACGTCACACCG
This sequence comes from uncultured Klebsiella sp., assembly GCA_964569955.1. Taxonomy (GTDB): domain Bacteria; phylum Chloroflexota; class Chloroflexia; order Chloroflexales; family Roseiflexaceae; genus UBA965. The sequence goes on along the minus strand of CAZMWB010000052.1, from coordinate 4,320 downwards.
GTAATCACGAGTGCCACCACCCATGCGCGCCCATTCAGTCGCTGTACCACCCAAACGGCCAGCCACGCAATCCCGAGTGCGAGCGGCACATACATGGCCGTGGTCACTGTTTCATTCGTAAAAAAGGAGAGGTAGGGCAAGCGGAGCAACCACGGATTCGCACACAGTGCCACCACCAACACCCACAGGACGAGTGTGGCCATGTGGGTCACACGCCAGCGTATCCCCCACGCCGCCGCGCACACAAAGACGGGAACCAACCAGCGATTATTGCGCGCCCAAAACAACCCGTCACTAAAGGCATTTTGGGTGGCGTTACCCACCACGTGCATTGCCGATGCCCCTGCACCACTACGGGTTTGCCCAAGCACAAAGAGCCACCACGGCAACGTGACGAGGAGCGCAACTCCGGCCGCATACCAAGTGGTACGCGATGGCAACCCGTAGACGAGTACACACACCAGCGCCCATGCGAGTAGCATGCCAAAAACAGCCATATGCGTCAGACTGAGTGCCAATATGGGCATCAGGTACCAGAGCCAATTGCGGCGCCACGAATCACGCCACATCGCCTCGAGTGCGACCAGTGCCACCGGCAACAATACCATGCCGATGAGGAGCGTATAGCGACTCCAACTAAGATAAAACGCCGGCATAATCGAAATGATGCCTGCCACCATCATGGCAGTCGCTGGCGCCGCCCAGTTGCGCCACCACACCCACGCCATACCCGCCACACTCAAAATCGCAAGCACGTTGAGCATCTGCCCACCGTACAACAGCATGCTCGGTATATCGGTCACAGTCATCCCACTCATGTGCATCAAAAACGCCATGATGCTGTGGTAGCCACTATGAAACGTCAAGCGGGTCACCGGCAGGTACGGCGTCAAATCCCATGGGGCTCGCCCCTGTTCAAAGGCCACTCGAATCAACAGCGCATGATGCACCGCATCCACCCACGGCGGAAAGATGAGCGTGGCAACCTGCATAATACGCGTCCACGCCACACTACTCGCCACCAGCACGGTGACCACACCCCCCCACCACGACATCAACGGGTACACGGTATCGCGGCTCTGTTGCCAGATACGCCACACCATCAGCATACTCGCACCAGCGAGCAACCACACGAGGACCGGTGCTGGGATGTGCACCTGTGCCGCCGCCGCCCACATGTACATCAGAGCCACCAGGCTCGGCCCCACCGTCGCCCCCACCATCCAGCGTACCACACGACTCGGTGTCTGGAAGGGAAAGAACTGGTGGAGCCACCACGCCGGGACCACCATGAGGATGGCCAGGGATACCCCCCAGCGAGCCATCCCACCGACCAGCCACAGCAAAATGGCAAAAATCGTAGTCACAAGCAGCAGGTGGCGTTGAGTGTGTTGTGGAAACTGGTCAGACACAACGGTATCCTCGTCAGGGTGGGTGCACACGATAATCGTTGATTCCACGCACGATTGTGCGTATACGTAACTCTCGTATAATACAATGAATCTGTTCCCAATCCACATGTTGGTGGAGAATCATTCTCATGCCACAGACCATTGACATCATCGACTCGCATACCGCCGGTGAACCGACACGCCTCGTGCTCAGTGGAGCACCCGATCTCGGCACTGGTCCCCTCTCCCAGCGCCTCGTCACGTTGCGCACCCAGCATGATGCTTTCCGCCGCACCATTATCAACGAGCCCCGGGGCAACGATGTGCTGGTCGGCGCCTTGCTCTGCCCTGCCCACGACCCTAGCGCCAGCATTGGCGTCATCTTTTTCAACAACGTCGGCTACCTGGGTATGTGCGGCCACGGCACCATCGGCGTGGTGGCTAGCCTCGCCTACCGTGGTCTGCTCGCCCCGGGCATCCACCGCATCGAGACACCGGTAGGCACTGTCAGCGCCGAACTCCACGCCGACGGCAGCGTCACCGTCGCCAATGTCCCCGCCTATCGCCTGCACCAGCACGTCGCCGTCACTCTCGACGACGGCCGGATTATCCATGGCGACGTGGCCTGGGGCGGCAATTGGTTCTTTTTGTGTCACGACCACCCCTGCGATCTAACCCACGACACACTGAGTCATCTCACCGGCTACGCCGCGCGCATCCGCACCGCCCTCACCCACGCCGGTATCACCGGGCGTGACGGTGCCGAAATTGACCACATCGAGCTCTTCGCCCCAGGCACCGCTGGTGCGAGTAGCCGTAGTTTCGTCCTCTGCCCAGGCGACGCCTACGACCGCTCGCCGTGTGGCACCGGCACCAGCGCCGCCTTGGCCTGTTTGGCCGCCGACGGCGTACTCGCCCCAGGCCAGGAATGGATCCAAGAAAGCATCATCGGCAGTCGCTTTCGTGCCCACTACATCTACGACCAACACGGCCAGGTCTGCCCGTTTATCACGGGCGAGGCTTTTGTGACCATGGTCGGACAGCTGATTGTCACCGACGGTGACCCCTTTGCCACGGGGATTACCCGATGAGTACACCCCACGTCATCATCGTCGGCGCTGGCATCGTGGGCTGTGCCTGTGCCCATGCCATGGCCCAGGTCGGCTGGCGCATCACCCTCATCGAACGCGACACCGTGGGGAGCGGGGCCACCGCCGCCGGCATGGGACAAATTGTGGCGCTTGATGATTCCCCTGCCGAGCTGGCCCTCACCGCCGATTCACAACGGCGCTGGCACGCACTCGTGCAATCCGCCCCACACATCCACGAATACACCCCCTGCGGCACCATCTGGGTAGCCAGCGACGACGAAGAAATGGCTCTGGCTGCCAGTAAAGTCCCCACCTATCACCGCGCCGGCCTACACGCCGAATTGCTCGACCATGCCGCCCTCTATCACCACGAGCCCAACCTGCGCCCCGGACTGCCAGGTGGCTTGCGCATCGGCGGCGATGCCGTCGTCTATCCCTCGCGCAGTGCGGCCTGGTTGTGGCAAGCTGCGCAACATGCCACCGCCACCACCTTTATCTGTGCCACTGTAGTCGCCGTACACGATGCTGCCGTCACTCTGGCCGATGGCCGCCATCTCAGTGCAGATGCCGTGGTGATTGCCACCGGCGCCGTGGCGCGTGATTTGTTGCCCGAGCTGCCTATCCGCGCCAAAAAGGGACATCTCGTCATCACCGAGCGCTATCCGGGCTT
>CAZMWB010000052.1:0-1068 GCA_964569955.1 uncultured Klebsiella sp. | reverse complement strand
TCGAAACGCCGACGCAGGCGCTGCATATCACTGCCACGCACATCATCATCGCCACCGGTGCGCGTGAACGCCTGCTGCCCTTCCCAGGCTGGACCACACCCGGCGTGATGGGCATCGGCGGCCTGCAAGCCCTCGCCAAGGGGGGCATGCCCATCGCCGGCAAGCACATCGTCCTGGCCGGCACGGGGCCACTCATCTGGCCGGTGGCGCACTATTTGGTCAATCACGGTGCATCGCTGGTAGCCATCATCGAGCAACAGTCGTTGCCTCGGTTGCTGCATTTTGGTTCTTCGTTGCTGTTTTCTTTGGAAAAAACTCGCCAAGTCCTAACATATTTCAGCGCGGTGTGGCGCACACCCATCCGGTTTGCCAGCACCGTCACCGCCGTGCACGCCACCCGTGACAGTCTGGCGGTCTCTGTGCAAACGGCGCATACCACGCACACCATCACGTGCGACCTGCTGGGCGTGGGCTACCACCTCGTCCCCAATCTCGAGCTGGCACAACTGCTCGGCTGCCCCACCACCCCAGCCGGCGTCGTCACCGACGCCGCCCTACGCACTGCACAGCCACATGTGCTGGCCATCGGCGAAAGTCGCGGCATTGCCGGCATCGACTGCGCCATCGCCGAGGCTCACCTCGCTGCCGCACAGATCTGCCAATACGACACCCACACTTGGCAACGCCGCGTCCAGCACGAACGACGCTTTGCCCGCGTATTGGCCCGGTCGTTCCCCGTAACCCCACCACCCGTGGCTGACGACACCATCATCTGCCGTTGCGAAGACGTCACCCACGCCCAGCTCGCCCCCCATGCCGACTGGCGCAGTGCCAAACTCCAGACGCGCTGTGGCATGGGCGCCTGCCAAGGACGCATCTGTGGCAGTGCGGTAGCGTCGTTGTACGGCTGGCAGGCCGATTCCGTGCGCCCACCCATTTACAACACACGTGTTGATACCCTGGCCCACCCTGTTTTTCCAGAGAAAGGATAATTCCCATGGCACTCACTTGGCGCGGCGTGATTCCCGCCGTTACCACTCCCTTCAATGCCGACGGCAGCATCGACCA
>CAZMWB010000051.1:18195-19988 GCA_964569955.1 uncultured Klebsiella sp. | reverse complement strand
AAAAAGGTAAATTAAAACAGTACTGCCGACAGCATGTGCGTTGTTATCGTATAGTTTTATGTTTGGGTGGAAATGTATCGAGGTAGTGAGGTAAAAATGAACCTCAGTAGACGGACTGTGGTAGCGGGTATAGTGACGCTCATGGTGTTGGGCGTACTCGGTGCGATGATTGCCTGGACGATGCGTCCGGTTAAAACCGGAGGTGTTTCTGCATCTGCACTCATCATCAATCCTGGTGGTGGGTTATTGTCCAATGGAACTGACGGCGTGCGTTGGGAATTCAACCGAGCCGCATTTTCCCGTGGTGATGGCGTGTTCTGGCGCAACCAGCCGTATTTTTTCGATGGTGGTGACTATTCCATCGTGTTGACAGTGGGTGGTGGGGCTGGCACAGCCATCCAGTCAATTAACTCGTCACAGTGGACAGCAAATCTTGGCAATGTCAAGTTTGACGATATTACCATCGGGAACCTTACCGGTTCCGCGATTTTGTGTAGTTCTACCTCGCGGCACTCGACACAACTCTACATGACGGGATGTGGTGGAAGCACGGGGAGTGGTTCGGGAGTCATCACCTATTCCAAGACATTGAGTGGCAAAGTGTACACGGTGGTACGAACCATCACCTACGTCTATCCCGAGCAGTCATACCTCGATCAATACGACGTGATTATTCCGGCGGGCAACACGGCAGTTGTCAAGCTCTACAAGGGTGGCGATACCACACCGGGTGGTTCAAACACCGGTGTAGGGGCATACTTCTCGTCACCGGTGCGCTCCATTCTCTCCATTGAGACGGGTGTGCGTTTGCTGATTGGTATGAAAGAAGTTTCGCGCCTCACCAACATGAGTACCTTTGAAGGTGCCGTAGAACCAAGCCACCATGCTGACCCGTATTCGTGGGTCAATGCGGGACAAAACCTCAATTTCGATGCGGTGAAGGCGAATCATAATGTAGGCTACATGATTCAGTACAACATCGGTGATGACCCAAATACCCCCGATGTGGAAGTTGCTGCCCCCGGCACATATCGTGAAGAAAACATCAACTGGGTGGCCGAGCAGGGGGTGTCGTTGGAAGCGTCGTGGCAGAGTCAGTCGGTGCTCAAGGATGGGCAGCTCGACATCTCGTTGTCCAATACCTTCTCAACGCAAGTGACGGGACAGGGCTTCCGTTTCACGTTGCCGAGCCCACTGTATGTCACCGACGTAGATGACTTCTGTGGTGGGACGACCACCATTACAAGTGGTTCAATCATTGATGTAGCGGGTGTCAAGCTCGACGGCTTTTCGAACTGTGTGGTCTCCGTCAAAGTGGGTCGTCCCACGGCGGGGACGGCCACGTTTACGGGTGGAAGCGTATCCAACATGAGCTCGGGGATGAAGAGTCTCGTAGGCTCTTCGATGATTACCTTTACGCAACAGTCAGACACGCCGACGCCGTCGGATACTCCATCGCCGACTCCCACATTGACATTTACGCCTTCGTTGACCCCATCAAAGACGCCTACATTCACCTTGACGTATACGCCGAGTAACACGTTTACACGGACACCGTCGTTTACACGCTCGTCTACGCCGACGCGCTCCAACACGTTGACACGTACGCCGTCGTACACCCGTACGTCGAGCCGTACACGGACAGCGTCACCCACATACACCGACACTGCCACATATACGGCTACGCACACATCGAGCCGGACACCAACAAATACGCGTACGAATACACCGACGGCAACAAATTCGGCAACAATAACGCCGAGTAACACGCGTACATCGAGTAGAACTCGTAC
>CAZMWB010000051.1:0-18095 GCA_964569955.1 uncultured Klebsiella sp. | reverse complement strand
GGGTCACGCCATGTACTGGCGCTTAAAACGGATGGCACGGTGGTGGCCTGGGGACGCAACCAGTATGGTCAAGCACGTGTGCCAGTGGGGCTAAGCGATGTGATTGCGGTGGCTGCAGGCGATGAATTCTCGCTGGCGCTGACGTCAGCCGGGCAAGTGGTGGCCTGGGGGCGTAATCAGTATGGTCAAGCACGTGTACCCGCAGGCTTGAGCGACGTGATTGCCATAGCCGCTGGTTCCGACCATGCCTTGGCCTTGCGCTTCGATGGCACGGTGATTGCGTGGGGCAACAACAGCAAGGGCCAGATTAGTGGCATGAAATACGCCAAAGATGTGGTGCAGGTTGGTGCTGGGCGTGAATACTCGGTCATCTTGCGTGCTGATGGAACGATTACTGCATTCGGGAGCAACTACGTCAACAACATCAACTTCCCACGGAATCTAGCCAATGTGGTGTGGATAAGTGCGTCATGGGTGCACACCGTGGTTGGCTTCCGCAACGGCAACATCCAAATCTTTGGCAGTATGGTGGACAACGAGATCTACGTGTCGCGCTCGCCTACCCCGTCGCCGCTGATTACCGAAACCGCGTCTGCCACATCAACGCCATCGTTGACCCTGACTCCGTCGCGGACACTCACGGCCTCGCCGACGGCTTCGCCGACTCGTACACCGACGTTTAAACGTTAGCCGATGGGAAACACGAATATGACATACATACAAAACACAGTCAAAGTGATGCTCCGCCGGTTCGGTGTGGTACTCTCTGTAGGCATCGTGCTTGCGATATTCCTCATCGGTGTGAGTGTCTTGTTGCACCAAACAGTGGCGCCGCGCCGTGTCACCACGTTTTCCACCAAGGCAGTCACATTACCCGAGGTGCCATTTTTTGCCGTTGCGGGGACGCGATTGGCTCCCGTGATGCCGCAAGCCGTCATGGCAAGGACACTCATCATCAATCCGGGTGGCGGCATGGACGTCACCGGCAACGACGGCATTCGCATCCAGTTTAATCGGCAAATTACCGATCTGACGCGTACCAGTGAATGTGGTCCGAGCAAAGGTGAAACCATCTACTGGCGTGGTATCACTCAGTTTTATGCGGACGCAGACACTGGCGTGGCGTTGTCCATTGGTGGTGGGACTGATAATTCGACAACTCCAGGATCGGCGACATCGTTGCGTACGATTTTGGCATCGTGTCCGTCGCAGTGGATCGGCAATACGACGTTTAATGACATCACCATCGGTAGTCTGACCGGATCAGCAACGCTGTGTAGTGATACCACCACAGCAGGTACGTTGCGCAACTGTTCGTCAATGTATGGCAGTGGCTCGGCAGTTATCACCTATTCACACACGGTAGGTGGGCGTGTCTTCTCGTTGATTCGCACCATCACCTATACCTATCCCAATCCATACTTCCTCGAGCAATTCACCATTAATATTCCCTCGGGGAATACGCAGATGGTGAAACTCTACAAAGCCGGTGACACCGCCCCTGGTGGCTCAAATAGTGGTGTGGGTGTCTATGTATCAAATCCGGTCAAGCGCGTCATGTCGGTGGAAGTCAACACCAAAGTATTTGTGGCCATGAAAGAAGTGCGCCGTCCCACGGGGATGAGTACTTTTGAAGGTGCCTACGAAACAAGCTATGGTGGATTTGATTACATCTATCGGCGCATCAACAATAATCTGGATCTTGGGTTTTATGCTGACCCCAATATTCATAATGTGGCCTATGGTATTCAGTATACGGTTGGGAGTAATCCGGGCACCTACACCGAAGAGAACTTCACGTATGTGGGCTTGCAAGGGTTGAGCCTCGAAGCCGAGTGGGTGGACGCAGTTGCCACGCGTTCTGCACAGCTCGACATCGTGTTGGTGAATTCGTACAGTACCAATGCCACAGGCAACGGCTTCCGCTTTACGATTCCACGTGGCATGTATATCACCAATATTACCAACGGATGTGGTGGTACGATGACCAACACCGATACGGTCATCAATCTGAGTGGCTTTAGTGTGGCCGGCTTGGGTGGATGTGTGGTTTCTGTTACTACGGGTACGTTCACCGCGGGCATCTACACGGTCACCAAGAAGAGCTTTACCAATGTGGTGGGTAGCACCATCATTAATTCTGTCAGCGATGCGCCGGTCAACTTTAGTGTGCCGTCGGATACCTATACTCCAACACCAACCAACACCTATACGCCGACGTCAACTGATACGCCGACTCCCACAATGACCCCCACTCCCACGGACACGGATACTCCTACAGAGACGATGACTCCGTCGGAGACGTTTACCCCTACAGAGACCGAAACACCAACCGAAACTGAGACGTATACGCCGACGTACACGATTACGCCCACAGATACGCCCACAGAAACGGATACCCCCACCGAGACGGATACGCCGTCAACCACACTGACACCGTCGTTGACGCCAACCATCACGTTGACACCGTCGTTGACACCCACCAACACGTTGACACCGTCGCTGACACCCTCGTTGACGCAGTCACTGACTCCGAGTATTACGCGCACGCCGTCACCCACGTTTGATAATTCGGTGCTCAACAAAATTGCACTCGGCCATTCCTTCATCCTGGGTATTCAGGCTGATGGTACGTTGATTACCTGGGGGCTCAATCAATGGGGGCAAACCACCATTCCCCCTGAGCTCCAAACTATGCAGTTCTTGGATGTGGCAGCAGGCTACACGACCAGCTATGCGGTGGGCTACGACAACCGGCTGTATGCATGGGGGCGCAACACCTTTGGTGAACGTGCCATTCCCGTATCAGCTTGGGACGACGTAGTGGATGTGGCAGCTGGTACCAATCATGCACTGGCCCTCAAGAACGATGGCACGGTGGTGGCATGGGGGCGCAATGATGCACTCCAGGCCAATGTGCCCGGCAGTCTACGCAACGTAATCGCGGTGGCCGCAGGCGAGCGCCATTCGCTGGCACTGCGCTCCGACGGCACAGTAGCTGCCTGGGGCGCCAATGATGCTGGGCAAAGTCGTGTGCCGGCTGGGTTGCGCGATGTCGTGGCTATCGCCGCAGGCGACCGCCATTCGTTGGCACTCCTCGACACCGGGCGTGTGGTTGCCTGGGGGAGCAACCAGTTTGGGCAGATTAGCAAGATCGGTGATCCGCGAGATGTGGTGCAGATTGCAGCTGGCCGCAATGTGACGTTGTTGCTCGATGTGCGTGGTGTGGTTTATCCCTATGGCAAAAACGACAACGGTATTTTGAGCTTCCCCGCACAGGCATTTCGTCCAGGGAGTGATATCGTGGGCATCAGCATCTCAACCCTGAATTCGGTGCTCAGCTATCGCAACGGGGTCAACCGCATCTTTGGTAGTATGACCAATAACATCAGTGCCTCGCGTACACCAACACGCACGCCGTTGATTGCGTTGACTGCCTCGGATACTGCCTTGCCCACCGAGACGTATACACCGTCGTATACCAAGACGCCATCGTCTACACGCACGCCGTCACGTACACGCACGCCGTAGCTGGGTGTGCGCTGTGTAGTCCCGCATCCCCCCAATCACCAGCTGATTGGGGGGATGCGGGTATAAAGATAATTAGTGTGTGGTCTGTGGTGCTATTTCCTGCCAGAGCTGTTGCATGTGCGGGCTGTGTTGCAACAGGTCGTTGAGGGTGCCTTGGGCGACCACCCGCCCAGCATCGAGCACGACGATGGTGTCGGCACGCTGGAGGAGGCTGGGGCGATGGCTGCTCACCACTAGGGTACCCGTACCATGCTGGTGCAACGTTTGCCATAGATGATGCTCGGTGGTGACGTCCACGGCACTCGTGATGTCATCGAGCACCAGGAGTTGTGCGTTACGCACCAACACGCGTGCCAATGCCACCCGCTGTCGTTGTCCGCCAGAAAGGCGCACTCCCCGTGGCCCCACGATGGTATCGAGCCCCGCTGCCAGCTGTGCCACATCATGCGTGAGTGCACTTGCAGCCAACACATCAGTCATATCGGGCACCTCTGCGCCCAGAGTAATATTGCTACGCAGGGAATCACTCAGCAAAAACGGAATCTGTGTGGCTGCGATGACATCCGGTGCCCCAACGTGTGTGACTACGTCGCCATTCCACGAGATGTGTCCAGATTGTGGGTGCAAGAGGCCGCTCAACAGGTGGAGCAACGTGCTTTTGCCACTGCCCACTGATCCGGTAATCACGGTCAACGAGCCACGAGGAATCGTGAGCGAAACGTTGTGTACGCCAACGATGCCGTCATGCCGATAGCTGACATCGTGGAGGCACATTGATTGCAGTGGCGCACGGGGCGGCTTGTGATGTGCAACCGGTTGGATGTGCCACCATGGATAGGGGCGCACCAGTTGCATGGGTGCATCGGGCATGAAATCGGTGAGACGCGTAATCGAGACGCGCTGTTGGGCATAATCTCCGATAAACGTTGCAATCACGTTCGGCATCCACGCAATGATACCGAGGCTACTCGCCAAGAGCAACACATCGCCGACACCGAGTACTCCCTGCCCAAGCGCCTGTCCTGCATACCAGTAGACGAGTGCGCCACAAATGGCGACTCCTGCATCAACGAGCAGATGTTGCGCCTGGAGGAGGGCGTTCCCCCACACGTTGACACGGCGTCGTTCATGGCTGATGCGTTGGACGTGTGTTAGTGCATCGTCGGCTTGGGCGAACATGCGTAGTGTGGTGGCTCCTGCAATCAGACTCCCGAGCAAGCTGGTATATTCATCTTCGCGTTCCCCCGCCTGATAACGAAACTTGAGATAGCGCGGCCAAATGGCATAGGCTGCTCCGCCGAGAGCAAAGAGTGGTAACACGCTCATGAGGCTCAACTGCACATCAATTTGGGCCATAATCAGAAATGCGCCAATGGCTATACTACTCGTGCCAACGACTTCGGGAATCCACAAGGGGAAATCGGCTACTTCGTCCACGTCGTCACGCAAGCGGTTGATGGCTTCGAGTGCCGATACGGGCAATGGTTGTGCACCAGGCCGTTGTAGCGACTGATGGAGCGTATTGTGGTGTAGTACCCCCTTGATGCGATAGCGAAACGTCACGTCGCCCCACGCTTCGCTGTAAAGCGCACCGATACGTACCACGATGATGGCCACATACACGAGCAAAATCCCCCAATACGTCTGTGCAGTGGTGTATACCCCGTAGGCGTTAAACAGTTCGCGTTCTACGACGATAATCGCAAACGGAAAGACGACATTGAGTAACCGGCCAAGTGTGTAGATGACAAATGGCTGGCGTGCCATGCGCATCATCGCACGGGTAAAATGTGGGGTCGTAATGGTCATACAGGTGCTCCAAAATCACTTGCAAGCAGACGCGCATAGTGGCTCTCTGGTTGTTGTGCGAGCAGATGTGGTTCGCCTTGTTCCACAATCACGCCGTCGGCCAATACCACAACGAGGTCGGCATGGCGTACCGTGCTGAGGCGGTGGGCAATGGTGACGACGGTGCGATGAGCGGCAATCTGGGCAAAGGCCTGCGTGATACGTTGTTCGCTGAGGGGATCAATGTGCGCACTTGCTTCATCGAGCAGGATGACCCCGGGATCGCGCAACCAGACCCGTGCCAATGCCAAGAGCTGTTGTTCGCCTGGGGATAACCCGCGTTCACCGTCGCCGATACGAGTATCGAGACCGTGTGGGAGAGACTGGTAGAACTCAGCGAGTCCACAGGTGGTGAGTGCGGCCATAATGGCATCATCGTGATATGTGGTGGCAAAGCAGGTAACGTTGTCACGAAGTGACGCATTAAAAATATCGACTTCTTGGCTAATCACCGCTACACGATGCCGTAGTGAGGCATCATTGATGCGTGGGAGTGGGTGGTATTGGTAGTGTATTGCACCCGTGTAGTGTGTTTCGTTGCGGCTAAGCAAGCGCACCAGGGTGCTCTTGCCACTGCCAGTGCGTCCCATGATGGCGACGTGTGTCCCTGCAGGGATCTGCAGAGTGATATCGCAGAGCACATCACGGGAACTCGTCGGATACCGGAACGAGACATGGTCAAGGGTGATGTCCAGCGCCCCTGTAGGCAGATGGGTTCCGGTGGTGATAGGGGGTGTGGGGTTGATCAACAAGGCATCAATCCGTGCTAGTACCCCTTGTGCTTGTTGGAGTGACTGAATAATCGCACGTACCTGCTCGATCGGTTGGGCAATTAATGCCATGTAGCCGAGCAGTGCAACTGCATGGCCAATGCTCCCCCCGTTTTGATAGTGCCAAATTCCCAACACGACGGCAATCATCCACCCAATCGCATTGACGATGGTGGAGAGGATGGTTGCGCGTTGGCTTTGCAGGCGTGCAGTACGATGCGTGTGTAAGAGGGTGGCTAGGCGTGGTGTCAGGCGTTGATGCAGGACATGTGCGGCACCTACCGCTTTGACATCGGTAATGCTCGCAAAACTTTCTTCAATCGTATCGTAGAGCGCGGCATCGGCAACACGCTCGGCTTCCCACGCACTATGATTATCGCGTTGTGTCAGTGCAATTATCGTACTACTCAGCACCAGATATCCGAGTAGGATGATGCAGATGCGTGGATCAATGTACCACGTGTGATAGGCCACAAAAAGGACGACGACCACGGTATGGGTGATTTGGGCACTCGTATCGCCAAATAATTCGTGGAGTTGTCCACTATCCGCATCGATACGTTCACTCAGTTCACCTACTCCATGGTGGCGAAAAAATTCCAAGGGTTGTGCAAAAATGGCCTGTCCGCTTTGATGGCGGAGCATGTTGGTGGCAACCCAAGCACTCTGACTCGCCAAAATGCTCCCACCCCAGCGGCACAGTGGCACCAACAGTGCAACCACGGCAAAACTCACCACCATTGATAGCAACGGTCTCTGCGTGGTTGCCGCATCAATGATGCGTTGCACATAAAACGGCCGAAACGTGGCGAGTGCGGCTTCGAGTGCGGCACATGCCATGCCCCATACCCACCAGCGATTGCTCCGGACTGCGTTCCGAAAGCTTGGTGACATTAGTAACGACATAACAGTGTTGTCTCCTCACGTACAACAGACAACTACCCGGTCGTACATGCGTACAACCGGTATAAGACGCGCATCAGATGTATGTGCGACGTGGGGAGTGTGCCTGTTAGCGTGTCACCACCAGTGCACGTGCGCATACATCGAGAGAGATGAGGGTTGTCATGGCAGAACTCCTTGAGGATACAGCGACGGTACAGCCTGATTATAAACGGATTTCGTGTTATTGTTGCATCTCTTTGATGCGCAGGGTGGCGTTTTCGAGCAGGGTACGGCTCTGGGCCACAAGTTGGGCACCACGTTGATAGAGTTGCAATGATTCTTCGAGCGACACCGTGTTTTGCTCGAGCGTGGCAGCAATCTGCTCGATTTCTCTGAGCATTTCTTCAAGTGTGGGTTGATTACTCATGATTCCTCCGTAATGCGAGCCGTGCGTTGTCCGTCGTTGAATTGGATGGTCACCATGTCGTCGTGGGTGAGCATATCCACGCGCCGTACAATCTCCCCTTGGCGGTTGCGCACGAGTGCGAATCCACGCTTGAGTACGGCATGTGGGTCAAGTGCATCGAGTTGGGCTGCTAGGTGGTCGAGTGCCGCTTGGGTGCGACTCATGCGTTGCTGGATGCTCTGTTGCAGGCGCAATGCGGCGTAGTCGAGCTGTTGCTGGTATGCGGTAATCCGTTGGGCGGGGGCTGCGCGTAGTAGCCGTGCCTGCATGTCGTCGAGGCGTTGAGCCCGTTCGTTGAGGCGGCTCTGTATGTGAAATGCGAGAGTGGCCTGCAGATTAGCAACATGTTGCCATATATCCCGTTGATCCGGGGTAACCGCCATGGCAGCCATGGTTGGGGTGGCTGCACGGTAGTCTGCCACAATATCTGCGATGGTGAAGTCAATTTCGTGTCCAATACCCGATACCACAGGCACAGGTGCACGCAACATGCACTGGATGACGTCTTCGTGGTTAAAAGCGACTAAATCCTCGTACGAACCGCCCCCACGGACCACTAGAATCACGTCAACTGACTCCGCATAGAGGCCGGTGAGTGCATTCACGAGTTCTGCTGGTGCTTGTTCACCCTGTACGCTACTATGGGCGAGGATGACGTCCACACAGGGGAAGCGTGTCTGGAGTGTGGCTTGTACATCATGCCATGCTGCCCCACTGCGTGACGTGACGACGCCAATCCGCCGCGGAAATGCGGGTAGCGGGCGTTGTTTGGACATTCCTTGATACTTGCGTTTGAGGCGTTCGTATTCGGCATGTGCCAGTCCGAGCCCCACATCAACGATGTCATCAATGATGAATTGGACTTCACCACGAGCCGCATAAAAGTCAATGCGCCCATGCACACGTACCTTGGCGCCCACAGCGGGGAGTACCAGGCGCATGGCCGATACACGCCAACAGTTGGCACGGATACTCGTTGTGTCATCTTTGAGTGTGAAATACCAGTGCCCCGACGCAGGCGTCGAGACACTGGCAATTTCGGCTTCGAGCCAAATATCGGCGAGGAGCGGGTCGCGCAATAGCGTGCCAAGGAGTGTGGCTAATTCGCTGAGCGCCAGCACGCGTACCATCTAAGCACTCGGTTCGATAATCAGCAACGCTTGGCCGAACTCCACCGGTTGCCCACTTTTCACGAGAATTTTGACCACCTTGCCGGCCACATCGCTCTCGATTTCGTTCATCATTTTCATGGCTTCGACGATGCACAGACGATCGCCCACCTTGACCGTATCACCTTCGCTCACAAAGGGTGGGTCTTTGGGTGATGGTGTCGCATAAAATGTCCCCACCATCGGCGACGTAATCTGGTGCCCGCTGATCACCGGTTCTGGGGCTGGAGCAGCGGCGGCTACGGGAGCAGCCACCACGCTGGGTGCTGGTGGCACGGGCATGCTACTGTGTATCATGACTGGGGCGGCCTGGGGTTGCGCCCGTTTGATATGCAAGCGTGCTTCGCCACGTTCGATGGAAAGCTCGCTGATGTCGCTTTCACTTACCAACTTGATAAGTTCGCGTACTTCGTCAATGGCGAAGATGTTGGCGTTTGGGGTGTGCTCATGCTTCATGATGCTCTTGCTACTCCACCTACAGTCGAATCATAATCTTGTCCCATTATACCACTACCACCAGCCACAGTGCTGCTAGCTGGTGGACTTCTTGTCTGTTAACAGCCAATCGAGTGCCAACACATAGCCGTGCCACCCCAAGCCAGCAATCTGCCCTGTGGCAATCGGTGCAATCACTGAATGATGACGGAAGGTTTCACGTTTGTAGACGTTGGAAATATGTACCTCGATGATAGGGCAACTGACTGCGCTGAGTGCATCACGTAACGCGTAGCTGTAGTGTGTCAGTGCACCGGGATTGATGATGATGCCATGGAGCCCAGCCTGTTCGCGTTGAATAGCGTCAATGAGCACCCCTTCGTGATTGCTCTGCACACACACCATCTGCGCATTGGCATGCTGGGCGCGCTGCACGAGTGCCTGTTCGATGTCGCTCAGTGTTGTTGCTCCATAGATATGGGGCTCGCGTGTGCCCAACATATTCAGATTGGGACCGTTGAGTAGCAGTATACGCATCGTCTACCTCCTTGTTGATGCTATTATACGGCGGCTTGGTATCTTCATATATATTTCTAATACCTCGACTATTGCATCTAAAAGTGAAACCGTTACAATAAAAACGTGACAGTGATACTGATCATTCGTAATAAGCATGGGTATGCCTTGTTACTATGAAATACAACGTGAAGGGGTCGTAATTTTATGAGTAAGATTGTTGGTATTGACTTGGGGACAACCAATTCGTGTGTGGCAGTGATGGAAGGTGGCGATGCCGTCGTCATCCCCAGCTCCGAAGGAAACCGCACTACACCATCCATTGTGGCGTTCACCAAGAGTGGCGAGCGCTTGGTGGGCCAAACGGCCAAACGCCAGGCCACCATCAACGCAGAGAACACGCTCTACTCCATCAAGCGCTTTATCGGGCGCACCTACGACGAGATTACCAAAGAGCGTGAAATGGTGCCCTACAAGGTCAGCCAAGGCAACCGCAACGATGTGCGTGTGGCATCGAGCAACACGGGCAAGGAATATGCCCCTCAAGAGATTTCTGCCATGGTCTTGCAGAAGCTCAAAGCTGATGCCGAAGCCTATCTCGGCGAGCCCGTCTCGAAGGCGGTTATTACGGTGCCTGCCTACTTCAACGATAGTCAGCGCCAAGCCACCAAAGATGCCGGCAAAATCGCTGGTCTCGAAGTCTTGCGCATCATCAACGAGCCTACTGCGGCCGCCTTGGCCTACGGTCTCGACAAGAAAAAAGATGAAACCATTCTGGTCTTTGACTTGGGTGGTGGGACCTTCGACGTTTCCGTGCTCGAAGTCGGCGATGGTGTGGTCGAAGTCAAAGCGACCAATGGTGACACGCACCTCGGTGGTGACGACTACGATCAGCGCGTCGTAGAGTGGATGATTGACGAATTCCGCAAAGATCAGGGGATTGACCTCGGCAAGGACCGTCAGGCATTGCAACGACTCAAAGAAGCCGCCGAAAAGGCCAAAATCGAGTTGTCGAGCATGGCCGAAACCGAGCTCAACCTGCCCTTTATCACGGCCGATGCCAGTGGTCCCAAGCACTTGCAGATGCGCTTGTCACGTGCCAAGTTTGAACAGCTTACTGCGGAGCTTACCGAGCGTCTCAAGGGTCCTGTAACCCAAGCCTTGCGTGATGCTGGTATGCAGGCGAGTAGCCTCGACGAGGTGGTATTAGTGGGTGGTTCCACCCGTATGCCGGTCGTGCAGGAATTGGTCCGCAAAATGACGGGCAAAGAGCCCAACAAGAGCGTCAATCCCGACGAAGTGGTGGCCATTGGTGCTGCCATCCAAGCCGGCGTGCTTGGTGGCGATATCAAGGATGTGGTGCTTCTCGACGTAACACCACTCTCACTGGGTGTCGAGACCCTGGGTGGCGTGATGACGCGGCTGATTGAGCGCAACACGACCATCCCCACGCGCAAGAGCGAAATCTTTTCGACGGCCGCAGATAGCCAGACCGCAGTAGACATCCATATTCTGCAGGGCGAACGTTCCACGGCCAGCGACAACATGACGCTTGGGCGCTTCCGCCTCGAAGGGATTCCATCGGCGCCTCGTGGTATGCCCAAAATCGAAGTCACCTTTGACATTGATGCCAACGGTATCCTCAATGTGTCGGCCAAAGACCAAGCTACCGGCAAGGAGCAGCGCATTACTATCACGGCGAGCACCAATCTCAACAAGGATGAGGTCGAAAAAATGGTACGTGATGCGCAAGCACACGCCGAGGAAGACCAGCGCAAGCGCGAGCTCATCGAACTCAAGAACCGCTCGGATAGCATGGCCTATGATGCGGAGAAGTCTTTGACAGATCTCAACGGCAAAATCGAAGAGAGTCTGGCAGAACAGATTCGCAAGGTGGTTGCTGAGTTGCGTACTGCCATCGCCAACGACAACGAATCGCTGATGCAGAGCCTAGGCGAGGAATTGGCGCAGCTGATGGGGCAGGCCACGCAACAAGCTCAAGCCGCAAACAGTGGTGATAATGCGGGTGGTACGCCCAAGAGCGACGGTAACGTTGTTGATGGTCAATACACGGTTGACTAAGTAGTCATAAACAAGACACCGATACGATGTAATGCATCGTATCGGTGTGTTTTTCTGTAGAATATTGAAGAAATTCGTTAGAATTGACGAATAATCGGTGTAGTGATGGTGGTATACTTGCCGTAGATTTCGTGTGTGTGGGGAATGTGTAGTCAATGGTCATCGTAGACATTGCCATTTTGTTGCTCGTAGTTGTTTTCACTACCATGGGTTTTTACTGGGGGGCAATTCGACAATTGCTTGCAATTACGGGGTTGCTTGCCAGTTTTGTTGTGGCAGGACGCTATGGGATGACTGTGGCAACGCTCATCGAACCACTTGTGACCAACCGTTCGTATGCCATGGTGTGGGCGTTTGCGCTCATTATGATGACGGTGAACGGCAGCGCTAGCTTGGCGGCCTCGTTGATTCAGCATTTTGCAGGGCTGATTGCACTCGGCTTCGTAGACCATCTACTTGGAGCGTTGCTGGGGATGTTGCAAGCCTTTCTGGTTGTGGTGGGACTGTTGTTGGTGATGGCCGCATTCCCACATCAAACCTGGATGGATGCATTGCGGATGTCGAACATGGTGAATGCAATCGTCTATGTCTTTGGTGGAGTGGTGATTACTTTTATTCCTGATCCATTACAAAATGCGCTACGCATGGTAATTTTCCGCTAATCATGCGTCGGTGATTGTTTACAAATGGAGCAGTATTTGCTAGTATGGATACAGTGGTTAGGTGAATTGGAGATTCATGGATACACAAGCACTTGCTCGCCGTGTGGTTGAGCTTCTCGAAGATAAACAAGCCAGCGATATCATGTTGCTCGATTTGCGCTCGTTGCGTACGTTTGCTGATTTTTTTGTGATTTGCAGCGGTGACAACGAACGTCAACTCAAGGCGTTACTCGATGCCGTGGATGCTGGTGTATCCGAGGAGTTTGACCTTGAAACAAAAACCGAAGGTGTAACGTCTGCTGGATGGGTACTCCTCGATTATGGGGACATTGTCGTCCACATCTTTTCACGGGAAATGCGCGAATTCTATCGTTTGGAACGCTTGTGGAGTAATGCCACTCCACTTGTCGTGGTACAGTGAGGTAAAGCATATGCCAACAGGTCGTTCACGACTCATTGCCTTTAGTCTGGGCGCTGCAATTGGCAGCGCAGTGGGGCTTATTCTCGGTTCGTTGCTCACCTATTGGATTGGTGATGAGGCCATCAAAAACATCCGTGACAGTTTGCAACGCCAGCCCGACCAGCCTAATTTCGAAAAACTCTTGCAGTAATAATTCATGGCGCTGTGCGTCACCGCCCGTTGTGCCGATGCGCACAACGGGCGGTGATGTATTAGGTGGTGCGATCGTGTTCGTGACCAATCCAATCTTGCGCACCATCGGCCCAGTGCTCTTTTTTCCAAATCGGTGCAATTTCCTTGATACGGTCCATAATCCACCCTGTAGCGGCTAGCGCTGGCCCGCGATGCCCGGCAGCCACCACCACAATCACCGCCGTCTCGCCAATATCGAGGATACCGATGCGGTGGTGAATGGCCACATTGGCAATGGCAAAATGCTGTTTGGCGTCGTTGGCAATATCCGCAAGCACGGCGCTTGCCATCTCTGCGTAGGCTTCGTATTCGAGGCGGGCAGTGGTGCGGTTCCCGAAATGATCACGTACCGTGCCACAAAAGGTGACCACGGCTCCACATTCTGGAGCGGTGACAAGTGCCACGAGGGGGGCGGGATCAAGGGGCGCATGGGTCACCGCAAATGCTGGGGGCGTATTGCCCCCACTCACCGGTGGGATGAATGCGACCACGTCACCGTCATTGACTACCGTTGTCGCTGTCACAAAGCGCTCGTTGTGCGCATAGAGGATGCGGGTGCGGTATGGTGCGAGGGCTGGGTAGCGTGTTTCGAGGTGCTGCCAGACATCAGCAATTGTGCTGTTGTCCGGCATGGTCAGTTGTTCGCTGCTTTTGCCCGTAATATCACGGTGGACGGCAAAATAACGGATGGTCACGTGCATACGTTTATCTCATTGGTAAACCACGCGCCCGCAAGGCATCCTTGACGTGCGCAATGGTATAGTTGCCGAAATGGAAGATGCTCGCTGCGAGCACGGCGTCGGCTCCACCCTGAACAAAGCCATCATAGAGGTGGTCAGGGGTGCCTGCCCCCCCCGATGCAATCACCGGTATTGACACTTGGCTCGAGATGGCGTGGAGCAATGCCAGATCGTAGCCTTGGTAGGTGCCGTCTGCATCCATGCTGTTGATGACCAGCTCACCGGCACCGAGCTCTGCACCTTGGATGGCCCATGCTACCGCATCAATGCCCGTTGAGCGGGCATTTGCGCCCGTATGCGTAAACACCTGCCATTGCGGACTCCCATCTGCGGAAGTCACCCGCCGTGCATCAATGGACAGCACGATGCACTGACTACCAAAGCGCTTGGCACCTGCGGTAATCAGTGGTGGATTCAACACAGCAGCAGTGTTGATGGAGATTTTATCTGCACCAGCACGCAACATGCGATACATGTCGTCCACACTGCGGATACCACCACCCACGGTTAGTGGGATAAAGACTTGAGATGCGGTACGCTCGACAACATCAACCATGATGTTGCGTTCGTCGGAGCTAGCAGTGATGTCGTAAAAGACCAACTCGTCGGCACCACTTTCGTTGTAGTAGTGCGCAAGTACCACCGGGTCGCCCGCATCACGATGATCAACGAACGATACCCCTTTGACTACGCGACCTGCTTTGACGTCGAGACACGGAATGATGCGGCGTTTAAGCATTTACCGACTCTTTCCGTCAGTGCTATCAGAGACCGATTTGATGCGGTCAATGGTGCTCTGCATGCTTTTGACGATGAGACTCATCAATTCGGCATCGCGCGTGTTGATGTCGCTAAGCTGGGTGTGATGATCGTGTTGCATGTTTTCGAGGCGAGTGTGTGTGCGTGTGATGCGTTGTTCGAGCTCACGGACATACGTATCAATGCGTTCAATCCAGGTGGTGATTTGGCGAATATGGCGGTCTTCGATGTCCTGAATACCGCTAATTTTGTCGTCTTGTTGGAGTCGGATTTCTTCGATGCGTTGCTGATTCGCCAAGAATCGTTCGGTGGCGAGTCGTTCGATTTGCTTGCTTTCTTGCATCAGTTCGGCGATACGGTTGGACAGAACGACGAGCTGCTCGGGGATTTCGTTGACCACTTTATCAATCTGTGTACGGAAGTCGTCGAGGCGCAACAATCGGCTCTGTTGCTCGCTGAGCACGTATTTGCTGTCGGCTACCAACTGCTGATTTTCCACGGCTTGGCGACGGAGCTGTTGCTTTTCGATTTGCACTTCTTCGAGGATTTTGCGCAATTCGGCACGGCGCGTATCTTCGGATGATTGAAAGGTATCAAGCCGTGCCAGTAGGGCACGATAGCGCTCATCGGATTCACGCACGAGTGCTAACACGGCGCCGATTTTCTGCTCGGTTTCGCCCAGACGATTGATTAATCCGGCCACCGAGACGCGATCTTCTTTGCGGGCGTTGGCTAACTCTTGAATTTGTGACTGCATGTCACGAATCGGCTGAATGCTCTCTTCGATTTTGATGAGCGTACTCGCAAATTCCTTGCGGAGGGTGGTCATGTCACGACGGAAGCTGTCGAGTGACTGCTGGAGCTCGTTGTTCTGCCGTGATAGCTGACTTTCGATTTCGTTGTGATCGTGTTCGATTTTGCGCACCTGCTCGTTGGTCAGCTGGTATTTCTGTGTTTGATCACGCATCTGCCGGCGCAATTCATCAATCTGATTTTGCAGATGTGTGATTTGCGACTGCGTGTTGGCCCGGGTGCGCTCTTCTTCGTGGCGGGCACTAACGTTGTTGGTGTTGTCGCTCATATGACCTCCTGCGTAAGTGTGGCAAGTGCTGATGTGAGATGGATGGCACCCGTGTAGAGGGCTTTACCAACGATGGCGCCGTGGATACCTAGGCGTGCGAGTGTGACTAGCTGTGCCGTCTGACTGACCCCCCCTGACGCAATAATCAGTGGCCCCTTTGGATGGAGCAATGCGGCCGTGGCCGCATAGTTGGGCTCACTGAGTGTCCCATCACGACTAATATCGGTGTAGATGACACGCGTGACGCCAATGTCACGCATCTGCGCCACCAAATCACTGGCCTGCACCTGTGACCCGGCCAGCCACCCAGCCGTCTGCACGAAGCCGTCCCGGGCATCCACCCCCACAATGATGGCATCCCCGTGTTGCTCGACCAGTGTGGCCACAAATGTCGGGTCTTGGACGGCTTTGGTGCCAATGATGACCCGCTGCACCCCCAGTTGTCGTACCGTGCGCACATCGGCGTGGGTACGGATCCCGCCACCGAGCTGGATGGGAACCGATACCGCCGCTGCAATGGCCGCAATGGCATCGAGATTGACGGGATGCCCCGCCTTTGCGCCATCGAGGTCAACCACATGCAGCTGGGTGGCACCCTCGGCTACCCAGCGCTGTGCCGCATGCGCCGGTGATTCGTCGTAGATGTTGGCGGTGGCATAGTCGCCCTGCGTAAGGCGTACTGCGCGTCCCTGATGAATATCAATGGCTGGATACAACTCAAACACGCGCTGCCTCACTTTTCAATTCGGCCATGTGAGTCACAAAATTATGCATCAAGCGCAACCCGGCTGCACCACTTTTTTCGGGATGAAATTGAACGGCTGCCAGATTATTGTGCACGATGGCACTCGCAAACGACAGCCCGTAGTCGGTCTCACCCGCTACGAGTCGGGAATCGCTAATCGCACAGTAGTACGAGTGGACAAAATAAAAATCCGTCTTGTCGTCAATACCGTCAAACAATGGGTGATGCGGATGTTGTGCCGTGTAACTGACTTGATTCCAGCCGATTTGTGGTACTTTGAGTTGCCCCGGAAAGCGGGTCACATTACCTCGAATAATCCCCAAACATGCGTGTGGCCCAAATTCATCACTCTGGTCGAGAAGCACTTGCATCCCCACACATATGCCCAGAAATGGCACACCGCGGGCGACCGCATCCACAATCGCTTCGTCGAGACCACTCTTGGTGAGTGTGTCCATCGTGTCACGGGTTGCCCCCACCCCAGGCAAGACCACTGCAGGTGCCTTGGCGACCACCCGTGGATCACTCGTGACTTCGAGTGCAACACCGAGATGGCGTAGTGCACGTACCACATTGGGGAGATTTCCCGCTCCATAATCTATCACCGCAAGCGCCATGGTCGTGTTTACTCCTTTTGTGCCATACACAGGGGATGGTGGCGTTGTAACCAGTCTATCGTATCTGCACCTGCGTGTGCATCACTCGCAACTGCACCGATGCGGTCTGGTTGTGGTGTTTGCCCAGCGAGCAGACTCAACGTGGCGTGTACCCCTGCCGCCAGCGCGTCAAGGTTATAGCCACCTTCGAGCACCACGGCCATGCGCCCCGCACAGTACTGTTGTGCCGTGTGCCATAGTGCCTGCATGATGGTGGCATAACCACTCACCGACAATGCACATGTGCCGATGGGGTCATCCCAATGGGCATCATACCCCGCCGAGACGAGGATGCATTCGGGGGCAAAGCGCACTAGGGCGGGGACCACTAGGTCGTGGTATATGCGGGCATAGGCTTGGTCGCCACTGCCATGGGGGAGTGGAATGTTGAGCGTACTCCCATACCCACCGTCACGCCCCATGGCATCACGAGCCCCACTAAACGGATAGAGTGGACTGGCGTGACTCGACACAAAAAGCACATCTGCATCCGCATAAAAATAGTCGTTTGTGCCATTGCCGTGATGCACATCAATGTCCACCACCGCTACGCGCTTGATGCCGTATTGTCGCTGGAGATAGCGGGTTGCGATGGCCACGTTGTTGAAAAAACAAAATCCCATGTATTGGTCATGTACGGCATGATGCCCGGGCGGTCTGCCAAGGCTCATGGCCGGTATCCCCATCATCATGGCATCTCCTGCTTGACATGCAGCAACGGCCGCATCACACGCAGCCGCAAAACTTCCCCCCGTGATATAGGTGTCCGCATAGAAGTGTGCATGGGTGGCACGCTGCTGGCTCAACTGTTTAAATGACTCGACATAACTTGGACTGTGTACTGCATGAATGATGGATGTATCCATGGGGTGCACCGGATGCACAGTTACACCAGCAATGGGATGTTGTGCGAAGAGCCGCATTATCGCATCAATACGCCCAGCATGCTCTGGATGCTGCGGGTGGGTATGCTGGGCATGCTGTGGTGTGGTAATCAACGAAACCGGCATGATTGTTACTCAACAATGTCACTACGATATAGTATAGCACTGTATGTTGAGCAATTAAGAATTATGAATTATGAATTATGAATTATGA
>CAZMWB010000050.1:0-20040 GCA_964569955.1 uncultured Klebsiella sp. | reverse complement strand
GTTGTTGCCCGTACTGCGGCTGTTGTTGCCCGTACTGTGGCTGTTGTTGCCCGTATGCCGATGAACCATCGTCATACCCACTACTCGGTTGCCCATACTGTGGTGTATTACCAAAGCCACTACTCGGCTGGTCGTACTGCGACGTGCCACCAAAGCCGCTACTCGGTTGTCCATACTGTGGTGTACTACTAAAGCCACTACTCGGCTGGTCGTACTGCGACGTGCCACCAAAGCCGCTACTCGACTGGTCGTACTGCGACGATGTATCGGTGTAACTACTGCCCTGACCATACGCGATACCCGCAGTTATGCCCGTAGACTGGCCAAACATGCTACTCTGTGCACTCCCACTATCCGTCTGACCACTCGTATATCCCTGGTATGGTGACGACGATGCTGCAATGGCACTGGTATTGATACCATACGGTGGCGTCGCTCCACTCACCGTCACTCCATACGAGCCAGTGCCCGCTGTACCTTGTGGTTGGATGCCATACCCATCAAAACTGGCCTGATCAGATGCCGTGTCAGCACTGGGTTCTTCAACAGGACGACGTTCAAAAAATTTCTGCTTAAGCCCTGCCCAAAATCCCAATTTTGGCGCAGGTGTTTCTTCCTCCACGAATTCCCCGTCTGTGGGCGACGCATACCCGGTTTGTGCAGCCGCATACGTCCCTGCCACAACCCCCGTTTGCGTAGCCGCTGATGCATAACCGCCAAAGTTGGATGCAGATGGTTGTGCATACGATGAACTGCCAAAATTCGATGCGGATGGTTGTGCATACGATGAACTGCCATAGCCGGTATCTATGGGGTTGGGAATCGGTGCGGTGACGCTACTATTGGGGCCTGATGCCACAGGGGTACCACGCAGACTCGAAATCGCATTGCGAATCTTGATGATTGATGCCCAGCCAATCAAAAACAGCACGATGGCCACCATGGACCAAGGAAGCAATGTCAACATGAAGCGATTGATGACCCAATCAACAACTGCTAAACCGGCCGAATAATCACGGAAGTAGCTAATTGAGGTGCCAACAATCAAAAATGCATTGAAAAACCCGAGCAACCCGGCGATGATATTATCTTTGCGCGTCTTGGGATCAGGGGTAACAGGGAGCAGATTTTCACAGTAATAGCTCAACAACGCAGAGAGCGTGGTCAAGAGCAGAATGCGAATAATCAAGGTGAGAGCCGTAGCATCTTCCATGCCACCTGTGGCCGCTTGAATGTACCCACTGAGAATATCACTGATGACATCAGTCACAGCGATGGCGATGAGAATACCGAAAAACGACCACACGCCATAAAAGCGATGGCGAAACGTACCAAGCGCAACCCCAACCGCCATGGCAATAAGCGCGAACGCACTCACAATATATGGCATGTGTGCATTCCTTTCTCACTGACTGAATATCAATGTCCACGACCATTTAGGCGTATTGTAACATAGACCACCAAAATGCTTTACTCTAATTGATGTGTCATCGCCATGTTTGTGTGGTATAATCTTGCGCGTAAACGTGAACGGGACGAGATGTGCCATTGTGGGTACGTCTTGTGTGTGCGATGATGCCGCGCCGACGCGCAGTGCAATGTTCATAACAAAGAGGAGTAATCCGCAATGACACGTGTAGCAATCAACGGTTTCGGGCGCATCGGGCGCCAGAGCTTCAACGCTTTGCTCGACTGGTACGGCGACGAACTCGAAATCGTGGCAGTCAATGATCTTTCCAACGTGGCCACGTTGGCACATCTGCTCAAGTACGACACCAACTACGGTCCATTCAATGGTGACGTCAAGGCCAATGGGCAAATCCTCGAAATCACTTACTACGATTCCGAAGGCAACGAGCGCGAAATGAAGCTCGAAGTGTTGGCCGAGCGTGATCCCGCCGCATTGCCGTGGGGCAAGCTGGGCGTTGATATCGTCATCGAATCAACGGGTCGCTTCACCGAAGCCGACAAGGCCAAGGCTCACCTGCAAGCCGGTGCCAAAAAGGTCATCATCAGCGCACCAGCCAAGGGCGAAGATTTGACCATCTGTATGGGCGTCAACGAAGACAAGTACGATCACGACAAGCACCACATCATCTCCAATGCATCGTGCACGACCAACTGTTTGGCCCCTGTTGCCAAGGTGCTCAACGACAAGTTCGGCATCAAGCGCGGCATGATGACCACCATACATGCCTACACGATGGACCAGAATCTGCAGGACAACGTGCACGCCGACCTGCGCCGTGCCCGTGCTGCCGCCATGAACATGGTGCCCACCACCACTGGTGCTGCTCAGGCTGTGGCCTTGGTCATCCCCGAGCTCAAGGGCAAATTCACCGGCTTCGCCGTGCGCGTCCCCACGTCAACCGTATCAATGGTGGACTTCGTGGTTGAACTCAACAAGGGCACCAGCGTCGAAGAAATCAACAACGCCTTCATCGCCGCCTCACAGAGCGAAGCCCTCGAAGGCATCTTGTGCGTCACCGACGAGCAGCTCGTGTCGAGTGACTTCAAGGCCGACCCCGCCTCCAGCACCGTTGACCTGCCGTTGACGATTGGTCTCGGCGATAACCTGTTCAAGGTGATTTCGTGGTACGACAACGAGTACGGCTATTCACACCGTGTGGCCGACCTCACCGCTTTTATCGCTGACCACTTCAACGACTAATACTCAGACACACGAACGCCGCCCGTGCCGTTGGCACGGGCGGCGTTTTTGCTCCGTGTTATGCACGCTCCCACATGGCTGCAATCCCTTGCCCACCACCAATACACAGCGACGTCACCGCATATTGTTGCGTCGTGCGCTGTAATTCGTGGATGGCTTTGACGGCAATAATTGCTCCCGTTGCCCCCAGTGGGTGCCCCAGCGAGATGCCACTCCCCTGCGGATTGACGCGAGCCGGGTCGAGACCGAGTGTCTGTGTCACTGCTACCGCTTGGGCTGCAAAGGCCTCGTTCACTTCGTAAATGGCCACATCGTCACGACCAATGCCGGTGCGTTGCCACACCTTTTGGATGGCCGGGATGGGACCAATCCCCATGTAATCAGGATCAACACCTGCATGGCTATAACCGACGAGGCGTGCCAGAATCGGCCAACCCGACGCCTGTGCCACCTGCGCCTCGGCCACAATCAGCATAGCGGCACCGTCATTGAGGCTCGACGAATTGCCGGCTGTCACGCTGCCGTTGGCATCAAACGCCGGGCGTAGTTTGGCCAGCGCCGCTAGCGTCGTATCGGCACGGATACCTTCGTCACTGTCAAATATCTGCGTGCCCCCTTTAATTGGCACATCAATTGGCACTATTTGCCCGGCAAAATACCCAGCCGCCTGCGCTGCCGCAGCACGTTGCTGGCTCTGCAGGGCCCAAGCGTCCTGCATGTCACGTGTCACACCGTAGCGCGTCGCCACATTCTCCGCCGTAATCCCCATCGCACAGCCCGCAAAGGGATCAGTCGTAGCCCCAACCATGGGGTCGCGTACCGTCGCATCGTTGATGCGTTGGCCCCAGCGCATGCTGGGGAGCCAGTAGGGCGCCCGGCTCATTGATTCGACACCACCTGCCAGCGCCACATCGCAGTCGCCCAACAGGATGGCTTGGGCAGCACTGATAATGGCCTGTAGACCGCTACCACAGACGCGGTTAAGTGTAAGGGCCGGCGTTTCAATTGACAGACCACCGTTGATGGCCACCACACGCGCCAAATACATGTCACGCATGTCGGTATGAATCACATTGCCCACGAAAGCCTGTTCGATGCGCATCGGGTCAATCCCGGCACGTGCCACTGCCGCCCGTACCACCGCCGACCCGAGGTCGACGGTGGTGACATCTTTGAGGCTACCGCCAAATTTACCGATGGGGGCGCGGAGGGCCGCACACACCACCACCTGTCGTGTGGTCATGACGGTTACTTCTTGTCGCCGGTGAATTCACCAGCCAGGAAACGGCGTGCGGTCTCGGCCAAAATCGCTGCCCCAATAGGCATGTAGTCTTCGTTAATTGCAAAGACAGGCGTATGGTGCGAACGCTTGAAGTCACCAACCGCAGCACCAACGCTAATCATCGTCCCCGGTGCTTTGGCCTGCATATAGGCGAAGTCCTCGGCACCCATACCGGCGCGGTTGCGCTCGATGTTCTCGCTACCCACAATTTCACTCGCCACACTGTCCATCCACTCAGTGACGGTGGGGTCGTTGTAGCCTGCTGGGTAGCCATGCTCGATTTCGAGCGTGTAGTCGCCGTCATAGACTTTGCACAGCGCGATAGCACGTTCGACTTCTTCGAGCAACTGTTTACGCACCGCATCGCTGTAACTACGCAACGTGCCTTCGAGGTAGACTTCGGCCGGGATGACGTTAGACACGGTACCACCGCGTACGACCCCGAGGCTGACCACCGCCGGTTCCATTGGATCCACCTTGCGCGATACGATGTTGTGTAGCGCAGTCATCACCGGGATAAGCATCCACAGTGGATCAGTGCCTTGGTGTGGGTAGGCGCCATGGCCACCAGTGCCACGAATCCACGCCTTGAACGAGTCAACGGCCGCCGTATTGTGCCCTTTTTTCAGCGAGGCGTGCCCGAGTGGACTGTTGGAGTCGACATGCAAGGCGATCACATGATCGACGCCGTCGAGGGCACCATCGTCCATCATCATCGGTGCGCCACTTTGGTGTTTGCCACCCGTAGCTTCTTCGGCGGGCTGAAACAGGAAGCGCACGTTGCCTTTGAGGTTACCTTTGGCGAATTCTTCTTTGAGCAGATGTGCCACCCCCAACAAAATGGCGGTGTGTGAGTCATGGCCACACGCGTGCATTTTGCCATCTTCCTGGGAAGAGAAATCGACACCGCTGTTTTCCAAAATAGGCAACGCATCCATATCGGCACGAATGCCGATAGTCGGGCCATCGCCAGTGCCGATACTGCCCACCACGCCGGTAATCCCAACGTTGGTGCGCACCGCGATACCACCGATTTCGTGGAGTGTGTCTGCAACAAGTTGGGCAGTACGCACTTCTTGGAAGGCGAGCTCAGGATGGGCGTGAATTTCACGACGTAGGCGTGACATTTCGCCTTGAAGTTTTTTCGCACGATCAAGCATAGACATGGTGGTATTCCTTTACTTCGTTAGATAGCGTTTCACCGTTTCGGCCAAAATAGCGGCACCGAGCGGCATACAGCGTTCGTCAATATCAAAAACGGGCGTATGGTGCGAGCGTGGTTTGTCACCCACTGCCGCCCCGAGCATCATCATGGCCCCCGGCACACATTGCTGCATGTAGGCGAAATCTTCGCCAGCCATCCCTTTGGTGACACGGTCGACGGCCGTAGCGCCCACGTATTCGCTCGCCACATCATCCATCCATTGCGCCACTGTGGGGTCGTTGTAGCCGGCCGGGCACCCTTTGATGATGTCGACCTGGGCTGTACCACCCATAGCGTCTGCGAGCGCGAAGGCACGTGCGACTTCGTCGAAGAGTTGTTGGCGCACCTCGAGGTCAAAACTGCGCAACGTGCCAGCAAAAAAGACTTCCGCCGGAATTACATTGAATGCCGTCCCCGCCTGCACGATACCCAGGCTACACACAGCTGGCTTCATCGGATTAATTTTGCGCGATACGATGCCGTTGAGTGCGGTGATAATCGCCGCAGTCATCGCCAAGGGGTCCCCCCCTTTGTGCGGATAGGCGCCATGCCCTCCGGCCGCACGCACCCATGCATTGAAGGCATCAGCTGCCGCCGTCACGGGACCACGCACCATTTTAATCGTCCCCAGTGGTGCATCAGAATCCACGTGCAAGGCGATGACATGGTCAACACCCACCAATGCACCATCAGCAATCATTTTGGGGGCACCACTGATGCCATCACCACCCAGCTCTTCGGCTGGTTGAAAGAGGAAACGCACGTTGCCCTTGAGTGTGCCCTTGGCAAATTCTTGTTTGAGCAGGTGCGCTGCCCCCAGCAGAATCGCCGTGTGGGCGTCATGACCGCAAGCGTGCATCTTGCCAGCCTCTTGGGAGGCAAACGCCACGCCGCTGTTTTCCAGAATGGGCAAGGCATCCATGTCCGCACGGATACCGATAGTCGGGCCATCACCATTCCCGATGCTCCCCACCACGCCGGTAATCCCAACGTTGGTGCGCACATCAATGCCACCGATTTCGTGGAGTGTCTCGGCCACGAGTGCCGCCGTACGGACTTCTTGGAAGGCAAGTTCGGGGTGCGCATGGATGTCGCGGCGCAGACGTGACATTTCGGGTTGGAGGCTTTTTGCGCGGTCAAGCATTGACATGGGCATCCCCCCTTTAACGACTCAAGTAGCGCCGTACTGTTTCGGCCAGAATGGCAGCCCCGAGCGGAATACAGCGCTCATCAATATCGAAGACGGGGGTGTGATGGGGGCGCTTGATGTCACCAATCCCCGCACCAACCATCATCATCGCCCCAGGGGCTTGCTGTTGCATGTAGGCAAAATCCTCGCCACCCATGCCGTTGGTCACACGATCAACATTATCTGCACCGAGGTAATCACTCGCCACATCATCCAACCACTGCGCCACCGTCGCATCGTTGATGCCAGCCGGGTAGCCACGCTGGAGTTTGAGCTCGTATGAGCCCCCCATGGCCGTCGCCAACGAGAAGGCGCGTTCGACTTCCACGAACAACTGCTCACGTACTCCCGGGTCAAAGCTACGCAACGTGCCACCAATCATGACTTCGGCGGGAATCACGTTGAATGCCCCACCACCCTGAATCATGCCAATGCTACACACGGCCGGTTTCATCGGGTCAATTTTGCGTGACACAATACCGTTGAGTGCCTGTATCACCGTAGCTGCCATCGCCACAGGATCGCCACCGAGGTGCGGATAGGCACCATGGCCACCCGCAGCCCGTACCCACCCCTTGAACCCATCCGAAGCCGCAGTGTTGGGACCACGCACCATCCCCGCCTGCCCATACGGGATATCGGAAATGACATGCAAGGCGATGACATGATCAATACCTGTCATGGCGCCATCATTCATCATCAGCGGGGCACCACTCACCCCGTCGCCACCGACCTCTTCGGCAGGTTGGAAGAGAAAGCGCACGTTGCCCTTGAGTGTCCCCTTGGCAAATTCTTCTTTGAGCAGATGCGCCACACCCAGCAAAATCGCCGTATGTGCATCGTGGCCACAAGCATGCATCACCCCTGCAGTCTGCGAGGCAAAGCTTGTCCCTGTTGCTTCGTGGATGGGCAGGGCATCCATGTCGGCACGAATCCCGATGGTTGGACCATCACCAGTGCCGATGCTCCCCACTACGCCGGTTTTGCCAACCCCCGTGCGTATATCAATCCCACCGATTTCACGGAGCGTATCGGCAACTAGTGCTGCAGTACGGAATTCTTGGAAACCAAGTTCAGGATGTGCGTGAATGTCCCGGCGTAACCGGATCAATTCGTCACCCAATTGTTGAGCACGTGTCAACATGGTCATACTTCACCTCTTTGTGTGATTCACGAACGACCGGTGATAGGTTCATCACCGTATACCTCAATATTGTACTGCTGTTGCATCTGATCATGTGCGGTAGTCAACCGTAATTCGAGCACATAGGTGCCACGCTGTGTCGGCGTCACTCGT
The DNA here is from genome assembly GCA_964569955.1 of uncultured Klebsiella sp. Taxonomy (GTDB): domain Bacteria; phylum Chloroflexota; class Chloroflexia; order Chloroflexales; family Roseiflexaceae; genus UBA965. The sequence continues at coordinate 12,397 of CAZMWB010000050.1, read as the reverse complement.
AATTCATCCACCTGCATGGCCATACAATCTGGTGGCAGTGTGCGTTGCACGTGATTCTGAGCCATGCGACTCCCATCGGGTGCACGGAGCTGGATATCAATGGTGACGGCCACCGCATGTTGCGCATCATTGACCACTGTTACTGGCAGGTTGAGTGGCACCCCCTGCGCCACACGGGTGCTCGCCATCACACAAAACACGTACTGTGGACGAAATGCCATCTGCATGGCGTAATAGACCCGTTTCGGCACACGCCAATAATCCACAATCGCCCACGAAATTGCCGGATTCGCATCGGTAAACATGAACGGCAGAATCCCCCCAGTGGGCGCATATTTGCGCAGACGTAAGCGATCAATGTAGTGCCGGTTGATCATGCTGTGATAGTCTTGTGTCATGTCAATCAGGTGGGGTAAATCGGGTGCCGACTGCCAATCCATCCAATACCCCAACATGTGCGGTTGGAAGCAGTGTTTCCGCATCAGTGTCGCCACATCAAGCTTGCGGATGTCTGCATCCATGAACTTGATGGCACTTTCATAATTGGGGAAGCTCTGTGCGCCGAATTCGGTCACAAACCGCGCATTATTGGGAAACGTTTCGATTAATTTTTCCCATGTGGCAAGTGCACCATAGATTTTGTACCACCCATAGTAAAAGTGGGTATCGGTTCCCGTGTGCCACAGCGGGATGGCGTATTCCCCCGACGAACGCACACTCGGCCGAGTTGCATCAATTGCTGCGACTTCGTGTTGTAAAGCGCTATCAAGCACATCACGGTTCCAGTTATACACAAACACTGAAAAGTAGGTACGTAGCCGGGTCATCAACCGCTCGTCGCGCGTGTCGGCCACATGCACGGCCTCGTTGTGCATGCACCACAGCACAATGGATGGGTGGTTGTAGAGCAACTCAACCATCTGGCGCACTTGACGAAGTGCTTCAGGGAGCACGTCGCGGCGATAAATCCACTGCAAGGGAAAGTCTTGCCAAACCAACATCCCCATGGCATCCGCAGCCGCATAAAACGCTGGGTGTGCCACATGGGCGTGCACACGCAACACGTTCATGTGGCACGCCTGTGCCAGCGTGATATCGGCTTCACACTGGGCCCGCGTCACCGTTGCAATGCGCATATCAGTTGGTGGATAATTGTTGCCTTTCATGAAAAAGCGCTTACCGTTGAGATAGGGGATCCAGTTTTTCATGGTAAATGTGCGCACACCAAACGTCCCCTGCCACGTATCACTTGCAGTATCACCAATCAGAAGTGTGGCAGTGACGGTATAGAGGGATGGATGCCCCATATCGTGGCTCCACCATAATTGAGGGTCGGGGAGTGCGAGTACGCCACTCGCCTGATGTTGACCTGCGGCGAGATGCACCAACGTGTGTACCTCGTGCACTTTGCCGGCAAAATTATGTGGCGCAAACTGCCACACCACCGTACCGCTACAGGCAGATGCTGCATCGTATGTCATACGATAGCGAATATCAGCATGTTGACCAGCGAGTGTTTCGGTGGACAACATCACCTGTTGGATGTGCACAGGGCCCGTGTCAATCTGTTCAACGGGGAGCCAGATTCCTCCCGGATTGAGCGTGGTATCCGCACTATCCCAGTGCGAAAAGACGCCCGTAATCAGGCGTTTGCCGATTTTGTCGTGCTCTTCGGGGCACGAAAGTTCGACTACAAGCTGATTGGTATCTGCCATCAGGGCAGTGATGTCGTATTCGTGGGGCATAAAGTACCCGCGTGGCTGGCCCACATGCTGGCCATTGACCCACACATGCCCCATATAAAAGAGCCCATTGAACTTGAGCCAATGGCGCCGATGAGGAGCAGTGGCAGGCGCAGGAAAGGTGGTGCGATAGACCATGCGTCCCACGTAGTGCGTCAGCAGGGGGTGGTGTTGCCAATGATTGGGAATCTGACATTCGAGCCACTGCGCATCATCATGATCGTATGTACCATTTTGAAAGGCCGCAACCGGACGCATATACCAGGGGGCAGTCAGTGTTGTCACACGGCGAATCATAGTTTTCCCCTTTTTCAATCAATGAAACACGCCGAGGGCTGGTTGCCTCATTGTAATCGAGAGTTTTCCTGCCTGTCAATGCACCACACTGTGGTATCAGCGGCAACGAACAGGAGTGATTGATGCACCATGGAAGCGCATTCATGGACAGTTCTTTTTGCCCAATTATTTGACAGTGGCGCATATTCGTGTGAGAATATTTGCATTACCGTAGGCAAATTTTGCGCTACGCGCACTACTTTTGTGGTGTCGTCCAACGCAAGAGAGCATTTGTTGGCAACCGAGCTCAAGCCGAGCTGGCTGACCAGGCTAAGGGACATCCATGACCACAGCGCGACCGGTGTATCCGTTTAGTGCCATCGTCGGTCAAGACCGACTCAAGCGGGCACTCATCCTCAACGCCATCAATCCGCGGATTGGTGGAGTTCTCGTCCGTGGTGAGAAAGGCACAGCCAAATCAACGGCGGTGCGTGGTCTTGCACACATTCTCCCGTACATACGGGTGATTGCCGACTGTCAATACGGATGCCCTCCTGATCAACCATCAGCCATGTGTGCCTCATGCCGTGCCCGCTACGAAACAAACCCAGATTTACCTGTAGCCGAACGTGCTACGCGCTTGGTTGATTTGCCCGTAGCCGCATCCGAAGACCGTGTGGTTGGCTCACTGGACCTCGAACACGCCTTGACCGAAGGACATCGTCGCTTCGAACCCGGTCTGCTTGCACAGGCCAATCGTGGCTTGTTGTATGTTGACGAAATCAATCTCCTCGACGACCACTTGGTGGATATTCTGCTCGATGCGGCTGCCATGGGGGTCAACACAGTAGAACGTGAAGGCATCAGTGTGTCACACCCGGCACGCTTCATCCTCGTCGGCACCATGAACCCCGAAGAGGGTGAATTACGCCCGCAGTTGCTCGACCGTTTTGGCTTGGTCGTTGAAATTGCCGGTATCCACGACGTCAACGGACGTGTGGAAGTGGTATCACGCCGTATGCGCTACGATCTCGAGCCAGACACCTTTATTGGTGAATGGAAAGAGAGCGAGCGTGACGTTGCTGGCAAAATCGTCAACGCCCGAGCACTATTGCCAATGGTGCAAATCACACGCAAAGACATGGCCGCAGTCGCAACGCTCTCACTCGAGCTTGGTGTTGATGGACACCGTGCCGACCTCGCCATCCTTGAGACGGCCCGCACGCATGCCGCATGGGCAGGGCGTACACAGCTGGCCGCCGAAGATATTCGTGTTGCAGCCGAACTCGCACTGCCACACCGTATGCGCCGACAACCCTTTACCGAGGTCAAACTCGATGAAGCCCGGGTCGGTGAGATTCTCGACCGGGTGGCAGCAGCTGAAGGTGACGAATCATCAGTCGCGAATGCCGACGGGGTAAAAAAAAAGACCCAGTGAACGGGACTGAAGATAGCCAATCTGGCGATAGCCAGGAGGAAGCTGAAGGGGGCGCAGGCGCAACCGCGAGTGCGGGCGCAACCGACCAAGGGTCGCAATCGAATAGTGAACAGGGTGGTGGAGAAAAGGCGTTCAAAGCAGACGAGATGTTCAAACCCAAGCGTCTCGAAGGGCAACGCGATCGCCAAGAGCGCCGTTCACCTGGCCGGCGTAGTCGCACACGCACCACGCGCAAGCAGGGGCGCTATGTGACCAGCCGCACAGCCCACCGAGTCACCGACTTGGCGCTTGATGCAACCTTGCGCTATGCGGCACACCTGCAACCAGGGCGCCGGGCGGCGGCAGTGGCCGAAGGCAAACCCGCCAAGCCAGTGATGCTACGACGCAGTGACCTGCGCCAAAAGGTGCGGGTACGCAAAACGCGTAATGCGGTCTGTTTCGTAGTAGATGCAAGCTGGTCAATGGCCGCAGATGAGCGGATGCGCGCCACCAAGGAAGCAGTGTTGTCACTGCTCCGTGACGCCTATCAACGCCGTGACCGCGTTGGGCTGGTATCGTTCCAACGTGACTATGCCACACTCCTGTTGCCGTTGACCAACAGCGTGGAAATGGCGCAAAAAATGTTGCAGACCATGCCCACCGGTGGACGTACACCCCTTTCCCGTGGCATGATGATGGGGTACGAGGTACTCAAACGTGCGTGGCGCCAAGACCCCGAGGTGGTACCGTTGATGGTACTCCTCACCGACGGTCAAGCCAACGTGGCCATGACCGACTTGCCACCACAGGTAGAGAGTTATTCGATTGCCGACTTCATTGCGGCTGACAATATACGCTCGGTGGTAATCGACACAGAGCATCCGGTATTTGAGCGTGGCCTGTCTCGACAGCTAGCGCTCCACCTCAAGGGGAATTATTATCGCCTTGATGATCTTCGCGAGGGAGGACTCGTCGATTTGGTACGATCCGAGCTCAATCGCAAATAGGGTTTTAGTGGTTTTTCAGGAGGACGTGAGGACATGACCGATCAGGACACCAAGCTTACGGCACAAACCGACGAGGGCACTGCAACTGTGGCCCCCGATCAGGCAACAACTCCCCCGGCTGCCGCAAAGCGCCCCAATAAAAAACCCTTCCAGGAAGTCACCATCGGGCAGACTTACCCTGGCAAGGTGAAGTCGGTGGTTGATTATGGTGCATTTGTTGATATCGGCTACGACCGTGACGGTTTGGTACACATTTCCGAACTCGCCGATACCCGTGTAGAACGGGTCGCCGACGTGGTCAGTGCTGGCCAAGCCGTGCAGGTGCGCGTCATCGGTATTGATGTGGAAAAAAAGCGCATCAGCCTGTCAATGCGGAGCCAGGATCGTGCTGCCGATGCATCAGCAGGCACACCAGCCACCCGCCCCGTGCGCAACCGCCCCGAAGTGGATAGTGCGGCCTTGGCAGCACTCAGCGTGGGGAGCAATGTGACCGGCACCATCAAGAGCACCACCGCCATTGGCGCATTTGTTGACATCAACGTCGGCAAAGATGCCTTGGTGCATATCTCCGAATTGGCCGAGACACGTGTCGCCCAAGTGACCGATGCCGTACAAGTAGGACAAAGCTACACCTTCAAGATTATCGAAATTGATGTCTCCAAGGGACGCATCAGCTTGAGCTTGAAGCAAGCCGCACGCTCTGCACAACTCGGCACCCTCGCCACTGGGCAAGTCTACACGGGCACGGTGAGTGGGCATTCTGCGTTTGGCGTCTTTGTCAACATCGGTGTTGGCCGCGATGGGCTCGTGCACACCAGCGAGCTCACCGATGGGGTCAAACCAGCCATCGGTACCGAGTTGCAAGTACGCGTCATTGACGTTGACACGGTCAAAAATCGTATCAGCCTGACCGCCTTCCTCGGCGAACGCCCCGCCCGCGAAGAACGTGCCCCCCGTGAAGACCGCGCCCCCCGCGACAAGCGCCCTGCCCGCGAGGACCGTGCCCCCCGTGAAGACCGCGCCCCCCGCGACAAGCGCCCCAGCGAAAACTACATCTCCGGCGATGTCGAAGAGACCACCTTTGAGGGTGATGCCTCTATTGCCGATTTGGCATCACGCTTTAGCGGCGAAACCCGTGAAAAGCGCGAACGCGCCACCGGCAAAAGCACCCGTAGTGGAGTCTTGCCAGATGCGGTGATTCGGCGCACATTGACCGGCGCAGACGAATAATTTGCCCCCACCCCACATGAGGGTATGCTGAACGGCGTACTCACGTGTGGGGTATTTGACACACCTATCACGCACACGATATAATGCGGAGACGTGTGTCATATCGTGCACCACGCCACGATTTTACAGTTGACGCCAGGAGTCCTGGTTTTATTGAAGAGGGTGTATCATGCCTAAACGAACTTGGCAGCCAAAGCGGATTCCGCGCCGGCGTAAACATGGCTTCATGGCACGCATGAAGACCAAAGATGGTCGCAACGTACTCAAGCGCCGCCGCTTGTCAGGTCGCTGGCGTTTGACCGTCAGCCACGAGCGCCGTGCTGTACAGCGCACCGCGCGCTAGGGAGCCGATGCAGCGCGCGGGGCGATCGTGAAACGACAATATCGCCTGCGCCGTCCAGCACACTTTCACCGTGTGCGCAGTAGTGGCTCTCACTACGACGGCGCAGTGCTTTTGTTGAGTACCGCCCCGGCCCGGCAACGCACCACTCGCTGTGGCATCGTGGTTGCACGCCGGCTCGGCGGCGCCGTGATACGCAACCGCATCAAGCGCAGAATTCGCGAAATATTACGGATTCATTACAGCTCATTGCACGCGCACACCGATATCGTGGTCATTGCACGTGCACGCAACATAGCAACCATGCCCTATGCAGAGCTCAATGACATACTCATCAACGTATTGCGCCGAGCAGGTGTTTGGCACCCCCCTGAACCACAACCTCAATGATTTGGTATGCGTACAATGACATGGTATCAACGACGCAATAAAAGGTGAACATCATGGCGATTTGGAACTCATTAGTTGCCTCTCTCGAGTATATTCTCCTGACGTTCTATGCATGGACAGGCAATCCCGGTATTGCAATCATCCTGTTCACCATCTTGGCACGCTTCGCCTTGTTGCCGTTGACCATCCGCCAACTGCAATCAGGGCGCAAAATCCAAGCATTGCAACCAGCACTCAGCGAGCTCCAACGCAAGTACAGCAAAGATCAACAAAAACTCCAAGCAGAAACGATGAAACTCTACAAAGAGAATAATGCGAATCCGGTATCGGGGTGTTTGCCCGTGCTGATTCAGCTACCACTCTTTTTGGGAATCTACCAGGCCGTCTTCCAGCTGACGAGTGTGGCCCCCGGGGAACATGCGGTTTCACGCATGCTTACCTCGCTCGGCCAAGTCAACCTGGGGACCGATTTGGCGGCTGCCGCACTCGATCAGCCACAACTCTCGGGTGGTTTTCTCTGGTTGACCGACCTCGGCCAACCCGACTCACTCTACATCTTGCCCGTGTTGTCTGTGCTCTTCCAATTGATAGTACAATTAATGTCAACACCCCGGGTACAGGACCCGCAACAAAAGGCCATGTTCCAAACCATGTTGTTCATGCCGATTTTGTTTGGATACATCGGGTTCACCTTTCCTTCGGGTGCCGTGCTGTACTGGGTCGTTGGTAGCGTGCTTTCCATGATTCAACAGTGGGTATTTTCAGGGTGGGGGGCACTTGCCAACTACCTGACCTTCTTGCCCACTCGCGCCGGGCTCTTCCCACCACCCGTGGTCGTCGGAGCCGGCACCCAAGAGGCTGCCAAGCACATCGCTGAAGCTGATGCCGCCAAGAACGTTGATTTCTGGGAAGTCGTGAAGCCGTTGCGCGACGACGATAAACCGAGGGAGCGCTCAGCGTAGCGTGGCGCTCTATTCACAATGAGGTCACACCATGAAAAAACCCAAGCAATCGCTTGAAATTAGTGCGCGCACAGTGGCAGATGCCGTTGATTTGGCGTTGGCACAGCTCGGTCGTGATCGCGATGAGGTCGCCATTGAAATCCTGATCAACGGCAACGACGAAGAAGAAGCTCTCGTGCGCGTGACCGTCGTTGATGACGACCAAGAAGAAGCTCCCCTCAGCGAGGATGACCTCATCAAACATGCACGCACCGTCCTCGAAGAAATGCTCGAACGCATGGACATCGAAGGATTCGTGAGTGCGGTGCGGTCAACTGCCCCCGCCCAAGATGGTGGTGTCGAAGAAACAATCACACTGCACGTGGAAGGTGCCGACGAAGAAGCCATGGGGCTCCTCATTGGCCGCCGTGGTGACACCCTGCGCTCACTCCAATTCATGGTCAACCTGATTGCTGGTCGTGGCAACCGCAAACGCCCCCAAATCGTCGTCGATGTGGGCAACTACCGCCAACGCCGCCAAGAAATGCTCGAAAGCATGGCGATGCGCATGGCTGAGCGGGTACGCCAAACAGGTCGCCCCCACGCCTTTGAGCCGATGTCAGGTGGTGATCGTCGTACCATTCACCTCGCCCTCCGTGAAGACCCCACCGTCTACACCGAGAGTGATGGCGAAGGCGAACGCCGCAAGATAGTCATCTTCCCCGCCAAATCGTAACGCATTCTCCATCGAGAGTAACGCACGCGGTCAGTGGCACGAGTCACTGACCGCTCGCTATTGGTGCGTGCATCGCTTTTTTTGTGCCGTGCGTAGTAGCCAATGTGCGTATCAATAACTCCCGCAACAACAGAAAAGAACAGTATCCCATGCACCCCGATTACCTAATGCTCGGCCATATTACTAGCGACCTACTCCCCGATGGACGCACCATCCCCGGTGGTACATCACTCTACGCTGCACGCACCGCCCAACGCTTATCACGTCACCCTGCCATCGTTTCAGCCACAGCCACACTCCCAGCCGATTGGCCACACGATGTCCCCGTGGCGCATGTACACCATAGCCAAGCACCAATTTTTGAGAATCGCTATACACCGACTGGACGCATTCAGTTTTTGCATGGTGATGCGCAACCGCTCACCTTTAACGATATCCCAGAAGCCTGGCACCAGTCCGCAATTGTGCATCTCGGTCCGATTTTGGCCGAGACACCCCTCGACATCGTGACCCACTTCCCCAATGCCCTCATCGGCATGACGCCGCAAGGCATGATGCGCACCTGGCAACCACCCTTTCCATGCCAAATTCAGTACACGCCCTTCGATCCCGATCCCGCATTGCTCGCACGCGTGCATGTGCTGGTGATGAGCATCGAAGACGTCCATGGTGATCATACGGTGGCCGAACACTATGCACAACACTGCGGCATTGTGGCGCTGACGCGTGGAGCCAACGGCGCAGATATCTACCTCGATGGCCAACTGCATCACATCAACGCCTATCCGGCTGTGGAACGTGATCCCACTGGTGCCGGCGATGTCTTTGCAGCAGCCCTCCTCGTACGCTACCACGAGACCCGCCACCCCATCGAAGCCGCCCAGTTTGCCGCAGTGGTAGCCGCTGCGAGTGTGGAAGGATTGGGGATATCCGCCATCCCCGACCGCCAAACCATCATGGCACGACTCACCCAGTACTAACCCACGCAGGGCTTGGCATGGCAGTCGGTACTGCCATGCCAGATGGTGAAGCCGATACCCGCAACCACAGGTGACCACGAAAGACGAGAAACGTTATCAATCGAGTGAGTACCATTATGATTCGAAAATTACTTATCATCATCAGTGTAATTAGTGCAACGATACTCCACCTGCCCCCCATGACCCATGCCCAATCAGACAACCGCTGTTTTGTGGAAACAGGCTACTGTATCAGTGGGCGCATTCGCTCCTATTGGGAACGACATGGCGGCATACGTATTTTTGGCTACCCAATTGGCGCACAAATGGATGTACCAGTAGAAGGAAAAATGCGCACAGTGCAATATTTTGAACGGAATCGCCTCGAGGTACATCCCGAACACGCTGCGCCGTACGATGTGCAAATTGGGCGCCTTGGCGCAGATCGCCTCGTCCAACAAAACCGTGACTGGTATCTATTTGCCAAAACGAGTGCCGGTGGTGAATGTGCCCTGTTTGCCCAGACGGGGCACACCGTATGCGGGCGCTTCTTGACCAATTGGCGCCGCTATGGGCTCAATTTGGATGGCAACTCGCATGTCTCTGAACGCGAAAGTCTCGCCTTGTTTGGTCTGCCACTGTCTGGTGTCATCAGTGAACGATTGAGTGACGGCAACGTGTATCAAGTACAGTGGTTTGAACGAGCACGCTTTGAATACCACCCCGAACACGAGGCCCCCAACGACATACTGTTTGGTCTCCTCGGCAACGAAATCCTGCAATCCCCACCCACACGTGCGACCCAGCTTGACGAGCAGGTGTGGACGTGGACGATGGATCCACCTACGCGCACCGTGGCTGGTGCCATAACTCGCATCACTGACCCAAGCCGTGACGGCCACGCACTACAACTCGATTTACTGCACGGCGATGCCTATACCAGCCCACATTTTTACACCACGGTGACCCCATTCCCCGGTTATGCCACCCGTTTCACGTTGTCACTGAGTTTCCGCTTCAGTAATACCACTATGGCCAACTGCGCGGCACCATCACGCATCCAAGCGCTAGAATTTGTCATGGGCAAGCGCCTCAACCATGTCTGGTGGGAATGGGCGCTCCAGTGGATGAATGTGGGTCCTGGTGCCAACGGTTGTAGTGACACACCGCGTTGGCGTATTTGGACGGCCGACCCCACCCACTACTGGGACGACATCGGTCTCAATCAGCCCCTTGCACCCAACACGTGGCACACATTGCGCATGACGGGGCACATCGCCGACCAGCAGGTAGTCTACGATGACATGACTATCAATACGATTACCATTCCCATTAACCGCGCCTATCGTCCGATTATCGAGCCAACCTCGCCCGATGAATTGGCCATAGCCATCCAACCAGATGGGAATTTCCGTGCCGATGCGTACAACATTATCGTGGATGACGTCGTCATAGAGTGGCAATAAATGTTAATTACGTGTATGATGAAACGATACAGAAAAGTGCAGGAATAACATGGGTGCCCAACAAAAAGCACAATCAGGCAAAACAATTGCGGATAATCGCAACGCCTATCACGAATATTTCGTCGAACAACGCTACGTAGCCGGAATTGCCCTGAGCGGTAGCGAAGTCAAATCCATTCGTGCGGGCAAAGTACAACTGCGCGGCAGCTATGCCCGCATCGAAGGCAACGAAGCATGGCTCTACGGCGCCAATATTTCGCCGTACGCACAGGCCAGCACGCACGTACGCCACGAACCCGAACGCAAGCGCAAATTACTCTTGCGCCGCAAAGAAATCAACGACATTGTGGGCAAAATCACACGCCAAGGCTACACCTTTGTCCCCCTGCGCATGTTCTTTGATAACCAGTTCGTCAAAGTCGAACTGGGCATCGCCAAAGGCAAAAAACAACACGACAAGCGCCACGCCATCGCTGAGCGTGATGTCAAACGTGACCTCGATCGGCGTATCAAGGCCAGTAATCGCTAACATCAATTGTCGACACGGGGGTGAGCGTCATGCTCACCCCCGTGTTGTGCACCTGTACATTGCGGTACAATCCAGGTAATACACTGTTTCACAACAAGGGAAATAACCATGCACATCGGAATCAGTAGCTATAGTTTTGCCCGCCTGATGAAAAAAGGCATGACCTACATCGAGGCCGCAAGTAGCGCCAAAGCCATGGGATACGACGTCTTTGAAGTCGAAGGGCTACGTCTGCCTGCCGGTACTGACCGCCTAGCCTATGCCCACCAACTCAAGGCACATTGCCACGCTATCGGCATCACCGTGGGCAACTTCACCGTGGGTGCTGACTTTTTGACAGGCAGCGGTGGCGATACCGACCGCGAAATTGCCCGCGTCAAAGACGAAATCGCCATCGCCGTAGCCCTCGGTTCACCTGGCATGCGCCACGACGCCACCTTTGGCTTCCCCGCCCATGCCCGCCGCAAAAGCTTCGCCGATGCCCTACCCACCCTCATCCGTGCCTGCCGTGCCGTCAGCGAATACGCCGCAGCACACGGCGTCAAAACCATGGTGGAGAACCACGGCTTCATGGTGCAGGATGCCGATCGCGTCGAACAACTGGTGTGTGGCGTGGCGCACGACAACTTTGGTCTGTTACTCGACATGGGCAACTTTTTGTGCGCCGACGAATCACCAGCGGTGGCCTTTGGCAAACTGGCGCCGTACGCCTTCCATGTGCACGCCAAAGACTTCTACGTGCGTGACGGCGCCCTGCCTAACCCGGGTACCGGCTGGTTTACCTCACGTGCCGGTCATTATTTGGCGGGGACGGTGGTGGGCTTTGGCGTCGTTCCCGTGGTGCAGTGTTTGACGATTATGAAAAAAGCCGGCTATACCGGCACCGTGTCGCTGGAGTTCGAAGGTCTCGAAGAAAACCTATGGGCGCTGGAGGTCGGCTACGCCAACCTGAGCCGCGCCGTGGCACAGGCCTAGGTACGCCATGCACAACAATCCATTCACCCCCTATGGAGCCATCCCATCACCACGCCAGCGGGTGTGGCACACCCGTGAGTTCTATGGCTTTCTCCACTTCACCGTCAACACCTTTACCGACCGCGAATGGGGGCTAGGTAACGAGACGCCGGATGTCTTTAACCCGACCGACTTCGATGCCCGCCAAATCGTCGAGACCGCCAAACAAGGGGGCATGACGGGGCTGATTCTCACGGCCAAACACCACGACGGCTTTTGTTTGTGGCCGTCGCACTACACCACCCATTCAGTCAAATACAGCCCGTGGCGCAACGGGCAGGGTGATGTGGTGGGTGAGTTGGCACACGCCTGCGCTGCCGCAGGGCTGGCCTTTGGCCTCTACTTGTCCC
>CAZMWB010000049.1:0-21335 GCA_964569955.1 uncultured Klebsiella sp. | reverse complement strand
TGGTCGTGGCGCGTGATGTCGTGGGCCAGTGCCTGCAGAGCGGCTTGCACTGCCAGCGGGCGATCGGGATGGGTGAGTGGCATCTCCGCCAGTGTACGCGTCACCTGCCACGCCAGTGCTGCTGCTTCGGGGCCAATCGCCAGCCACGGCGCACCCCCATCATGCCAGGCCGCAGGGAAGAAGGGGCTCCCCGCCGGCACCATCGCCAAGGCGGCCACACGCAGATTGCCCACGCCGTCGGGGACCTTTTTAGCCAAATCGTGCGTCATCTGCGCCATCAGTGCAATCACTGGCTCGTCAATGGCGTCATTGATCGTGATACTCACACTGGCAAAGAGTGCCTGCGTGGCGGCCATGGCATCCGCCAGCTGGTCGAGGCGGTCCCGTGCCACCACGCCCAACGTGGCGTAGTCGAAGCCCGCATCAATCGCCATTGTTTCGACACCCTGTGCCACACTCACCAGATCCGCACAGCTGTTGGTGCCGTTCATCGTCGGCGCACAGCGCAACGTTTGTACCACGTAGCCGGCATCGTGCAGGCGCGTGCGCAAGCGTTGGGCAGCGGCGGCACCACGCGCCACGTCACCCTCACGGGCACCAAGTGTGATTGTGCGTAATTCCATGGTGAATCATCCTTTGCCGACGTCAGCTACATATCGCCCATGACCATACGAATCCCCCAAAACGCCAGCATGCCCACCACCACCGTCACAATTGCATTGCTGGTACGCCACGCCACCAACGCCCCAATCAGGGCCGCCCCGATAGCGGGACCAGCGACCAGCACGCGCCCTTGTGCACCACTTTGCGTGACTACTGCCGGCACAATCAGGGCGGTAAAGACGGCTGGTGGCACGTATTTGAGCCACAACGCCAGCCACGGTGGCGGATCGTTGCGCATCACAATCAACGGGATGGCGCGCGCCGCATAGGTCACCGCCATCATGCCCGCAAAGGTCAACCAAATAGACACGGCATGCTCCTAGCGCACATAGCGGGGCAAGGCGGCTTCGAAGCGCGCCAACCCCGTGGCAAAATCCGCTTTGCCGAAGCCAACGCGGAAATAATTCCCTGCATAACCATACACATCCGCCGGCAGAATCAACACGCCATCCTGCGCCGCTAGCTCGTGCGCCACCTGCGCAATCGGTGTTGCCACATGCAGGTGCGCAAAGGCCACACTCCCCGCCTGTGGCGGCACCATGGAGAGCACACCCGGCCAGCGTGTGCAGGCCGCATCAAACGCAGCCACATTCTGGGTCACAATCTGCATGCTGCGCGCCAGCACCTGATCGGCGGCACGCAACGCCATCAGCGCCAGCACTTCAGATGGTGCCGAATTGCAGATGGTGGTGTAGTCTTTGAATGAAAGGAGGCGTTGGCGCAGGGCGGCGTCACGCACTACCAGCCAGCCGATGCGCAGGCCGGCCAGTCCAAAGGCTTTGGACATCACCCCCAGGCTGAGCGCCGATGCCGACAATTCGCAGGCGGCGGGCAAGCGCAGACTGGCATCGTATTCGAGCAAGCGATAGACTTCGTCGGCAAAGAGCACTGCCCCCGCCGCCTCGGCCATGGCCACCGCAATCCGCCAATCAGTGGCCGACATCAGCGCCCCCGTCGGGTTGTGTGGCGTGTTGAGCAAAATCAGCTTGGTGTTGGGACGAATCGCACGTTGCAACTCACCGATGTCGAGTTGCCACTGTTGCTCGGGGCGCAACTCGAGCAACGTTACCTCGGCCCCAGCCGCACGCCCCACTTCATAGAGTGATTGGTAGCCAGGGAATGTGGTAATCATGTGATCACCAGGGCCCAGCAACACGTTGGCTGCCACAAAGACGGCTTCTTCGGCACCTGCAAAGGTCATCACATCGTCGGCACTAATACCGTGATACAACGCCGCAATGGCCTCGCGCAGTGCTGGCAAACCGGCAGTTTCGGTATAGCCCAGCGTCAACTCATCCCAGCGCTGGCGCGCATCGGCATCCGCCAGCGCCAGCACCTCGCGCATGGTCATCCCCTGCACGTCCGAGCTACACAAAATATGCGGTGTGGTGAATTCATAGCGCGCAAAGTAGCGCTCGAGCGCAAAATCGGCAATCTTCATACACCCTCCTGCACAAGTGGCTCCATGCGGCGTGCCAACATGGCGCCCACCGCACTCGCCAAAATCCCTGCGGTCAGCACATACCAGCTCCCCGGTAATATCAGCGCCGTCCCTACCGAGATAACTGCCGCCAGCCCGGCCACCACACGATTGACACGGTCACGGAGCAACGGCACCGTAAAGGCGATAAAGGTGAGTGGGAAGATGAGATCGAGACCCAATGCACCCGGGTCGGGAATCAAGGCACCCAGCAGTGAGCCAATCACCGTACTCGCCGCCCACACCACGTACAGGCTGAGGTTCGAGCCGAATTGATACCAGGCATCGCCCCCATGTTTGGTGAAGTGCTGGATACCTACCGCATACGTTTCATCGGTGAGCTGAAAGGCCACCAACGCCCGCAACCAAGTGGGCGCACGCCGAATGTACGACGCCGTTGATGCGGCAAGGAGCAAGTGGCGCGCGTTGATGATGGCGGTGGTGGCAATAATCGTCCATGGGTTGGCACCACTGCCAAACAATCCGACTGCGGTGAATTGTGACGCGCCGGCAAAGACAATCAGCGACATGCCCAGCGTCTCCCACACACTCAAGCCGGCCGCCAGTGCACTGACCGCATAGACCATACCAAAGGGGGCAACTCCCGGCCAGACCACGATGGTTTCTCCGAATCCCTGACGAATCACACTCCAGCGGCTCATTGGCGTACCCCCGTAATCAAGGCCACCGCAATATGAAAGCTGCCATCTGCCTCAATACCCAATACCTCACGTATATGCGCGGGTGCGTTGGCCATCAAGCGGCGCAACTGGGCGACTTCGGGCTCGGGGGTTGCCATACGCGTCACCCACGACGTGAATTCGAGGCGTACCGACCACGTCTGCACGTGTTGGGCATCAAAACCAGCCTGTGCACACATCGCCAGCCACTGTGCCACACTATGGTCGCGCACATGTGACGGGTCACGCAATATTTCCACCGTATTGAGGTAGGTATCGGCCATCGGGGATGGTGGCGAAACCACGTCCACCAGCAGCCAGCGCCCACCTGGCACCAGCACCCGATGCACTTCCCGCAGTGCGGCCAATGGGTCGGCAAAGTGGTGCGCCGCATAGCGCGATACCGCCACGTCAAACGACGCATCCGCAAAGGGCAATACCGCCACATCGGCGCGGTGTGTGGAAACGTTGGTGTAGCCACGTGCCGTCACCTGCGCCGTCGTCTGGTCGAGCATGGCCTGTGTTAAATCCACTGCACACACCTGCTGTGCCTGGGGGGCAAGTGCCACCGTCACATGCCCGGCGCCACACCCCACATCAATCACCCGCTCACGCCCCGTCAGCGCCGTGGCCGCAATCAGCCCCTGTAAATCGGCACCACTGGCATGCACGGCGCTGGTAGTATAATTGGCGGCCACAGCACCAAATTGCTGTTGAATGGATTGGTTGACCGAGGCATCGCTCATGGTTGCAGTCCAATCACAATGCGCTTGTTGGTGGCACCCTTGCTACGGGTTTTGAGCAGTACTACCGTGCCCACTTCACGCGTGCTGGCCACATGTGTGCCCCCGTCGGCCTGCAGGTCTAGCCCCACAATGTGAACGGTGCGCACTTCGCTGATGCCCTCAGGCAATAGGTTGATTTTGGTGCGAATCAAGTCGGGGATGGCAAAGGCTTGGGCGCGGGGCAAGATGTTCACTTCAATCGCACGATCCGCAGCGACTTCTTTATTCACATTATCGACAATTGTTTGGGCTAATTCATTACTAAAATCAGCAATCTCGAAGTCGAGGCGTCCCTCGTCGAGGTCCATGTTGCCCCCGGTCACCAGTGCGCCATAATCACGGAATACCACGCCGCACAGCAGATGCAAGGCGGTATGGGTGCGCATCAAGCGATAGCGCCGTTCCCAGTCGATATGACACGTCACCTGGCTCCCAACCGCTGGCAGGCCGTCACCGACCACGGTGTGGATGATGCCTTCGGGGCCACGTTTGACTTCGCTCACACTCCAGCGCCCAGCCCCACGCTGCATGGTACCCGTGTCGTGCGGTTGACCACCACTGGTGGCATAAAAAACCGTCTGATCGAGCACCACGCCACTACCGCTGGCATCGTGGCCAATCACAGTAGCGGTGCATTCACGCAGGTAGGCATCCGTATGGTACAAAAGGGTTGTCATCGGGCGTACTCACTTTCCTCAATGATGCGTACATTGTACGGCACCTCGTCGTTGGTGACACACTGACACGGCATGGCAGGTCAGTCGGCAGCCACGGATGTGCGAACTGCCATCCAGAGAAACGGTACCGTTTATTCGGGGTGTGCATCAGGCACAATCCCCAAGACGGCCATATATGCCGCATAGGGATGTGCGGATGCTCGCGCAAAAATGGCAGCACGTTTCGCTTGCAACGCATATTCTACTGCTGCAATATCGAGTGGATTGGTGGCAGAGATGTGTGCCGACTGTTGGGCAATGTCATACGCTGTGGCACGGGCAACGACAAACGCAACTTTGGCACGTGCCGCAGCCAGTGCGTATTCGTGTGGTGTCAGCTGTTGCTCACCGATATGCATGTCTCCCCCATCTAGGCTTCTTCACGCTGAAAGAGCCAAATACTAACCCCGGAGAGGACGTAGGCTACCGCTCCCAAGATGATGAGCAGTGTAAAGCCGTAGTACGGCTGCATGTAGCCACTGAGTGTCGACGTAATCGCCCAGCCTGCCGCCCACGTCATATTCCAGATACTCGAAGCGAATCCGCGTTGCTGTGGATTAACCAAACGCATGGTCAAGACGTCGTTGAGTGCAATACTTGCCCCAATTAACATAGCCCGCAGGATGAACCCCAGCATGGCCACCCAGATTACGGGAGCCAGTAGACACAACAGCGCCGGGGCAGCCAGGATACGGAACACGCTCGACCAGATGCGTAAATCGCGTTGCCCCATGAAGTGCCCTGCCATGATTGCCCCGATACCGAGTGCCACACCACCAAACGACAAAAATGTACCGACTTGTGCATCAGAAAGGGCAAATTGTGTACGCAGAAAGAGGCTTTGGAATGGAAAAAACGTGCCGCTTCCCATGCCAATCAAAAATCCAGCCAGCCCGTACAACACGATGCGGCTAGTTTTGCGCTCAGGTGCAGCCACCAACGGTACATTGTTGGCATCGTGGGTGTCAACGGCATACGGCATATCACCCAGCAACGGTAATGCGGCACAAAAGAGCACCATGATGCCAATCAACAACGCGGCACGATAGGCCATCGTACTTTGGTCGCCGACTTGGAGCCATGGAGCGAGCACACTGGGGAGCCACCCAGCAATGATGCTCCCCACCAGCCCTGTCATGTTGAGTGCTGCCTCGTTGAAGCCAAAAACGGTTGGTTGTTGGGCGTGTGGTGTGACGAGACTCAGCAGAGGAAACATGGCCGAGAAGAGCATGGCAAAGGCACACCCCACCAGAAATTGCCCGGCCATGAGCACCAACCGATTGGGCGCAAAGATGACCACAATCAGTGCAACGACGTAAAGCACGACGGCAGTCATCAGAGCGCGTCGTGCTCCGACACGGTCAATGAACCGCCCCACGGGGATGCCCACAATCAGGCCGGCGATACGGGCCACCGTGGAAAGCACACCAATAGTGTCCGTGGCGTACCCTTGACTCACTAGGAAAAAGTTGAAGAGGACGTCGAAAAAGCTCATCCCCAGACCCACAAGCATACTATGGATGAGTACACGCCATACCACAAATGGAACGAGACGAATACGCGCAATCATGCCTACTCCTTTGCCAGAAACCAGATGGATAACCCGGAGCAGACGTATGCAACCGCACTCATGGCAATCAGTGGCGCAAAGCCGATTGACTGTTGCAAATACCCACTCAACGTGGAAGAAATCCCCCACCCCATTGACCAGAACATGGTCATCAGGCTTGCAAGCCGACCACGTTGTTTGGCGTTGACCAGGTGCATGGTCAGTACATCATTAAGGGTAAAACTCCCCCCCATGAAAAATGCACGCCCCAGAAATCCCACAAGTGCGAATGACAACTGGGGAATGATGAGACAGGCAAAGACGGGAGCGGTAATAAAGCGTAAGATGGCTGCATATTTACGCATGTCGCTCTGACCGAGCCAACGCCCCGATAACATGGCACCCAGACCCATCATGACGGTGGCACCAGCCAGCACAAAGCCGACCTGCTGATCGGGCATGCCATGTTGGATGCGGAAATAGAGCGATTGGAAGGGGAGAAATGTCCCCGCAGCAAGACCCACAAAAATGCTCGCTGTGGCATATCCGATGATTTTGCGATTCGACTTCATCGGAATGTGGTCCTCTTCGGCATGCGTGTTGGTGACCTCCCCTTGGGCATTGACACTGGGTTGTGTGGTCACACCACGCAGCACGGGCAGAATCGCACAGAGCATGATGACACACCCGATGAGCAACGTGCTCCGATATGCCAGGGCGTCTTGGGCGGCCACGCCGAGTGAGGGTGCGAGCCACGACGGCACCCACCCCGCCACAATACTCCCAATTAACCCCATGCTAATCGAGGCTTCGTTGAGCCCAAAGACCAGTGTGCGTTGCGCGGGTGGTGTGGCCTGGGTCAACAAGGGCATCAACGCCGACATGCCCACCGCAATCATGCACCCAGCCACAAATTGACTGACAATCAGCAACACGAGGTTGGGCATCAGCAAAAGCACCATCATGCCGAATGTATAGCCTACCACACCAATCACGAGTGCGTGTTTGGCACCAATTTTGTCAATAATCATGCCTGCGGGAATACCAAATGCGAGACCGGCTAACCGTGCAGTCGTAGACATGATACCGGCTGCTTCGACGCCAAAACCCATACTCACAAGGTAAAAACTAAAAAGCACATCAAAGAAACTCATCCCCATGCCAAATAACACACTATGTAGCAAGACACGCCACGCCGACCATGGAATCATTCGATACGCATTCACTACACAGCTCCTCATCGCTCACGGGTTTTTGCATTATATCACCGCCCATTTATGTATGCCGGGTGCGTGGTATGATAGGCGGAGTCACGCTAGCCAAAGGAGTCGCCATGACGGCGCGCCAGACAGCAATTTTGTTTGGACTCGGAGCAATATGGGGCGCAGCCTTCATGCTCATCAAAATCATCGTCGCCGATGTGGCACCAGCCACACTCGTGGCTGTGCGCATTGCAATTACCGCCATCGTATTGTGGGTGGTGATGCGCAGTAGTGGGATATCGTTGCCCCGTACCCGTCAAGATTGGCAAAACTTTTACTCGGTGGGTATGTTTGGTCTCGTGATTCCCTTTTTGTTGATTTCATGGGGGCAGCGCCTCATCCCCAGCAGTACCACCGCCATTCTCGGTGCTACTACGCCGCTCTTTACCGCCCTCATCAATATATTTACCCAAAACGACGACAAAATCACCGTTGAACGCGTCGTTGGGCTCACCATTGGCTTCGTGGGGGTACTTATCGCCATCGGCATCACCACAGTCAGCAACGGAAGCTGGGCCGGTGAATTATGTGTCCTTGGTGCTGCCGTCTGTTATGCTATTTCCGCACTCTATAGTCGGCGCGTCTTTGGGGGCATGGCACCCATCGTGCCATCCACGGGGCAGATGGTTGCCAGTACATCGTTGTTAATCCCCATTGCGTTAGTCTGGGATGGCATCCCCACAGCTTGGCCATCCACGACATCCATTGTGGCACTCCTCATCCTCGCCGTGGTATGTACGGCCATCGCCTACATCATGTACTACCATCTCATCAGTACCATCGGTGCCACCAAGTCATCCATGGTGTCGTACCTCATTGCCCCCTTTGGTGTCGTCTACGGCTTCGTCTTTTTGCAGGAAGCAATTACCAGCAATGCACTCGTCGGGCTGGTTATTATCATCGTCGGTATCGGCATCGCAGGTGGGAGTTGGCGGGCGTTGCTCCGCCGTGAGGCGGCATGAATACCGATGTGGTTGCCTGGCTACACACCAGCGAAGCAGCCGCATTGGCGCCGCTCGTGGATACCCAACATCACCTGCAAAGCATGAGTGCATTGCGGCGCCATACCACACCCGAACGTGCCGCCGCCCTCTACGAAATCGTGAGTACGCGACGCCTCGCCAGCAAAAAATTTCACGACGGGGCCCAACTCTGGTTTACCCGCACTGCACTCGAACAAGCCAGTCACCAACGTATCAGCCAGCATCGTGCCCAACAACTCGCTGGCTACACATGCATTGCAGACATCTGCTGTGGCTGTGGTGGCGATTTGTTGGCACTCGCCACTGTTGCCCCATGCATTGCCATTGACACAGATGCAGGGCGCCTGGCCTTGGCGGCAGCCAACATCCACCACCGCAATCTGTACGAGCGGGTCACGTTCGTACAGGCGGATGCGACCAGTTATGCACTCCCCGAGCATGTTGACATGGTGTTTTTTGATCCGGGCCGCCGGCTCAACGGTAAACGCTTGCTCCATCACGACGAGTACCAGCCACCGCTGGCACTTGCAACCACCTGGCGAACCCCGGGGCGCATGATTGCCATTAAATGTGCCCCTGGACTTGACTACGAATCGCTCCCTTTTACACCACCGTATGCCATCGAATGTGTCTCGCTCAACGGTGAGCTCCGCGAAACGGTGGTGTGGCTCGACGCACCGTGGGCGTGGACATTCCGCGCCACGCTTCTCAGCGATACACAACGCTGGACTCTCGACGACACGACGCCTCATGCGCCAGTCGCCATCGCACCACCAGCCACCTACCTATATGAGCCCGATAGTGCGATTATCCGCGCCGGACTAGTACAGCCATTTGCCGCCCAGATTGGTGCACAGATGATTGACCCACACATCGCCTATGTGACCAGTGCAGACTACTGCGCTACACCACTGGCACGCTGTTGGCGCATCCTCGAGGTGCTCCCGTTCAGCGAACGGGGCATCGCCCACGCACTCCGGCGCCATGATGCAGGGAACGTCACCGTCAAAAAGCGTGGATCACCCGTCGAGAGTGATGCACTCGCCAAGCGCTTGTCACGCCCACACGGCGTGCCGTTCGTGGTGGTGCTAACCCGTGTATCGGGTCAGCATACCGCACTCATTTGCCAAGGTCCCATTCATCCACCAGAAGAGGTCTCCGCATGATTCAACCAACCGATTTAACCGTGCGCCAACGCCAGTATGGCATGTACGTCATGATTATTAATTCGTTCATGATGTGGGGTGGGTTCTTCATGGTGGTGCCCCTGATTTCCATCCACTACGTCGAACAATTAGGCTGGGCCACCGCCACCATCGGTATCGTGCTCGGTATACGGCAGCTCTTCCAGCAGGGGTTTACGGTGGTTGGTGGCATGCTCGCCGACCGCTTTGGTGCGCGCCTGCTGATTTTGTGTGGGCTGATTATGCGATTTGTGGGCTTTGGTGCCATGGCCTGGGCCGACACCTTCCCGTTGTTGCTGGGCAGTGCCATATTTGCGGCACTCGGCGGTGCCCTCTTTGATTCACCCAGCTCGGCTACGATAGCGGCACTCACCACGAGTGAGAATCGTGCCCGCTTCTTTTCCATTCTGGGTGTGGTACGCAATTTGGGCATGGCCATCGGTCCACTCGTCGGCACGTGGCTCCTCGACTACAACTTTGGTGTGGTCGCCATTTCTGCTGGATCATGCTACATCGTGGCCTGGATTGCCACTTACGTGCTTCTACCCGATGTGGCGGTGGCAACCGGACAAGGCAAAATCACCGCTGGAATTGGCATGGCGCTACGGGATGGCCGGTTCATGCTTTTTAATGCGCTCTTGCTCGGCTATTGGTTTATGTGGACACAGATTACCCTGGCCATTCCGCTCAAAGCCACCGACATTTCGGGTGACAACAACGCCGTCAGCTGGGTGTATGGCGTCAATTCGTTGATGAGTATCGTGTTACAATATCCACTCATGCGCTTCACCGAACGCTATCTCTCGCCCGCAAGTACCTTGGCTCTGGGCATTGGCATCATGGCTATCGGGCTCGGTGCTATTGCGATTTCCCCCACTTTGACGATGTTGTTGGTATGTGTGGCACTCTACTCACTCGGTGGGCTTTTGGCATCACCGAGCCAGCAAACAGTAGCAGCCAATCTTGCCAACAGTGCCGCACTCGGTTCGTACTTTGGGGTCGCCGGCCTGGCCATCGCCGTTGGTGGGGGCATGGGGAGCTTCAGTGGCGGTACTTTGTACGGGTTGGGCAAATCGCTCCAACAGCCATATTTACCATGGCTGACGTTCATGGGTGTGGGGGTCATCACGGGCATTTTGCTGGTCATTTACTTTCACCGGTATCGCATGCTCCAGCATCAACCGACTGACCGTGCATCATAAGCTACCATGTTTACTTCATCACTACGTCTCAAACAACTGACATTTTCCATGGCAGATGCCAGCCAACACCCCCTCGTGTTGGCACTCGTGCATACTGCACGCTTTCGGCTCATCCAATTTGCACGCACCACGCTAACCCTGCCCAACGCCCATTTGCGCATGGCCGTGGCGTGGCATCACCACAAACCGGTGGCGACCATCATTGCAACTACGGCGACCCCTGCGACGGCGTGGATTCGGTGTTGCGCCCTCGATGGCATTCATATCAGCGACCACGACGAGGTTATCAGCCAGCTTGTACACATGCTCATCAACGCATGTGGTATGACCACGCTCTACTACAGTAGTGACCACTACGACCACTGGCTAGCCGACATTCTAGTGGGGGCTGGTTTTACCAGCAAGGGTGGTATTGTGGCGCTCGAACGCCCTGCTCAACGACAGCTACCAATCCCTGCCATTCAGACGGTAGCACAGCTCCGCCCCCTCGGCGTACACGACATCCCCACCATGCACAGCATCGATCATCTGGTCTTCGCCGAACAGTGGCACAAAATTCCATTTGAATTCCACGAGCTCTTTCTCGAAGAGCACTACGGCATGCTGGCAATCCGCGATGATTGTGCGGTGGGATATGTGCTGGCAGCCATTCACGATTTTCATACCGCATTACATATTGTGCGCATTGCCGTGCATCCCCACTGGCAGGGTCGGGGCATTGCCAAACAACTCCTTGCCGATGTCATCGCCTATGCGCACCAGAGCACTATTCAACGGATTTCGCTGAATACCCAGGAAGACAATCAGGTAGCACAGCATCTCTACAAGCAGTTTGGCTTTTTGTTGACTGGGGATCGGTATGATATTTACCACCTTGTACCGCCACCACCACCATCATCCGACACAGCGTAGATGGTCATGCTATACTTAACCGTATGGAAAATCGAAATACGACCATGCAGGCACAAGCCTTTTACAACGCAAATACCGTATTACGGCGTGTGGTACAACACGTCGAACGTGTCATTGTCGGCCAACGTACAGCCATTGACCTCGCCGTGATTACCTTGGCCGCCCGGGGCCACCTCCTCATCGAAGATGTGCCCGGTACGGGCAAAACCATGTTGGCACGTACCTTGGCACGTAGTGTGGGGTGTAGTTTCAAGCGCATTCAGCTTACTCCGGACCTATTGCCGGCGGATATCACGGGGAGTGCCGTCTTTAACCCGCGTGATGTCAGCTTCGAGTTTCGTGCCGGCCCCATCAATGCGCAAATCGTCCTCGCTGACGAGCTCAACCGCGCCACACCACGCACGCAGAGTGCCCTACTTGAAGCCATGGAAGAGCACCAAGTCACCGTGGACGGCACATCGCACCCACTGCCCACGCCCTTCATGGTGGTTGCCACACAGAACCCTATCGAATACGAGGGCACATTCACACTCCCAGAAGCCCAACTTGACCGCTTTATGATGCGTATCAGTCTAGGGTATCCCGCACATGCAGACGAAATCACCGTGTTGCGCAACCATCGCGACCAGTCACCACTTGATGCGCTGACACCGGTCAGCGATGCCCAAGAAATCGTGGCCGTACAACAGCTGGTACCACTGATTTACGTGGATCCGGCCATCGATGAATACGTGGTACGAATCGGGGCGAGTACACGCCAACACGACGATATCATGCTCGGCACGAGCACACGTGCCTTGTTGAGCCTGATTCGCAGTGCTCAGGCGCGTGCCCTCTTGGCAGGACGCGATTACGTGCTCCCCGATGATGTCAAACATTTGGCAGCAACCGTCTGCGCACATCGCATCATGGTGTCAAATACGGCTCGGATGCGTAATGTGAGTGCAGTTGCGCTTATCAACGAAATTGTGAATACGGTGCCTGCGCCCAATCATCGCAGTGTAGAACGCAGATAAACTGCACCACCGCAAGGAATATGTCATCGTGAGTATTGTGTTGCGAGGAGAACAATGAGTGCTATTCCCCCCGAACTGTTGACCCGTGGTGTGGCAGAAATCATCGTGGAATCGGAGTTGCGTGCCAAACTCAATGCCGGCAAAAAATTGCGCCTCAAACAAGGGTTCGATCCAAGCCGTGCGGATATGCACATCGGGCACGCCGTCGGTTTGCGCAAACTCAAAAAGTTCCAAGATCTTGGGCATACGATTGTGCTGATTGTGGGTGACTGGACTGCGCAAATCGGTGATCCGAGTGGCCGTGATGCAACCCGTCCACGCCTCACCGCTGAAAAGGTGCGTGAAAACGCACAGACCTACATGGAGCAGTTTTTCCGTGTGATTGACCGCGACAAAACCGAAATTCGCTGGCAAAGTGAATGGTTCGGCAAATTCACCCTCGAAAATGCCCTCGACCTGGCAGGGCGCTTCACGCTAGCCCACATGCTTTCCCACGACACCTTTCGCAAACGCTACGAAGCAGGTGCACCACTCACCATCCTCGAATTGATGTACCCGATGCTCCAGGGCTACGATTCCGTCTACATCAAGGCCGATGTCGAGTTCGGTGGTACCGATCAAAAATTCAACAATTTGGCGGGACGCGAACTACAGGCACAAATGGGGATGACCCCCCAAGACGTCTTTTTGTTGCCGCTTATTCCTGGTACCGATGGACGCAAAATGGGCAAGTCGTTTGACAACACCGTGGATATTCGCCTCACCCCCGAAGACATGTTTGGCAAAGTGATGTCCATGTCGGACGACGTCATGCCGCTCTACTTCGAAGTGTTGACCGATGTGCCAGTCAGCGACATCACCGACCTCAAGGCGGATTTGGCTGCCAACCGTGGTAATCCGATGGATGCCAAAAAACGCCTCGCCGGTGAAATTGTCACCCAGTTCCATTCACGGGATGCAGCCAGCAAGGCACGGGAATACTTCGACCACGTGATTAGTGGTGGCAATGCACCAGCCATCATACCCGAGCATACCATGGCACTCCCCGCACCTATTTTGGACGTATTGGTGGCGTGTGGCTTGGCCAGTAGCAAAAGTGAGGCACGCCGGCTCGTGGATGGCGGTGGCGTCAGCATCAACGGCAACCGTGTCACCGGTTATGATACCCAGGTCACCCCTGATAGCGTCATCAAAAAAGGACGCTTCTACATGCGCATCATGGCTCAATAATTCTCAGTGTGGATCACGATAGACACACCACACGGTGATAGTTCCACCACAGGGTACGGTGTATCGTACTCTGTGGTGTCTATTTCTCATCAACATTTCAGCCTTGTATGCTATGGTGTCATAAGACAGTTGTATGTGGAACCACGCCATGCGACACGTGTTTTTGATTTTTGGCTTGATACTCCTCACCGGATGCGGTATATCCGCAAATAACGCGCCTCTCCCCAGCAATCTGCCGCTGTTTGTGGCGGAAAATGCGACGCTCAGTAATCGCAATGCGCAGGCCACAGCGGATCAACTCGCCCCCGACTTTGCATGGCGCTATGCTGACGGCCGCGTCGCACGCCTCAGTGATTATGTCGGGCAACGCGTGGTATTGAATTTCTGGGCCACGTGGTGTGAGCCATGCCGCAACGAAATGTCCGATCTCGATGCACTCGATGGGTACAACGACACACGGGTAATTGGCATCAACAAGGGCCAACAAATTGATGTCATTCCTGCATTCGCCCAAGAACTCGGTGTGGACTTCACCCTAGTGAGTGACCCCGACGGTGATGTGGCCCTTGCCTATGGTGCCCGTAACCTGCCTACGAGTGTCTTCATTGATCGCAACGGGACTATCAACGTCATCCATGTCGGCATTCTTTCCGCTGACGCCTTAGCACTACAACTGGAGCGTATGCCATGAATACTCTACGACCATGGCACTATCTCACCATCGGCATCTACACCTCGTTCATCGCCGCGGTCATCTTTTGGCCAACTATCCCGCTGCCAGCGTGGCCCGGTGATCGCGTGGCATGGAACATGTATGCCACAGTCCACGGGGTCTGTGCACAGGTCCACAACACCACCATTGCCGGCTATCAGTTGCCATTGTGTGCACGCAATACGGGCATCTATGGTGCCATGACGCTCAGCATGCTTATTTTGCTCGCACTCGGGCGCCATCGGTATGCCCTCTATGGATCCAAATGGTTGCTCGGTGCACTCGCCTTCCCCACCCTCTTCTTGGCCATAGATGGGTTTAATTCGCTCTTCAAGGATCTCAGTTGGCCCTACCTGTACGAGCCACACAACGCATTACGCACACTGACCGGTGCATTTGCGGGCATCGCAGTGGCCGTCTTTTTTGTGCCCACCCTCAACCGCGTGCTCCGCACCAATCCGGTTATTCAGCCCGTAATTACCCAGCCACGTGAGTTGTTGATTTGGTGGGGGAGTGCCGCCCTCTACACCATCTTGGTGGTGTGGGGGCCATCGCTCATCTATTGGCCGATTGCCATACTGTCGTGGATTGGAATTATTGGAATTTTGCTCATTTCAAACACATTCGCTGTGGCAGTTGCCGCCGGCTACGACCAGACACGCGTCAAGCATCTCACCGATCTAGTGAAGCCGTTTTTGGTTGCAACCATCATTACCGCAGTGGAATTGGGTGCTATGTCGTGGTTGCGTTTTGGGTTTGAACATTTTGCGCAGTAAGCAGTGAGTGACTCAAATCATGTACGAGGCACTCGCCAAGAGCATGCGCCGTTCACACAAGTCGCTTAATGTGACTGCGCGGAGGGCGGCACGAGCCTGTTCGCGGGTATCCTGCCACACTTGGCGTACGACGAGTGCTTCCACCAGGCTACTCGTGTGGGAGCGTTCGCGTGATTCGTCGCTCCCTTCGAGCGCCTCTACGATATCGAGCATCGTAATCAATGTGGCTGGACGAGCCAATCGGTGCCCACCTTGGCGGCCACGCAGACTTTCGATTAGACCGGCACGGCGCAACATCAACAGGATCTGACTCACAAAGTGTTCATCAATGCCTTGACGCCGATAAATGTCCCCAGCTTGTACTGGTGTTTCGGTTGCGTACATGGCAATGTCAATCATCGCACGTAATCCGTATTCGACTTGACTCGACATGCGCATCATACAAAACCTCACTCCAGTATAGCAATGACTTTACCCGGGCATAATACGAAATTCATCAATGCCTAGTATGCTGTCATTGTATCATGTGGTAGTGCACACGTGGGTATTCTCGGCGGTTTGTACCGCTATCAACCAATAAAGGAGTGCGTTCATGCGGATTATGGTGATTGGTGGTGACGGGTATCTGGGGTGGCCAACTGCACTCCATCTTTCGCAACGTGGGCACGACATCCTCATCGTGGATAATCTTGTACGCCGAAGCTACGACAACGAAATCGGTGCACACAGCCTCACTCCCATTGCCAGCCTGCAAGCGCGGGTCGCCGCATGGCAGGCCGTATCTGGGAAATCAATTGCTTTTGCAATCGGTGATATTTGCGATTATGCCTTTTTTGCAGAAGTGTTTACCACGTTCATGCCCGATGCCGTGGTGCACTTTGGCGAACAGCGTAGCGCGCCATATTCGATGATTGACCGTCAGCATGCTGTCTACACCCAACACAACAACGTTATCGGCACACTCAATTTGCTCTATGCGATCGCCGAACACGCTCCCGACTGTCACCTCGTCAAACTGGGTACCATGGGGGAGTACGGTACTCCCAACATTGACATCGAAGAAGGCTACATTACCATTACCCACAACGGTCGTACTGATACCCTGCCATATCCCAAGCAACCCGGGTCGTTCTACCATCTCAGCAAAGTGCACGACAGCCACAACATCATGTTTGCCTGTCGCGCGTGGGGAATTCGTGCCACCGATCTCAACCAGGGGGTCGTCTACGGTCTCGAAACAGCCGAAACAACACTCGATCCACGCCTAGTCACCCGTTTCGACTACGACGGTATCTTTGGTACGGCACTCAATCGCTTCATGGTACAGGCGGTCATCGGCATGCCCATGACCGTCTACGGCAAGGGTGGGCAAACCCGCGGATTCCTCGACATCCGCGATACGCTAGCGTGTGTCGAGCTTGCCCTCACCACACCCGCTGAGCGTGGCGAGTTTCGCGTCTTTAATCAATTCACCGAACAGTTCAATGTGCTCCAGTTGGCCACCCTCGTCCGGGATGCTGCCACCGCCCACGGTATCACCGCAAGTATCCAACATCTCGATAATCC
Source organism: uncultured Klebsiella sp. (assembly GCA_964569955.1). Lineage (GTDB taxonomy): Bacteria > Chloroflexota > Chloroflexia > Chloroflexales > Roseiflexaceae > UBA965. The sequence continues at coordinate 4,619 of CAZMWB010000049.1, read as the reverse complement.
GCGGGTCGAAAAAGAATCACACTACTACAATGCGGCACACAGCAAGCTGATTGACTTGGGGCTACAGCCACACCTTCTCAGCGATACGCTAATTGATTCGGTGATGCACATCGTATATGCGCACCGTGATCAGGTGCGCCCCGAACTCGTGCTCCCCTCTGTGAACTGGCGTCACACGCGCTCCCCACTGAGTCCATCCACCACCTAAACGCATCACTCCCCCCTGGTGCATATTGCACCAGGGGGGAGTGCACAACACAGCTCCTCATGCCATGTGCGATGCGATATCCATGGTGTCAACGGCGCGATGCTGCTGGAAGGCAGCCGTATTTATAGAGCGCAAGAGGCGGACCGATACCAACAACACCACAATTTCGATGCAAAATACGGCCACATACCCCCACAATTCACTCCCAAGCGCATAGGTCAACACGTCACGCACTACACCACTCAAAATGGTACCACCGAGGCGAGCAAGTGCATCTGCGACACCCCACGCCCCTATAAAGATGCCAACCTGGCCGGCAATAGTCATATCGAGCATCAACGCCAAATTGGATGCCGTCGAGATACCAGCTCCCAATCCAAAGAGCATCAAGGCTGGTACCAACCACACCACCTGACCAATCACCCCCGCCACCACGATTCCACTCAGTCCACCCGCAGCAATCACGGCGCCAATCCCAGCCACACGGATCATGCCCCAACGGAGCGTCATACGATTGGTGACCAACAAGCCAACGAGAAAGGCCACGCCCCACAACGAGGTATAGCGGGTGGTCGTAGCTGGTGATACACCAAACACATCAGCCGCATAGGGCTCGAGTAGCACATCTTGGCCGAGCAGTGCCACCAGTAACAACATCAGATAAACGAAAAAGAGTCGTGCCTGTGGATTGGCAGCCACGGTGCGCAACACATCACCCATCCGTTGATGCGCCACTGGCGTGACTATGCTGTTGCGTGGCTCGAGTCCAATCACACCCACCACACCCAGCCCAAGCGCCACCAGCGCCGTCCACGCAAATGCATCTATCAGTCGTTCATGGCTGTAGGGCTCAATCGCACGTGCAAGGGTGATACCGCCGATAATCATGCTCACGATGAGCACAAACCACATCACACCCACTGTCCGAGCACGTTGGCCGTCTCCCGACAATTCGGTGGCCAACGCCAGATACGATACCGTAGCAAAGTTGAAGCCGAATCCCCACGCCCCAAAGGCCACGAAGCCGAGCGGGATGCCCCACCATACCCCATCGTAGATGGCGAATGCTGCATACGGCGACAACCACGCCCCTACCGCACACAGCATCACACCGAGCAGAATGTAGGGCGAGCGCCGGTACCCCCACAGCGGCATGCGCTCGCTCAACGAGCCAATCCACATCTGCATCGGAGACAACATGTAGGGCACCGCTACAAGCACGGCAACCAACGTGGCCGACAAGCCCAGCTCGCTTATCATAATACGGTTCAACGTGCTGTCTATGGGCAACAGCGTCAAGGCAACTGCCACATGAATGGCACACAGACGCCACAATGTTCCAAAGCGCATACTGCAATCCTTTCGCATGTACCGCTGTGTATTGTAGCGTGTTCAGGAACAATATAGGGGTGATTTTGCACCATCATGCAATATTTTACCGACCGGTCAGACACATCAGCGCTGCAGAATTGCCGGGCGCAGATACCGCTGGCCCGCGATGTCTATTTCGATGGTGGGCCATTCCCCCGTATGCGACAGCGCTTGGGCACCTGTTGCCGTAACGAGCATGGTATCTTCGGATTTGGTACCGGTGATACTCGGATTCCAGGCAAAGGCTTGTCCGACGGCAATGAGATGCGTGCTATCCGGGCGCGCCTGTATTTCACGGTTTTCGTAGCCAGTGACTCCCCCTTGATGGTGTTTGTGCCATTCATCCACAAACCCATGGGCGGCATAGGCGGCCACGATATCCCCAAAGGCATCCCCCAGCCGGCGCCCCGGCTGGCTGGCATGCCAGGCCGCCGCATCAACTGCAGCACAGGCTTCGGCACGGCGCGCAATTGTTGCATCGAGTGTGCCAAATGCGACCAGACGAGTCGCAGACACAATCAATCCATGCCGGCGCGCACAGACTACCAGCATGACCATTTGTGCAACCCGCTTGGCTGTAGGCGCCGGATGGCGATACTGGGATATGCGTTCATCGGCAGCAATCAAGGCCACCACCGGTGTTGCACCAGCAGCATAGATGTGCGCTGCAAGCATGCCAGCAATTTCGAGCTCGCTCATTCCCGGCTGTACCATACGGGACACTGCTTCGAGTGCCCGACCCGTGACCAACGCATGGCTCGCCAAGCGTTCCTGTTCAGCCGCTGTCAGTGCCACACGCAACGCCGTCAATTCGCTGGCCACACTCTGTGCCGCGCCTGCCACATCGCTGGCCCAGCGCCCTGCACCACACAGCGCATCCACAAAGGCGTCTCGCTGCGCTGGTTCGAACCAGTGGAATGCATGAGGTGTCAGTGGCAACCCGGACGTTTCTTCGGCGCGCATACGGGGCATTTCGATGTGGCTCGCCAGCAGATAATCACCCTGTGGCGTACACAACACACTCGCCACCGCACTCTCGCTGTTGAGTCCCACATGTGCCTGGCCACCGCACGTTATCCAGCTGAAGTTGGCAGCACGCGTCAACAACACGCCGTTGAGACCACGCTGTTCCATCAGCGCTGCGATACGGTCGCGCTTGGCCTGCCATTCTGCTGCATGCGTCATAGTGACTCCTTTGTTGGTACGGGAATTGCCTCGATTATATCCTACATTTCATACATATGCGTGTCATGACCGCACAAAAAGACCCACCACAGTCGAATGACTGCGGTGGGTGATTGGTGGAGCAATGGGGGATCGAACCCCAGACCTCAACACTGCCAGCGTTGCGCTCTCCCAGCTGAGCTATTGCCCCGGACTATTGAATTGGTGGAGGTGAGGAGGCTCGAACTCCTGGCCTCGACAGTGCGATTGTCGCGCTCTCCCAGCTGAGCTACACCCCCAAAACCCTGTTGGAAGTATACGACACCACTTGGCACTTGTCAAACCCAATTTCGAGGAGTTCGAGCCCTTTGCATTGATTAGCCGGCATTCCGCATGGTGACAATGCGTTGTGACAGTATATATGAGCCGATTACAAGCACCAATGCACTCACTTGCGCAAATAATCCCTCCACATTGGGGAACACTGCAAACCACATCCCCAACCATCCCGGAATATCAATCGCCACAGGCGTTGTTCCCAGCCACCCTGCTTGTTGCATTTCTTGGATTTCTTCACCGACCATCACAACCAAAACCATGGCAAGTAGCAATCCAGTGGCAATCAACAGCTGTTTGTAGGGTAGCTTGTGATTGGTCAAAAACGTTACCACACCAATCGTGCCAGTAAACAGCAACCCAATTACGACCCCTGCAAGCACCGTGGGAGTTCCCATTGCCAGACGCACATTTTGCAAAAACAATACAATCTCGAATCCCTCACGATAGACGGCGCTAAATCCAAGCATTGTTAACCCCCACACAGTTGCCTGTGCCGTCATATCACCCGCCAATAATGCACGCTTTTTGTGTGTGTGCATGGTAATCCACCCCGTCCAGTAGACGTTGTGCAAAAACCAGTTCATGATAACCAACAACACCACAATCGCCAATAACCCTGTGGCCGCCTGAATATGCAACAACGGTGCAGCTATCCGGTCAATAATTGCCACCACACCAAACCATGTCACAATACTCGCCACCAACGCCCAGCCCGCACCTGTAAATACACTCCGGCGCAACAACGATTGTGCACCGACAAAGCTTGCGGTAATCGCTGCTAACACGAGTATCGCCTCGAGCCCCTCACGAAATACGATCAAACTCGTATTTACCACCACTGCACTGGGATGGAGTCCATGTGCAAATGGATCAGGCACACCCGCAAATAGGATGCCTTGCCATACCATGACACATCCTACGACGACCGTTGCAATTGCAAGCACCCACTGATACCATGCCCACTGCGGAACCTGTTGCGGTTGCTGTCCCTGTGACATATCCACCTTCTAGCGTTTCTGAACATGTGCATCTACACATGGCGAATCCGTATCACCTAGTATAGCGATTATTTTTTATTTTGCAAGGAAAAACTGTTTTAATTCAATACCTACGCCAAAATCACTTCACATCATTGCATGTCCTGTATCGTTTGGGGATCTGACCTCCAAACGTCATCTCTGCGTCTCTGCACTGACTGTGTGCACCATACAATGACACCCCTACTGTGATTATGGTGTTACCATTGCGCCGGCTGTGTGATTTGCGTGTGCATCCGCAGCCCGAGCAAATATGATTCTCTCCTGTGCATTTGCTATTTTAAAACTCCTACTCAAGCACATATGTTTGGCACTTGGACATATCAATATACCGCCACACAACCTACATGCTGCCGAGATTAGCGGAGGTATTGTGTGCATGAACACAAAAAAACCGCACGTCTGGACATTACTCCACACGTGCGGTACAGGCAAGTCAAACAGGTCAAATGTCGAGGTTGCGCACTTCGGGGGCATGCGTCTGGATGAAGCGTTTGCGT
>CAZMWB010000048.1:0-21350 GCA_964569955.1 uncultured Klebsiella sp. | reverse complement strand
TAATTCATAATTCATAATTCATAATTCATAATTCATAATTCACCGCCACATCGGCAACGTACTGCCGAGATTGGCGTAGGGTATTGTGTGTATTCATAAAAAACAACGCCATCGTCGTGCATGTAGTACACTAATGACAGTCAATACACCATGACACGATAACCATTGTCACAACACAAAAGGATTGGCATGCTTACGCCCAAACTGTTTCGTCGTAGCATCATCGAGCATACCCGGCAGGCAGCACCCATCACCCCTCGCTGCCCCCATGCTCCACCACTCGACATGTGTGGTGGGTGTACATTCGGGCATGTGGCATATCCTGATCAAATTCATGCCAAACAACGAGCACTCGTTGATCTGTGGCGTGATTTACTCCCCGCAGACATGCCATCCCCCACCATCGTGGCATCACCCGACGACTACACGTATCGCACGCGCATGGATTTCATTGCCAGCAAGGGGCGCTTTGGATTGCGGCGTGGCGGTAAATTCAACTACATCATTGATCTCTCAACGTGCCATCTGATTCCCCCGGCAGCCTTTGCGGTGGCACATGCTGTGTGGCAACAGAGCCAGGCACTCGGATTACCCGACTACAATTTACGCAGTCACGAAGGCTTCTTGCGCTATGTTGTGGTGCGCCGGAGCCCGCACAATCAGTACTTGATTGCCATGATTACCAGTCAACCGCGTGACGCACACGACGAGGCGGCCATGGCACACATCGCCGAAACCACGCTCACCAATCCGGCTGTGGTTGGGGTACACTGGCTACGCAACGACAGCCATGCAGACGTGTCGTTTGGTACGCCCTACAAACACTGGGGAGATGCGCTACTTCCCATGCATGTGGCTGGCAATGTTCTTGCCATCGGTCCCAACACGTTTTTCCAGAACAACGTCTACCTACTCGAACACCTCCTCAGCGCCATCAATAGCGCAGTTGGTCACGCACAGCACGTGGCTGATTTGTACGGCGGTGTCGGCACCATTGCGTTGAGTGTGGCTGCCCACGTTGGTCACGTCCACAGTGTGGAATCGTTTGCCGAAAGCGTGACATTGTGCCAACACAACATTGACCATTCTCGCCATCGCAATGTCACCACCGAAGTTGCCGACGTTGCAGATTTTTTACGTCAACAAGCGCCACATTTTGATACAATGGTCGTAGACCCACCACGTGTCGGACTCGGGCCCGCTGTCTGCCACGAAATCCTGCGTCATGCCCCGCAGCGGCTCGTCTATGTATCGTGTAATCCACTGTCGCAGGTCGCAGATGCGCACATATTGTTGTCCGACTATCGTCTCGTCTCACTCAGCGGATACGACATGTTTCCACAGACGCCACACTTCGAAACACTAGCAGTTTTTGAGCGACGCACAATGCCGACGGTGACAACATGACTTTGCGACCCGACATTTTGTGCCCACGTTGCCGCCGAATTAATGCACGGCGCGCCAACAGTTGTCGTTATTGCAACCAGGCACTCGGGTTTGTTGATGGAAACAACTGTTACTACCTGACCCGAGTCATCAAAACCGGTGGTCAAGCGGTGATTTTCGAAGCGGTAGATGAAAGCAGTCACCGCACGTATGCAATCAAAGAAATCGTCTTGCCCCTCGATCCCGATCGCGCCCTCGACGCATTCCAACGCTGTGCTATCGAGGCACGGCTCCTCGCTACGTTGGCGCATCCTGGGATTCCTCAATTTTACAGTTGTATAATCGAAAACGGCCGCGTCTACATCGTGATGGATCTGATCCGTGGTACTGACCTCGAAGACCTGCTCCGAAGCAAAGGCCAGCTCAGTGAACGCGATGTGCTCTCCGTGGCCAATCAAGCCTGCGACATTCTGCACTACCTACATACGTTGCCGTCACCCGTCATATTCCGCGATGTCAAACCATCCAACATCATGATTGATGCGGAAGGATTCGTGACAATGATTGACTTCGGCATTGCCCGTTTTACCAACAATCAACGTGGCAGCATCATGGGGACACCGGGGTATGCCCCACCAGAGCAGTATCGTGGTGACGTTTCTGTGGCATCCGACATCTATGCCCTCGGTGCGACCATGCATCATCTCCTTACCGGGCGAGATCCACGTGGCCAAAAACCATTCACCTTTTTGGCGGTTCAAGACTTGGCACCACACGTGTCACCGCTGACCGCAGATGTGGTCAAGCAAGCCTTGCGCATCGAGCCCGAAGCGCGATTTGCGACGGCACTCGAAATGCGTACCGCCATTCGTACCGTCATCCGCAGCGAAGAAACCAATATTCTGCCGGTTATCCGCGATACATCACCGATTCCAACCCGTACCCCACCTGCAGAATTAACCACGGTCAACTTGCCTTCACCGACAGTTGAAACGCGCGAAATCCTGCCTGCAAGTGAGCCCCTTGTCCCCACCAAGGAACTGGGGTTTGCGCCACCACCGCCACTCGTGACCGTTTCTCTGGCCCCCCCATTACCCGCACTCCCAGCCATTCCATTAGCCCCCGTGCCAGTGCGGCGCAGTCCATGGCGCTGGTTCTTGATATTCGTGATGCTTGTAAGTCTCGTGGTAGGCGGTATCTGGTATATGCGTGTTGGTCAGTATCTGTTGATTCCTGCAGTCCCACAAACAATTACCGTGCCGTTTACGGTGACCGTCCCTGCAGACGCAAACATTGACACCACATTCCATGATGCGGCCCAACGCTATGTGGGTGACACCTATGGGAATCGTATGCGCATCGTGGCCACACCCCAGTTCGACAAACGGCCACCCGAACTGGTCAGCCAACATACCGATGGCTCAGCGGAGTACTACGGGGTACTCGTGATTGATATTGCACCGTAGGGGAAGCTACTCAAATAATCGTTGCTGATGGTGACTCCCAGCCATTGGTACGCGCACCGTTTGTGCAATCAAGCGTGGCATCCGTTGATGGTGTGTCATTTGCCAGTAGTCGGCATCTGCGGCTTCGGTGAGCATGAACACCCTGCCACCTGCCACCAGCCCATGAATCCCATGATCGATGCCAAACCATACTCCCTGCTCATACCCGGCGCACACCGGGATAGTTACCAACTGTGGCGCATAACGTTGCCACTTCCCTGCGACCAGGCTTTCGTGTTTCACCCATGCAGTAGCGGGTAATTCGGCAATTTCGTTGCGATTGCCCCAACGCATCAGCTGGCGACTTGTATCTGCAAATTGCACTGGTAGCACTGGGGTACCCTGCCAATAGCGTGACTCGTAGCTCCCTGTGGGCGTGGTGATATCGGGCAATAGTGGATCAAGCACATCGTGCCACGCGAAGCGAACTGCACCACACATACGTTCCTCCATTCACACCGTATACGTGACAATTTGATTAAAATTCGCTGACAGTAATCATACCGCACATGCTATAATACGTAGCACACATTATCTATCCGCGAGTATCGCACTCGTTATACGAAAATGGTCTATTATGAATGATTTTGTTCATTTGCACGTACACTCCGAATACAGTCTCCTCGACGGCTATGCCACCCTCAACGGCATCGTCAAACGTGCGGCTGAGCTGGGCATGGACAGTATTGCGGTCACCGATCACGGGGTCATGTATGGCGCCATTGACTTCTACAATGCGGCCAAAAAAGCCAACATCAAGCCCATCATCGGGCTCGAAGCCTACATGGCACCAGGACACCGTGGTGACGCCACCCAGCGCAAAGCACGCAACTACCACCATCTCGTGACACTAGCCACCAACATGACCGGCTATCGCAACCTGGTCAAACTTACTACCAAGGCCCATCTCGAAGGCATGGGGTCCAAGGGTGTCTTTGCCCGTCCACGCATTGATCGTGAACTGCTCCAACAGCATCACGAAGGGTTGGTGGTCACATCGGCGTGTATTGCCGGCGAAGTTGCCCAATACATTCAAAACCGCCAACCCGACAAAGCCCGTGAAACGGCTGCCTGGTTTCGTGATTTACTTGGACCAGAACGCTATTATCTGGAGCTCCAACTCCACGAAAACGCCCCCGAACTCGAAGAAATCAATGCCGAACTCGTCAAAATCGGCCAAGAGCTCGGTATCCCGCTTGTGGCCACCTGCGACAGCCATTTCATTCACGCAAGTGACCTCGATGCACATCGCATGGTGATGGCGATGGGCTTCAATATGACACTCAACGAGCTCTGTGCCAAAAAATACGACATGGACGACAGTTATCACATTCTGTCGGCCGACGACGTCTGGAAGCGCTTCAAACGCTACGGCACAGCCCCCATCGAAAACACACGTCGCATCGCCGACATGGTCAACCTCAAGCTTGATTTCGGCCGCGTCGAGCTCCCCGCTTTTGAAATTCCTGCAGGGCATGATGCGTCATCCTACCTGCGACATGTCTGCGAAGAAGGCCTGATGCGCCGCTTCAACGGTACCCCACCCGTGGGCTACCCGGAACGGCTCGCCTATGAGCTCGACGTGATCAACCAAACAGGCTTTCCCGACTACATGCTCATCGTGTGGGACTACGTGTCGTATGCGCGCCGCAACGGCATCCCGTGTCTGCCCCGTGGCTCTGCAGGGGCCTCGCTGGTACTCTACTGTCTGGGCATCACCGATGTGGACCCGGTGGCCAACAAACTGCTCTTTGAACGCTTTCTCAGCCCCGAACGCCTCGAAATGCCCGACATTGACGTGGATTTTGCCGACAGTCGTCGTAGTGAGATTCTCGACTATATTGCCAGCAAATATGGTCGCGAAAACACCGCCCAGATTATCACGTATGGCACTCTGGGCGCCAAAGCCGCCATTCGTGACGTGGGGCGTGCCCTCGACATCCCACTGTCCGACGTGGACCGCATCGCCAAACTCATTCCCACGAACGCGAATATTACGCTCAAGGATGCCCTCGAGAAGGCCCCGGAATTCAAGCAACTCTACGAATCAAGCCACGAAATCCAGCAGATCATTGACTGGGCACAACGCATCGAAGGTCGCATGCGTAATGTGGGGACCCACGCATGTGGCGTCGTGGTCAGCCGTAACCCGCTCGACGATGTGGTGCCACTCCAACGCACCACCAAAGACGAAAACTCGTTGATGGCGGCCTACGAAGGCCCCACCCTCGCCAAAATCGGTCTCCTCAAAATGGACATCCTCGGGCTCACCAACTTGTCAGTGGTGGCCGAGACGCTCAAGTACATTGCCCAATCAACGGGTACTACCATGCAACTAGGTGATATTCCCCTGACCGACAAAAAAACATTCGATGCCCTCAGTCAAGGCAATACGATCAACGTCTTCCAGCTCGAATCTGCGGGGATGGTGCGCTACCTCAAAGAGCTCAAACCGACACGTGTAGACGACATCTACGCCATGGTGGCACTCTATCGTCCTGGTCCACTCGAACAAATTCCTGTCTACATCCAAAACAAAAACAATCCGAAGGGTATCAAGTACCTGCACCCGATTCTCAAACCCATCCTCGAAGACACCTACGGCGTCATCGTCTACCAAGAGCAGATTATGCAACTGCTCCAGGTCATCGCCGGCTATACGCTGGGACAAGCCTATATTGTGCTCAAGGCCATCGGGAAAAAGCAGAAAGAAATGATGGCCGCCGAAGAGCCTCGCTTCAAAGAAGGGTGTCTCAAAAACGGACTCACCAAGGCACAGGCTGATACGCTGTGGGATCTCATCCAGCCCTTTGCTGGCTATTCGTTTAACCGCCCGCACGCTACCCTGTACGGCCTCCTTTCGTACCAGACCGCCTATCTCAAAAACAACTACTCCACGGAATACATGGCAGCCGTGCTCAAGGGCGCAGCCGGTCAAATCGAAGACGTGGCCAAAGCCGTCAACGAATGTGCCAAACTGGGGGTCGCCGTCCTACGCGCAGACATCAATGCAAGTGTGGCCGACTTTACCATTGAGCAACTCGACAGCAATTTGGTTGCAGATGCAATCCGGTATGACCGTGGCATCCGCTTTGGACTGGCAGCCATCAAAAACGTTGGCGAAGGCCCCGTGGAGGCCATTTTGGCTGCTCGCACCGCTGGCCCGTTTACCAGTCTCGAAGAATTCGCTGACCGCATTGACCTCAAACTCATCAACAAACGAGTCATTGAAAGTCTCATCAAAGCAGGTACATTTGACTCGTTGCCAGGATCACGACGCCAAAAGCTGGCCGTCCTCGATCAGGTCATTGATGCGGCAAGTGGCGCCCAAAAGGCCCGTGCCGCTGGGCAATCGAGCCTCTTTGATTTGATGGGGAGTAGTACCAGTACCGATGCCACAAATTCGATGGCCGCTGTTGCCTTTCCAATTATCCATGAAACACGCGAAGATCAACGTGAGCTCCTGACCTGGGAAAAAGAGCTCCTCGGTATGTACGTCTCCGACCACCCGGTGGTACAAGCACTCCGCGACGTGGACCTGAGCGATGTCACGCCACTCGCCACCATCAGCGACGAACTCGTCGGTCAGTCACTCACTTTTGCAGGCATGCTCAGCAACACCCGCACGGTGACCACCAAAAAGGGTGATGCCATGTTTGTAGGCAACTTCGAAGATGTCACCTCGAGCATCGAGTTTGTGGCGTTCCCCAAAGCATACGAGAAGTTCAAATCACTGTTGCACGACGATGCGGTTATCCGCATTATTGGCAAACTCGATCGGCGCAATGATGGCATGCAACTCATGATCGACAAAGTTGAACCGATTGTGCACGACGACACACCGTATACACCACCGCCACCAACCCAGCCCACGCCGACGAACACACCACAGCACGCAACGGCGCCGACACCACCCACGTTTGCCGCATCACATGGAACCCCGCCACCAACACGAGGAGCACCTATGCCTGACTCACCTGCTGAACCACGCAAAACAAGTAACGGTGGCGATGTCATTAAAACAACAGCCCGCACTGCCGTTCCTACAGCCAATAAAGCGCCCACACCACCACCCGTGGATACCGCTCACGGCCCACAACATGTGATTCGCCTCTACTTCCCGTTCTTTGAAGATACCGATACTGCGGTGCAGCTCATGAATGAAATCTATGCCCTTACCGAACATTTCCGTACCGATGGTGATGGCGATGGGATTCTCATGATTCATCTGCCTGTGGACCAACGCAATGTGGTGTTGCGTATGCGTGGCACATTGCGGGATCCAATTAATCTCGTCGATGTGCTCCGCCATAAAGTGTCACCCGAGGCAGTCCACCTCGAATCCGCATAATTCCCCGCGCAACGCAAAATATGCGTTTACCCACATTTTCAAACCTGTGCAAACATTTGGTTGTTTGCACAGGTTTAGTCATAAAATGGCACAGAATTCCCCCTTTTGTCGTGCTGTATAGCTTTTTTAGAGCTATTGATGAACATTTGCAAATGCTGAACAAAGTATTGACACAACCTTGAAATTACGCTAGAATAAAGGTAAGCTAATACGCAAGGAGCGTTGTCATGAATGTGTCTGACACACAGAACTACTCCGAACAATTAGCGTCGCTTCCTCCGAGCATCTCTGCCACCGACGCTGACGACCAGCTTGTTATCACTGCTGTTGCCCAGGGCGATAGTCAAGCACTCGAAGTCCTGTACGATCGTTATTCCGCGGTGGTCTACCGCTTAGCCTTTCGCATGCTAAAAAACCGCGAACAAAGTGAAGAAATCGTTCAAGAAGTATTTTGGCGTGTCTGGCGTCGAAGTGCGAGCTTTGAGCGTGAGCGTGGTCGGGTAGCACAGTGGATTTTCGGGATTGCGCACAACCTGTGCATAGACGAAATGCGCCGTATGCGGGCCCGCCCCAATCCGATGTACGACAACGACGAAAACCCACTCATCCCGCAGTTGGTAGACGACCATGTGGATGTGCCTGCGACTGCGTGGGCCAACGAGCAGCGTCGTGTGATTATCAGTGCCTTGGCCAGTCTGCCGAGTGCACAACGCCAGGCCATCGAGCTCGCCTATTTCAATGGGCTCTCACACCAAGAAATCGCCGAACACCTCGATCGTCCCTTGGGCACCATCAAGACGCGCGTACGCCTCGGTCTGCAAAAATTGGGGACACTGCTCGCATTTTCGGGTGTGCAATCGGGCGATTAAGTTCGGCTCATCATTGAAACAACAGTACACGATTACACGCGGCGCATATGCGTCGCGTGTAATCGTTGTGCCCACCAATGAGCTGAATCCCATCCTGTGCACACATCATCCACCAATTACCGTCATCCTGCAACCGGTGTCATGACCTACCTCCACACCAACACTCGTTATCGCCGAATGAGGTGCGCAAATGCGTCATCCACTGCAGGGCGTGCCCCAAAGTGGCCGACCACCCAGCTCCCCACGTTGTTGGCAAGCCGTGCAGCAGCTGCAAGGTTGCCACTACGCAAATACTCTGCCAAGAAGCCCGCGTTAAACGAATCTCCGGCCCCCGTGGCATCCACCACCGTCACATCCACCGTGGCGTGATGCTGTGCATATCCTTCGGCACAGACAAAACAGCCATCTTTGTCGAGTTTGAGCACCACTACCGCATCACGAAAACGTTTGCGTAACGCCTGTGCAATTGCTGCCGGCTCACGTTCACCCGTCAACACCATGCCTTCGTCGCGGTTGGGCAAAATGATGTCAATGGGCAACTCGGCCACAATCGCATCAAACGTGTCACGCCCCATCTCGCGGATCATCTGGTACGAGGCCGGGTCAAACGACACAGTTGCACCAGCCGCCTTGGCCACCTTGGCAGCATGGATGGCAGCAGCACGTGGCGGATCCGTAAATAGCGACCATGCCGTGATATGCACGTGAGCGGCCCGTTGAATCACCGCTGCTGGGATGTCTGCGGGTTGCAAGTGAAAGTCTGCCCCTTGGTTGGTAATCATGCTCCGTTGCCCGGCCCGGTCAATCATGACCACAATCACGCCCGTGTCATACTGTGTGCGCACAATGTGACACTCGACCCCTTCACGGGCCAAATCGGCGACAATCAGGTCGCCAAATACATCGGCACCCACAGCCCCCACAAAGGCGGCTGGTGCACCAACACGTGCCACCCATGCGGCCACATTGGCGGCTGATCCCCCCGGTGCCAACGCGATTCGCCCCGTGGTATCACCGCCCGGCAACAAAATCGTATCCGGCTGAGCCAGGACATCCCAGACCAAATCACCGACAGCCATGATTGGACCCGTGCGCATCTGCTCCACCACCCCTCAATAAGCACTACGCCGCGACATTGTCGCGGCGTGATTCGTGTACGTCGAGTACGAGTATACCATTTACCACCCATCGGTGTGCTTAGTCACCGGTCATCGGAACAGTGGGTGATGACGCAACCACACTGCGTGACGCAACCACACGCAACACCATGATGACGACCACAGCCGCCCCGGCAATCATCACCGTACCCACATGATATGGTGCTGTCACATGCACCACATCCGACAGCATACCAGCCAGCAATGGCCCGATAACGGTGACCAGCGAAGTCAATGCTTGACTCCCCCCCAGCGTCACCCCTTGTGAGCGCTCATCCACACGCCGCGAAATCAAGCTGGTGAGTGATGGCGTGGCCATCCCACTCCCCACACCCAGTACCAGAATCGCTGGATACAACCAGGCCCCTGTGGGGGCGAGTGCCAGTCCTTCGAATCCGATGGCCATCACCACCAGCCCTACCATTGCTAGGCGTGCTTCACCGAATTTGGGAACCAACATTCGCAAAAGAAAGCCTTGCATGATAACCGCTACTACGCCAACTGCCACAAAAACGAACGCATTGTCTACTGCGGTAAAACCAAAACGCCGATCACTGTAGACGGCGAAGTTGCTCTGCATGCCCGAAAAAGCCAAATTGACCAACACCACACCCAACAACAAATTGCGGATGCTGGGGTTGGCGAGCACCGATGTGATGCGCACCAACGGATTACTGGTGCTGACCTGCGTGCTCCGCTTGGAGACATCGAGCGACTCGGGCAACACGAAATACCCGAAGGTGACATTTGCAAAGGCCAATGCGGCCGCCACAAAAACTGGCACTGCCAACCCGTAGGTGCTCAACCAGCCCCCCAAGGCGGGCCCAAGCATGAATCCCAACCCGAATGCGGCACCAATCATGCCCAAACCACGTGCCCGGTTCTCGGGGGTGGTGATGTCGGCGATGTAGGCCTGCGCCGCACTAATATTGGCACCAGTCACGCCGTCGATGATGCGTGATGCGAATAATGCGATTAACATCAACCACGGACTAATTACAAAGAGCTGATCAGAAAAACCAAAGATGATATAGCCGATACCCGTACCCAGCAAACTTCCGAGCAACACCGGGCGCCGCCCATAGCGGTCAGAGAGACTCCCCAACCAGGGCGCACACAAAAACTGCATCAATGCGTATACTGCCGACAATGCACCCACCAATAAGGCCCGATTTGCAATCAACCATGCATCCCCAGATGATTCGAGGATTTTGACATAGTATGGCAACACCGGAATAACGATCCCCACCCCGAGTAAATCAATCAGCACCGTGAAAAAAATGAAAAGCATCGGCGAACGTGTGCGCATGTACCATCCCTCTCATACTGACCAGTAGGTAAGTTAGTTGTATGATACCCACAAACAGCTTTGTTTGTCAACATATTGAACATTTTTTGCACATTTTTTGCATACCTTTGTGTGCTGATACCGGGTGGAACGGGGCAATGGTGTCACGGCATGCTCCAATGAACCACAACTACGCCAAAAAATTGACGGCGCTCTTTTGGGGTGGTATACTGTTACGACGTATTGCCTTTCACAGGGCGTCGCGTCTGTTTGTACAAATAACCGGAACAGAAGGGGTGCTATCATAACCGACCGATTGCGATTCAACAACCGAATTCGTGCGCGTGAAGTTCGTCTGATTGACGAGGAAGGCACGCAGGTAGGCATAGTAGCGATTCGAGATGCGCTTCAAATGGCTGAGGAGCGTGGGTTTGACCTTGTTGAGGTTGCACCCAACGCAGTACCGCCTGTATGTCGCATCATGGATTACGGCAAATTCCGCTACGAGCAATCCAAGAAAGAGCGCGAGGCACGCAAACACCAAAAGCAAGTAGAGCTCAAGGAAGTGCGTCTCAAGCCCAAGACTGACGAGCACGATATTGACGTCAAAGCCAAGCAGGCACGCAAGTTTTTGTTGGCCGGTGACAAAGTCAAATTCACACTGCGCTTTCGCGGCCGCGAAATTTTCCACCCAGACATCGGGTTGGCGATGTTGGAGAGCATGGCCGAGGATTTGCGTGATGTATCAGTTGTTGAGCAAAAACCGCTAATGGAAGGTCGTGTATTGTCGTTGTTGTTGGCTCCCAACGCCAAGGCACGACAGACCCCCGCGAAATCCGCCAGTGCTGCACCCAAAAAGCCGGCGGCTCCGGCACCTGACAGCGCTTCAGCAGAAACCACAGAGAAGGAATAGTCATGCCCAAGATGAAAACCCACAAGGGTACCGCCAAGCGCTTCACCTTTACCGGCACCGGCAAGCTGGTCAGTGCCATGGGTCGCCGTGGTCACTTCCGTCGTCGCAAGGCCACCCGCCTCTTGCAGAAGCTTGATCGCATGCAAGAAGTGCACGAGTCAACCACTGCACGTGTATTGCGTGGTTTGCCGTACCGTACGAAACACGCCCGCTAACGATTGCCCCTCGCATGCGGTGTGCAGATATATTTACACACTACTGTAAAGAACAGGAACGATAATGGCTCGTGTCAAGCGTGGAATGATGGCGCACAAGCGCCACAAAAAACTCCTCAATCAAGCCAAGGGTTACCAGGGTAGCCGTAGCCGACGCTACGCTGTCGCCAAGCAATCGGTGATGAAGGCCCTGTCGTATGCCTTCCGTGACCGCCGCGCCCGCAAGCGCGACTTCCGCCGTTTGTGGATTGTGCGCATCAACGCCGCAGCCCGCATGTGTGGCATGTCGTATAGCCGTCTCATCAACGGGCTGGGCAAGGCTGGCATCCAAGTCGATCGCAAGATGCTTGCTGATTTGGCCGTACACGATATGGCCGCTTTCCGTGCTATTGCTGAGAAAGCTGTCGCTACCGCCTAAATGATCACCAGCACGAGCAATATGCATGTGCGCACCATCCGCTCACTCCGTGACGACCGTTCGTTACGTCGCAGTGAGCGGCTGTTTGTGCTCGAAGGAGTCCGCCTCGTCAGCGACGTCTTTGCCCACGATGCTACACCAGTCTTGGTGCTCTACGATGCCACACAACTCGCCCGCACTAGTGCGGGTCAGCTCTTGCTCGACCAGCTATACACCCTCCCCAACTGCTATGCGGCGAGTGCAGCCGTGGTGCAGGCCGCCAGCGATACCAGCACTCCTCAAGGGGTCGTGGCAGTTGCACGCTGGCCACAGCTCCCCGTACCACCAGCACCTTCACTCGTGGTGATTTGTGACCACATCCAAGACCCCGGCAATCTAGGCACTATCATTCGCAGTTGTGATGCAGTGGGCGTTGATGCCATTTTGTGTAGCCCGGGATGTGTGGATGCGTATGCACCCAAAACGGTGCGTGCCAGCATGGGTAGCCTGATGCGCGTCCCCATCCAGACCGACATGCCGTGGGAAGCCATCGCACACACGGTGACACACTGCCACGTCTACTGTGCAAATAGCACGCCGACGAGTCTGTCCTATACTCGGGTGGATTGGCGCACGGCGTCTGCCCTCATCATCGGCAACGAAGCCCACGGGCTGAGTCAGCACGCCCACGCGCTGGCCACCACACATGTGGCCATCCCCATGCGCCCTGGTATCGAATCACTCAATGCGGCAATGGCGGCCAGCATCATGCTGTTTGAAGCACAACGCCAACGCCAGCCAGTATAGCCACATTGCAGACCAGCCAACTTTTGGGTATACTAGGAGTCACAAAGTACATATGGCGATGACGAAGCGAGTACGGTAACCACGGCGTCCAGGGAGTGTTGATCAGCGACTGTGAGTCAACACCGCACGAATTACCCGAAGTTCCCTTCTGAGCTGTTTGGCAGAAGTGTCCACACGACATGCGTAGGTCAAACCGGTTTCCCACCGTTATCGGGGCACGAGGGTCACGTATCGGTGACCGAACCAGGGTGGTACCACGACCACACATCGTCCCTGACGGTGTGTGGCTTTTTGTTTGTATGTTGTGAGGGAGGAATGTGTGAGTATCATTGACCAGCTCGCCACCATCGAGGCAACTGCGTTGGCAGACTTGACCACCATCAGCGATGGGGATGCACTCGCCGAGTGGAAGAGCAACTATCTCGGCAAACAAGGCGCGATTGCCAAACTCAGCCGTGAACTGGGGACCCTGCCCGCCGCCGATCGCCCCGCCGCTGGACAACGCTTTAATGCGGTACGCACCGCACTCGAAAGCGCTTTCGGTGACCGTGAAGCCGTTATTTCCGCATCGGCCATGCAATCCGCATTTGCCAGTGAAGCCGTGGATGTAACCATGCCCGGGCGCATGCCCGTGGTTGGCCGGCTACATCCAAGCACACGCGTGCTCCGCATGATTACCGATATTTTTGCAGAAATGGGCTTCCAGGTGTGGGAAAGCCCCGAGGTCGAAACTGATACACTTAACTTTGGTTTACTGAACATCCCCGCAGACCACCCAGCACGTGACATGTGGGACACATTTTACATTGAAACACCACCCGGTGCCGAAAAAGTGCTCCTGCGTACACACACATCACCAGGCCAAATCCACGCCATGCGGGCACATGCCCCCCATCCAGTACGTGTGATTTTGCCCGGTAAGTGCTACCGCTATGAGCAGGTCACTACGCGTCATGAGATGATGTTCCACCAGGTCGAAGGCATCGCCGTGGGCAAAAACATCACCTTCTCGGATCTCAAGGGAACACTCGTCGGCTTTGCCGAGCGCTTGTATGGTGCTGGCACCAAAACACGCTTCCGCCCGAGCTACTTCCCCTTTACCGAGCCGAGCGTAGAGCTCGACGTTGAGTGTTTTCTGTGTAAAGGGAGCGGCTGCCGCGTCTGCAAGCACAGCGGCTGGCTGGAAGTTTCTGGTGCAGGCATGGTACACCCCGATGTGCTACGCAACGGCGGCTATGACCCTGCCATCTACAGCGGCTTCGCCTTTGGCATGGGTCCCGAGCGCATCACCATGTTGCGCCACGGCATTGACGATATCCGCTGGTTCTTCAGTGGCGATGAACGTTTCTTGCAGCAATTTGTCTAACCGATGAACATGTTGTCAACACCACAATCCATCATGCGCATATTGCTCGCACTCTGGTGCGCGGCAGCCGTGTGCGTGGCGTTGACCAATCCCTTGGGCGAGGCTCCCGACGAGACCGCACACTTCGACTATGTGCGCTTTTTGGTACAGACCCACCGTCTCCCCGTGCAATGCGCCAAACCGTGTGTCAGTGATGTGCCCGGTGAAGGACACCAACCACCACTCGCATACGTCCTTGCCGCGGTTGTGACCTGGCCACTCTTTGATGGCGGTACGTGGGTGCCCCAAGCACTCAACCCACACTTCATTTGGCAAGGTGGTACGGATGCACAGGCGCTCATCCACGGCACCCGCGAACAGTGGCCATGGCAGGGGACGTTCCTGGCATGGCGCATGGTGCGCCTCATCTCATTGCTGTGGGTAGCACTCGGGCTGTGGTTGATTTGGCGGAGTACACTCGTCCTCCGTACGCCCACCGTTGCGTTGACTGCAGTGGCCGTGGTGGCCGCATCACCACAACTCACCGTGATTGGTGGCAGTGTCAGCAACGATGGGCTCCTGTTTGCCTTGGCGGCTGCCACCATCTTGCTGATGATTACTGCGCACACCCTGCGTGGCATTGGCTGGTTGAGTGTGGTGATTGCCTTGGCACTCATTACCAAACAGAGTGCCATCGTGCTCATACCTGCGCTCATCTGGCCACTGTGGCGCCTGCCATCACCCACGCAACGTGCACTCGGCGTCGTGATTGCCGGTACCTTGCTCGGCGCAATTGCCGGCTGGTGGTATGTGCGCAATCTGCTGTGGTACGGCGATTTGTTTGGGCTGACCCTTTTTCGCCAAACCTATCAGAACATGACACTCGATTTCACGGCACTGGCCACATGGCAAGCAGCATGGCAACAACTGATGCGTTCGGCGTGGGGGGTCTACGGCTGGATGAGCATTCCGGCTCCAGCGTGGTGGTATCTCATCACTACCACCATCAGTATTATCGGTATCTGTGGGGTGCTGATTACACTGGTCACCCGTCTGCGGCAAATCACCTTTATTTGGTGGGGTCTCGCACTACTCGTCACCATCACGGTGGCTTGGCTAGTCATGTTTGCCATGACCGTCGGGGCGGTTGCATGGCAGTCTCGCCTCGCCATCCCAGCGCTTCCCGCGCTGGCCATCATCGTAGCGACTGGTCTGCATACCGGTTTCCAGCGTGCACTTCAACCGCGCTTCGTGCTCATCGTAGCAATACTCATGGCAGGAGCACAACAGTGGATCTGGTGGCATACTGTACTGCCTCGTTTCCCCTTACAGATGCCAGCACCAGCAACCACGGCACAGGCACTGGCAATACCCACCGATGCTATTTTTGCAGCACCCACTGCGGATGGTGGTATTGCACTGCTCGATTACACGCTCACCGGAGAATACACGCCTGGGCGTACCATCGCGCTCATGTTACGCTGGCAGGCAGGCAGTCGTGCTCCCGTCGATTGGTCGGTATTTATCTGGCTGATTGATGCACAAAAGCAGGCATTTGTGCAAAGCACACAACCACTCTTCCCGATGATTGGCACCACAGCTTGGAGCCCTGGCGACCGCGTCTATAGCACCCATCAGCTCACCATCCCTGCTGATTTACCAGCAGGTGACTACATCATCCAGATTGGCTTGATTGATCCGCTCACCGATACCCGTGCCCATCGGCGCAACTCTGCCGAAAAACTCGTTGGTGACAGTGTGCGTATCCCGATTACAGTTGTGCGTTAAAGGAGTCTATTCCATGCGAATTCCTCTCTCTTGGTTACGCGAATACGTGGATGTCACTATCCCCGTCGTCGAACTCGCAGAACGGTTGACCCGTTCCGGGCTTGAAGTAGACGCAGTCGAACACATCGGTGTCCCCGAATCCGAACTGCCGTGGGATCGCGACCTGATTGTGACCTGCAACATACTCGAGGTCATGCAACATCCCAATGCGGATCGCCTCGTGCTTGCAACGGTCAACTACGGCGGTGACAACGTACACACGGTGGTCACTGGTGCGCCCAATCTCTACCAGTACAAGGGGCTCGGTGTCTTGAATCACCCGCTCAAATCGGTCTTTGCCCGTGAGGGAGCAGTACTTTATGACGGACACGTCGAAGGGAAAGTCAAAGTCAAGCTCAAAGGCAAACCGGTGCGTGGTGTGATGTCTGATGCCATGCTCTGCTCCGAAAAAGAGCTGGGATTGTCCGAAGAGCACGAAGGTATCCTGATTTTGCCAGACGATGCACCAGTGGGGATACCACTCGTAGACTATCTCGGCGACAGCATCATTGACATTGACGTGCTACCCAACATGGCGCGCACATTGTCACTCGTCGGCATGGCGCGTGAAATCGCAGCGCTGACGGGGCAACAGGTACGGCTGCCAGAGCCAAAGGTCACCGCTACTGCTCCAGATGTCAACCAGCGTGCCAAGGTAACCATCGAGGCACCCACACTCTGTCCACGCTTTACCGCCACCATGGTCGCCAACGTGACCATCAAACCGTCGCCGTTTTGGATGCAACGCCGCCTGACGATGGCCGGCATGCGCCCCATCAACAACATTGTGGACATCAGCAACTATGTGATGCTTGAACTCGGCACTCCCAATCACACGTTTGATGCCGACCAGGTGGCCCAACACCACATCGTGGTGCGCACTGCACGTAGCGATGAACAGCTCACCACCCTCGATGGGCGTACGCATCAGCTCATGCCATCACACCTGCTCGTCTGCGATACCACGCAGGCCTTGAGTGTGGCCGGTGTCATGGGTGGCCAGAGCAGTGAAGTCAGCGACCAGACACGGAATGTGATGGTCGAAGCTGCGGTCTGGGAACCGACCATTATCCGCCAGATGTCAACGGCGTTCAAACTGCGCTCCGAAGCATCCAAACGCTTCGAACGTGGCGTGGATCCCGAAATGCTTGACCTGGCACAACGCCGCTTGTGCCAGTTGTTGCACGACTACGCCGACGGAATCGTGCATGCGGGCATGATTGATGTGCGTAGCACGCCACCCCGCCAACTCACAATCACGCTGACCACCCACGAAGTCAAACGTATCCTGGGCTTGGTGTTCACCACGGAACAGATTGCCACGCTCCTGGCGCCACTCGGATTTGGCTGTACGACTACGGCCCCCGATACACTCCACGTGGATGTCCCGAGCTACCGACGTGATGTCAGTCATACGGCCGATTTGTGCGAAGAAGTGGCGCGCATGTTTGGATACGACAATGTGCCGACTACAATTATGGCCGATGAACTTCCCGTACAACGCACCAATCTGACCCTCGAACGGGAACACTTCGTGCGCGATGTGCTCACTGGCACTGGGCTCAACGAAGCCATCACCTATTCACTGACCAGCCGTGAATCAGCAGCCAAACTCGAACCGACCGAGCTTGAATCGGATGCCTATCTCCGCTTGGCGAATCCACTCTCAGCCGAGCGCGAATACATGCGCCGCGACATTCTGCCCACATTGCTCGAGGCCGCCAACGCCAATCTGCGTGAACGAGGTACGACCCGACTCTTCGAGGTAGGGCGCGTCTACGTGCGCCGTACTGATCAGCTCCTCCCCGCCGAACCGTTGCGTGTAGCCGTGGTGTTGGCTGGCCCACATCAAGACCCCTCATGGCGCGATACTGCGCCAGCATCCGCCGATTTCTTCGACATCAAGGGAATCGTGGAGGTGCTGTGTGAACGATTACACATCGCCGAAGTACGCGTCACCACGAGTACGGCCAATCACCTCCAACCAGGGCGTGCTGCACAGCTGACCATCGGCAGTGGTGCTAACGAAACCGTCGTAGGGCACTTTGGCGAACTCCACCCCGATGCACGTGCCCGCTTCGATCTCCCCGGCATGCGTATCTGTGTGGCCGAATTTGACCTCGACGCACTCATTGCTCACGCCAACGTGCCACGCTACACCAGCATTTCACGCTATCCGGCCAGCTCACAAGACTTGGCATTAGTAGCACCGACCAGCGTCAGCGCTGAAACAATCGCCAACGCGATTCGTAAATATGCGGGGAACACGCTGTCGCAACTCGAACTCTTCGATGTCTACAGCGGGGCGCAGCTCGGTGACGGGATGCGGAGTTTGGCCTACCGCCTCACCTTCCGTAGCACCGAACGTACGTTGGCCGACGATGAAATCACCAAACTTCGCGCCAAAATCCTTCGTGGTGTGGAACACGACACCGGCGCAAAAATGCGTAGCTAAGCACCCTGACCAGTGCACCAGGTGGTGACTCCACCTGGTGCACACTGCAAGAGGTCCCGATGCCCCCACACTTTCACATCCGCCAACTCACATCATCCGATAGTGCGCTATTTGCCCAGCTGGTGAACTTGTTTCATACAGTCTTTGAAAATGACACCGTAACGGTGGCACCAGTCACCCACTTACAACAACTGCTCCAATCCCCTCATTTTGCGGTCTTTGTCGTCTTTGCAGACGAGCACCTCGTCGGTGGATGTACTACCTACATCCTGCCAAGTTACACCTCTACGCAGGCCGAACTGCTTCTCTACGACCTAGCCATTCACCCCGATTTTCAACGCCAAGGCCTCGGCTCCCGCCTCATTCACGCCGTGCGCACCTTTTGTACACAACAACACATCCCCCTCTTTTTTGTACTCGCACATGCCGACGATCACCCCGCAGTCGAGTTTTATCGTGCGACTGGCGCACACCTCGAAGCTGTGGTCAACGCCCTCTACCCCCTCAAATAACCAGACCTCCCGCTCTCATCTTTTTTTCATCGTATGAGTTGACAGCTGTACCACTTGTGCGCTATACTTTTCAGTACAGTAAGTTGATAATATTACTTATGTATTATTATTACACATCGGGAGCAGACAAGATGGCATATCACTTTGATCGTGGGGCATTACGGTTCGGCCAAATAAGTTTAATTGTTGTCATCGGCATTGGGTACATACTCGGGAGTAGTGCATTCATCATCTTTGCTGCACTTATGCTGGGTGCAGCCATATTTGCACCTACACTCGCACCACAGTTGCAGCTCTACAAATTCCTTGTGAGCCAGCGCCTCATCCAGACTGATATTCACGATGAAGATGCCACGCCCCACCGTTTTGCGCAACAGATGGGCTTGGGGATGCTGAGTGGCGCAGTACTTGCCGCACTGCTTGGATTGAGTACAGTAGCATGGATTGCTGCACTCGTGGTGTTGGTGCTTGCGCTGGTGAATGTAACAACGGGGTTTTGTGCAGGATGCTTTATTTACGCACAGCTAGGCCGAGTACGGAGCTAACGCACATGGAAACACGACTTTTAGTATTGTTGTTCATCATCGGGGCGTGTGCATTCTTTGCATGGTATGTACGCTGGCGGAGCCAGCAGGCGGCTGAGCGTGGTGCAGTCGTACAGGCCGTCGTCGCGGGCAAAGCGGGCATTGTCGCACTCACAACCGAGCATTGTATGCAGTGTGAGCGTTTGCAAAAACCCGCCCTCCAACGTCTGCAGAGCAAACGTGATGATGTGAGCATTACATGGCGCACCATAGATCAAGAGCCTGAGCTGGTCAAAGCGCTGGGCATCATGACTGTCCCAAGTACGCTGGTGCATGACGCACACGGCAAAGTGGTCAACGTTAACATGGGTTATACCGATGATACCGTGTTGTTGCAGCAGTTGGCCATAGTGTCGGCACCACCGCACTGCTCCTAACCATAGAGAGCATGCGTAGAAATACAGCGGTAGGCGCGGTGGTACCCGCACCTACCGCTGATGTGTTTATGAACGGCGACTTGCCCGATGAAAGAGGCTCATTGAATCAACAGAAATCCCGCTATGGATGCGTTGCATTACCTCAGCAAGTTGTGTGGCAATGGAAAGGACGCGCACGTTGGGATATTTGTGGACATCCGTAATCGGCAACGAATCCGTGGTCACGAGCTCATCAATGGGGCTCGCCTTGAGACGAGCAAGAGCTTTCCCTGCCAGAATCGGATGCACTACTGCCGCTGAGACGGCAGCTGCACCCCGTGCAATGAGCAATTCAGCCGCAGCGATCAGCGAACCACCTGTGGCGACTTCATCGTCTACCAGCACACAATGCCGACCTGTCACATCGCCAATGACGTTCAATGCTTCCACATGTCGTAGCGCATCATCCGTGGGTTGAATATCGTGCAAGTGGCGTTTTTCTACGATTGCAAGCGGCACATTGAGTTGCTCAGCAAAGTTACGTGCGCGTTTCGCAAAGCCCATGTCTGGTGCAACGACCGTCAAGTTATCAATGCGGCGCTCTTTGAAATGGCGCACCATCAATGACATAGCGCTCAACTCATCCACGGGAATCGAAAAAAAGCCTTGAATTTGACCAGCGTGCAGATCCATGGTGATGACCTGTTGAGCCCCAGCCACTTGAATCATGTCTGCGAGTAAGCGCGCCGTAATAGGCACACGTGGCTGATCGCGCTTGTCGGTACGCCCATAGGCATAAAACGGCAGGACGGCGGTGATACGCCCCGCCGAAGCACGGCGACATGCGTCAAGCATAATCGTCAGTTCTAAAATACGATCACTAAGCGGTGTGGAGAACGACTGTACTACAAAGACATCTTTGTCACGCACACTTTCATTGAGTCGGACAAAAATATTATCATTGGGAAATTTCGTGAGTGTGATATCGCCAAGTGTCACACCAAGCCGGTCTGCAATTGCATTCGCCAAAGCCGGATTGCCACTCCCGCTAAAAATGCGCATCTCACTAAAGCGACTCCCCATTGCTTCTACCTCTGCTGTCTACGCTACTGTGGTTTTCTTCATCCATTGTAGAATGTTTCACAGCTGAGAGCAACAACAACGATATCCACTGCTTTTCCACCAGCACTACACAGACTTTCCACGATATATCACACAGACTTTCCCACATTTCCACATGTTATCCACAATTTGCCCACGATACACCGGGTATCGTGGGCAACACTTACTTTGGCTTAACCGGGTTAATCAATAACAATACTACCGTAGCCACACCTGCGATAATCGCAATCCATCCTGAAATGTCCATCACACCTCCTGTGA
>CAZMWB010000047.1:20067-21426 GCA_964569955.1 uncultured Klebsiella sp. | reverse complement strand
CCATGTTCTGGCCGACGGTGCCACCGATGTTGGTGATTACGACACGCTTGACTTCGGGCATGCTTGCCTTACCGGCAGCCACGGCCCACCAGTCTTCGCGCACGTCCATGATCTTCTGGTTCTCGTCCCACAACACGACGTTGTAGCCACCCGAGTGTGCCATATCAAGCCCACCGGGGAACTCGTTGACGTCGGCTTGTGTGCTCAACACGTGAGCTGGCACGATTGGAATACCAGTGTCGAACTTGGTGTGGAGCACTTCGAATGAGAAGCGGGGGGCTGGGAAGTTGAACGTCACAACAACGGTCAAATCGTCAACCTTCTTGACTTCCTTCACGTACTCCTTGAACTGCGCATGGTAGCCCAACTTCTCGTTGTTCATCTGACCTTCGAAGGTGAAGACAACGTCGTCAGCGGTCACGGCAACACCGTCACTCCACTTGGCGTCCTTGTTCATCTTGATGGTCAACTCGGTGAAGTCTGGCTTCGTGTACTCCATGCTGTCGGCCAACCACATGACCGGCTTGTCAGCATAGATGGCGTAGTACGCCAATGGCTCCCACAACAGCGCGTTGCCGTTCTGGTGCGTGTACCCGACTGAAGCCCATGGGTTGGTGACACCTGGGTTGGCAATGCTCCATGCCAAGTTCAGGGTGTCTTCGCGGGCAACTTCTGCCAAACCATTGCTCTCTTCGGCTGGGGCAGCGGTTGGCTCCTCAGCAACTGGCTCAGCAGTTGGCTCCGCAGCTGGCTCCTCAGCGGCTGGAGCAGCAGTTGGCTCCGCAGCTGGGGCAGCGGCACCACCACAGGCAGCGACCATAAAGGCCATTACCAGCAGTGCTGCCAAAACTTTCAAACGAACCTTCATGTCTTGTCTCCTTCGACATTAATCTATGCCAATCTCACTAACCTACCCAACGCTACTTCGCCATGCACCTACACCACCCTGCAACAGAATATACATCTGCCCGGATTGTGTGATTCCATGTCGCCATGTGTCGAGGTACGCCAGTGATTTCGACATCCCTATTGTAATGCCTCATTGTATCTGTTGTCAATTCTCTTTTTCGTGCGTCTTATTCATTCATTTCATCACTCCCCATCCACACCAATCATCAACGAAATCACCAACTCATCAAATGAGTTGGTGATTTACGCAATACAACCTGTATTACAGGCGCCATTATTTATAATTACTACATTTTGTCGTTGATTCAACACCTACGCCAAAATCACGGAGCATAACAATGGCTTTTCCAAAATTGCCCGTGCGAATATTATTCGCCCCTACGATGGGGGGGATGACGGGCGAATATTATTCGCCCCTACAAGCGACCGGCGTTTTACAATTATGAATCA
>CAZMWB010000047.1:0-19967 GCA_964569955.1 uncultured Klebsiella sp. | reverse complement strand
ACATAGACGGCCGGGATATCCTGCCTATCCTGCCCATCAATGTTCTCCCCAAAAGGGATCACGGGCGAATATTATTCGCCCCTACAAGCGACCGGCGTTTTACAATTATGAATCATGAATGAGGGCTTGTTTCCATTCTCTGCATCCTGCCCTTTCCCCAACAACATAGACGGCCGGGATATCCTGCCTATCCTGCCCATCAATGTTCTCCCCAAAAGAGACTGGAGCCATACAATGTCAGGGCTAAAACGCTGGTGGGCGTTTAAGCAGTTGACGCTGGCGATATACGGTAGCCGCTTCGCGCACGAGTGCCGCACAGATGGGAGCGGCATATGCGGTTTCTAGACGTGCTGCCAGTGCCATCAGCTCGTCGAACGAGGCCCGGCCAGGGCGCATCAGTTGATACATGGTAATAATTTCGGCACGCGGTACTGCGGTCAACTCCGCAGCACGTTCCAGATTCAGAGCTAATTGTGCGTAGCCCGATGCGCGGGCAATCTGCGCTTGCGCTTGGAGCGTCGTTTTGTCGATTTGGATGTCGTCGAGTGCCAAGTCGTGCAACGCCGCATCCACCGTCACCTCACGAAGTGGGTGCCCGTTGGCTGCATGCAAGTGTTCGGCTTCATTGTCGTACAGCGGGTATGTTGGCATCATTACACCTCAGGTTCCCAATCGAAGCGCAACGCTTCGGGAGCGAGATCACGGATTTCTTCGGTTTCTTTGCGGTGGAGCAGGGCTGTTTTGACAATCAGGCGCAGACGGGCCCAGTTATCCACCGTCACGGGCACCGGTGTCGTCAATTTGCCTGCCGCATAGCGTGCCGCATTGCGCCCCATGGCGCGGTAGGTGTCGAGTGTCATACTGGGCGACTGCGAAAAGAGCTCGAGGTTGTTGAGGCGCGCCAAATCCACCCGGTGGATAATCGACGTGCCACGCGACTGGATGCCGATGGCGATGCCAGAACCACTCAATTGCGCACCCACATGCCCGATTTCGGCGCAATCCGATGAGTGCCAAATACGCACGATACGCCCAATTAATCCTTCCTCGGCGATACCCGTCAGCACTGCTTTGAGCACGTCCGCATGCGCGAGTCCACCAATCGTCTGCGTGATAATCCGTCCAAATGCCGGCCCAATCGCCACCACCACTTCGGTGCTCCCCCCCCGTTTGGCAGGGCCATACGGGTCGAGACCGTCAATCGGCAACCCCAAGCGATCGGCAATAAAGTCCCGTGGCGACTTGGCCTGCCGGATGTTGGCAATTTCGTCCCAACGCGCTCCTTGCACACGGTAGCCGGTCCCCGGCCCGGTGTAGTCGTTGGGGTCGTTGATGGCACTTTTGACCACGAAATCACGGTCAAAAATCGCTGCCGGCTGCAAATAGTCGCCCGCTACCCGTTGCCGCCCCATGGTCAACAGGTTTTCGGCCACCTGCGTGTGCCCACGGCGTGCGAGTGCGGCCACCACGTCTATCACACTCTGGTCACCCTGGAGAAAGGCATCAGCCGCCTGTAAATCTGCCACAATGTCACGCACCGGCATATCTTCGCTGGCATGTGCCACGACCGCCGCCTCGACTTCGGCATCTGCAATCGGCGGAAAGCCCAACTCGGCATAGACGGCCTGGATTGCCCGTGCGCCCGCACGGCGGATATCGGCGGCTTCCTGCTCGCTTATCGAGCGCGTGCCCCCATCAATCTGCATGTCGCGTTGCAGGACAGCGTAGTCGTCGAGGTCATCGGCATCGAAGTTGCCGCCGCCAAACATGTTGTCACGGCGTGGCACCGCACTATAGCCCGAAAAGATGAAATCGGTGCCAGGGATGAACTGGAGCATCAGTTTGGCCGATTTGCGGATGGCCGAGTGTGACGCCAGTGCATCGTTGCCCGAGGCGACCTCGAGCCCCAGCATGGACGCCATCAGATTTTCGGCCAGCACGGCCCGCACCCCACCCGGCAGTGATTCAGGGAGCGCAATACACGAGATCGAGCCGTTTTGCACACCTTGGCTGCCCGCCCCACGCGTCACACACAAACAGCGTGCCTCGAGGTAGAGCATCGAACGCTGCTCGGCGTTGCCCATCAAGGCTTCCGACCCCGTCCCCGACGTGAAACGCACTTTGACCCCACGTGACGCATATGCGGACGCCAAAAAGGCCTTGGACCAAGGGGAGTCATCACCATCCACGAAGGCGCGCTCGGTACCATAGACGGAGAGGGTTTCGGCGTAGGTGGTCAAGCCTTTCATGGCCAGACGCAAGCCGAGTGCCTCCTCGACGGCGCATTGAGTCATCACCCCACCACGGCCCGTTTGTGAGCCAACCAGGATGGCAAGGGCATTGAGAGGTGCAGAGCGGGCAATCCCGACAGTCGTTTCAATCTCGGCAAAACCACGCAAGGCGGCTTCGGCAGCGTCAGCGGCCAGCAAAGCGGGATTTTCGCGGCGGTTAGTCACATGGGCCTGATTTGCGGGGACACGGCGTACGCGCATTTTGGCGAGGCCATTCATCATTTCGAGCACATTCATGTGACGCATGATGTCAACCAGCTTGGCAGGAGTGCATCCTGTCGCCAAACGTAGTAGGATATGACGGGGGACGTTGATGTCAGCCAGCATGCGCGCCATGGTCAACGAATCGAGCGCCATGGCTTCGGGGGCAACGGCCAAGTCAATCCCGTGGCGCGCAATAAAGGTGTCAATCGTATCGAAGTCGGCGAGCGCACGCCCGTCCATTTCCACGACCACACCGTCTATAATTGTCAAAGAGGGTTGTGGGTCATACGGGCTGTCCGCCACCGTGAGACCCGCTTCGGGCCACGGCTCGACAAAGGTTTCTTTGTTGATGTCACGTTCATCGAGGGCCCGAAAACGCTGTAGTTGCGACATAGCTTCCTCGTAGCGGTGAACCTCTATGATACCTAGTATACCGCAGGCCTTGCATCATCACACCAATGACGTATTATTATACCGATTGCATATCGTTTTGTACGGCACATCATCCCCGGCTTGACCACTGCCACCCGGCTTGATGTACACTTTTGGTGGAACGTCGGCGAAACCATCCTGATGATGATCGCCGCTACAACCCATATTTCACGCCAGCGATTGCACACCGCGCAATAGTCTGTATTTGTCAGAAAGGATGACACACACGCATCATGGCTATTATCACGTTTATTGGCGCAGGGAGTACCGTCTTTGCCAAAAACTTGCTGGGCGACATTTTGTCGTTCCCCGAATTGGCAAACTCCACCATTCGCCTCTTTGACATTGACATGGAGCGCCTCAAAACCTCCGAAATCGTGGCCAACAAGGTGGCCCAGGCCCTCGGCGCCAACCCCACCATTGTCACCACCACCGATCGCAAAAAGGCGCTCGAAAACGCCGACTATGCCATCGCCATGTTTCAGGTGGGTGGCTACAAACCCTCCACGGTCATCGACTTCGACATCCCCAAGCGCTACGGTCTGCGCCAAACCATCGCCGACACGCTGGGCATCGGCGGCATCATGCGCGGCCTGCGCACCGTGCCCGTCATGCTCGACATGTGCCGCGACATGGAACAAGTCGCCGGCGATATCACCTTCCTCAATTACGTCAACCCAATGGCCATCAACTGCTGGGCCATGTCCCGCGCCACCCCCATCAAAACCGTCGGTCTGTGTCACTCCGTCCAAGGCACCGCCGAACAACTCGCCGACGACATCAATGTGCCCATCGACGAAATCAACTACGTCTGCGCTGGCATCAACCACATGGCCTTCTACCTCAAGTTTGAGCGCGACGGCCAAAACCTCTACCCCGAGATTCAACGCGTCTACAACGAACAGCGCGTCCCCGATTGGAACCGCGTACGCTACGAAATCTTCAAGCGCTTCGGCTACTTCGTCACCGAATCGAGCGAACACTTCGCCGAATACACGCCGTGGTTCATCAAACGCGACCGCCCCGAACTCATCGAAGACTTCAACATCCCGCTTGACGAATACATTCGCCGCTGCGAAAACCAAATCGCCGGCTGGCACCAACTGCGCAACGACCTGCTCACCTCCAACGCACCACTCGAAGTGCGCCGTAGCCACGAATACGGCTCGCTCATCATTCACAGCATGGAGACCGGGCAACCACGTGTGGTCTACGGCAACGTGCCCAACACTGGCCTCATCAACAACTTGCCCGATGGCTGCTGTGTCGAAGTGCCCGTACTCGTCGACAAAAGCGGGCTCCAGCCCACCAAAATTGGCAACCTGCCGCCACATCTAGCCGCCATGATGCAGACCAACATCAACGTACAGTCACTCACCGTCGAAGCCGCCCTGACCGGCAAGCGCGAACACGTCTACCACGCTGCGGCCTTCGACCCACATACTGCCGCCGAGCTGTCGCTCGACCAGATTTGGGCGCTGTGCGACGACCTGATTGCCGCCCACGGTGACATGATTCCCACGTTGCGCTAACCGAATTCACACCACAGACCACGGGTTGGGCATCCTGCCAACTCGTGGTCTGTGTTCACACACATGCCATTTTTTTACTTTTGAAAAAAACCATCCCCTATCCATGACACCCACTGCCTGCCCGGGCGCACCATGAATGCGGGTACACCGTGCCACATGCCTCCTACGCCCGGCCTTGACATGATTCAGGTGGCATTGCGCCGGGCAATCCAAATACAGGTCACCACAATGGCTGCCGCCGCCACCACTTCGATGGTGGGATGCTCACCCGTCAGCGGCCACGCCCACACAATCGTCAAAAACGGCTGAATGAGTTGCACCTGACTCACCCGCGGGATGCCCCCTAGCGCCAAGCCGTGGTACCAGGCAAAGAATCCCAAAAACATGCTAAACACCCCCAGATACGCCAAGGCCAGCCACGCCGACGACGACACGGCGTGTACCGGTGCATACGCATAGGTCGGCCACAACATAACTGGGATACTCACCACGTTGGCCCAACAAATTGTGCGCCATCCCCCGATCTGCGCAGACAAACGCCCCCCGTAGACATACCCAACCGCTGCAATCAACACCGCCACAATCATCGCCACATCACCAGGGACAATACCAGATCCACTCCGCCAAATCACCACTCCTACCGCCGTGGCACTCCCCACAATTGCAGCGAGCCAAAACTGCCAGCGCAACGTGTAGCGCATCACTACGGCCCCAAGTGCCACCGTCGCCAACGGCAACAGGCCATTGACCACTGCCCCATGACCCGCCGGCACCTGCTGCATCGCCAACGACGAAAAAAGCGGAAAACCGATGGTAACACCTGTTGCCGTAATTATCACCTGTACCAGTTGTTGCCGATTGAGCAGTGGGCTCTTGGTGCTGAGCAACGCTATGAGTGAGAGTACCGCAGCAATCATGCCACGTGCCATACCCACAAAGACAGGATCAAGCTCGGCTACAGCGACTCGGGTCAACGGCAATGACACACTAAAAATCAACACGCCAACAAAGCCCCACACCAATCCTCGCGAGATATCCTGTTGCTCTTCATGCACGGTGTACCACTTTTCATCGCATCACATCCTTCTGCCTCATCATAATACGGGTTTTTCTGTCATATTCATTCATACACACATAACACTTCTCCCCCGGACGAATCAACTTCGTCCGGGGGAGAATGCACACAACCGCAAACAGCATTAGGCAGCTTCGAGCATAACCTTGACACCACCAACCAGTGCCGCAGGTGGCATCGCAGTGCCTTGTGGGAGCATCGCATCCCCCAAGACCACCACGATAATCGCTGCCACAATCTGCTCATCGCTATACCCGGCGATAGCACACAACGCATCAATGGTATCCTGCGCCAAGCCGGCGTTGTGCAACTGGGCAATTGTTGGCAATGCACCGTTGACTGCCGCGAGCGCTTTGGTCACGATTGTGGTGTATTTGTTCAACGCCGAGCCACGTCCACCACGTTGAAATGGTGGTACAGAAGCCATCACACGCGACATATCGCCCAAATCAGCGACAGATTCCATCAGACCACGCGACGGCGCAGCCATGCGACGCATAACCGGTGCCGCACTAGCCCGCATTGCACGTACGGGAGATGCGTTAAAGACTAAGCTCTGCACTCCCATTGAGGCCTTCGCTCCCGCACTACCATGCCAGTCGTATGCCAGCTCTTGCGCAACAACCGCTTTGACGGCTTCGCCGACAACTTTCTGGTCAACCGTATGCGTTGCCACTGCCACCAACGTCGTTGTGTCACTAATCAGCTGATGTGTCAATGCCCACTTGGTCTGTGCCGCGCCTGTCAAATCATGCAAGCGCAGTGCTGCCAAGGTGCGGATGCTATCCACCTGTAGCGATTCTGGTACCGATACCGCGTCAATGGTGGTAGACGCCCCCTCCACCGTGAATTGCGGATGGATAGCACGGTCGGTCACTGCCACAATCAACCCGGTGTCGCCTTGGAAATGCGGCACATGCCCGTGCTCCCAGGCCACCACGGCATCACCATAGGTCAGCTGAGCATCAATGGCCGTCTGAGATTTGATGCGCCGCACAATACGCATCATGACTTCGTCAATGCGCTCATTGGGAGTCACTGATTCACACGATCCACCGGTGCGCTTGGCGAGTTTGTGCAACTCGCCATCGGATGACGCATGCCCAATCACCACCGGGAAAATACGATGCCCCATTCGTGCGGCAATCGCTGCCGTCTCGCTAATCCTCCACGCCTCGCCATCCGTCAGCAAGATGATGTCACAGGCATGTCCATTGGTGGGCATCTGCAATACGTGCTTAATGGCACCGGCGATTTCGGTACCACCCAAATCGGCTTCAATGGTACGCGTCCAATTCCCCATCTGCTTTTTGACCGCAGTCCCTACCGTCATCAAGCCGGGGGTGACATCCACCACATCACTGCCAAAGCGTGTCACCGCAATCGAATCACCATCACGTAGTGCACCCAATACGCGCATCACCGCTTGGCGTGCCTGCGCAATGGACGACCCACCCATTGATCCCGAACAGTCAATCAACAGCTTGATGTGCATGGCGACAGGCTGCGATGATGCAGGAGCCTGTGGGACAGTCACGTAGGTGCCATACCAGTGCTGCCGTTCGTGGCTGACCGCCATGCTAGCCCGATAGGACTGATAACCAGCAACATGGACAACCACATCACGATCCATGCTCGCACCAGCAATCTCCACGTGTACCGCATCACCCTGCGGCTCGATGATGGCCACATGGCTCACCACCTGGACCTGTGCCACACTGCGCCCATGGATGAGCAACTGGTACGTGAACGGGTACTGTACAAATAAATCACTGGTAGGCACCTGCTCAGGACGTAAATTTGGAGGTGGCGCCCCATAGCGCGGTGCAATCGTGGTAGGCAAACTGATGCGCACCTTGTCGTCCATTGGTGTCAAAAACTCACCGTAGCGCACTACAATGCTTACATCCTCACCTGCTGGTACATTACCGAGTTGTAGGGTGTAAAAATCAGCATCATGGCTAATTAATATGGCGGTGTCACCTGCTGCAATGGATTTGTCGTATGTTGCGCGTGCACTCGGTGTTTCACTCACCTGTGACGTGTAGACGGTACCACGAATGTGGATTTCTGCATGCAACAATACCGCCCCTTGTGGCAACGGAAACGAATACGTCACTTCCATGGGCTGATTCGTGGTATTGCGGAACCGTTGCTGCAACGTCATGCGCAGAAATACCCCAATCATCTCACCTGTTGCATCCACTCCAATCATGGGAATGTACTCGCCACTCTTTGTTTGAATACGTGCTTCTTCCACTGGTTACTCCTTGTGATTCATAATGGCATCACGCTACTTTTCCAATAACTAACAAGAACAGTATAACGTATAAATGTAATTTGTCAAGCAGTTTTTTTACTACAGATATTAATAATTATATCACCTACGTCAATAGACGGTATCAACGGGTGATTTGTTTCATGTACACACCCCCAGCAAATCTCCTTGCTGGGGGTGTGTAGAGATACCGAGCGAAATAGACGCGCGAACACTAGTGGGCGGTCGGTGTCGAATCCTGATTGCGCACCTTGAGCCACGATGCCACCACGGCGATAAGCAAGGTGGCCATCACCACTGCCAGTGAAATTTCGGGTTGAATCTTCCACTTTTCGCCAATCAGGGCGTACGATGCATCGGGGAGAAGCATTTTGATACCCACAAAGACGAGAATGAACGACAAGGCCGGCTTGAGGTAGGCAAACTTGCCCATGGCACCCGCCAACACGAAGTAGAGGGCGCGCAAACCGAGAATGGCAAAGACGTTGGAGGTGTAGACGATAAACGGATCAGTGGTCACCGCAAAAATAGCGGGAATCGAATCAACGGCAAAGATGAGGTCAGTGAATTCGATGACCAACAAGACGGCCATGAGCGGGGTAGCCATGCGTACGCCATTTTTGATGATGGTAAAGCGCTGCCCTTCATACGTGTCCGTCATCGGCATAATACGCTTCAGCCACCGCACCACGGTGTGATTTGATGGATCCACGGCATGATCGCTACTCTGGAGCATGCGGATACCGGTAAAGATCAAGAAGCCACCAAAAATCCAGATAATCCAGTGGAATTGCGCGATCAGGGCAGCACCCGCAAAAATCATCCCCGCGCGCATCACCAGCGCACCAATAATCCCCCAAAACAAGACGCGATGCTGGTATGCCGCTGGTACTGCAAAACTACTAAACACCAATGCAAACACGAAGACGTTATCAACACTCAACGATTTTTCAATTAAATACCCGGTCAAAAACAAGAGCGCAGCATCACTTGGCGCATAGTCGCTAGTGGGCATAATGTCATTCCAGTAGAAATACAGAATGACATTGAAGACCATAGCCAAGCCGATCCACACCACACTCCACGAAACTGCTTCCCGCATGCTTACTTCGTGGGCTTCACGATGAAACACACCTAAATCAAGTGCAAGCATAGCCAGCACAAACACATTAAACGCTACCCAAATCCAAATACTGTCCATGGTACTCCTTCGATGCAAGCTACAATGTGACCAGAACCAATTGATTCGACGATAGAAATATATAATTTGTTGCACCATATACAAAACCCCCACACACTGCGTGAGGCAGTGTGTGGGGGAATGCGGTAAACGTCGCTATTCGGCCCAGCGTTTGGCGAGTGCCACCATCACATCCACGCCATGTTGCATGTCTTGCACTGCCACCCATTCGAGCGGACCATGTGCATTATGCCCACCCGTAAAAATATTGGGGGTAGGCAGACCACGTTCGGTAAGCCGTGAGCCATCGGTACCACCACGCACCGGCTCGTCGTAGGCCTGCACCCCCGCATCAGCACACGCAGCGCGGAGTTTGTCCATGATTTCGGGGCGGTCGCGCAACCAGTAGCCCATGTTGCGGTACGAGCGTGAAATGGTGCATTTGATGCTGGCGGTGGGGTACATGGCTTGGAGTGCGGCACAGATTTTCTGGAGCGCATCGCCTTTGGCGGCCAATTTGTCGTTGTCGTGGTCACGCAGAATAAAGCGCACCGTGGTTGCCGCCGTGTTGCCTTCGATGCTGGTGGGGTGGATGAAGCCACCCCACTTGTAGGTGGATTCCGGCGCCGCAAATTCACGAGGGAGCATGCCCAACAATTTGCCGGCGAGATGTACTGCATTCACCATGCCATAGGCGTGTGCCGTCCCTGGGTGGGTCGAGACACCGGTGATTTCGACAACCGCACCATCTGCCGAAAACGTCTCCCAGCTGACTTCGCCCACGGCACCACCATCAAAGGTGTAGGCAGCCGAGGCACCCAGTTTGGCAATATCGAGGTGGTCAACACCCCGGCCGACTTCCTCGTCGGGATTGAAGCAGATGCGAATGGTACCATGCGGAATCTGCGGATTTTTGATGAGAAAGTCTGCAGCCGTCATGATAATCGCAATACCCGCTTTGTCGTCGGCACCGAGGAGTGTCGTGCCTGAGGCAGTGATGACATCTTTGCCCACCGCCGTCAAGATATCTGCATACATCGGGTTGCTCGGGTCAATCACTTGGCGTGGATCGTCGGGGAGCACAATCGCACGCCCATCGTACCGTTCATGCACAATGGGTTTGACTCCTTCGCCACTGAAATCGGGTGCCGTATCCACGTGCGCCAAAAACGCCACCACCGGCGCCTGTTCGTGGCCAGGTGTGGCGGGAATAGTGGCCAACACATAGCCATGCTCGGTGAGTTCCACATCACGTGCACCAATTGCACTGAGCTCATCACGTAGAAGTCGCAACAAATCCCACTGGCGTGGCGTACTCGGGTAGCTCTGAGAAAAGGGGTCGCTGGTCGTGTAGATTTGCACGTAGCGCAAAAATCGTTCTCGCAGGCTTGTCATATGGCTCCTTTTGCATGCATCATGCCCACTCACCTACGCATAGTATACGCTACTCCACCATGCGCAAATTATGCCACATGGCAAGTTTCAGGTATGATAGGAGTAAGTAATTTGACGACAAAGGATGCGGTGTGCATTCACCAACAACATACCCAGCACGGCGCGTGTGGTTGTGGCTGACCACGCTCCTCATTGCACTCGGCAGTGGTCATTTTTATGCCAGTGACGAAGAAACCATGTTCGGTGTCACAGTGCGCATGTGGCACGCCATCCAACACCTTTTTGGGGTGCACGTCGTTGTTGATCGTCCCATTTTGACGCCTTATGGCCCCATGCAGTCCCTACTCGCATTATTCACCCTCCCCATCGGCACATTCCTGGCATGGCTCGGTCCCACCGAAATGAGCACCTGGCTCATTCGATTGCCGAGCACCTGGATCAATGCACTCATGGTGGCGAGCATAGCCACCCTCCTCGGCTGGATAAGTGTTCAGCGTGGGCATAGTAGCCGAGTCGCCATCTGGGTTGCCCTCAGTTATGCGGTAGCCACCCCCGCCCTCAAATACGCCGGCAGTTTCTTTTCGGAGCCAACTGCGTCGTGGTGGCTACTACTAGTAGCACTGCCAGCCCTGGTCTCCACACCACTCCGGACACGCACCTATGTCATCTGTGGACTGGCAAGTTTGGCGGCCATCCTCACCAAAGTGGCGGTGGCGCCCACCTTGGCACTCATCGGCATCGTGGTAGTTGCGAGCGCTCTCGTTGATCGTGACTGGCGTAAACTAATTGCCTGGAGTAGTGGTGCGGTAATCGCTGGAGTGAGCTTCCTCAGCTACAACCTGTTGGCACGCGGTGATCTGCTCAGTTCGGGCTATAACAGCCGCCAACAAGGCTACGCCGTAGACTGGGGCATGATTGGCACCGGCATCCACGGCCAATTTCTGAGTAGTGGCAAAAGCATCTTTATCTATGCGCCGGTGCTGCTCTTGCTCCCCATTGGCATCTGGTGTATGCGCCGGCAGTGGCGTACCCTCGGCCTGATTGGCATGGCAGTAGCGGGAATTGTTGTGGTACATACCAACGTCATCTTTTGGCATGGCGACGGTGCATGGGGCCCACGCTACGTGATGCTCTGTCTGCCGTTCATGCTCATCCCGCTCGCCGACGCCTATACGTGGCTAGGCACACAATCATTGACACTGCGACGCACCATTATGGGGGTGATGCTTGTCCTCACCGTGTGGGTACAAATCGCCGCACTCACGATTAATTTCAACGCCTATATCATCAACACACGTGATGAACGAGCACGCTACTACACCCCCAGTGCGTCACCGATTGTGGGACAATGGCGGATTTTGTGGGCGCAACTCTCCAGCGATTTGGCAAAGTGGTATGCGCCTAATGTCACGTTATCCGGGTGGACATATAGCGAGGGTGATCGCTCCCGTGGCGAGCAATTCCCACGCTTTGCCCGCCCCGGGGCGCAATTCGCCATCATCCCCCGTGGACAAGACTGGCCGATGCTCCATGCCGATTATCACACGTGCTTTGATCCAAGCGGGCAGCTCCTCGTGGATGTGGCACTCAACAACACGGTGATGACCGCACCACAGGCCTGCCCACCACGCATCATCCATCTGCTCCTACCACGGGCCTACAGTACGGTGCGCTGGCAGAGCGCAGGGGTGACAGTGCCCGGGCTACCACAACACGAGTGGTACGCCACGCTCGCCGCCACCGTACGCACGTTGCAGGTCGGTGATGTGCAGGGCACATACCCGATTGCAGCCGGCTTGACCCCTCCA
Source organism: uncultured Klebsiella sp. (assembly GCA_964569955.1). GTDB lineage: Bacteria > Chloroflexota > Chloroflexia > Chloroflexales > Roseiflexaceae > UBA965. Next base: position 7,772 of record CAZMWB010000047.1, on the reverse strand, counting down.
TCGCGCATGCCCATCGGCGCCAATGCGATGCGCATTTGGGCCAGCGACATTCGTTCTGGGTTCTATGATTTCTGGTGGTACTACCTGATCGCCATCCCCGCGTCACAATCAGCGTGGCCGGTGGTTGGGTGCATTGTGCTCATCCTGCTGATGCTGAGTCTACTGGCCTGGCGTACACCCACAAACTCACCACCGCCAGTGCCAACCCCAACCACGCCCACCCCACCATCGGCTCCGCCAACAGCATGACCGCACACAGCGTAGAGGTGAGTGGCTCGAGGAGGGTGAGAGTGGTCGCGGTGCTTGCCGATGCCTGTTGTAAGCCGCGTACATACAGCACATAGCTCAAGGCGGTGGGGACGAGCGCCAAATAGACAACCCCCAGCCATGACGCACTCGTGGGCAACACCAGACTGCGCCCTAGCCCGACCAGACACACCAGCAAAATGCATGCAGCCACGCCAAACATGGCCGTAAGCAGGGTGGCCGGTGCATAGGCATGAGCGATACGGCGCGATGCCACCGCCATACTGCTGTAGCACAGCCCAGCACCCACTGCAGCGATGGCACCCACATTCAGCATGGGCGTGGCCGCATTATTTGCCAACACGACCAGCACCACACCGGCAATGGCAACTACCATGGCACCCAACTGACGCCGTGTGGAACGCTCGCCTAGCACCAGCCAGCCCAATACGAGGGTAAAAAGGGGTGCACTACAGATGTTGAGAATCACCCCCATGGCGACCCCAATGCGGGGGATGGCAGCAAAATAGGTCACCTGATAGCCAGCAAAGGCCACCCCGCCAATCGTGGCAATCAGCCAATGGGAGCGAGGCATGTGGATGCGCCACTGCCCCGTCACACGCCAGTGCCACAGCCACAAGACGGGGACCGCAATCAGCAGACGTAATGCACCCACCACGAGTGGATCCTGTGGCATCTGTTGGAAGAGTAGCGCAACCACCACACCAATACTGCCCCACAACGTGGCAGCCACAGCAATCAAGAATACGCCAGACCAGCGCGTGGACATGGGAGAATTCCTTTTGTCGGCCGATATGCATGTCATCATAGCAGACACCACACCGTTGCCGAGACCCACCACATGGTGCATAATCACGGTATGATGATGCATATCGTTCACCCGAAGAGAGAAGACCCCATGGATGCACCTATTCAGTTTCTCCATGATTTGGTGGCCATTGATTCGGTCAATCCGGATCTCGTGCCGGGTGGCGCCGGCGAGGCTGCCGTCGCCCACTATATCGCCGAAACACTCAGCCGTGCCGGACTCGAGGTGCGCCTACAAGAGGTCGTCCCTGGCCGCCCCAACGTGATTGCACGGGCACGTGGGACGGGTGGCGCACCCACCCTCATTCTCAACGGCCATACCGATACGGTGACAGTGGCCGGCATGACCGATCCCCATACCCCACGCATTGAAGGTAATCGCCTCTACGGGCGCGGTTCCTTTGACATGAAGGCAGGCGTCGCCGCCTGCATGGATGCCACCATCCGCGCCATGCACATCCCACGTCGGGGTGATGTACTCTTTACGGCGGTCGTCGACGAAGAGTATGCCAGTATTGGTACCGAAGCCCTGCTCCGCGAATACCGCGGCGATGCCGTGATTGTGACCGAACCCAGCGACCTGAATATTGGCATCGCCCACAAGGGTTTTGCCTGGTATGCGGTTGACGTCCACGGCGTGGCCGCCCACGGCTCGCAACCGACCCTCGGGGTGGATGCCATCGTCAAGGCGGGACGCTTTCTGACGCACATCGAAGCTCTCGACCTACGCATCCGCCAAGGGAATCACCCGCTCCTTGGCGGCGGCTCCATCCACGCGTCGCTCATCACGGGTGGTCAGGAGTTGTCGAGCTACCCGGCCCACTGTCGCATCTGGCTCGAGCGCCGCACCATTCCCCAAGAAAGTCATGACCTGTGTACGGCACAACTGCAGCACATCATCACCGAGCTCCAACAGACCGATGCCACCTTCAAGGCCACCCTCCACACGGATCTGGCCCGTGCCCCCTTTGAAATCAGCGCCGATGCGCCCCTCGTGCACCTCGTGCGTGGCTGGGCTCAGCATCACACCGGGCGCCTGCCCGACTTGACGGGTTCATTTGGTTGGATGGAGTCGGCACTCTTTGCCCAGGCGGGCATTCCCGCGGTCATCTTTGGGCCGGGGGGCGACGGTGCCCACGCCATCGAAGAATGGGCCGACATCGCGCAAACCAGGCAGTGTGCCGACACGCTGACCAGCGTAATTGGCGCATTCTGCGCCTAGGAGTCCATCACCATGCACCAGCGCTTCCAGACCTATACCACACGTAGCCACCCACGTGGTCAGCTGTTGTGTGAATTGCTGGTGGCCGCCACCCATGCAGCGGATCCTGCGCATCAGATTGCCCGCACCCTGCACAGCGATGCCACTCACGTGGTAATTGGCAACGAGACATTCACGCCACGCGGCGTCGTGCTCCTGGCCGTGGGCAAAGCGGCTCAAACCATGGCCGCCGCCGCCGCAGTGCGCCTCGGTGCCCACCTCAGTCACGGGCTAGTCATCGCCAAAGAGGACGAGGGAGTGGCACGCCACCCGCGCCTGCAGTACCTGGTAGCCGGACACCCTGTCCCCGACGAACGCAGTCTGCAGGCAGGCATACGAGCCCGCCAACTCGTCGCACAAACAAGTGCCGATCAGCTGATTGTGGTGCTGTTGTCGGGGGGTGGGTCAGCCTTGATGTGTGACCCATACCCAGGCATCACGCTGCCCATGATGCAACAGCTGACCCGCGATTTGCTGGCCTGTGGCGCCGATATCACCGCCATCAACACCATCCGCCGCCGCATTGACCGCGTCAAAGGGGGCGGGCTACTCCAGGCGGCAGGCACAACCCCCATGCGCACGCTGATTTTGTCGGATGTCATCGGTAATCCACTAGCCGCCATCGCCTCGGGACCGACCATCCCCAACCCGGATAATGCGCAGGCCGCCTGGCAGGTCATACGCAGTGCCGGCATCCACGTTGATGCCGCCATTACGGCCGTCCTTGACACACCACTCCCCACCCCACCCACTCACAGCGTGGAGCCGCTCATCATCGGCGATATTCGTGGTGCAATTACCGCAATGGCCACCACCGCGCAGGCGGCAGGCCAGCATCCCCTCGTCTTGAGCGATCGTCTCGATGGCGAAGCCCGCGTCGTCGGGCGCACACTGGCGCAGATTGTGGCCTACCAAGCCCAACAGCGCCCCCACGGCTGTGTGATTGCTGGGGGCGAAACAACGGTCACACTGCGTGGCACAGGACGAGGTGGGCGCAACCAGGAGTTAGCATTGAGTGCGGCCATGGGCATCGCTGGCCAGCCCAGTCTGCTAGCAGCGGCCTATGCCACCGACGGCAGTGATGGTCCCACCGATGCCGCCGGTGCAGTGATTAGTGGTGATACCATGGCACGCGCCCACCAGCCCCTGGCACGCCTAGCCAACAACGACAGCTACACGCTCTTTGCCGAATTGGACGACTTGCTCAAACCGGGGGCCACCGGCACCAACGTCAACGATCTGTTTGTGGCGCTGTGGTAGCTGGTGATGCTAAAACACGCAGCAGTGGTGGTGTCAACAACGTCGTCAACAACGTCATCACGATTAGCGCTGAAAAGAGCATGGCGTCAATGGCCCCAGCGGCCAAGGCGGCTCCTGCTAGCACTAGTGCGACCTCGCCACGTGATACCATGCCGGCACCCGTCATCAGGGCACCACGCCATGGCATGGCTCCGATACGCGCACCGAGTGCACCGCCGACGAGTTTGGTCATGACGGCGACTACAGTGACCACAGCAATCAAGAGTGGTGCCGACGCAATATCGTTCAAATTTGCCTGTAGGCCGATATTCACAAAAAAGATGGGAATAAAAATGCCGTACCCTACAGCTGCAGTCCCATCAAAGGCGATATGCTTATGGTCGAGGTGCTTGGTGGCCAAAATCCCCAACACGTACGCCCCCGTAATGGCCGCCACACTGCCCAGCGTTTCGGCTGACCATGCGTACAACAAGGCCAATGCGAGCAGAATCGTGAGTGCCGTCTCACGCTGTGGCAGGCGGTGTTCCCAACGTACGAGCAACGGCAACAAGCGGTCTCCCACAAACCAGGCAATGGGGAAAAAGAGCACCATTTGTGCCAAGGTCAGCCAGATATCACCGGTACCGGTAATCAGGTTCATCACCACTGCAAAAATCAGCACGCCGAGGACATCATCAATGATGGCAGCGCCAATAATCACGTTCCCTTCGGTGGAGCGCATCCGCCCCATTTCCCGTAACGTTTGTGCTGAAATACTCACACTCGTGGCCATTAATACGGCACCCACAAGCACCCCAGTCTGCCATGAAAAGTCAAAAAGCATCATGGTTGCAGTGCCACCAGCCAGTGGCAACACGATGCCCCCAATGGCCGCAAACAATGCGGGGCGACCCACGTTGCGCATGGCCACCGTGTCTGTTTCCATGCCTGCCATGAACATCAACAGTACGACACCGATTTCTGCCAGAATACTCAGCGTCTCGGTGGGAGCGACCCACCCCAACAACGATGGACCAATAATCAACCCGACCAACAATTCACCAAAGACAGAAGGCAAACCGGCACGTTGGCTTAATGCGCCCGCAATTTTGGCAACAATCAGAATGGCCGCAATTGGTAATAGTGCGTCGACTGCATGATGCATGGGCAACCCTTTCCAACGATTTATTGATAAACCCTTATCATTGTATCAATGAAAAATTGAAAATTGAAAATTGAAAATGAAGAATTATGAAGAAATCAGGCTCCGTGTGTGCCAGCATGTTGCACAAGTGGTCGAACAATGGTACATTCGTGGTGGTCATTCTGTGCTCCTTCGTTTGGTTTGGTCACTACAACGAAACCACAGAATGACCCTTGTGTCAATCTGCCGAATTTACACCACGTCGAGAGACATTATCTTCATAATTCATAATTCATAATTCATAATTCATAATTTTTCATTGCGCCCATCGCGCTACGTGCGCACATGTGTTGCACTTGCTATACTGCGTGTAGCATACCTACCAGCAAGGACCACGCATGACTTCCACCCAAAAGGCTTGGATTGCCCTCGTCAGTGGTGCAATCATCATTAGCACGTCACCCATTGTGGTCAAGCTAACCGATATCCCTGGCACATCATCGGCCTTTTATCGCGTCTTTATCGGCTGTATATCCCTCCTGCCCTGGCTACTGATTCGCCGCCCCGTCGTGCCCCGTGGGACGGCCATGTGGGGGGTCATTGCTGCAGGTGCGTTTTTTGCCATTGATTTAGTCTTTTGGAATGAAAGCCTGATGCAAGCACCGGCTGCCACCGCCTCGCTGCTCGCCAATAGTGCGCCGCTGTGGGTCGGGTTGGGTGCGAGCTATCTTTTTCGTGAGCAGTTGACACGGCGCTACTGGATTGGGCTCGCCGTGGCGCTCATCGGGATGATTATCGTCGCGCAAAACGCCTTTGCCGTCACGCCCCAGGACATCCCCGGCATGTTTCTCGCCATGGGGGCAAGTATCTGCTACGCCGGTTACATTTTGAGCACGCGCCATGCCCGTGGCGGCGTGGATACGGCCACGTTCATGATCTGGTCACTGGCCATCGCTAGCATCATCATTTTGCCCATCGCATTGTTTCTCGGTAAACCGTTGTGGGGCTTTTCGCAGCTGTCGTGGGGGTACCTGATTTTCCTCGGTATTTTCACACAAACCCTGGGCTGGCTAGCCATCAACTATGCCCTCGGGCATCTGCCCGCCCCGATTACGTCGGTAGTCCTGTTGGGGCAGGTCGTCCTGGCAGCCCTGTTAGCGGTGCCTATCCTCGGTGAACCGATTCGCACCAGTCAGATTATCGGTGGTATCTTTATTTTGGGTGGCATTTACATCGTCAATCGCCGTACCGCATCATAACCACGGGAATACACCATGCGCATCATCTACTTGGGCACACCCCATATCGCCACAATTCCACTGCGGGCACTCCACGCCATGCCAGGCGTCGACATTGTGGCGGTGGTCACCCAACCCGACCGTCCCAGCGGGCGTGGACGACAACTCACCCCACCACCCGTCAAAGTGGTCGCCCAAGAGCTGGGAATCACCACGATTTTGCAACCCGAAACGCTCAAAGATGATGCCGTGGTGGCACAACTCGCCAGCGTAGCACCCGATGTGGGTGTGGTGGCCGCCTACGGGGAAATTTTGCGGGCCAACGTGCTGGCCATCCCCCACCACGGCTACCTCAACATTCATCCGTCGCTGTTGCCGCGCCACCGTGGCCCGGCCCCCGTGACCAGTGCGATTTTGGCGGGTGATGACCAAGTGGGAGTATCCGTTATCAAACTCGAGCGCAAAATGGATGCAGGCCCAATTGTGGCACAAACCCGCCGCCCCATGCCCGCAGACGCCCGGGCTGGCGCCCTGACCGAGGAACTTTTCCACGAGGGGAGTCGCCTGCTGTGTGACCACCTCCATGCATATGTGGCCGGTACACTGATTCCCACACCACAAGATGACAGTCAGGCCAGCTATATCGGCATGCTCAGCCGCGATGATGGGCACATTGACTGGCACCAATCTGCCACACACATCGCACGCATGGTACGTGCCTATGATCCGTGGCCCGGCACCTTTACGCTACTCAACGGCCAACCGTTCCGCATCCTCGAAGCATCCGTCTGTGAGGCACGTGGGCAGGTAGGTACACTCATTGACACTCCACAGGGTGTGGCAGTAGCGTGTGGGCACGGGGCACTCTTGTTGCACATGGTGCAACCAGCCGGCAAAAGTGCCATGACAGCCGGCGATTGGCGCCGTGGCTTGCGTGTGCCCCTGCCATCCATGGAGTAATACCGCGTGCAACAATTTCCCGCAAATTGACGTATTACAGGCATGGTTTCTGCGAAATTTTGCCGTAAAGGATTACGTCAATGGAAGGATTATTTGCCTGTTTGTGTGTGGTTGGAATGGTCTGGGCAGGACTCGCACTCATCGGTGCCATTTTTGGGCGACGCTCACGTGGCTACGGTTATGGTGGCGGCTACGGTGGCGGCTGGGGTAGCGGTATCGGCTCGTTCCTCGGTGGCATGGGCTTGGGCTGGCTCGTAGGCAACATGTGGTCGGGAGACCAGTCGGGAAGCAGCGACATGCTGAATACCGGCGATGAGCCGCAGTACATTGACCACTCCAACACCGACGGCGATTGGGGCAACTCGGACGGTGGCTGGGATAGTGGTGGTGGCGATTGGGGTGGTGGCGACAGCGGCGGCGATATCCTCTAACACGCTTATCATACATACCTATCACACATGCCCCACGGAGGATTTACTCCGTGGGGCATGTGGCTGTCAATTGCACCAGCGCTTCAAGCACGCGTGCCTGCTGCACGGCATCCATCGTCAAATAGCGCTGATTACCCGTGGCATCAGCCACGAATGTGGTCACGCCGTCGTCACGTACCTGCACGCGCCCGGCGGTGCTGAGCCCAAAGTAGTCACGCTGTGGGAGCACGGCATACAGCGCTGTGGCCAGATCCCAACACGGGCGTTCCTCGTCGGGTGCACAATAGGCGTTGTAGGCGTCCACGATGATATGGCGCGCCACATAGCCAAAGTCCTCTGTAGTTATCATGGTATACTGAATAATCTATTAAAATATTGCAACCTAATCTACTGTAGCGTACGGTATGTTAATCATTGCATTAGAA
>CAZMWB010000046.1:20769-22059 GCA_964569955.1 uncultured Klebsiella sp. | reverse complement strand
ATTCCGTCCTAATTTGCGCCAACAGCTGACGTAGGCGTTCGAAATCATCGCGCAGGAGCACTGCCAGCTCACGCCCAGCCCGTACCACATAGGCACGAGCATCTGCACCATGGGCGTGTGCAATCTGGCGGATGAGGGCGGCCAAAAGCTCATCGCTCGGGAGTTGGGCGGCCTGCACAATCATGCGCAAATAGCCAAACTGTGCCCCAAACAGACGCAACTCGGCATCGTCGCAGGCGGCTACAGTGTAGTGTACCGGCGGTGGCAAGGCGGGAAGGCGTTGCATCACCGCATCACCACGGCGATATCCCACCACCCAAGCCGCAAATTCGGTTTGCAGGACTTCACGCAAATCGGGATGTGCCCGATAAATTTCATCGTCGTACAAGGCTTGCCCGGTATAGCTTTTGCCACGCACGATGGCACGGCCACCAGGTTCACGGCTCTGCGTGCGGATGTCGTACACGACGGCATAGACGACCACCTGCGTATCACTGGTATGGACACGCACCAGCGAGCCGAAGGCGGGGGCAGTCAAGAGCTCGTAGCTCGCAGCCACTACCTGTTGCGTACTCGCTTCAATGATTTCGGCAATGCGTTCCATCATATTCCCTCCACATACACAGTCACAACCCATATGGTCAGGCGCATGTCGCACACATCACGTGCAACGGTCATACATCCTTGGCGAGTACCTGAACCAACTGTGTCCATTCCTCGGCGAATGTCGTGCGACACACCGGCTTGCCAGCACGGCGGTACCAATAGGCGGCATTAAACTCGTCACCTTCGACACGGTGCAAATAGGCGTGCACCCAAGCACCCGCGTGGCTTTGGTCGTCTTGGAGGGCATCATGTGCCGCCGTCCAATCTCCTTGTGCATCATGCCACAAGGCGTTGAGCGCTGCCGACCATGTGGGGGCAGGGGTCGCATGCCGGCGAAACTCTTCTCCCGTCATCGGTATTACCTCGTGATAAATAGTGCTACCAGTGTTATACCACGTCCAGCGTGGCATCTATCTGCTGCCGCCACGCCAGCAGTCCCCCTGCCAGCGATACGGCTGTATAGGCGTGGCGGCGCAAGATGTCGCGGGCGCGGGCGCTCCGCATGCCACTCCGACAATAGACAATAATGTCGGCGCCTGCGGGGATGTCGTGCAGGCGGGTGGCTAACACATCAACCGGGATATGCACAGCACCTGCCAAATGCCCCGCCGCATATTCATGGTCGTCGCGCACATCGAGCACCAGCGGAGCCGGGGTCTGTGCCAGACGCCGCTGTGCATCCGA
>CAZMWB010000046.1:0-20669 GCA_964569955.1 uncultured Klebsiella sp. | reverse complement strand
GCACATCGAGCACCAGCGGAGCCGGGGTCTGTGCCAGACGCCGCTGTGCATCCGATACACTAATTTCGTCGGCGCTAATGGGGGCCGCACACTGCGCTTCCATGTCCACGATTCCACTCAAGGTGGGGTGGCTACCACACCGTGGGCAGGCAGGATTAGCCGCAATCGGCCACGAATCAGTCTGCATGCGTAGTGCGTCGTAGAGCCACAAACGCCCAACCAACGTCTGGCCAATACCGAGAATGAGTTTGAGTGCCTCGGTGGCCTGCACCGTGCCCACCACGCCAGGCAACACGCCAAACACACCCGTCTGGGTACAATTGGGGGCGAGATCGGCTGTTGGTGGGTCTGGGAACAAACAGCGGTAACAGGGGCCACCCAGATGCGGTGCGAAGACACTCGCTTGTCCCTCAAAGCGAAAGATTGCACCGTATACCAGGGGTTTGCCTGCCAACACACAGGCATCGTTGAGCATGTAGCGCGTGGCAAAGGAGTCAGTGGCATCGATGATGACATCATATGCCTGCACCAGGGTCAGCACATTTGCGGCCGTAACCCGCGCCACATGGGGTGTCACCGTGATTAACGGATTAATGGCCAGCATTTTGGCGCGTGCTGATTCCACCTTGAGCTGACCAATATCAGCATCGCTATGGATGATTTGGCGTTGCAGATTGCTCACGTCCACACGGTCATCATCGACGATACCAATATGCCCTACCCCAGCGGCCGCCAAATAGAGTGCCACGGGGGAGCCGAGCCCACCCGCCCCCACAATCAACACGGAAGCAGCAGTCAAACGCAGTTGCCCAGCCTCGCCAACATCACTCAGCGATAGATGACGGGCATAGCGTTGACGGGCAGCAGGTGTTAGTGACATTGCAATTGCTCTTGCTGGTAGCTGGCGCCATCCCAGCGCCAGGCGGTTATCTCGATCATACCATGCGCACCAACCTGCACGATGACCATGCGCAACTGTCCCCCCAACACGGCACCAGCTGCCGTATCCGCAGACGACGGGCGCGCTGGCGCATCGGGATGGCTGTGAATCACCCCCAGGATGTGCCAGCCGTGGCGCTGCGCCACACGGTCGGCATCCAGCCAGACCTGCGGGTCGAGCACAAACTGCGTGCGTGGTGCATCCGCCATATTGCGTGCCGGCATACACTGCATCACCACGCCATCTGCGCTACCAACAAGCAGTCCTACTGCTTCGTTTGGATAGGCATCACACAACCATAGCAGTTGATTACGCGTTATGACAAGCATTTATGACGCTACCGGTGCAATCCAGATCTGTTCATCGCGCACATCGACCACATAGGCTTGTACATCACGTACTGCAGGGAGGGTGTAGTGCGCACCATTTTTCAATGAAAAACGGGCACCGTGAAGTGGGCAGTCGACCGTACAGTCATCATCGTCCACATAGCCCTGGTGCAGTTCGGCATAGGCGTGCGTACAAATGTTACCGACAGCGTAAATCGTCCCACGCACATTAAAGAGTCCGACGGCTACACCCGCATACTCCACCGCCATGGTAGCGCCCACGGGGAGTGCAGCAAGCGGTGCAACTGCCACAAACTCTGCCATATTATCCTGCTTTCTACTCACACGCGGGACAAGGCGTTGCCTTGTCCCGCGTCGTTGACTGGCACCCTGCGCCTGGGTCACTACCCGACGGAGCCTTCCATTTCAAGCTGAATGAGACGGTTGAGCTCGACGGCGTATTCCATGGGCAACTCACGCGTGAATGGCTCCATGAAGCCGAGCACGATCATCGACAGTGCCTCAGCCTCAGAGATGCCACGACTCATCAGGTAGAAGAGTTGCTCTTCACCGATGCGCCCCACGGTGGCCTCGTGCGCCAACGTGACCTTGGCCTCTTCGACCTCGATGTACGGAATGGTATCGGACTTAGACTTGTCGTCGAGAATCAAGGCGTCACAGTTGACGTTGATTTTGGCACCAGTTGCCCCCGGGTGCACCTTGACCAAACCACGGTAGGTGGTTTTGCCGCCACCCTTGGATACCGATTTGTTGGTGATGACGCTGGTGGTGTCGGGCGCGTTATGCACCATCTTGGCACCGGCATCCTGGTGCTGACCCTTGCCAGCATAGGCTACTGACAAGACTTCGCCACGGGCGCCACGACCCATCAAGTAGACGGACGGGTACTTCATCGTCAAGCGTGAGCCGATGTTGCCATCAACCCATTCCATGCTGGCATCTTCGTAGGCCACGGCACGCTTCGTGACGAGGTTGAAAATGTTGTTGGCCCAGTTCTGGATGGTGGTGTAGCGGAACTTGCCACCCTTTTTGACGATGATTTCCACTACCGCCGAGTGTAACGAATTGGTGGAATAGACGGGTGCGGTACACCCTTCGATGTAGTGCGCCGAGGCGCCTTCATCGATGATGATCAGGGTACGCTCGAACTGCCCCATGTTTTCTGCATTGATGCGGAAGTAGGCCTGGAGCGGGATGTCGACATGCACGCCCTTGGGCACATATACAAATGAACCACCCGACCAGACGGCCGTGTTGAGGGCGGCGTACTTGTTGTCGGCCGATGGAATCACCGTACCGAAGTACTGCTTGAACATCTCGGGTTGCTCTTTGAGGGCTGTGTCAGTATCGAGAAAGATGACCCCCAGTTTCGACCATTCCTCGCGGAGCGAGTGGTAGACGACTTCGGATTCGTACTGCGCACCCACACCGGCCAAGAACTTGCGCTCGGCTTCGGGGATGCCGAGGCGCTCAAACGTGTTCTTGATTTCCTCGGGGACGGCATCCCAGTCGGTGGCTGGTTTGTCACCGGCACGTACAAAGTAGTGGATGTCTTCGTAGTTGAGGTCGAGCAAATCGGGATTGCCCCAGGCCCCATCCACAGGTGTCGGCTTCTTGTTGAAGATGTCAAGGGCCTGCAAGCGGCGCTTGAGCATCCACTCCGGCTCACCCTTCATGGCGGACAACTCGCGGACTACCCCTTCGTTCAGGCCTTTGCCCGACTTAAAGACGTAGTTTTCTTCTTGGCGAAAGCCATATTTCGAATAATCAAATGCTAAATCGTTGGCATCAACGCTCATAGCGCAACCCTCCCTTACGTAGACTAATCAAGCTCTTCCATATCGTGCTGTTGGCCGAGGTAGGTGTATACACCCGCCTTGAGGGCTTTCAGCGACAGCAGTGCACATTTGAGGCGCACGGGATTTTTGTCGAGGGGCAGACCAATCAACTCCAGCAGGTCGTCTTTGCTATAGGCACGCACCTGATCGAGTGTCATCCCCACCAATTCATCCGTCAGCATCGACGCCGATGCCTGACTCACCGCACATCCCTTACCCGAAAAAGCCACCTCCGTGATTACACCATCAGCAATGCGCAAATCGAGGCGGATGCGGTCACCACACAACGGATTGTGCTCTTCTTGGGAGACATCGTGTGGGTCGAGTGTACCAAAGTTATGGGGATAGCGATGATGTTCCAAAATCAAATCACGATACATGTCACTCACGGCATATCCTCCACTTCTAGGCAAATAAATGCTGCACTTTGGCAAGACCACCCACCAAACGATCAATGTCGTCGGTGCTGGTATACAAATAACACGATGCACGCACCGTAGACGGCAAATCGAGGGCTGCATGCAACGGTTGCGTGCAGTGATGCCCAGCCCGCACGGCCACCCCCTCACCATCAAGGATTTGGGCGACGTCGTGCGGATGCACTCCCTCCATGCTAAACGATGCCATGGCACCACGGTCGTGACCGACTGGTGGTCCATACCACGTCAACCCGGGGACTTCATCGAGGCGTTCGAGCAAGTACCGGCTCAACTGCTCTTCGTAGGCGGCAATCTTGTCCATGCCGATACTATTCAGATAGTCGATGGCATGCCCGAGCGCGATCGCCTCACCAATCATGGGTGTCCCTGCTTCGAAGCGGGCAGGGACCTCGGCGTAGGTGGTCTGCTCGATGGTCACCGTGCGAATCATCGACCCACCGCCCATGAATGGCGGCATCGCATCAAGAATTGCACGCCGCCCCCACAAGACGCCGACGCCGGTAGGCGCCAACATTTTGTGGCCACTAAATGCCAAGAAGTCGATCCCTAACTCCTGCACATTCACCGGCATATGCGGCACACTCTGGGCACCATCCACCAGGATGAGTGCACCGACAGCATGCGCTTTTTCGGCCAGATACTGCACCGGGTTAATCGTACCTAGCACGTTGGATTGGTGCGTCACTGCCACCATCTTGACGCCTTGGAGCAGTGTATCAAGGTCATCGAGCACCAAGCGGCCATGACTGTCGAGTGGTATTGCGCGTAGGAGTGCACCGGTGCGTTGTGCCAGCATCTGCCACGGCACGATGTTGGAGTGATGCTCCATCTGACTAATCAGAATCACATCACCAGCCCGCAGATTGGTGTTGCCCCAGGCATGCGCCACGAGATTGATGGCCTCCGTCGTATTACGCACAAACACCACTTCACGATGGTGATTAGCGTTGATAAACATGGCCACACGCCCACGAGCTCGCTCAAACTCAAACGTGGCTTGCTCACTCAGTTGGTAGACACCACGATGCACGTTTGCATTGGTGGTACGATAAAACGTGGCAAGTGCCGTAATAACTGCTTCCGGCTTTTGTGATGACGAAGCACTATCAAGAAACGCCACCGGGCGTTCAGCGGGCAACTGCAGGATAGGAAAATCGCGCCGTACCGCTGCCACATCAAACGGATAATTGGTCATGACCGTGCCTTCGTAGTATAGCTAAATGCGTGCAGCAATTATGGTGGTGACTTGGTCGCGCACTGCCTCGACGGGGATGCGGTCAAGCACCGACTCAAAGAAGCCCATCACAATCATGTGCACAGCCACATCACGGGGAATCCCACGTGCCTGCATGTAAAACAAGTGTTCTTCGTCAACCTCACCACTCGTTGAGGCATGGCCGGCTTTCTGCACATTGTTAGTGTCAATCTTAAGTCCCGGTATTGAGTCACTGCGTGCTTGTGGTGTCAAGTGCAGGGCATGCTCTTCGAGACGGGTTATCGTTTCGCTACTACTACCTTCGATTTTGATCATGCCATCAAAGGTGGTATACCCTGTCCCCTTGACAACCGTCTTGAAGTCCATGTGTGCCTCGGTGGCACGCCCAGCATGGCGCAACCAAGGGGCGGTAAGCAGGCGTTGCCCGTCACTCGCCAACGTGGCAGCCGTCCAGTCTACCCGAGACCCATTGCCGACCAAATTAGTCTCAGCTTCGATGTGTTGATGGGTACCGCCTAGGTGGATGGCCGTCCAGTTGATGGTGGCGTCGTTGCCCACATGCGCAATTTGATGCCCCATGTGGCGTACCCCTGCATCCCATGTCTGCACCCCTGCCAAATTGAGGGTTGCACCATCACCAAGAATATACTCACTCACGACCAGCGCAATCGTGCCACTGCCTGCGTACTGTTCAACGAGTGACAGCTGGGCACCGCGTTCAAGCACGATGAGATTGCGGCTGACGAGTGTATTGCTTTCCCCAAAGCCCTGTATCACGTGCAACGGCAACTCGACACTGGTGTTTTTGGGGACATACACAAACCAACCGTCATGCCACGTGGCCGCATTCAGCGCCGTGAACTTGGTAGTCGTCGCGGCGACTGCACTCCCCAGGTACTTTTGCACGATATCGCTATGCACCTGCACCGCCTGGGTGAGTGGCATCACCACTACACCTGCGGGCGCCACACCCTGCACCTGCCCCGCCGATGCACCGTGGGTCAGCTGCATGTCACCTGCGGCAAATGCAGTCAAATCGGTACGGCGCCACCACGGCATCGGCATTTCGTTGTATGTGTGCCACGCACTCTGACGCATCTGCTGGAGCCATTGTGGCTCACCTGCAAAGGTCAAATCACTGGCATTGAGCGTCACCAACGCGGGAAGCTTAGTTGCCATTGCCGAACACTTCCTCCCTGATGAAGTCGTAGCCGCGCTCTTCGAGCTCGAGGGCCAATTCAGGGCCACCCTCGCGCACGATGCGCCCTTCCATCATGACGGACACGACGTTGGGCTTGATATAGTTGAGCAAGCGCTGATAGTGCGTAATCACCAACACACCCATGTCGGGGTTGGCCTGGAGCAAGGTGTTGACACCTTGTGAGACGACTTTGAGGGCGTCAATGTCGAGCCCTGAGTCTGTCTCGTCCATGATGGCCATGGACGGCTTGAGCATGGACATCTGCAGAATCTCGATGCGCTTCTTTTCACCACCGCTGAAGCCCTCGTTGAGGTAGCGGCGCGCAAAGGCTTCGTCAATCCCCAAGGCAGCCATCTTTTCGCGGATTTCTTTGCGGAATTGCGCCATGGGGATGGCCGTCTGTCGTGGGTCTTTGCCCGCTTCGGCACGATGGGCATTCACCGCAGCACGCATGAAGTTGGCCACTGTCACACCGGGAATAGACACCGGGTATTGGAATGCGAGAAAGAGCCCTAGTTTGGCACGTTCGTCGACCTCGAGCTCGAGGATGTTGTGGCCCTTGTACCACACCTCGCCACCCGTCACCGTATATGAGGGATGCCCCATAATCGTGTTGGACAGCGTGCTCTTTCCACTTCCATTGGGACCCATGATGGCATGAATTGTCCCTGGCTTGACAGTCAAATTCACACCTTTGAGAATTTCTTTGTCGCCAATGTTCGCCCGAAGGTCTTTAATCACCAATTCCATTGAAACTCACACTCCTTGTACTGCGAAAACGTCTGCTATTCGACGAGTGAGATCGGAGAAGCACCCTGCGGCGCATACGAGAAACTACAGCAACGACTTCCTTCGCGAATGGTGCCCTCGGTGTGTACCTCGTGTCCGAGTACCTGCTCGATCATGCGCTTTTCCATGGCGCAGACCCCGGCATGGTCCTGGGCAACTTCGTGATACGGACACGCATAAAAGGTGATTCGGCTGGTATCAGCATGGACTTCCACGGGAATGCCACGTGATTCCATCATCTTTTGCACATCAGCTACACGTGCGGTAACATCACCCTTGGGTGTGCGCTGGTATCCTTCTGCCAAACGCTCACTCACACTGCTGAGTAACGTTGCCAAGCCATCTTCACCCTGCTGACGGGCGATTTCATCCAGGAGCACTGACACCAAGGTGTCGTAACTGCGTGGAAAGATGTCTCGCGCTTGATCGGTCAACGAGTAGAGGATGCGTGGTCGCCCACGCCCATTGCGAATCAAGCGCGTCGCAATGTATCCCCGGGCATCGAGATTGATGAGATGTTCACGCACTGCGGTGGTGCTGATGCCTAACTCATCTTCGAGTTCACGAATGGTGGCTTCACCATGTCGCTGCAAAAACATCAATATCTGCCCAATCGAAGAATCCGCTGAAAATGGTGCCGATTTCATGCACGACCCCCTTTCCCTATGGCTATACTATACCAAAATTATCCTATGACCGTCAATTTTTTCTATTAATACTGTATTAATTCTCAAAAACATTGAAATGCATAGAATCATACCAGCCACTACCGGTAATTCAGGCGTAGCCACGCCACGATTCCACCCAAACGTTATGGCGTAACAACCTGTGTCAATACGTCAATCACCGTTGACACGGGGATATTGCGCACCACTTCGGCATGGCCGATGCGCCGGGGCAACACCCAACGAATCTGCCCTGCCTGCACCTTTTTATCGCGATGCATCACCTCAATCAGCTGTGCCACCGTCACCCCTGCGGGCACCCGGGTGGGCAAACTGTAGCGGTGCAACACGGCTTCTTGCTGAGCAACTAGTGTCGCATCACACAATTGCAGTGCCTGGGCCAACTGCGCTTCGACATGCATACCCACGGCGACTGCCTCACCATGCAACAGCTCCCCATAGCCCAATACCTGCTCTAGGGCGTGCCCTACCGTATGCCCATAGTTGAGTAACATGCGTTCGGCTTGCTCACGTTCATCAATGTTGACCACCTCGACTTTGACGGCCACTGCACGGCGCACCAGGTCTGCATCAAAGTACGCTGTCTGCGGATCGGCCTGTGCCAGATCTGCAAAGAGCGTCGCATCACGGATCATCCCATGTTTGATGGCCTCAGCCCAACCTGCAGCTAATTCGCGGGCAGGCAACGTTTTGAGAAGCTGCACATCGGCCAACACCAAGCGCGGCTGATGGAATGCCCCAATCATGTTTTTCCCAAGCGGATGATTGATACCGGTTTTGCCCCCCACCGCACTATCCACCATGGCCAGCAAGGTGGTGGGCATCTGCACACAGGCGATACCACGAACTATCGTTGCCGCAGCAAACCCGGCCACATCACCGACGACGCCACCACCCAAGGCCACGAGCACATCACTGCGTTCGACACGGTGCTGCAACAGATGGTCGTAGATACGCACCAAGGTGGATATGTCTTTGCTGGCTTCCCCCCCCGGCAACAAGAATGTTGTGTTCTGGGGACCACAGGCACGGGATAAGGTATCGGCCAAGCTGGCAAAATGCTGGTCAGCAATCACATGCACACGCCCACGCAGACCGAGTGTACCGAGATGTGTGGGCAACAGATGGGCGCAGTCTGTTGCCACAATCACCGGATATCCGGCACCAGCAGTCACGATTAATGGCGTGGTCACAGGCATTACTCCTCTCGGGGTGGCGTCGCACTAGGTAGCAACATGGCAATCCGGGTGGCCACCGCACTCGCATGAATCCCATCGGTGAGGATGTGTAAATCAGCCACCGCACGATAGAGTGCCGCACGCGTACGGCGCATCTCTTCGAGACGCTCGTGGGGATTCTCACCTTGGAGCAATGGACGCACCTGGCGGTGGTTGGTAATGCGCGTCACAATCGCATTACTCGTGGCATCGAGCCATACCACAAAGGCGTGTGTTTTGATGAGGGCACGGTTTTCGGGGATAGTGACAATGCCACCACCTGTGGCAATGACCGCCGGTGGCATGGCAATGACCCGCTGGAGTACGTCACTTTCGAGGGCGCGAAAGGCGATTTCGCCACGACTCGCAAAAATATCGGTGGCCGTTTGCCCACTCTCACTCTCAATGATGCTGTCTGTGTCGTACAGCGGAAAGTTGAGTTTGCTCGCCAGGAATCGTCCGACCGTTGATTTCCCTGCGCCACTCAAACCGACCAGCACCACACAATTTGATTTATTGGCAACAGCGCTCATGCCACTCCACGGGTGATTGAAAACCGATTGCGTCTATTGTACCATTTGACCACTACCCCCGTGAGAAATGGTATAATCGGGCATCTGCTATCACATCCAAGGGGGTACGTATATGACTCGCTCCGCATTGCGCGCTGGCATCGTCGGTTGTGGCACCATTAGTGGAATTTACCTCAAAAACGCGCCACGCTTCGCTGACTACGATATTGTGGCCTGTGCCGACATCCACATGGCGAGTGCCGAAGCACGCGCCGCCGAATACGGCATCAAAGCCTGTACCGTTGCAGAGCTCCTCGCTGACCCGAGCATTGATCTCATCATCAACTTGACCATTCCTGCCGCCCATGCCGAAGTGGCCTTCCAGGCGGTGGCGGCGGGCAAGCACGTCTACAACGAAAAACCACTCACCATCACCCTCTCCGACGGCCAGCGCCTCGTGGCCGCAGCCGCCGCCAAAGGGGTGCGCGTGGGCGGTGCGCCTGACACCTTTCTCGGTGGTGGCATTCAGACCTGCCGCAAACTCATCGACGACGGTTGGATTGGCACGCCGGTGGCGGCTAGTGGCTTCATGCTCTGCCCGGGACACGAGTCGTGGCACCCCAACCCGGACTTCTACTACCAGGTGGGCGGTGGTCCCATGTTCGACATGGGCCCCTACTACCTGACGGCACTCATCACCCTGCTCGGTGGCGTCCAGCGCGTCAGCGGCTCGACACGCATGACCTACCCCACCCGCACCATCACCAGCAAACCCAAGTACGGCCAAAAAGTCGACGTCGAAGTGCCTACCCACGTAGTCGGCGTGCTCGACTTTGCGAGTGGCCCCATCGTGACGTTGGTGACCAGTTTTGACGTCTACTACCACACCATGCCCAACATCGAAATCTACGGCTCGCACGGCAGTATGATCGTCCCCGACCCCAACACCTTTGGCGGCCCCATCAAGGTGCGCCGTGTCGGCGACGACACCTGGCGCGAAGTCCCATTGGCCTACGGCTACGCCGACAATAGTCGGGGCGTGGGCGTGGCCGATATGGCACACGCGGTACGCACCAACCAACCCCATCGTGCCTCGGGTGAACTCACGCTACACGTGTTGGAGTTGATGCACGCCATCCATACTGCATCCAGTACCGGCGCACACGTCACCACGCAGCACGCCTGTGAGCGCCCACAGCCACTCGCAATGGGACTCTTGCCGGGGAGTATTGCCTAGGCGCATCAACCATCCCACACATCCCTGCCACGGCAGAGTGATTGGCGGAATACGTTCTCCAGTCACCCTGCCGTGCATATGTGCGTGCATACCGGCACATTGACGCTCAGATTGAGTTGTGCTATACTCGAAAATCATTTTTACGTAAATATAAATACTGACGAGGAGGCGGGAATGCACACCGTTCAACTACTCATCGTCCATAGCCAATCCATTGTGGTGACGGGCATCGAAACACTCGTCAAACGACTTGCAGGTTGGCAGATTGTTGGCAAAACGGCACATGCCAGTGCCGCATTGCAATTCGTGCAACACACCCCACCCCATATTGTGGTTGTCGAACAGCAGTTAGCCGGCATCAATGGCATCGCTTTGTGTGCCTTGTTGCATGCCCATATTCCGCATGTGGCCACGGCGATTGTCGGCGACCTCCCCGTAGCCCAACAACTCCTGGCAGCATCCCATGGCGTGGGGCTGTTTATCCCACCAGCGATTAGTGCCCGCGATATGGCCACCCTCGCCGCACAACTCCGCCACGCCCAATCACACCGCACCACCTTTCATTCGACACACGCAGTGGCACGCTGGCGTAGCATGCTACGCCATAAACCAGGTGCACCGACTGCGCATGATGCATCCTTGCTCAGTGAGCGCGAATTACACATCATCTCCTGGGTGGCCCGTGGCTATAGCAATCGTGGCATCGCCGATCTACTGGGGATTAGCCCGCATACCGTCAAACAACATCTCGACAACATCTATGCCAAGTGCCACGTCCACAACCGGGCAGCGGTGGTGGCCATGGCACTCAAATGGGGCTGGATTGAGGCAGTGTGAGTCTCCCCCCATACCTACAAATTAAACGCCTGCCGCATCCACGAGTTGACGAATTTGCCGTGTGGGTCCCACTGCGCACGCAAATCGAGGAAGTCGTACATGCGTGGGTAGACGGCACGAATATGCGTGGAGGGCAAATTGAACAGCTTGCCCCAGTGTGCCCGTGGTGCAAAAGGAGCCAATACGGCTTCGACTTGGCTGATGACCTGTTGGACGGCTGGCCACATGTTTTTCCAGGTAAAGTGGAGTGCCACACTGTCCCGCTCGTAGTGCATGCTCAACCACAACTGGTCAGCGGCCACAGTGCGAATTTCGGAGATGAATAGCACGGGTGCGATGCGGTCTTTGATGGTACGCACCGCCTGAATGGCCAACACGGCGTCGCGGCGGTCCACAAAATATTCCGTCTGGAGCTCGTCACCATTACTCGGTGTGAATTCCATGCGGAAGTGCGGCAAGCGCTCGTGCCAGCCACCGATTTCCCCCATTTGTGAGGTACACGGGTCGGCACTCATACTCGCAATGGGATGCATCGGGCGCGACGCAGGCGTGGCACCATACCACGGGGTAATTGCATCCGTGATTTCGTGTGGCTGGCTTTTGCGCCAGACTTGTTCGATGCTATCACCCTGCCACGTGGTAAACAGACTCACACTATAGCTGGCGCTCATAATATCTTCGAAATGGGCCATGGCCGTTGCAAAAGGTAAATCGAGGTACAAGTCCTGGCGCATATCAAAGCGCGGTACCAGCTGGAGCGTCACACTGGTCACCACCCCGAGTGCCCCCAAGTGCACAACCATGCCGTTGAATGCGTCACCGTGACTTGCAGCACTCACCTGTACGAGCGTCCCGTCGGCACGCACAATATCCATGGCAATGACCGCAGTGGCCAGGTTTTTGTTGTGTACTCCTGAGCCGTGTGTGGCCGTTGCGATTGTACCCGCTACCGAAATATGTGGCAACGATGCAGTGTTATGTAGCGCCCACTTAGTGGGTGCTAAAAATGTAAGCAAATGTCCATAACGCATACTCCCAGGAACAGTAATTGTCCCATGGTGATTGTCGAGTATCGGTGCAAAGGAATACAAGTCAAGATTGATGAGGTCAACTGTTGTGTCGGCGATATCATTGAATGAATGTCCTGAACCAACCACTCTACATGCCGAGGATGCATGTACAATCGCTTGGATTTCTGCCACACTTGTGGGGTGGTGGTGCTGTGTCGCCTGAAACTGATGATGACCCGACCAGTTTGCCTTCATAGTGCATTCCTTGTCTTTTTGTTTTAAATTGATGTGTCTATCATACACGACACACCCCCCTGCCGTAGAGTCTGCTGTTCCTATCATGCCATAATTTTTCATCCAAATTTCGGCAAATTTTCCCAATTCTTAAATATTTCCCCGGCACCACATGCTTATTTTTGGTAAATTTACCAATTCACACCACCTGTTTCGGCAAAAATAACGAATACACACCTGACATTCACCGCGCAACCACCCCTCAGCAAGTTTGCGTACAATAGGAAGCAGATGTGCTGAATGACGATAACGGGGAATAATCAATGCAACGCATGGGAGTAGATACTGGTGGCACCTTTACCGATGTGGTGATGTGGCGTGATGGCGCACTGCATATTGCCAAGCGGCTGAGCACACCACACAACCCGGGAGAAGCACTACTCGCCGAAGTAGCGCTCCACGATGCCCCCCACATCTTGATTCACGGTACCACTGTCGCAACCAACGCACTACTCGAGCGCCGCGGCGCGGTGACTGCGCTGATTACCACGGTAGGATTCAAAGATGTACTCGTAATCGGGCGGGGCGACCGCCCATCACTCTACGACATGCATCAGACCCGTCCCGAGCCACTCATCCCCGATGATCTGCGCCTTGAGATCAACGAACGCACCACATTCGACCAGCAGGTGCTCACGCCACTCGACGATGCGACTGTCCATGCCCTCATCCCCATCCTCGAGGCACACGAAGTGACGGCAATTGCGGTCTGCTTGCTCCACTCCTATGCGAATCCAGCACACGAAACGCGCATCGGTGAGATTCTACAGGCACATAATCCGCACTGGCACATCAGCCTGTCGCACCGCGTCATCAACGAGGCGCGTGAATACGAACGCACCGCCACCACCGTAGTCAACGCCTACGTGGCACCACGCATGGCACACTACTTGGCGTATCTGGCCACGCACCTACCTACACAGACACGGCTACGGGTGATGGCGTCTGATGGGGGGAGCATGGGCGTAGGTACCGCACAAACCTTTCCCGCACGAACCACGTTATCGGGGCCTGCAGGGGGCATCGTTGGCGCATTCGCAGTTGCACAGCAACTCGGCATTGCACACTGTATATCATTTGACATGGGGGGCACGTCCACCGACGTAGCGTTGTGCGATGGCGCACTACCCCGCAGTGGTGGCTCGGCAGTCGCCGGCTTACCCGTACGCCTCCCGAGTCTCGACATCCACACCGTAGGAGCCGGAGGCGGCTCACTCGTGCGCCTCGATAGTGGTGGCGCACTCCGGGTAGGACCCCAAAGTGCGGGAGCCAACCCGGGGCCAGCCTGCTACGGCCATGGCACCCAGGCCACCGTCACCGACGCCAACGTGGTACTCGGACGACTCCGTCCCGATGCCTTTTTGGGCGGGGCCATGCGGCTTAATCCACACCGCGCCACCACTGCGCTCGCCCCCGTAGCAGATGCCCTCGCATGTGACAGCATCACGGCGGCCCTCGGCACGATTCGTATTGTGAATGCGGCCATGGCACGAGCCATCCGCACCATCTCGGTTGAACGGGGCCACAACCCACGAGACTTCGCCTTGGTCGCATTTGGTGGTGCAGGGCCGCTCCACGCCGTACAACTTGCCCACGAACTCGGCATCGAAACAGTGATTGTGCCACGCTATCCGGGGGTACTGTCTGCGGTTGGCATGGTGACTGCAGCTGTGACGCGGAGCACGTCACGGGCTATTCTGCACCCACTCGCCCAACTCGCACCACACACGCTAACCGCACTCGTACGCGAGAGCGGAGTAGCACTGGGGGAGGCGCTTGCTACGGATGGGGAACACATTGATACGTTCCAACACACGGTAGTCTTGGCGATGCGGTATCGTGGCCAGGCATTCGAACTCGATGTTCCGCTACTGACGCAGGTGGATGCGCTACCAGATATTGATGCATCCATGCTTGATGCGGCCGCAGCAGCATTTCATCGGCTCCATGAACGGCGCTACGGGCACGCCTTGCACGACCGCCCACTCGAAGTTGTTCAGCTCCACCACACCATGGCCAATGCGGCCACTGCGCTGCCTACCACTCCATTGCGAGCACGCCACTCCCCGCTCAGTGCAGACGCACACGTCGTCGCATACCCGGACGATACGACAACGGCAGTAATGACGGCACTCTATACCCGTGACACGTTGACTGTGGGGGATCGTATCGTAGGACCCGCGGTTATTACCCAGCTTGATGCCACAACGGTGATTCCCAGTGAATGGCACGCCGAGGTCAGTGCAGTGGGGTCGCTCGTGATTACTCGGCAGCCGGCGCATCCATAAGCCGGTGCATCCATGGACGCATCCACGCCGGCGCAAGTGCGATGTCTTGGCGCAACGTGGCACGACTCACCGGACTAATGCGTTGTTGCAATGCGTGGATGTGTGCGTCGTTGACATGGGTGGCACCCACGTGGCGCCATGCCTGGATCAGAATCCCACTCAAGCGCCCAGCGCCTGCAAGATAGCGTGGCGCACTAGGCCGGACTACAATCTGCCGCGTACCCACCTGCACGGTGCGGGTGGTTGCCTGGCTGAGAAAGGTGATGCGTGCGGGCATGTCGGTCACTATTCCCAGCAAATAACACGCATATGCACCACTAGGTACGAGTGGTACCGATTCACTGGCGTTGAGCGCAGTAATAATTGCATTAATTGTCACCGGTACTTCACCGATGAGGGGTTGGATTAGCGGATAGAGGTAAAGCCCGTGACAGATGCGTCGAATCACCTGCTTTTTGGCGAGTCGCACCAAGGCTTGATCGAGGGTGTTGCGTTGCGCAATATCGTGGAGCTGGGAGGCACTCCACACGCTGCCACGACCAGCACGCCGCATACGCGCCATGATTTGTGTCTCGACACTCGAATGGTCACTGGACGGACGTTGTGATTCCATGCGTATCAGTTTCTCCGTAGATACGATTGTCATGCGCTACTTGCACGATATCCTGCACACAGTCGGTCAGCACTGTCCGTCCTTGTCAGTAGTCACAATGGGAGTACTGTCAGAAATATAGCATATTTTTGAATGTGCCTGGTATCAGCGTTTGGCGTATCGAGAAATGACCTTCGGGGCGTCATGGAATGACCTTCGGGGCGCCATACAACATATTACGCGTTCGCATATAATGGGCGCACGATGGTGTCATTTTTTGCGGAGAACCAGTGATGCATCAACTATCCACATCCCGACGCATGCTCCTTGTGGTGGTATTTTGCGTTATGACTGCCTGTGCCCAACGCCCAGCAGCCCCACCACCACCCCCGGCCACACAACCACCAGCTACGGCCACAAATGCCCCAGCACCAACGGCTACACCACCGCCTACGGTTACGCCACCGCCACCGCCAACAGCTACACGGGCCCCCGACGCATGCCGCGAACGACCGACACCTCAAGGCAAAGCGCCCGGTCGCAACGAACAACAGCCGGGTGGGAATCGCCTACGCATCGTGCGTTCTACCGACATGCAGTCGTGGAGCGTTGACCCCGATTTCCTGATTGATCAATCTGCGACGCCATCACTCACCGTCAGCCCCACTGGGCTCCCACTCCTCTACATGACCGCACATGCAATCAATGGCAAACAGGATGGATTCGCGGTATCTGTGGGTGATATCAATGGCCGCACCTGGCGCCACTGCTACGCCGAGCTGGTCAACTTTCCGGCGGGTGTCCTCGGTGTAGACCCGGATGTGGTGCGTGTTGCGGAAAATCAGTATCGCATCTATTTGACCGGTGGGTTGCGCCAAGGTAATCGCACGCTGGGCATCCATTATGCAGACAGCACTGACGGGATAACCTGGCAGTATGGTGGCATCGCCTTTGAGGCGGATGTTTCAGTAATTGATTCGATGACATTCAAGCTGGGGGACACGTGGCACATGTACGTGCTACCGCTAGACGGCATTGACATGATACACGCCACATCTACAGATGGTATCTCGTTTGTGAAAGAATCCCAGGCGCATCGTCTCATTGATGACCGACCACACGTACTGTCACACACGATGCGTGATCCACGCGATGAATACAAGGCATTTGTGATGGCCTTTGAGCCACCAGGACGCGGGATTAGCATGGTGCAAACCAATGACGGCACCACATTCGAACGCATCCCGGGTATGCGCAATCCTGCCATCTCTCTGGCCGATGGTGATGTGCGCTTTACCCGCGACCCGGCAATTGTGGCCTTGGGGGGAGATACCGCATATCTGTTGGTGTATGCCACCGCAATCCCGTGATATGTGATTTGCTGTGGTCATGGAGACGTGCTATACTACACCTCAGTGTGTGCGCGCCGGCTCAGTGGCAGGTGCGTTTGTAGTAAACGATGAAGGAGCGACTGCGTCATGTCGCAACAGATTATGGACGCCATCGAGCAGCGTCAATTCAAGTCAGACATTCCCCAATTCCGCGAAGGTGACACGGTACGCGTCGGTGTACGTGTGGTCGAAGGCAGCCGCGAGCGCGTGCAGGACTTCGAAGGTGTGGTCATCCGCAAGCGCGAAGGTGGCATCAACGCCAGCTTCACCGTGCGCCGCATCGCCTCGCACAGCGTCGGCGTCGAGCGTACGTTCTTGCTGCATGCTCCACGTGTGGACTCCATCACTGTGGTTCGCCTAGGCAAGGTACGCCGCTCACGTCTCTTCTATCTGCGTGGCTTGACCGGCAAGGCTGCCCGCATCAAAGAGCGCCGCTCGTAAGCCCAATGTACCCGAGCATGCGCCGCATCTATCAATGGCTGCTTGCTCGCTTGTACGCCGAATTTGCTCCCATTTATGACATGGTGGCCACGCTGGTATCGCGTGGCCACTGGTTTTTGTGGGGTGAACGCATCATCCCCCTACTCGACGCTCCCATCCTCGAGCTCGGCTGTGGTACCGGACATTTACAGCAGGCATTGGCACAACGGGGCATTGCCGCCATCGGCGTTGACCGCTCATTGCGCATGCTCCACCAAGCCACCCGCCGCGCAACCACGCTCGTCTGTGCCGACAGTGGCGCACTGCCGTGGGCGGCGGGGACATTTGCGTGTGTGGTCGCCGTTTTTCCCGCCCCCTACATCATGGCACCGACTACCCTTCACGAAGTGGCGCGGGTGCTCCAACCAGGTGGACAACTGGTCATTTTGCTCGCCGCTGGGCGGATCAATCTGGCCACCCATCCGCTCACCGTACTCCTCAATCACACCGGCTGGCAGGTCACCCTGCCGTCAATTACCGCCCAGCACACCCGGCTATGTGTGTTGGTGGCGAGGCCTCCGCATGGCGCCTGATTGCCAGCACGAGCTGGCCTTTGTTGGTGCAGGCAAAGCGCTGGTAGCCGGCATTGACGAAGTCGGACGAGGCTGTTGGGCGGGTCCTGTGGTCGCAGCAGCCGTAGTGCTCAGCGACGTGGTCTGGCACATGCCAGCACTCCTCACCGGGCTCAACGATTCCAAGCAACTCAGTGCCAGCCAGCGCCACACGCTGGCACACACCATTCGTGACCTCGCATTGGGCATCGGCATCGGCTGGGTAAGCGCCCACGACATTGACTGTTTTGGGATTCTCAATGCGACCAAACTCGCCATGCAACAGGCCGTGATGAGTTTGCCACTCATCCCCGATGCACTCCTCATTGATGCGGTCACGCTACCACACTGGCGTATTCCCCAGCAGGCACTCATCAAGGGCGACACACGGAGCCTGTCAATTGCTGCCGCCTCGGTTATTGCCAAGGTGGCGCGTGACCATGCGGTGGCACAGTACGAACGTTGCTACCCAGGCTACGGTTTTGCGCAACACAAGGGGTACGGCACGCCACAGCACCAAGCCGCATTAGCGGCTTGGGGTCCCACGCCACAGCATCGCTATAGTTTCCGTCCACTCGGCGATTATGCGTGTGACAACTCGTCAATATAGCGCTTTATGGTAGGCATGGCCGTCATTTTGGCATAGAAAAAGTTGTTCACCAGGTTGAGAATCTCGGCCTGTGCCGCCATAATTTGGTCGTTGATGGAAGCACCAGCCTGCTTCTGGTTGATAAAACGATGCAGACGGAGCATGTAGCGCACAATTTCGAGCTCTTTCTCACCTTCAAGCACACGAATCACCATCATAATCAAATCCTCGATTTGATCGAGCACCTGCGCCGTATCAAAGGCACCGCCACTTGCGACCACATCTTGCACCGTCCCCGTCAGAGAATGCACCTGATACAGGATGGCGGCAGGTTCGTCGAAGAGCTCGCGCAACAACGCCGCAGATTCATACTGCCCGGTCAAACGAAAGACGTTGTACATGCGTTTGGCCGCTTTGCCGTAGTTGGGGTACGCACCAGACACGTATTTTTTGACTTCACGTTGGAGCGATGCCACATAGTCGTCGAGCACATCACTCGACACCTGTTTGACCAATTTATTGAAAATCGGCTGCGATGCCAAATCCAAGTAGACCTCTTGGAAATACCCGTCGAGGTAGCCATCGAGCGGGGTAATCGTACCGTCGGGAGCCTCCCAGGTCACGTCCAGCATGTTGCTCGCATTCGACAACTGGTTGCGTGTGGTATCAATCACCACCCAGTCGAGTTTGCACCAGCCCGGATCATGGGCTACGTCGAGCCAGGCAACGGTCACCGTAGCACCGGCAGGGGTTTGGGCCGTCAGAAAACCACGAGCCACGTCGTCAGGCAACCACGAGATGGGCGATCCAGCGGCACACGTTTTGCCATCACGGACGAGCGCATACGGATAATTGCCAAACTTGATTTCAATCATTTGGTAGGTGGGACCGCTATAGGTATCGGTCACCTTTTGGCGTATCACCGTAGCCAAGATGCGACATGCGTCGGCACGGGTCGGCGCCATGATGTTGACCCGCTCAAAGTAGTCACAGTCACCCGGGTGGGTCTGGATTTTGGACTGGGCGGCCGACCCCGACAGCGCCAGTGCCGTTTCAACGATACCGGGAATATCGGGAATCTCGACCACACGCGCAATCGCACGAAAGCGTGCAAGTTCTTTGGGGTCAAAATCGAGCATGCTCACTTTGTGACCATAGACACCGCTGCGCTCATCCACATTAATCGGCTCTACACTGGTTGTGGCAGCAGTCATCGAGGTCATCCAACGCTCGAGCTCTGCTTCGTTGAGCTGGATGCCAATCCGCTGTGCGGAGGCCACCACACGTTGCCGTACATCATCGTGGGTCATCGCATATTCCTTTGATGTGGGTGATATGCCATCATCATACGCCAACCAGCGCCATCCGTCTAGCAACGACTGGAACGAGCATACCAGGCGCAACACACCCTGTATAATAGAGACGACACATCACAACTGTATACAGGTGGACTCATGACATTTGACATTGATTTGCACGAATACATCCGTCAGTTGCGCACTGTCGGCGCCGAGATGCCTATCCCCCTGGCACAGCGTATCGTCGCAGGTGGCGAGCATGCGGTGGCAGCACTTGTGGCCCTCGCCATTGACACCGACATGCTCAGCAACGCCATACCACTCTGCTATGCGCCACTCCATGCACTGCGCCTGCTCGGTGAAATCCGCAGTGCGACCTGTATCACGCCACTCATCCATGCCGGCGTGCCTGCGGCCTCCGACAAAACCCGTGAACAGCGTGGGACCATCTGGGATGGCGAAATCCCACAAATTATTGCCCGCATCGGTCAACCTGCCTACGCCCCACTCATCGAGCTCCTCGACGACGACCAT
Organism: uncultured Klebsiella sp.; assembly: GCA_964569955.1. Classification (GTDB taxonomy): domain Bacteria; phylum Chloroflexota; class Chloroflexia; order Chloroflexales; family Roseiflexaceae; genus UBA965. The sequence goes on along the minus strand of CAZMWB010000046.1, from coordinate 379 downwards.
ACCAGCAATATTGGGCACCATCGGGCGGCCATCGCCTTGGCGTATCTCAGCATGTACACGCCCGATATGCAACCAGCCATCGTGGCCGCCCTCGAAGCACGCCTGGGCAGTAGTGATACCGACCGCAATGCGTCAGCGGCATTGGCGTTGGCCAACATGGGCTCCGAATCGAGCTATAAAGTGGTCATGGATGCATACAAAGCAGGGCTCCTTTCCAAAGATGCCGTGCAACCGGGGCCACTCCGTCAGCTCCTGCTGAGCCGCTCCAATGCGCGCTTAGCGTGTGTGAATCACCCGCTCGGCGAACGCTATGCGCACCACCCGCTCAACGAACAACCGCGCAATTAAACAGGTGTTATTACGGGGGTACCGCATGGTA
>CAZMWB010000045.1:0-22079 GCA_964569955.1 uncultured Klebsiella sp. | reverse complement strand
AACGTGGTGTATCTTAACACAAACACAATCTGCTTGTCAAGGGGAATTTTGGGGGAAATTGAAAATGGAAAATCCACAATGGAAAATGACCACACACGATACATGCAGCACAGGCTGGTCGTGAACATACCGTTGGGGCGGTGCACACACCGTCTCAACAGGGATTGCAGACTCACACATGCGTTTGGAGGCATTGGGATGAGATAGAGGCACCATACCCGCCTGCATGTCGATGTAGGGATTCACCCAACGATTTGCGATTTTTTACCGAAAAAAAGAGAAATAGCATCGGGGCGCCATGAAATGACGCCCCGACTAAACCGTATCGATTAGAATCCATTTCGATAGACGATGCGGCCTTCGATCATGGTCAACCGAGCAGTGATGTGTTGCAATTCGCTGGCATCGCAGCGAAACGGGTCGTGGGTGAGTACCGCAAGATCGGCCAGCATCCCCGGCATCAGCGTCCCTTGGCGGGTATGGCTGTTGGCCGCATATGCGGCACCCACGGTAAAGCCACGCAATGCGCTCATGCGACTAATGGCCAGTTCAGGGTACCACCCACCAGTCGGTGTGCCATCGAGCTTCTGGCGTGTGACCGCACCGAAGATGCTGTACCACGGGTTGAGTGATTCAACGGGGGCATCGGAGCCCAGTGCCAATACGGCACCACTTGCTTCGAGGGCACGCCACGCATAGCTGCCTGCATTGCGGGCACCCCACAGACGCTGCGCCGTATCCATGTCACCAATCATGTGCACTGGTTGCATGGATGCGACCACATTGAGTTGCGCGAAGCGGGGGATATCGGTGGGATGCAATAGCTGACAGTGTTCGATACGGTTGGGCAATGTGAGTACCCGCTTGGATGTATCGAATAGGCTTTCGCCAGGGCGTTGGAGCGATGTCAGTGCTGATTGCACCGCATCGAGCACTTTGCGGTTGGAACCATCGCCGATGCAGTGCACGGAAATCGCAATACCGGCATGGTTGGCACGGCGCACATAGTCAACGATTTCATCACGGGAGATGGTGGGCAGACCGAGATTGTTGCCGCCTTCGAAGGGTGCCAGCATGTCGGCAGTTTCAGAGCCCAAGGTACCATCCGCAAAGAATTTGAACTGGCCGATACGTAACCAATCATCACCCATGCCACTACGAATACCCATCTCGAGCATGTGTTCGAAGCCATTGGGGTCAATGCACATCAGCACGCGCCCCGGCATTTCGCCACGGTGGCGGAGCTCTTGCAAGGCGCGTAAATGGATGAAGCCGTCACGGCGCATACCCGTCAACCCGTGCATCCCCACCATGCCGTAGCGGTAGCCTTCGGCAAAGCAGTCTTTGGTGGCATTGATACGGTCTTCGTCGGTATAGTCGGGGATATGCCGACGAATCAAGTCAATGGCAGTTTCTTTGAAAATCCCTGTGGCATCGCCGTTGGCGTCACGGTCAATGTGCCCACCCACGGGGTCGGCAGTATCGCGTGTGATACCAGCGATGCGCATGGCAGTATGGTTGACCCATGCCGAGTGGCCATCTTTGCGAGGAAAAATCGCTGGGCGGCCGGGTACCAGTGATTCGAGATCGTCGGCGGTTGGCCAGCGGCCACCCCACAAGGTGTGGTCCCAGCCCCAGCCTTGCAACCAGGTGTTGGCGGGCACCGTTTGGGCAGCATCCGCAATACGCGCACAGACCGTCTCAAAGTCGTCGAGCCCATCGAGGCGCACCTGGCGGATGTACAATCCGTGCGAAATGATGTGCACATGGGCATCGGTCAAACCGGGGATCACCGCATTCCCTTGTAAATCGAGGGTATATGTGGGGTTCGGCAGTACCGCTTGTACGTCGGCGAGCGATCCGGCGGCACATACCACACCATCGCGAATCCCGAGTGCTGCAACCTGTGGTTGCGCCGGGTCGAGGGTGTAAATCGGACCATTGGTGACCAACATGCTACTCATTTGGTTGTGCTCCATGAACTATTGTGGGGAAAGCAGTAATTCACTCTGATTATGCCACAAAAATCCACCTAGGCCGTATCGGGCCTAGGTGGATGGTCAAATGGTGGATGGTCAAACACCACCGCATTAATTCTTTGAGTCCTTGCGCTTCGGATCGTCACGCGCCCAGGGAGGCAGGCTGATGTTGGGGTCGTCGTAGGGACGTGGCTCACCAAAATTACTCCGCACTCCGCGATCGAGGGGAGACCGTTCCGTGGATGGTGGCACCGTGCGCTGACCGCGGTCGGGAGGTGGCGTATGGTCGGGCACCCGCGTGCCATTGTTGGCGCCATTGGCCTGGCCACGATCCGGCGGGCGAGTACCGGTATCGCCTTGCCCCGCCATTGGACCTTTGGTGCCGTTCCCGTGGCCATTCAGTCCATGCCCAACACCATTGCCCACGCTGCCACGCCCGCCGAGCGCGCCATTGCCGTTGTTGGAAGTCTGGTTGTTGATCGGCGTATCATCACGGGTATGGTCACGCATGACGGTAATCCCGGTGGCCACCAATGTGATTTTGACTTGATCGGGGGGGAAATGTGGGTCAATGACTGATCCCCAGATGATGGTGGCATCGGGGTCCACAATTGCTTCAATGGTGGATGCCGCCTCTGCAACTTCGCTCAGCTGAATATTTTCATTGCTCGTGATGTTCATCAGAACGCGCTTAGCCCCGCGTATTTCAACGTCGAGCAGGGGTGAAGCCATGGCCGCATCAATGGCCTGTTGAATGCGGTTTTCCCCTTGCCCCGTACCAATTGACATCAACGCTTGCCCCGATCCTGCGAGTACCGTGCGCACATCGGCAAAGTCCACATTGATCATGCCCGGTTTGGTGATGAGGTCTGCCACCCCTTGAATACCTTGACGGAGCACACTATCTACGATTTGGAAGCCCTGCAAAATTGATACATTGGGTTTTTTGGCATAGTTGACCACCAAGCGGTCATTGGGAACGACCACGAGTGCATCCACGTGTTCACGCAATTGGGCGATACCCTTTTCGGCTTGTTGCATGCGCCGATTACCCTCAAATGAAAAGGGTTTGGTAACGACGCCGACGGTCAAAATCCCCAGGTCGCGGGCAATGCTGGCCACAATCGGAGCTGCACCCGTGCCCGTACCACCACCCATACCGGCAGTAATAAAGACCATGTCCGACCCCTTGAGGATGTCGTACAGCTCGTCGTTGTTTTCTTCGGCAGCACGCTCGCCGATGGTCGGGTTGCCCCCAGCACCCATGCCACGGGTCAGCCGTTCACCAATACAGATGCGGTAATCGGCTTTTGATTTACGGAGCACTTGGGCATCGGTGTTGACGGCAATAAATGTGACATCTTGGACACCATCTTCAATCATGCGATCGATGGCGTTTGAGCCACCTCCACCGACGCCGATGACACGAATGACTGCTTGAATGTTACGCGGTTGTTGATTGGTCATGTCATCTTCCCCTCTGCCGCACGCCTAGTTACGGTCTTTATCACGATTGCCACGACGCAAAAACACGGGAATGTCTACGTCACTGGGTGGAGGCAGATTCCGCACAGGGATTGGCTGTGAGGGGGTACGACCGTCACGCGGTCCGGTACTCGAGAGTGGCGACGAAATACTCGTCCGTGGTCGCACCTGACCGTTGGATTGACCATTCGACGTACCGTTGGCGGAACCAGTGGTCGTCCCTGCATTGGCAGCGTCACCCATCCCCGGCCGCACTGCACGGATGGGCTCGGAGGTGGCTATGGCTTTTTTCTCTTCGTCGAAGCCGGTTGCAATTAACGTGACCTTGACCTGCCCACGGGGGAAGTTGGGATCAATCAACAAGCCCCAGATAATGTTGGCATTGGGGTCAACTGCTTCTTCGATGATGGATGCCGATTCTTGGACTTCGAAGATGGTAACGTCTTCGCCACCGGTGACGTTGAGCAACACGCTCCGCGCCCCGTCAATGGTGACTTCGAGGAGCGGTGACTCGATGGCTTCTTTGACGGCATTGACCATGCGATTTTCACCACTTCCAATGCCAATAGACATCAGGGCGGTGCCTGAACGCTGCATCACCGAACGTACATCGGCAAAGTCCACGTTGATGAGACCAGGCAGATTGATCATGTCTGCGATGCCTTGGATACCTTGGCGCAACACGTTATCGGCCATCTGGAATGCTTGCACCATGGTGGCATTTTTGTTGCCTGCCAAGAGCAAACGGTCGTTGGGAACAATCACAAGCGTGTCCACGTATGGGCGCAAGGATTCGATGCCTTGCTCGGCGAAGCGCCGCCGGGGACGACCTTCGAAGGTAAATGGTTTGGTGACCACACCAACAGTCAAAATCCCCATTTCATGCGCCAACCGCGCAATCACCGGGGCCGCACCGGTGCCCGTACCGCCACCCATACCCGCAGTCACAAAGACCATGTCGGCACCTTTGAGCGCCTTGACGAGCTCATCGCGAGTTTCTTCGGCTGCTTGCTGGCCCGTCGTAGGGTCGCCACCAGCACCGAGCCCACGGGTCAACTTTTCGCCGATACGGATACGTTGGGGAGCCTTGGACATGAACAAGGCTTGTGCATCGGTGTTGACCGTGATGAATTCGACATTTTGCACCCCATCAGCCACCATACGGTCTACCGCATTCGAACCGCCACCGCCCACGCCAATGACACGGATAACGGCAACACGCTCATTGAGATCTTGTGTGTTGTCAAGCATGTAATCACTCCTCGTGTGTGGGCGGTTGCGTTCACTGCAAACAAGCATAAATTCTACAACGACGCCGGACATGTTAACGGTTTTGTAATCTACCTGATATTATACACTATCATATTGTCATTTTGAATGGGTATTTTCCCCAGATTCGCTGACAATTTTTCACCAAAAATACATCACCTGGCTACGGCTTACGGCAAAAATTCACGCAGCCACGCTTTGAATTGTTCGTACAGCTCGACCCAACGTCCTTCTTCGGGGGCAAGACCGGCATCATCGTTGTTGCCGTGACGGTATCCCCAGCGGACCAACCCCACAGCAGTAGCAAATGCAGGGGAATTGAGGGCATCACTGACACCCACCATGTTGCGGGGCATGCCGATACGCACAGTCGCACTAAAGCGCGACTCGAAGAGCAGATCAACGTCGTTGAGTTTGGCACCACCACCCGTCAACACGATGCCCGTTGCATAGGCACCATCGTAAATACTTTGTTCGACTTCGTACAGAATGAAATCAATTAATTCATCGGCACGTGCCTGGATACACTGATTAAACATTTTGCGACTCACGTCAATGTACTCGCCGGCACGACTCCCTTCAACACGCATCAAATCGGTATCACGAGTGGCATCTGCCAACGCCGAACCTTGGGTTTGTTTGTTGTGCTCTGCCGAATGCGGACTCATCTGAAAGGTCATGATGATGTCGTTGGTGAATGTTTGGCCACCCACTGGGATGACGGCTGTGTGCCACGTATTGCCTTGGGCGATAAAGGCCAAACTGGTGGTTCCAGCACCGATTTCTATTAACACGACGCCGTTTTCGCAATCATCGCTGGTCAGCACTCCTTCGGCGGCCGCAAGCGGTTGCAACACGATATCGTCAATTTCGACCCCCACATCCTGCACAATTTTGATGAGATTGTGAATGGCCGTATTTTCACAGACGACCACGTGTACATCCACTTCGAGGCGGTACCCCGGCATGCCAATCGGGTCGCGTACCACTTTGCCATCGAGAATGTAGCGATACGGCATGACATGCAGGACTTCGTAATTGGAGGGAAGTGGCTCGGCCTGTGCTGTTTCGATGGCATGGAGCATATCTTCGCGGATAACCATGCCGTCGCGCCCATGAGTCACCGCAGTAGCGCCACGCCGATTATAGGTGCGGATATGCCGTCCCGCAATGGATACGTAGGCAGATTGTATGCGGTATCCTGCGGCAGCTTCGGCCTTTTCTACGCTGGCTTGGACCGCACGGGTTGCTTCTTCGAGATTGACCACCATGCCGTGATCTACGCCTTTGGATGGCACCATGCCACTCCCAAGCACCGTGATACGGTCATCCCGGTCAATTTGGGCAATAACCGTACAAATTTTGAATGTACCGATGTCGATACCGACGATGTGTCGTGGTGCCATGCTCGCCTCTACGTCGTACAAAACTTACGGAACCGTGGTGGTACGCGTCGCCGTAATAACAGTGGTGTCAGTCACCACATCTTGGGTATCCGTTACAAGGGCAGACACGGGAATGTCGAGCCGATAGTATGCGGTGAGTGGGCGCAAATCAACAAAAGCGAATTCCGCTTTGGTGTCACGTAATTGGCGCAGCAGGGCAAGTTTTTCGTCGAGACGCTCAGGGCGCCCCACCAGAATCAACTCACCAGCACCTGCACGAAACGACACACCACGAATCGGATCCCAGCCCACACGACTCACCGTGAGCCCCGTTTCAGCGGGCACACGCAACGAGATGTCGCGGGCGAGGGCCAAGATGTCGGGGTCTACCGTGTCACCTGGCGTGAGTTTCTGCCCACTGTCATCGTTGATGACGAGTGTTCCCGTCAGTACCACTGCCGAATCAATGCCGAGAATTTCACCTTCGCTGTTGACCAACAAATACCACTGCCCACTTTTCCAGCGAATTTCACTCTGTTGTTCACTGAGAGTAATTGTAACAGTATCCGGCAGTTGAATCTCAACAGATGCGGAAGTCACATACGGATTGGCCAACAAGCGGGCACGCACCGCATCGGGCTGCACCGTCCAAATCGAGACGTCGGCTAGCTCGGTCATATCAATGACCCGTTGACGGCTCATGGTAGCTGCTCCCACGACATTGACTGTACGCACCACATAGGCGTCAGACCACAGCATTTGCATGGCATACCATATCACCACCACGAGCAGGGCCACACTGATGATGCGGCCACTCTTGATGAACTGCTGCACCTGCAAGCGTCTGCCGGGGCGCACACCACGGCGACGACGCGGCGTCGGTGGATCAGTTATTGCTGTGCGCCGTCGTCCCGCATTCACAATTGCGACTCCTGTCCACGCACCCCACGTGCCAAGGCCAAGCGCACCAATGTGTCCACCAATTCGCCGTATGCCATGCCACTGGCCTGCCACATTTTGGCGTACATGCTCATCGGTGTAAACCCTGGCATGGTGTTGACTTCACTCAAATAGAAGGTATCCGCTGCCGTATCAAACAAGAAATCCACACGGGCGAGACCCGCACAATCGAGTGCCTGAAAGGCCTGTAACGCGAGTTGCTGGACGGTGGCCGTTTGGGCAGCACTCAGCGCCGCGGGAATAATTACCTGGGTGGCATCATTGAGATACTTTGCCTCATAATCATACCATTCATTGGCAGGAATAATCTCACCGGGCAGGCTGGCTTGTGGTTCTTCGTTGCCCAGCACACTGACTTCGATTTCACGGGCCTGCACCCCCTGCTCGACGACAATGCGGCGATCGTAGCGCGCCGCCGTAGCAATCGCCTCGTACAACATGTCGCGTGATTTGGCTTTGCTAATCCCCACGCTACTCCCCATGTTGGCCGGTTTGACAAACATCGGGTAGTGCAAATCACGCTCGAGCAAGGCCACCACTGCATCCGCATCACGGCGATAGTGATGCGCCTGCACCAAGCGCCACGGTACCACGGGTAGACCAGCCGCCGCAAATGCAGCCTTCATCATCGCCTTGTCCATGCCTACCGCCGACGCAAGCACACCACACCCCACATACGGGATGGCTGCGAGGTCGAGCACGCCCTGGATGGTGCCGTCTTCGCCCATCGGTCCATGGAGCACCGGGAATACCACATCCAAGTCACGAATCTGGGCACGAATTTCACCACTGCCACGCAACATCAGATGGGGCGAAGCCGTGGTCTGGGCAGGCACAACGGGCGCTTGTACGTGCTGACCACCACCGGGAAGCAATGCCGTGTTTGAGACGGCTTCAAGCGAAGCGAGCACATCGCCACCAGTCACCCATTGCCCGTTTTTGTGGATGCCGATCGGCACCACGTCGTAACGTGCGGGGTCAAGCCCAGCCAAGACCGCCCGTGCTGACACCAGCGATACTTCGTGTTCACCTGATTGTCCACCAAAAATGACCCCGATTCGTATGCGTTGCATGCTGTACGACTCCTCATAGTGTCATGTCGCCGAGGAGTTGCACCTCGGGTTCGAGCAAGATGTCAAAAAGACGGGAGACTTCGTTACGCACGTGATCCATGATATGCAACACGTCGGCACTCGTTGCCTGCCCACTGTTTACGATGTAATTCGCATGTTTTTCGGCCACCATGGCACCACCATGCCGGTAGCCACGTAACCCGGCCGCATCAATCAACCGTCCCGCCGCATCGCCGGGAGGGTTCTTGAATACACTACCACATGACGACCCTTGTGGTGTTTTGCTCCGTCGCAGTGCCGCAGTACGATCCATGTCTGCGGCGAGCGCCTGCACATCACCGCGTTGGAGCATGACAGATGCACCCACCACAATCGGCCCGAGGTCGGCAATCGGCATCCCCGTACGCATGAACTGGGCATTGTACTGTTTGATGGAACTCATGCGATAGTGGAAGGCGAGTTGTGTTGCGGACTGGGTCTGCATCTCACCGTGATGCCAGATATCCACACTCGTCACACTCTGCGCCATTTCGCCACCATAACACCCCGCATTGCCGTATACGGCACCACCAACGGTACCGGGCAATCCTTCGGCCCAGGTCAGACCTTGCCATCCCAGTTTGCTGAGGCGGCGAACGGTGCCCGCCATTTGTGCCCCAGCACCGATATGAATGAGGGCTTGGTCAGCGTGCTCGGTAATTTGCAAATGACGGTCACGCATGCGTATCACGAGGCCATTGAGTCCCGCATCACTAATCAGGATGTTGCTCCCGCCACCCAGAATCCAGACTGGAAGGTGCTGTTGTGTGGCAAAGTTGAGGGCCTGTTGTACACCAGTAGCCGACGATACCGTGGCGAGATAGCGCGCCACACCACCAATGCGCCAGGCGGTGAGTGGGGCCAATGGCACCTGTGCCTCAATGATGATATCGGCGCTATCCATGGCGTGACTCCAATACGTGGAGCACGCCAGGACCCACATGGGTACCATCGCCGGCACTCATCGTTATGACAACATCCCCTGCATGGAGATGGGAAGCGAGCCACTCGATACTTTGTGCCACATCACCACTCACCACGACATGCGCGTGTGCAATTTGTGCTGCCAGCCAGGCGGCATCTACACCAGGCAGGGCTTTTTCACGGGATGCGTAGATATTGCCGATACAGACCACATCCGCATCCACAAATGCCTGTGCCCACGCCGGAGCCAGCGTCTGGGTGCGGCTGTAGGTGTGTGGTTGTACGTAGGCCACAATACGCCGCCCCGCAAAGCGCACGCGCGCCGCCGCCAAGACGGCACGCACTTCACTCGGGTGATGCCCATAGTCGTCAATGACTGTTATTCCCGCCACGGTGCCTTTGTGTTCAAAGCGGCGGCGCGCGCCACGAAACGACGCAAGCGCGGACGCGACCACACCCGCCGGCACACCGGTGAGTCGACAGGCAGCATAGGCCGCCAACGCATTATTCACGTTGTGCAGTCCAGCTAATTGGAGCTGTACTAGGTGATCAAGGCGCATTGCAAAACGCGTACGGTCGTACTGCCATGCCTGGAAGTGTTGGGTGTGGGTATCATCATGAATGGCCGATGCCGCCCAATCGAGTGGATTACGCGCACACGCCACCGGGTCACGTGCCAAATCACGGTCAATGCCATACCAGCGCACACCTGCGCGATGGATTGCCGCACGTACCCCGGCATCGTCGCCACACACCAGCACGCGCTCTGCGTGGGGGATTTGGCTGGCAAACTGCGCAAATGCAGCCGTGTAATCGGCCATATCGGCATAGATATCCACGTGATCCCACTCCACCGTGGTGATGACTGCAATGTCTGGGGTCAGTGCCAGAAACGTGCGGTCATATTCGTCTGCTTCGATGACCAATGGGGCGTCGGGATGGCCCCACGTCGCAGCAACCGGCAAATCGGGGACTTCGGCACCAATCACATACCCCGGGTTCATGCCGGCGTGACACAGCACCACGGCAATCATGGCACTCGTGGTGGTCTTGCCGTGTGTACCTGCCACCGCAATTACACGGCGTTCACGCGACCACTGCCGCCACATGTCGTGACGTTTGTAGATGGGGATGCCATGTGCCAACGCAGCATCGAGCTCAGGATGGGGCGGGCGTACTGCGGACGTCACCAGCAACGCATCTGCACCAGCCACCGCATCTGCAGTATGCCCGAGTGTAATGGAGACACCCCGTGCCTGCAAGGCAGCCCATGCAGGACTATGATGGGCATCACTGCCACTTACACGGTCGCCACGGTCGAGCAATACATGGGCGATGGCACTCATTCCCGCACCACCAATGCCTACGATGTGATAGTGCATCAAACTCCTCCTGCCAAACGCTGTAAGATGTGTGCCATATCCGTGGCTGCATTGGGGGTGGCGAGGCGCATCATGGCCTGCTGATAGCGCATGCGAAGTTGCTGATCGCGGAGCATCGGCGCCAAAGCTGGCCAAAGCGCATTCGTCTGTTGCGCATCCGCGACCTTGACGGCCGCACCATGGCGTACGAGATAATCGGCATTTTCGTCTTGGTGGACATACGGATAGGGCACGAGAATGGCCGCTAACCCGGCAGCCGGTAATTCGCCGAGTACCGACGCCCCACTACGGCAAATGGTCACATCAGCAGCAACAAGGGCGGCAGGCATCGTCAATGCACCATCCATGGCCAAGTACGGGTAGAGATGGTAGCGAGCCTGAAGCGCCGCCGGGAGTGTTGTTGCCATATCGCGGAGTGGCGCTTCGTCACCTTCGCGGCCACAGACATGCAACACCACCGCCTCGGGCAGAATGTGTGGCAATAGTGCGGCCACCGCATAATTGATGCTCCGTGCCCCGCGGCTCCCCCCATAGACGAGCAACAGTGGCGTATCATCGTGGAGCCCGAGCATGGCGCGTGTAGCCTGCCGATCTCCCTGCTGGATGTCGGCACGCACCGGGTAACCGGTCACCACCATCGTTGCACGCCCCGGTTGCCAGCGCTGCAGATCGCTCACGGCGAGTCCCACATTGGGAGCCGCATCGTCAATACTCGCCAACGTAACCGTGGCAAGGCGCGACAACAAGCGTACAGCCAAGCCGGGAACCACGTCGGGGAGATAGATGGCGCTGGGCACACGCAAGAGCCATGCAGCCACAAACAAGGGCACACACACATAGCCACCCGTACCAAAAATGGCAGCTGGCTGTTCACGCCGAATCAAGCGGATTGCCTGGACGATCCCACGCAGGAGTCGCCAACTGTTGTGGATGAGCGTGCGCAATCCGCGACCGCGGACTGCGGCCGCATCTATGCTCCAGAAGGGGAGGGTACTTTCACGGCGCACCAAGTCACCTTCCATGCCATCGGGGCTCCCCACATAGGCGACACGCGCTGCACTATTTCCGTGGGCGAGGGCTGCGGCGACCGCCAAGGAAGGATAGACGTGCCCACCCGTTCCGCCACCCGAGAGTACGAAAAGTGGTGACTGTTTGTTGGAAGCGTTCATAGGCCAACCTCAGCACACTTGGCCGTTCTTCATCGGCCAAGGTATATTTCGAAATATTCAGCAAAATTCCCACTGCAATCATGCTCACCATCAGTGACGTGCCACCATAACTCATAAACGGCAACGTGATTCCGGTGAATGGCACCAACGTGGTCACCACGGCCATGTTGATGATGGCTTGGAAGACGAGCCACAACGTCAAACCGGTGGCCAAGAGTGCAGCAAAGGTGTTGGGAGCTGCACTCGCAATTTTGAAGCCACGATACGCCAAAAAGACGAAACACCCGATCACGAATAGGGTGCCCAACAGACCGAGCTCTTCGCCGATGATTGCCAAAATGGTGTCGGTGTACGATTGCGGCAACCACAAATACTTCTGACGCGACTGCCCGAGTCCCGTGCCCACCAATCCACCCGATGCCATGGCGTACAAGGCGTGCAACGGCTGAAAACCGGCACCACTGTAGTAGGCGAATGGGTCGAGCCACGCATTGATGCGCTCGAGCCGGTATGCGGCCACGTTGATGGCTACCAGGAACATGACAAAGCCGATGACTGCGGCGATAAACAAGTGCATGATGCTCGCACCTGCGACAAAGTAGACCATCGCAGAGACAATCACCACCACCGTGGTGGTGCCCAAATCTTTGCCCACCATGATCATGGCAGTAACCAGCCCGATGACCACCGCAAAGGGCAATACCCCGGTAAAGAGATTGGTCATGCGCGTGCCACGGCGTGACAACCAACTCGCCAAATAGACCAACAAGGCCAGTTTGACGAATTCGGAGGGTTGCACGCTAAAAAAGCCGAAGCGAATCCAGCTACGCGACCCGTTGACTTCGGTCATTGAATCGGGTAACACGAAACTCGTAAGAAAGAGCACGAACAACGCCAAAACGAATAGGCGCAAGGCATTGGTGCGCCACCAGCGATAGTTGACACGCTGGGCGACAAGCAACCCGAGTGTGCCAACACATGCAGCAAACAACTGACGCCACAAGTAGTACATTCCGTTGTTGTGGTAGGTAAATCCCTCCACGAATGAGGAACTGTAGACCATCACGAGGCCAAACGGCACCATGATTGCCACACACACCAGCAACTGGTAGTCGGGTTTATGTTTGATACGGTCGCTGAGACTCAGACTACCCGTTGTTTCGCCACTCATGTCTCACCCCAAATCTATTGCGGGAATTGCGGTCATGACGATGCCAACCAGCACAACCAGCACTGCGACTACCCCGTACCAGCCCCACGACAGTGTCTGCTTGGCAGGCACCACACTCCCGTCGGCATCCATCACGGGTATTAGACGCGGGGTCAGCAACAGGCCACAGATTACGCCACCCACGAGCCCACCGATATGTGCCATGTTGTCAATGTTGGGGGTCACAAAACCGATACCAATGTTGAGGAGTGCGGTGAATCCCACATTGGCGAGCAACTGTTTGGCTTGATCGCCGTAGAGACGCCGGTTGCGCACAATAAAGATGAGCTCGGCCCCAATCAAGGCAAAAATCGCCCCCGACGCACCCACCGCAGGGTTGGCAGAAAAGAGGTACGACGCCACACCACCGGCAAAGCCACCCACCAGATAGATGCCGAGAAAGCGCTGCGTGCCACACAGTTGTTCGATGTCTGTCCCAATCGAAACCAATGCCATCGTGTTGAACAGCAGGTGCAAAAGCCCGGCATGCAAAAACATCATGGTGATGAATCGGTAGTACTGGTCACCGGCAGCAATCGCAATGTTGTTTTTGGCACCCCATATCAACAACAGGTCGGTGAGGGTTACCCCAGCGAGGGAAAACCCTACCATGTCAATGATGGTGGGCACGGCAAACAACACGATGTTGATGAGGGCGATGACGCGCACCGCAGGGGTGCTCGACGACCAGATACGCATGACACCTGATTGAGCCATTTATCGCTCCTTGGCAACGAGTGTTGCCACAATTGCGCGAAATTCTTCGCCACGATGAAATTCATTACGGAACATGCCAAAACTTGCACATCCCGGCGACAACAGGATGGTAGCCGAGCTCGGCGCAACACGCTGGGCTGCGACAACCGCATCAGCAAAGACATCATAGGTCCCCACGATGCGATCGGCCATGCCCTGTGCAACCAGCGCCGCATGCAGGGCGGGAGTCGCACTCCCAGCGAGCAACACGATACGGTGCACGTGCTGGGCGGCACACGTAGCGAGTTCGGCAAACGTGACATTTTTGTCGGCACCACCCGCAATCCACACAATCGGCTTGGGCATGCAGGTCAACGCCACCATGGCCGCATCGGGCACGGTGGCCGCCGTATCATTGACAAAGGTGTGACCATCTATCACGGCCACACGCTCTTGGCGATGTTCGACGCCAGTAAACTGCCGCAAGGCGGGAGCCACCAATGCACGTGGCATGCCTGCGTGGAGCGCCAACGCAACCGCCATCGCACTATTGGCACGCATATGCATACCCGCAAGCTGCAAATCATCGGCGTGAGCAACCACCTGTACCCCGTGTGCATCAACCGTCAGCATTGTATCATCCTGCCACCATACGTCGCCCACGTTGGCCGTGGTCGGCAACTGCGTTGCACTCGTCCAACAGACGTGCCCGGGGCTGGTGCGAGCCATTTGTTGCAACACAGGATCTTCACTCAGCAGGACGAGCGTGTCGGTGGGGCGTTGATGGCGTGCAATGGCGGCTTTGGCATTGATGTAGACGTCCATCGTGCCGTAGCGATCGAGGTGGTCGGGGTGAATATTGGTGATGGCTGCAAGCGCCGGGCTCAGCCCTGCCGCATCGAGCCCCTCCAGCACAAATGACGACAGCTCGAGCACCACGGGGGTGTCGGGCTGGATACGCGCCAGTTGCGCAAGTGCCGAGATACGCATGTTGCCGGCCAACACCGTATCAGCACGCCACGACTGGAGCAAAAATCCGGTGAGGGTGGCCGTGGTCGTTTTCCCTTTGGTGCCTGTGATGCCGATAATGGGGGCTGGACACAGACGAAAAAACAGCGTCATTTCCATTTCGATGCGCGCACCCGCATGACGTGCATGCATCACGTATGGTGATGTTGCAGGTACCGCAGGATTTTGCACCACGATATCGCAACTGGTAAAATCACTCACCCGATGCTCGCCGAGCACATACGTGATGGGCAGATCAGCCAATGCAGCCAGCGAATCGGCCAACAGTTCGGCATTGCGCAAATCGGTGACCACCACATCTGCTCCTGCTTCGGCACAAAAACGGGCCACGCCGAGTCCACCACCGTGCACCCCTAGACCCATGACTACTACTTTTTTGCCGCGGAGCTCCATGCAGACACCTTTCTACGGTTGTGGATCAGCCACAGATTCAACGGCATGTGGCGTCGTTTGGGTGGTATGGGGCGCATGTGGCTGGAAGGTCAGCGCCAACGACACCCCCAAGAGTGCTGCCACCATGCTAATCAGCACAAAACGCTGAGTGACTTGCGTTTCGCTCCAGCCACCGAGTTCGAGGTGATGATGCAAGGGCGCCATGCGGAACAGACGCACCGGGGTACCGGTGCGCCACCGACTGTACTTGAAGTAGTATTTTTGCACCGCAGACGACACCGTCTCACTCACAAAGACGATGCCGATGAGTGGCAACAACAGCCACTGCTGTGATTGCAACGCAATCACCGCAAGCACGGCACCGAGTGCCATGGAGCCGAGGTCCCCCATGAACACTTGCGCTGGATGAGCGTTGTACCACAAGAACGCCACACAGGCACCCACCAACGTAAAACTGAGTGTCATCAGATTGGTAAAATCACCACTCAAAAAGGTAATTACGCCGTAGGCGGCAAAGGCAACAGCCAAATTCCAGCCAGCCAAACCGTCGAGTCCATCAGTGAGATTGACGGCGTTGCTGGTTGCAACGATGATAAATGCGGCAATCGGGAAAAACCAAATACCGATGTCGTAGCTCCCCACGAATGGAATGCGCACCAGCCCCGAATTCGCCAACCCGTATGGGCTCGGCAAATAGAGGATGAGACTAATTGCGAGGGCCAACGTAATCTGAAAGACCAGTTTGGTACGTTCGGTAAAACCGTGACGGTCACTGGCACTCCCCGTCAATGAAAGATAGTCGTCGAGGGCACCGAGCACCCCGAAGAGCACCATGGTGACCAATGGCAAGAGCATTGACCAACGATCGACGAGATTGAATGCGACAGTGAGCAAAATCACGGGCGCAATAATCATCATCCCACCCATGGTCAGCGTACCGGTTTTGATGTAATGTGTTTTGGGGCCTTCTTGGCGGACCCGTTTCCCGATACGGTAGTGCTTGAGCACCATTAACCAGTACCGTCCAAAGACAAGTGTGACCGCAAATGCCCCTGCAGCCAACAACAACGCCCGTGACATGTCACGCACAAGCAACATGCGCAGAGTTTCTTGCACCGTCGTCCCCTTTTCGATGGTAATCCCGACTTGTGGCATGCAGACACCCACGGTCAACAACCATGGGCCCCGCGTCGTCATGCCCCAATACCAATCATGATGTCCACAACGCCAACGATACCGCGAGTAATGCGCTCGCCATATTGATGACCACAAAGCGCTGGGTGATTTGTGGATTACTCCACCCTTTCAACCGCAAGTGGTGATGGAGTGGCGCCATCTTGAAGATGCGCACGCCCTCACCCGTACGGATGCGCGTATATTTAAAATATACCATCTGAATGAACGACGAAAATCCCTCGACCACAAAAATGATTCCCACAATGGGCAACAACAACCATTGCTGTGACTGCAACGCGATTACTGCAAGTGCACCACCGAGTGCCATCGAACCGAGATCCCCCATGATGACCGGTGCAGGATGTGCGTTGTACCACAGATAGCCGGCACACGCACCCACGAGCGTCAGACTGAGGGCCATCAGATTGGTAAATTGCCCATTGATAAAGGCAATTACACCATACGTAAAAAAGGCGATGAGCAGAGTCCACCCTGACAAACCGTCCACGCCGTCGGTGATATTTACCGCATTCACAGTCGTCCAGATGATGGCGGCTGCCAACGGGATAAACCACCAGCCCAAATCAATTTGCCCAAGAAAGGGCACCCACGTCAGCCCCGAGTGTTGCAACCCGATAGGAGCAGGCCAATAGAGGAGTACGCCTGCCACGATGGCGATTAATGCTTGGAGGATGGCCTTGGTGCGTTCGGTTAGACCATAATTGGCCGATGGCACGATCGCGAGCGAATAGTAATCGTCAATGCCACCGAGTACCGCATAACAGAGCATCACCCCGAGTGGGAGCAACATGGACCAGCGATCAATCAGGTTGAAGAGCACAGTCAATATCATCACCGGAATGATAATCATCACCCCGCCCATGGTGAGCTGACCAATTCCGGCTTGTGGGTCGTGCCCGACTTGGCGCACCCGCTTGCGAATGTTGTAGACGCGCAACAGGTGGATACACCAGCGCCCACTCATCAGGACAATGATGGCGGCGGCTGTTGCGAGGAGCAATCCACGGTCTATGTTTTGAATCAACAACGCACGCAGGGTATCTTGCATGTCGTACACCCTCCCCCCTCACACCGTTAATCAATGCTACATGCGGCAACAATACGTTCCATTTCCATGGCACGCGACCCTTTAACCAACACACAATCTCCGGCATGGAGCAGTGATTGGAGCAATGGAATTGCCGCCTCGGTATCGTTGGCCGTATACACGGCAGTCATCCCTGCATGGCGTGCCCCGTCGGCGATCCACGCACCACGCGTCCCCACTGCCACCAACACATCGGCAGCCTGCGCGGCGTGGCGCCCCACGGCGTGGTGCGCATCGTGTTCGATATGGCCGAGCTCGCGCATGTCGCCGAGCACGGCCACACGCCGCGCCGGTACCGTCGCCAGTAATTCGAGGGCAGCCTGCACAGACGTTGGTGCCGCATTGTACGCATCATCAATGATTTGGGTATTGGCCATGCCCTGCCGCACCACAAAACGCACTTGCTCGATGTCGTGTGCAATGGCATGTACCATACGCGCCCACGGGACGCCAGCCACAACACCTACAGCAATACCGGCCAGCAGGTTGCGCACCTGGTGAAGCCCCGGTGCACGGAGAAAGACTTCTTCGTGGATGCCTGGGGCGGTCACCACAAACGTGGTGCCCTGAATACCATGGGTACGAATGTCACTCGCACGCACATCCGCATCGGCATGCATCCCATAGCTCATCACCCGCGCTGGCGTCAATGCACGCATCGCATAGACCCGCTCATCGTCGCGATTCAAAATTGCCACACCGGTGGCTGGCAATGCCTGAACGAGTTCCGCTTTGGCTGCACTAATCGCTTCCATGCTCCCCATCCGTTCGAGGTGGGATGGGCCGACGGCAGTGACGACGCCGATGTTGGGTTGCGCGATATCGGCCAACAAGGCGATTTCGCCAGCCGCATACATGCCCATTTCAAAGACTGCCGCCTGGTGGGCGGCAGTGAGTTCCAACACCACGAGTGGGAGCGTTGATTCGCTGTTATAACTCCGCGGGGACTTGAGCGTACGCTGGTGGGATTGCAACAGGGCACCTACCACCTCTTTGGTGGATGTCTTACCCACACTCCCCGTGATGCCAACCACCCAGGTTGGGTGGAGGCGGGCACGGTGCCAACGTGCCAACTGCTGCAACGCCAGCAACGGATCGGACACCGCAATCAACAAGGGCGCCTGCCACGTAGCGGGGACCACGCCACCCGGATGCACGAGCGTCCAGCCATGTTCGCGCGCAAGCGACTCCCCTTTGTGTGCATCTACGAGTGCATAATCGGCACCGGCACGTGCGGCCACATCAACGAAGGTGTGCCCATCAACACGCGCACCCGCCAATGCCACAAACAGACCACCACGGGCAACGAGCCGTGAGTCAATGGCAAACGCAGTAATCTGCCGCTGTGCATCCGCTGGATTAGCGAATGTTGTCTCGTGCGGGTGGGGCTGGGATTGCACACCACGGAGCACGTCACTCAGACGCATCATCTAGCCTCCACCCACAACGCCAGGGCGCTGATTTTCACCAACCAATGAGTTGTCGGGGGCAATTCGGTCGTAGCGCATCAGTTCGACCATGATACGCCGATACACGGGTAATGCGGTACGTACACCCCACTGGTCATCCTGCGGTTGGTCAATTTTGACCAGCACTGCATAGCGCGGGACATCCAACGGAGCCATGCCCACAACCGACCCAATGGTCTGGTTGGTGTAACCACCACGGCCATCGGGAATGGATGAGGTGCCGGTTTTGGCACCGACACGGAACCCGGGCACCAACCAGTTGGTGTCGGGCGGTTGAGCGTTCACGTAATGATTGGCCGATTGCATCAACATCTGACGCACACGATAGGCGACATCCGCATCAATGGGGCGCCCCTGCTCACGTGGCTGTGTATCGGTACATGTATCATTGGTACAGCGCGTCTGCACAATGTATGGGCGCATCATCACCCCGTTGTTTGCCACGGTAGCAGCCATGCGCACAATTTGCAAAGGAGTAACGGCGATGCCTTGGCCGAATGAATTGGTATTGAGGTTAATAGGGGTGTAGCCGGCAGTCCCTGGGCGCCAGTAGATGCCCGGTGTTTCGCCAGGGAGCTCAACACCAGTCAGCTTACCGAAGCCGAAGGCATCCACGGTACGATAAAAGACCGACTCGCTCATCATTTCAGCGAACAACAAGGCACCAATGTTGCTCGAGTAGTAGAGCACGTCCACAGGGCGGACTGCACCACGCCCGTTGTAGTCGTAATTGGCCAAGGTATACTCGTAGCGCTTGATGACACCCGTGTCGTTGACTTCGGTGGTTTCATCGAATGCCTTGGCTTGCAATCCAGCAGCCACGGTGACGATTTTGAATGTCGAACCAGGTTCGTAGACGGCACCGATAGCCGGATTGTTATTGTAGACGCTGGGCTCAGATTTGGCGTAGTCGTTGGGATCAAACCATGGGAAACTTGCCATCGCCAGAATCGCCCCCGTTTTGACATCCATCACAATCGCCGTCCCACCCGACGCCCCATGCTGGTCAATGGCCTGACCCAACTCTTGTTCGACCATGTGTTGGATGTAGGCATCAATGGTGAGGGTGAGCTCGTTGCCGTCAATGGCTTCTTGGCGTGCATAGGGACGTGCCCAGATTGGGTTGTTGTTGATGTCAACTTCGGCGGTAATCACCCCATCGGTGCCGCGCAAAAAGCTGTCGAAACTCGATTCGACACCAGCGATACCGATACCGTTGAAATTGGTGGCACCGATGATGTGTGGGGCGAATTTGCCTTGTGGGTAAAAACGCCGTGGCTCGTAGATGAGGTGGAGGCTCGGCTCATCGAGAATGCGGATTTTTTCTGCGATGTCTGGCTTGAGCCAGCGTGCCACTGGTGCCCAATCGCGACTCGTGTCAATCAGTTTGGCGAGCACTTGCTCGGTGGGAACACCGAGAATCGCCCCCAGGGTTACCGCCAAGCGCGCTGCATCGCCGGGAGGAACTTCTTTGGGAGCCACATACAGGCTCTCGCGCTCCACATCAACGGCGAGCAAATTCCCGTTGCGGTCGCGGATCGCCCCACGACTTGCAGCCACGGTGATGGTTTGATCAATTTCTTGGCTAGCCCGTTTGGCATACCCAGCACGATCGAGAAGCTGCACGTCAGCGACCTGCACCGTGATGCGGGCAAGCAATACAAGTGCAATGATGAATGCGGCACCAAGCCGCCATGGATGCAACACGATGGAACGCGGTGTTTCGCTCCCGCGTGGCGTACGCGGCGGTGTGGGGCTAGCATCGTGGGAGTGCATCATGGGGTAACCATGCTTTCCACGCGCAACAATCCCTGGTCGTTTTTCAGAATCATGTACTGCATAGGCACATTTTGATTGGGCACCATGTTGGTGTCCTTGGCGTATTTTTCAATGCGCAACATGGACTGTGCATCGGCAATCTGCAACATCATGGCTTTTTGATTGCGCTCGAGTTGCGTGCGCTCGGCCATCAGCACGTCAATTTCGTGGCCCGTCTGCGCCACACGTACTGTCTGCGCCACAGTGGCGATCCCCATTAGCGCAAGTAATAACGCAAGTGCAATGTAGGTACGACTCCCGTCCAACTGGACATAGCGCCCCAACTCCAAGCGACGGAGTCGCGCCTGTTGTAAGGGAAACAACTGTCGTAATGGGATTGCCATACGTGACCTCGTAATTCATTGCTGTGTAGTACGATTAGATGTAGTATATCACACTGTTGTCAGACTGATACGCTCGATGACGCGCAATTTTGCACTACGACTCCGTGGATTCGCCTGTTGCTCAGCGCCATCGGCGACACTCGGTTTGGCAGTCACCACACGGAACAGACTGCGATCGGCTTGGAGGGCTGCCGCACGAAACGCGACTTTGACGATGCGGTCTTCGAGCGAGTGAAAGCTAATAATTGCCAGACGCCCACCCACAGCCAACAACGCCAACGCCCGGGGAATCACTGCTTCGAGCACACGCAACTCGTGGTTGACTGCAATCCGCAACGCCTGAAACGTGCGTGTGGCCGGGTGGATTTTGCCGTGGCGCCCCCCAAGTGCCCTGGTTACCACCTGTGCCAACTCACTCGTCGTCGTCAACGGCGAACGCTTGCGCGCATCTACGATGAATCGGGCGATACGGCGCGATGCATGCTCCTCGCCATAGGTGTAGAGCACATCGGCCAAGGCCCGCTCATCGAGCGTGTTGACCAACACGGCCGCCGTGGTATCACCGTCGGGATCGAGGCGCATATCGAGGGGTGCATCATGCATGAACGAAAACCCGCGAGCCGGCGTATCGAGCTGATGCGATGAAACCCCCAAATCCAGCACAATCCCATCAACCCATTCCCACCCTACCTGATGCGCATACGTGGCCATGAACTCGTAATTCCCGCGTATGAAGTGCACGCGTGGGGCAAATGCACTCAGTTGGTGTTGAGCGGCGGCCAACGCAGCGGGGTCGAGATCGATTCCT
This sequence comes from uncultured Klebsiella sp., assembly GCA_964569955.1. GTDB lineage: Bacteria > Chloroflexota > Chloroflexia > Chloroflexales > Roseiflexaceae > UBA965. The sequence continues at coordinate 363 of CAZMWB010000045.1, read as the reverse complement.
AGGAGCTCGCTTTGTGGTGGGCTGGCTGCCAACACAGCGGCGGCATGCCCACCCCCGCCCAACGTCCCATCAATGTAGCGCCGCCCCGCCGTTGCCGTCATGGCAGCCACGATTTCGGCGGGAAGCACCGAGATATGCCGAAAGTCGTTTGTCATGGTTAGTACTTCAGACTGGTAAGCTGTGCCACGAGTTGATCGGTCTCTTCGTCCATGGCGGCCACGGTTTCACGCCAGCGCTCTGGTGACCAGATTTCGAAGTATTTGTTGACCCCGACCACGACCACCTCGTCACCCGAGATACTCGCATAGTCGCGCAACGTCTGTGGCAACAGAATCCGCCCCTGTTTGTCGAGGGTGTACTCGG
>CAZMWB010000044.1:0-22531 GCA_964569955.1 uncultured Klebsiella sp. | reverse complement strand
GCCATGACAGGCGCTCTGGTACGGGTGTGCGTACCACGTTGTCTGCATCATTGACTGCCACGGCCACTTCGAGGCGTTCGTTGGCTAATCCACGATACACTCCGCGTGTCGGGGGGACATCCGCATAATCACGCCCGATTGCCATGCGGATGTGACGTTCACCAGCCCATATATTGTTGGTGGGGTCTATCCCAATCCACCCCAATTCTGGGAGCCACATTTCGACCCATGCATGGGTTGCGTCGGCTTGTGACCGGTCGTTATCGCCCCGGCGATGATAGAGATATCCACTCACATAACGGCTCGGGATACCGAGATGGCGCCCAATGGCAATCATCAGATGGGCGATGTCTTGGCAGACTCCGCGGTGCTGTTCGAGAACCACATCAATGGAAGAATCTACGGCCGTACTTTGTGGCGCATAGGTGATGTTTTCAAAAAGGGTGCGAGCCACAAATGTAATCACGCTGAGTGGGTCGCGGTCGCGTTGGAAGCCGAACCGTTGCATGAAGGTGGGTAGTAGTCGGCTCTCCTGAGTGAATCTACTGGGAAGCAAGAGGTCGAGGAGCGCAGTTGCCCGGATTGCATCGAGCGCATGCCACGTATCCGCCGATAACGCGCTTGGTCGTGCAGTGGGTTGCCAGACTTCGACAACCGCTTCTGCACGGACAACCAACGACGTGTGTGGTGTGGGCACATCGAAGTGATGAATGTGGTTGCCAAAGCTGTCAGTGTATTCGTGTACGACTGTTTTAGGTGTGATGCTCAGCGTAAACTGTTGACAGCGCTGTTGTTCATCGTCGCGCGGTCGTAGCCGCACTTCCATGATACTTTCGCTCACCGCCGTATCATACGAAAACACAGTATCGTGAATAATATGGTGACGCACACATGCTCCCTTAGGCCATCAAGGCACTATCAATGGTGTAGGCAATATGACTTTCGCGGAGTGCGCCATCAATGTGCTGGCAACCTTGGCGGATTTTATGCAGATCACTGGTAAGCGACGACAAGCTATCATCGTGATGCGCATATTCCAACATGGCTTGGAATTGCCCTGCAGCGCGTTGTGGACGTCCTGTGCGTAATTGCCCGTTGCGCTGACCGATGCGGGCCATGGCCTGCAGAATGGTGTCTGCGCTGAAGCGCACAGAACGGGGAAATTCGGCGTCATAGAGGACAAACAAGACGAGCCGTTGTGCATTGACATCAGGGGTGTGGACTTTGCAGTATGCTTCAAATGCGCTGCACATTTTCAGTAGACCAATCCATTCGGCATGATGTGTTCGCCCATCATCTTGTGCACTTTGCAGGGCATTTGCGTGGCTGAGCAATAAATTGGCCGTGTTGTTGGCGCGTTCGATGGCACGCCCAATCTGGATGAAATCCCACCCCTCACCATGCGACATGGTGGCATCGGTTATTCCCTGAAAAAGATGGGACCCTGATTTGATGGTGGCATAAAACTGGTTGGGTGCCTGTTCCCAGCGTTGATTTTGCATCTGTTGTCGCCCATCGAGGTAGAGGCGATTGAGTTGCTCCCACATCTCTGACGAAATATGTTCACGCACCTGGCGCGCATTTTCGCGGGCAGCGGTGAGCGTGGCAATAATCGCATCGCTATAGCGACTTTCCGCCGTAAAAAGGCGAACCACGCTGTGTGGGTCGCGGCTCCCCGCATTGGGGTGGTCGTACTGCAACGCTTCCCACAAACGGAGCCAGCGTTGTTGTGACAAGAGCGGGTCAATGTCAATCAACTGATGTAGTGTGACATCGAGGAGCCGCGCCGTGTGTTCGGCACGTTCGAGATAGCGACTCATCCAGTACAGCGAGTCAGCAACACGACTGAGCATTGCCATGCGGAATCTCCTTGATTAGGCGTCGTAGAGCACCCAGGTGTCTTTGCTCCCCCCACCTTGCGACGAATTCACCACCAGTGACCCACGTGTCAATGCGACACGGGTCAAGCCGCCTGGCACAATGGTAACCGTGTCGCCGTATAAAATATACGGGCGTAAATCCACGTGGCGTGCTTCGAGGTGGCTATCAATCACACACGGTGCCCGGGACAACTGCAACGTGGGTTGAGCAATATATCCCCGTGGGTCGGCCTGGATGCGTGCAGCGAACTCGGCACGCTGTGCAGCAGTGCTGTGTGGCCCAATCAACATGCCGTAGCCACCCGATTCACCTACCGCTTTGACGACTAGTTCATGCAAGTGTGCCAGCACATGTTGCCGTTGTGCGTCATCACTGAGCAGGTATGTTTCCACGTTGTTGATAATGGGCTCTTGTCCACTGTAGTAACGAATCATAGCAGGGACATAGGCGTAGAGCGCTTTGTCGTCGGCGACACCGGTGCCCAGCGCATTGGCGATGGCCACATTGCCAGCACGATAGGCGTGGAGCAACCCGGGCACACCAAGAATGGAATCGGGACGAAAGACCAGCGGGTCAACGAAATCATCGTCAATGCGCCGGTAGATGACATCCACACGTTGGAGCCCGTTGGTGGTGCGCATGTAGACCACGTTGTTATGCACCACCAAGTCGCGCCCCTCGACTAGGGGAATCCCCATCTGTCGCGCCAAATAGGTGTGCTCGAAATAGGCCGAATTGTACGACCCAGGTGTCAACAACACGACCATCGGATCGCTGGTGTGTGTGGCTAGTGAGCGCATCGTGTTGAGCAAAAGTTGCCCGTATTGTTCAATCGGTTGCACGTTGTATCGGTTGAAGAGTTGCGGAAAGACGCGTTTACTCATCTGGCGATTGACCAACATGTACGAGACGCCACTCGGGACGCGTAAATTATCCTCGAGTACCGCAAATTCACCGTTCGGTAACCGGACAAGATCGCTGCCGGTCACGTTGATGTAGATGTTGCGTGGCACATCTACGCCACGCATTTCACGCCGGTAATGGCGACAACTATAGACGAGTTCGCGTGGGACGACGCCATCGTTGAGGATGTGTTCGTTGTGATAAATGTCATGCAGAAACATGTTCAACGCGGTAATGCGTTGTGTGAGACCCTGTTCGATGGTGCTCCACTCTGCGGCGGTCAAGATACGCGGCAACAAGTCAAAAGGGAAGATTTTTTCGGTGCCGTCTTCGTGTCCGTACACGGTGAACGTTACCCCTTGTGCCAAAAACGTGTCGTCGGCCGCTTGTTGGCGTTGTGCGATTTCTTGGGCGGTGGACTGCTGGATACGTTGTACGAGTTCGGCATACTGTGGTCGTGGTTGACCTGCAGTCGTCAGCATTTCATCCCATGCTGTGTCGATTTGGTAGTGTTGGAAAAGATGTGTGTCGCTCATACATCGTATTGTAAATCTGAACCAATGCTAGCGCAATAGGAGCTTTTACCAGAAAAACCAGTAGAATTTGGTTATTTTCTCTAAACCGGTGCCTGTTCTGTGGCGGGCACACGCAGTACCTGCACGGCAACGCGTGGCAACGCACTGTTGCGCAGTATGCATGTGCCTGTGGTATGCTTTGCACATGAATACCACGACATACACGTTGGAATGTGCGACCTGGCCGGGACTCGTGCCAGCGCTTTGTGATGAACTCGACGAGCTCGGTGTGCGCTACACGACGCATCAGCATGCGGTGCGCATGCGTGTCTCGCAGCCATGGTCATTGGTGGCGCGTCTACGTTGTGCCCAATCCGCATTCGTGTTGCTGTCGTTTGCGGTGCCCCGTCCCAAAGCACTTCTCGGTCAGCAATACTGGGACGAAATCATTGCTGTGGCACGCGACATTATGCGCCATGCACCATTCACCACCATTGAGCTGGATGCAGCTGGCGCGGATTCGACGGTCATGCAACGCATCATCCACAGCTTGGCGAGTACGTTGCAATTACAGGTGGTGCCCCAAGAAGGCGAGTTGCAGGTGCGCATTCGCTCGAGTATGGCCGGCTGGGATGTGCTTCTCCGGATGACCCCACGACCACTGGGTACCCGTGCGTGGCGCGTCTGCAACTATCCGGGTGCCTTGAACGCGGTAGTGGCGGCCAGTATGGTGCGCCTTGCTGGTATTTACGCCGATGATCGTATCTGTAATGTGGGGTGTGGTTCGGCCACATTGCTCATCGAACGACTCCTGTATGGTCCTGTTGCTTCTGCGATAGGGTGCGACACACAAGGGACGGCGCTGGCGTGTGCCCAACAGAATGTGGCTGCTGCAGGGGTTGCAGCAGCGGTGCAGCTCTATGATTGGGATGCCACTTCCATGCCAATTGCCGACCACAGTGTGGATTTGATTATCGCCGATTTGCCCTTTGGTCAACTCATCGGCACCCACGTGCAGAACCAGCAACTCTACCCTGCGATAATCCGTGAAGCACAACGGGTACTGTCACCACGGGGGCGCATGGTGTTGATTAGTCACGAAATCCGGCTACTCGAACAGAGTGTGGCGCAGTGTGCTGGGCTACGTGTACACGAACGCATGCAAGTCCAGGTGAGTGGCATGGCGCCGTTGATTATGCTCGTGCAACAGTGATTATGCGCTCTGCGTGCGCTTCTCGATGGCCAAGATGAGCAACGATACATCTGCAGGGGTAATCCCGGCCAGACGTGATGCTTGTCCGATAGTAGCTGGCTTGGCGCGTTGCAACACCTGTTTGGCTTCGTTGCGCAAGCCACGAATCGCAGTCACATCAATGTCATGGGGGATGAGCATACGCTCCATGCGTTGTACGCGGGCCACCTGTTGTTGTTGTTTGCGTAAATACCCGGCATACTTGATTTCGATTTCAACGGTTTCGACCACATCAGCACCATGATGCGGGAGGTCGAGGGCATCGCGCAGCTGGTGGTAGGTGACGCCAGGCCGTGCCAAAATATCAGCGGCGGTGCCTTCGTGTGAAATCGCCTCAATGGCGTGGGCTGCCAAGGCCCGATTGTTGCGCTGTGATGGCACAACATGCTGCTGGGTTAGTTGCTGACAGAGCGATTGGATGTGGGCGTGTCGCGTTGCTACGGCATCGGCCCGTCGCGGGGAAACGAGTTCCAAGCGGGCAGCGAGTGGTGTCAAGCGAATATCTGCGTTGTCGGTACGCAGGAGCAGGCGGTGTTCCGCACGCGAGGTAAACATGCGATACGGTTCACGGATGTCACGTGTCACTAGGTCGTCAATCAGGACTCCAATGTAGGCTTCATCACGTTGCAGGATGACATGTGGCTCACCACGCACGGCTCTGCCGGCATTGATGCCTGCCATGATGCCTTGGGCGGCGGCTTCTTCGTAGCCGGTGGTGCCATTGATCTGCCCTGCCAGGAAGAGATACGGCAAGCGCTTGCTTTCGAGTGTGGCACGAATCTCACCGCTTGCAACGGCGTCATATTCAATCGCATACCCCACTCGCATTAACTCGGCGTTGCGCAAGGCGGGGATGGCGCGTATCATTTCCCATTGCACGTCCTCTGGGAGCGACGTATTGCACCCTTGCACGTACATTTCATTGCTGTGCCATCCTTCGGGCTCGAGGTAGAGTTGGTGCCGCTCTTTGTCTGCGAAGCGTACAATTTTGTCTTCGATGGAGGGGCAGTAGCGTGGCCCTGTGCCCTCGATGACCCCACTAAACATGGGGGCACGGTCGAGATTGGCGCGAATGATGTCATGAAATTGGGCAGTGGTGTGAATCTGATAACACGGCAGTTGGGGGCGCCATGTACTCGGCGTGTGATCGGGGTATTGTGGATTTGCGGCACCGTGAATCCAGCGTTGTCCGTCAGGTGCAACGGGTGGCAGTGCTCCATCATCATCGGTGAGCCAGCCAGCCGCATCAGCATAGTAGTGACCGAAATAGGCGGGGATCAGGCTCCCATGTTGTGGCTCTGTCTGCTGAAAGTCCACGCTGCGGGCATCGATGCGTGGGGGCGTGCCTGTTTTGAGGCGCACCGTGGGGAACCCCAACCCGGCGAGATCATCGGCGAGTGCAACTGCAGGCGCTTCGCCGGCACGCCCCGCAGGCCATATGGCATCACCCGTGATGGCCCGCCCGCGCAAAAATGTACCACTCGTCAGCACTACTGCACGGGCAGCGATGACACGCCCCGTGTGCGTGTAAACGTGGAAGCGGGCGGCCCGTGGATCGGGGTGCGGCGCCAGTGGCACGATGCGTTCGATCATGGCTTGACGTAAATCGAGATTGACTTGTGCCTCGAGGTATTCCTTCATGACTTGCGCATACAGGCGTTTATCGCACTGGGCGCGGAGCGCCTGTACCGCAGGCCCTTTACTTTCGTTGAGCAGACGCATCTGGATAAATGTGCGGTCGGTGATGCGCCCGATTACCCCACCGAGGGCATCTATTTCACGGACGAGGTGCCCTTTGGCGGGGCCACCAATCGACGGATTACACGACAGGTGCCCGACCTTGTCGAGGTCTATGGTAAACAAGACGGTGCGACATCCCATGCGTGCAGCTGCAGCGGCGGCTTCGCAGCCGGCATGTCCTGCCCCAATCACAGCGACGTCATACGTGGTATCGTGGAGTTGTACGTGCATGCCGATTCCTCGATGTGTGTGCCGGCGAGCATAGGTGACATATCAGGCATCTGAATGCGTTTATGGTCAACCAAACCCAACACAATTTGTTAATAGTATTGTACCATGTCGCCGTATTTCCATGGTATGATATCACTCATGAAACGAATCGTCGTTGTGTTGTGCATCTGTGCAAGCATGTGGCTGTGTGTGGCCTGTGCCGAAAACGGCACAGCCCAGACCATCGTCAGCGAAGAGGCGCTGAGTGGTGGTGGTGTCAGCCCGGAAAGCACGGTTGAGAACTTTCTCGGTGACCTCAACAAGGCACTCAAAGACCCAACCATTAATCGTACCGATGTGCGTGACCAATGGGCAGACACATTGGCAAGCTACTTTGTGCCCGTGGAACGCGGTGCCCAGCGCATTGCGATTCGTACGTCGCTCGACAATCTGGCGAGTGGGATTGCACAGCTTAATGCGGACGAAAGTGTGGCATTCGATATCCAGTTTGAACCGGCTCGACGCATCAAAGAACAAAACGACATCGTCATGGTCGAAGTCCCCAATGCAGTCATCAACATGGTGATTAACCGGAGCTCAAATCGTGGCAATGTGACCATTTGGTCGCAAAATGAATCGCTTGGTTACTTGATTGGCAACAACAATAACACGTTTCCCGTGACACGGGTCGGTGTGCGGTGGTTCTTGACGGAGAATTAGCATGCATTGCGCTGCATGCGCTGGCTGAATAGGAGGTTGATATGGCAGGGACTCCCCCCGCATCAGAAAAAGGACTGCTCGAAATATTGATGCAATCATTGCGGACTGCTGTGCGTGCGTGGTGGCACCAACGGCGCCGTCCCCGTTTTGGCGATGTCCCGGTGGTGCAGGATACGCCACCGGTGTCGGCTGCGGATGATGCGCAAATGATGTTTGATTTGGCGGGGAATACGCTGACTCCGCCGCCTGCATCACCAACTCCTCAGCCTGCACCTCCAGCCGTGGGTGCATCGCGCAAAGTGACACTCCCTGCGGTCAAACTCCCTGCCCAACTCGCGTCTGTGCGCTTGCCTGCCAACGTTCTCTCGTCGTGGAGCCATACGGTGACACTCGACATCTGGACATGGTTGTTCTGGCTGGCCGCATTACTCACGTTGTTGTTGCGTTTCTATCGCTTTGATTCGCTCCAGAGTGAGATGTATGGCGATATCGAAATTGTGCAGACTTATACCAAAAGCGTCTTACGCGGTGAGTGGCCGTGGTACTTTTCATTGAGTTCTGGCCCACTCTACCACTACATGATTGCGCCACTCATCAATGCAATTGGCACTGGGTATGATCAAATCAAAGTCGCCTCGATTTTGACGAGTCTTGCCATTGTGGCCTTTGTCACGGGGAGTGTGCGTCAGCTCTTTGGGCGCCAGATGGGTATCATTGCTCTGGCGGTTGCTGGGAGTGGGTCATGGTTGTTGGTCTTTAGCCGCCTCGGTAATTCACAGATTTTTGTGCCGCTGGTCACCATCGCATCGTTGTACGCACTGTTGCGCTTCATCAATGGAAATCGTCAAGGGTGGTTGTATGCTGCCGCCCTAATCGCCACCTGTGGGTTGTATTCGTATCCACAGTCGTTTGTGGTGCCCCCGGTGATGTGGTTGACCGTCGTCGTGCTGTGGCGCACCGGTGTCATTCCCACCCGGCGTGATGTCATCGTTTTTACCGTGGCAACGTTAATTGGCTCACTCCCTTTTATCTGGATGTATATCAACGATCCCGCATCAATTACAGGCAACTATATCAGTGAAAAATTCGAAACTACTGACCTCGCCCCCGCACGCTTCATTGAAATTTTGCTCCGTGCGATAGCTGCCTATTTTGTTATGGGTGATTCGGTATTTCGCAGTAATCCCAAAAACTTACCACACATTGATATCGTGAGTAGTGTGCTGTTTGTAATCGGCATTCTGGCCTGTTTTAAGCCCGAGTTCCGGCGCAAGGCACCCGTGTTGTTGGTGCCGTTCGCGTTGTTGCACTTGCCGTCCATGTTGGTGTTGCGCTATCCCGAACAGGTTCCTTCTGCTTCACGGAGCATCGGTGTTGCTCCGTACGCCTATATCTTTGTGGCGATGGGCCTCTACGAAATATACTCACGCATGAAACATCGGTGGGCGAGTATTGCGGGGATTGTGGCCACCGTGATTTTTGTCTTGTCACTCCAACAGAATATTGATCGTTACTTTGTGCGCTATGTGGCTGGCATGCCTTACAACGACGTGCCAATTGGGCGAGAAATCGTAAAATATGCGAACTCACTCTCCCCTGATACCACCATCTATGTGGTAGGCTGTTGTTGGCGCGATGGCACGCCGGAGCCATTTTTCTCGCAAATTCAGATGAACTACCCCGACCAACTCAAGCGATTTGATCCCGCAGATACGTTGACGTGTGATGCACTTGCCCAAACGCAACGGCCTGCGGTGATGATCTGGGGCTTTGATGCGGAAATACCATCGCCGAATGTGGAGGCGTGCAAAGAACAATTCTTGCCTGTGCTCCATACCATGCCTAACGGGGTTCCCCTCTTTTATTCGGCGGCTCTCAAGGGAACTGCCAAGCCGATGGCTGTCCCGGTACCTGCACTGCCGACAAATGCGTTAATCATTGATCCCAACGCCATCCAGTTGCCGTCGCTCCCTGAGATGCCCAGTATGCAGCAAGAACAAGCGCCCGGACAAACTGCAGAAGGACAGAAGACAGCGCTGGCCGTGCAAATCAACGGTGTTGATGCAACAGTGACGGTGTCGGAATTCGACATGGGTTCGATTCCCGACTTGTTCGATGAAAGTTACGACTCGTTGATTCGCAGTACGGGGAGTAATGCGTTCGAAGTGACGGTGGCATTTGCCCAACCCGTTGACGTAAAAACGATTGCAACCAAACTCTCTGGGATGCGCAATTTTAATGCGGATTTGATGGTGACCACTGCGGAGGGCGAGCAGTCATTCGCACAAGAGTTCCCCAATACGGGGGCAGACGCAGAAGTTACCTTCGACTTACCAGCCACACTCTCCATTACGACGATGAAACTGGTGATTGCAGAGCAGGGTGTCCCCGAGGACGTTGACACGCATATTCACATGCGTCAACTCATCATCGAATAGCTACGTGGAATGATCAGCCGCCGACCATACGTGGTCGGCGGCTGGTTTGTGTTTACGTGAGGGTAACGACGCAGCGTCCAGTGCGTTGTCCGGCCAAGAGCTCACTGCAGGCCTGTGGAACATCGTGGAGTGGCACGTGATGAATCATGTGTGCCAGGCGCGTACTATTCCAGCTCGTGGCTGCGTGTTGCCAGGCATTGTCTACTGCAGATTGTGGCCCATTGACCGAATCAATTCCGACCAGGCTTATGCCACGCAGAATCAACGGGTAGACGGTCATGTGTAGGTCGGCGCTACTCGCATTGCCACACAGCGCAACCACCCCGCCGTAGGCGGTGCTCCGGATCGCAGCAGTGGCAATGGTGCCGGCTACGGTATCTACGACTGCTGCCCAGCGTTCGCGCTCGAGGGGTTTGTCGCCGGCAATGTCTTCGCGGCCGATGACCATGGTTGCGCCACAGCGCAGGATGTCGTCGGTGTACACTGGACGCCCCGTCACCGCGGTGACCGGATAGCCACGTTGGCTCAGCATGGCAACCGCATGCATGCCGACCCCCCCTGTGGCTCCAGTGACCAGTACGGGGCGATCACTAGGGCGGATACCGTGTCTGACGATTGCTTCGACACACATGGCCGCAGTAATCCCCGCAGTCCCAATCGCCATCGCATCATGGGGTGTCAATGACGCTGGGAGTGCCGTCAGGATGTCACCGGGTTGACAGGTAAGCGTGCTATACCCACCTGAGCGTCGTTCACCGATGCCTCGCCCTGCGACTACTACGGCCTGACCAACCGACCAGCGAGGATCATCGGAAGCCTGGACAACACCCGCAAAATCAATTCCAGGCACAATTGGAAAACTGCGGAGGACGGGTGCCTGATTGCAGATGGCCAGGGCATCTTTGTAGTTGATGGCCGAATGACTGACGGCGATGGTGACGTTCCCACTCGACAGTGGCGTTGAATCAACATAATCTATACGCGGTGGTGCGGCCGCATCGGGGCGTGTTGCCAAGAGTGCAGGCATCGTAACCTCGTTTCTCTGTGAGTGCCATCGGCATATGATACGAGAGGCATCCTCGTTGTTCTTGACACTACGAGGATGCCTCTATGGTACGTGAGGATGCTTAGCGGACGTCGGGGAGCAACGTGTAATCGGGGAAGTTCCCGTAGAGGCGTTCACCGGGTTGTCCGACGGTGATGGACTGTACGAGATACTTGCCCCCCACGAAACAGCCCTTCCATGATTGCCCGATGCCACCAAAGGTCTCATCGCGGTCACCCCGTGAACGAATCTTGTTGACCCCCACTTTGTACGAGCGCAAATCACCTGCAATCTCTTTGGCGAGGCGGTCATCGTCACAGGCCAGCGATGATACCAGTGATCCATTGGATATATTCATCTCAGCAACCAGTTCTTCGACACGATCAACGATGACAATGGTGTCGAGTGGTCCAAAGGGCTCGTTGTGGTGCAAGCGCGCATTGCGTGGGACGTTGAGAACAGAGGTGGGACCAAAGTAGGCCGACGTGTCTTGGCCCGGCAAGAACATGGAATCGTCGAGTTCACCTTCGTAGATGCCAAGGGCACCGAGTGCCACCGCTTCACTTTTCATGACGCGCAGCTCTTCGACTTTCTTGGCATTGATGAGTGGCCCAAAGTCGAGCGTGGGCAGTGGGTCGTCGGCATTGTCTACCAACGTCGGATTGCCGTATTTGAGCGACTTGAGCACAGGGATATACATGTCAAGGAACTTGGGGAAGAGCTGGCGTTGTACTGCAAAGCGCACATACGCCGTACAGCGTTGTTTGCCATAGTCGTAGCCCTTTTTGAGCTGCGAGGCGAGATTACCCCAGTCCGAATATTCCCAAATCCCGTAAACGTTGATTCCTTCCATTTCGAGCATGTAGCGCTTGTCACGGTCGTACAAGCTGGCTGCAATATCGCGCCCGTTGCTTTTGCCACCCACAAACGCCAAGCAGTCCACATCCGCATTGCGTACGAGTGCCTCGCTGAGCTGGCCACCCGACCCGCTCACCAGCGACACGGGCAAGCCACAGCGCCGCGCCAATGCCAGCGAGACAGTCAACGCATACAACCCACCGTCGGTGGGTGTTTTGGCGATGACCGAGTTGCCTGCGAGCACCTGCACCAACATGGCATGCACCAGCACCGACAACGGATAGTTCCACGAAGCGATATTCGAGATGACACCCAGGGGGGTGCGTTTGTTCATTTGGCTGTCAATCTGCTCGACATACCACTCTACGCCGCTGATACAGCGGTCCACGTCGGTCATGGCGGTGACGTACGGTTTGCCGATTTCCCAGATTAACAGGCGTCCAATCAGTTCGCGATGTTGCTTGAGGAGGGCGAGTGTGTCAACCACGCGCTGTTTGCGCTGATCGAGCGACACTTTAGACCATGTTTTGAATTCTTGGGCACAATACCGCACCGCACGCTTGGCTTCGTCGAGCTCGATCATTGGCAAGCCACCCATAACGGTACCGTCAACGGCCGAAACATAGGTCTTGGCGTGGCCGGGATGCCCCCATTGCCCTTCAATTAGGTTGAGCACGCGCCCATCACTACTAAATGCCTCAGGCACAAGTGCTTTCGCTTGTGCAATGAGTTGATTCCACTCGACACTGGGGCTGACCATTTTGGCCATGGTTGCATCCTTTCTGCACACGGTTTGCCAAATAATACGCACCAAAGCGCATTTTTGGATGTATGCGCCGTGGTGCGATGGTGGATACTACCCTGGAGTGTCGTGGTATTTAGCTGAGCAATTGTGCCATCTGTGACTGGATTAGATTGGCCGCATATTCGGGGGCAATCCGTGAAAGGATATCCATGGTTTTGGCATCAGAGCCCGCAAATGCGTGATAGGAATTTTGTTCAAATGCCTCAACAATTAAGCGGCCAGCCACTGGTGCCGGCGTGGATTTGAATTTGTTGCCGGCCTGTTTGGCCATGGCTTCGGATTCGGCGGCTGTCATAATCCCCGAATTTATTGCAATGTTCGTGGCAATGGCTCCTGGGAAAAGGAGCGATACGCCCACATTACTCCCTTTTAACTCAGAACGCAACCCCTCTGTAAAAAGTTTGAGTGCTGCTTTGGAAGCACCGTACATCGTCTGTCCGGGTACGGGTACATACCCACCCATACTCGATACGTTGAGAATTTGCGCTACTGGTCGTTGGAGCAAATGGGGCAGAAATTCTTTGACCATGTAGACGGAACCAAAAAAGTTAATCTGAAAGACGCGTTCGATATCTGCATAGTCGAGATCAGCGACTTTTTTGAACTTGTGGATGACCCCAGCCACGTTGATGAGCCCATCCACCTGTTGGTGAGCAGCGATAACCGCACTCGGCAATGCGCGCACTTCCGCAAGATTGGCCACATTCGCCACATGTGTGCTGATGTTGGCGTGCATGTGTGCGGCTTGAGCCACAGTGTCGGCAAGGGCGTGCGGGTTGATATCCACTGCAGCAACTCGTGCACCTCTGCGCAACAACTCCAAGGTGACTTCGCGTCCGATACCATTGCCTGCGCCAGTTACTACTACTACTTTGCCATGTGTATTCATCATTGTCTCCATTCATGATTCGGTGTATGTTGCGATACCATCAACGTAGTCTGAGTGGCGTCTCGTGCAACACATCTACGTGTATGTGACGAAAGAACGTTACTGTTCGTTCATATGCTAAAACCCCGTACACACGTAGGTGTACGGGGTGACTGTGGAAGTGCGTTGTGCAGTCACTTTTTGCGTGACTCAAGCCACTTGGGCATCATTTCACCCACATAACGGGTGTGCATGAAGCCGTGCTGAAAGGTCTCGTCGTCAAGCAACCCCAGCTGAAATGGGATGGTAGTCTTGATACCGTGAATTACGGTCTCACCGAGGGCGCGCTTCATGCGGATGATGGCTTGTTCACGGTCAGGTGCCCACACGAGCAATTTCGCGAGGAGTGAGTCGTAGTTACCAGGCACGCTGTAGCCGTTGTAGAGGTGCGAATCAACGCGTACACCAGGACCGCCAGGTGGCAGGTAATACTGAATATCACCGACTGATGGCATAAAATCACGTTCGGGATCTTCGGCATTGACACGACACTGAATAGCATGCCCGTTGAATTGCACATCGTTTTGTGTGATTGTCAAATGCTCGCCGCTGGCAATCAATAACTGCCAGCGTACGAGATCCACACCAGTGACAAGCTCGGTGACGGGATGCTCAACTTGGATGCGTGTATTCATTTCGATGAAGTAAAAATTACCCTCTGGATCCAGCAGAAACTCCATCGTACCTGCATTGACATAATTGATGGCGCGTACCCCTTTGAGGGCGGCTTCACCCATGGCAGCACGAATCGCCGGAGTCACCGCTGGTGAAGGCGCCTCTTCAATGATTTTCTGATGTCTGCGCTGTGACGAGCAGTCGCGTTCACCGAGATGGATGGCATTGCCGTATTGATCAGCCAAGACTTGGATTTCGACGTGGCGCACCTTGGGGAGGTATTTTTCGAGCAACAGGGCACCATTACCAAAGGCTGATTCTGCCTCGGTCTTGGCAGTCGTAAAATAGCGTGCCAATTCGGCTTCGTCGTTGGCCACACGCATACCACGCCCACCGCCACCACCTGCCGGCTTGAGGAGTACAGGGTAGCCAATCGTGCCCGCAAGCTCAATTGCTTCTTCGAGCGATTTGAGCTCGCCATCTGAGCCAGGTACGATGGGTACACCTGCGGCACGCATTGTATTGCGTCCTTCAACTTTATCACCCATTAAGCGTATTGCCTCGGGGCTTGGTCCGATAAACGTAATCCCATATTGGGCACAGATTTCTGCAAAATAGGCATTTTCAGACAAAAAGCCATACCCGGGATGAATGGCATCACAACCAGTGATACGTGCAGCACTAATTAATGCGGACTGATTGAGATATGAGCGGGGCGATGGTGCTGGCCCGATGCAGACTGCTTCGTCAGCAGTACGTACTGCCAATGAATACCGATCTGCTTCACTATGCGCCACCACAGCGCGGACGCCTAATTCGTGACACGCTCGCACAATGCGTACCGCAATTTCTCCACGATTGGCAATCAATACTTTGTTGAACATAGCCCTCTGTCTTTGTACACCACTGCTCTACTGCGGAAAAGTATACCACAACGCACGTGCCGCGTTAGCGTTCGACTTCTTCGGGCTCCTCGTACCACTTGACCTTCTCCCCCACCGTTGCCCGCATTTTGAATGCCAGACTCTTGGGTGTGGCATCAATGAATTGCCGGATGGCGTTGGCTTCGGTGGCGACGTCAGCCGCAATATCGGTGGCATGCGTTTGGCAGTAGGTCACACACCGCTCGAGATTAAGTGTAAAGGTGCGCCATAACCCCCAGTCATTGCCACACAGGGTGGCCAGTTGCTGGCGGGTTAGTGCGTGTGCCACGCTTGTGCCGATACGCAGATAATGCAGCAACGCAGCTCCATCATGGGCATCTTTTGGGTTGAGTTTGATAATCTGTAGCTTGGTCAACAGGAGCTCGGATATGGCCACCGTGTATGGGTGCGCATCGAGATGGAGCGGAATGCGATGACACATGGCAAACTCACCCACAAACACGTCAAGTTGGCGTTGCGTATGTGGGTCAAGGAAGAGTAGGCGTGAATCGCCATTCAGTAGATTGAACTCTTTGTCTGCAACATAGCCTTGCTGAACGAGGAATTTCGTGATTGCTGTCTGGCTTTTGGCAGGAATACACGCATCAATGTCGCGGTAACTCCGCCCCGGATTGACGCTTTGTGGACAGTGAATGGCCACTGCAACCCCGCCGAGCACGCGCATGGTCAGTCCTTGTTGACTGGCGGCATCTATCAAGGTTTTGGCCGATTGGATAATGTCAGTCATGCCTCGTCCTTTAATTACACAGCACCCCCACCATGCAGTACACGGTGGGGGTGGCTGGATGCGTGGCGTTACTCTGCGGGAATTTCGCGATACAAGTTGTCGAGATTGATACCCTTGGAACGGCGATAGAGACGCATCGCGATGTAGATGATCAATGCGGTCGCGTACAAGGCTCCCATAAAGATCAACGACGTGCTATTCTTGGCACCGGCTTCGTTGATGCTGTAGCCGATACCAAACATGGCATCTGGGTCGAGCAACCACTGGTAGAGCATGTACCCCAAGAACAGCGTGTTGATGAACCCAACCACGCTCAACAAGGGCATACCCAGTATGCGGTACTTGGCGATGGGGGATGCATCGTAGAGTTCTTTTTTGGTGTAGGGCATCACCATTGCAGCAATGCTTGTACCAAAGAACGTCACCCCGATGACCAAGGTGGCGGCCAACGTCAATGAGGCAAAGTTAAACATATTGAATGCGTACAGGTATGCCACCGGAATACTGGGCACCACCATCAACGCCAACGCCCAGTTGGGGGTGCGAGTTGATTCGTTGACACTTGCCACTGCTTCGGGCAACAAGCGGTCGAAGGCGGCGGCGAAAATCACCCGTGTGGACGACAAGAACATGCTCCCAGCCCAACCAAAGAACCAGAAGCTCATGGCAACAATGATGACGAGCTGGAGCGCACTGTTGCTGGTCATCATGGCCGCAAGGAGGGCAGGGTATGGCCAAACAGGAAGCGCTGGGGCATCGGGGACGTAGCCCCACGTGTAGTTCCAGTAGGCGGCACATGCCTGTACAAAGAACTTCCACGTCATCGCATTCTCAATGGCAAGACAGAGCAAGACCAACAAGCCGACGGTAGTCACCACCGCCAGCGCCATGCCGTTGAAGTTGCGTTTGAAATCATCGGCACCCTTGACTTCGCCGTACAGCGTGGCACCCCAGTTGGGATAGAGCAAGAAGTAGGCAATAATCGGCAAGAGGAGTAGGATTTCGTTGAGGCTCCCCCCCATCAGCACACTCGCTGCACCTGCAGCGTCACCGAGTGCTTGGGTGCGCTCATAGACGTCAGCACCAGCCCCAAACAGGGCTTGGCTCTGACTGATAAAGTTGGCTTTGAAGGTCTCTTGGTTGACCGAAAAGAGCATGGCAATCACAATCAACAGACCAGCGTTGCCAATCCAAAACGACCATTTCTGGAAGGTGGCGTAGCGCTTCATGCCAATCACGACGACCGCAGTCACAAAGGCGAGTGTGATAAGCGTGGCAATGAAGTTGAATGTGGGATCGCCATTGAAGCTCTGCCAGATGCTGGTCTGACCGGTAATGGCGGCAATGGGCACGATTACGATGCGCCGCAAAGCGTCGCCGTAGAGTGGGGTCCACAACCACAAAATAAACCACCAACCGGTAACCGATAAGACAAAGCCCAGGCCGCTGCCCAAAATACGGCTCTGCCACACGTAGTCACCACCGGCACGGGGCATGACGGCGATGAGGCCGGCATAGACGACCACTTCTGCCAGAATCAGGATGCCAAAGACGATTAAGCCGTAGAGCAACCCGCCACTGAAGTAGTACATCTGACTAATGGATGTGAGTCCGAGTGTGACCAGGTTGATGGAAAAAAACGCATAAATGAATGCGTCAAAAACCGACCACGAACGGACGAGCCCAGTGGCTTTGCGCAGAAACAAGGCTGCGTCGCTACCACCTACGGATGTTGACCCACTACTCATGCACCAACCCTCCTCATTGTTGTACGAATATAACGCAACAGGAATACCGTGCGCACACATGTGTGCGCATCTATCACTACCCCGTCGTGAGGGTGTAGCTACGAATGTGGCTTCTTGTGCCGCCAAAGAAGCCCTTTTTGGGGTTGGGGTCGAGATCTATCACTACCCCTTGGAGTACCCCTTGCTCGTACATGCTCCCCGCATTGATGGACAGTGTGCGTCCGATGCGCGTCGTGCCTTTGCCCTCGTGGATGTGCCCGTGCAACGACAACAGGGGCTGATGCGCTTCGATGAGGCGCCGTACCGCCGTACTCCCCACGGGAACCAGCGTGTGACCGGCGTTGATCACGTTCAGCGATTCATCAATTTCTGGCGCTTCATCGAGGTTTGATGCGTGGGGTGGGCAGTGGAAATTGAAAATCACCTTTTCCATTGCCAACCCAGCAGGAATCATCTTTTGTAGATAGTCGTAGAGCCGATCTTCGGGGAGCTCACGATACGTGTGCCATGGGGTGACATTGGCCCAGCCACTGGAAATGACCGTGAATCCTTCACCGATGTCAATGGCACGCCCTTCGCCGAGGGTGATGTGCGTGGCAGTACTCAGCAGCGCGTCAATTTCGAATGGGTCGTCGTTACCCGGTGATACGACACACCGGACACCGCTGCCCGCCAACTTTTCGTCGGCAATGGCAATCCAGCGCGCGAGGGCGAGATGCATCTGCTCGTGGAAAAAGCGTTCCACCAAGGCGGGGTCCTGACGGAATGCCTCGATTTGGCCACCGCTCACCCGAAACGGATAGTAACCACGACTCGCCACTTTGCGTTCCATGTCAACCACCGCAGCCTCGTCCTCGAGCACAAATTCTTGTTGGAGCAACGTGGCGTGGAATGTGCCGTTGGGTAAGGCGAAGATGGGCACCAAGGCTTTGCCGGTCATGTCCCCGCCCAAAATCAGCGTGTTAACGTCGTAAAAACGTGCCGCATTGAGGAATTTTTTCCAACAAATGTCTGACCCATGGATATCTGTCGCAAAAAATAAGCGCGTCACGCATTACTCCTCGAATATAGGATTTAATCATGTCTTAACACAAATTATACAATAATTTAGCAATTTGGTCAACGCAGAAATATGGTACAGTAGGGGCGGATTGCGAGGCGCAACTCAAGGCACCACAATGCAGTTGTATCATGCTTGGCATGTACACGCCGTGGTGGAGTGTGGATATGGAAAGTGAACACAATGACACACCAACATTTCATTCTCAACGATATTTCGTGGCAAGCCGAGCGACCTGCACAGGCGCCCTATTTTCTCAGTAATCCGCACATGTACATGGTTGCGAGCATCGGTGGTGAGCGGACGGCATACGGCGATGCCCATACCGTGGGCAAGATGGGCGGGTTATGGGCACACCCTATCCGCGTGGCTGATGGCTGGCAGCTCATGCTTGCTGGCGAGCCACTCGCACCTGCGCACACCTGTGTAACCGATGTCGCAACGGTGACACGTACCCACGCACATGCAGGTCTGCAGATTACTACTGCGGAAACGATTGTTGCTGATTCCCCCACCCTCGTGGTGCGTATTACCATATCCAATCCACGGGCAACGGCATGGCATGGTGATGTGGCCATCGTGGTATCACTTGATGTGCGTGGGTGTTGGTTCGGTGGCATGCCAGTTGGTGCTGCCATCGTTGGCGGTACACACGGGCTTGAGTGCACGTATCAGACTGCATCACGTACGCATAGCATAGTGCTCCAGAGCACGCTGGCAGGGGTGTGGCAGGCGCAGGGTGCCGACTGGAGCGTTACGACGCCGTGCCATGTGGAAGGTTACGCATCATGGAATTGCGAATTCGTGATTGCAGTCAGTCATACAACCCTCACACAGGCTCGTCGTCGCGCACAACGGTGGTGTGGGAAGTATGCGACGGCGGCCCACAAAAGTCTGCTTCGTGCCACCCAGCTACGGTCACGTATGCCCCAACTACAGACACCCGATGTGGCACTCAACGAGTACTGGCAGATTGCTGGGCACAACATGCACCAACTCCATGCAGATCTCCCCGATATGGGGCACTACTTTTATGCGGGGATTCCCGAATACCCGCAGCTCTTTGGCTGTGATACGACCTATGCAGTGGCAGGGCTGATGGCAGCAGGACTGGGTGAAACCACGGCTGCCGCATTGCATGCACTGGCAGCCTACGCCCACAATGCTTGTGGCCGGGTACCGCACGAAGTCACCACCAACGGACGCGTCTTTCACCCGGGTAATGCGCAAGAAACGCCCCAGTTTGCGGTGGCCTGCTGGGAGTACTTCCAGTGGAGTGGCGACCTCGTCAGCCTGCGGTTGTGGTACCCCGTTTGTGTGGAAGGTATGGAACACGTGATGGGTGTACTCACTGGCGCGCACTGGCCGTATGGTGATGGCATGGTCGAACGGCATGGCATGGGTCCCTTCAAGCTGGATAGTGTGTGTTACATTCACCAAGCGCTGGTGGCACTGACTGCCATGGCACGTACGCTCGGCGATGCAGATGCTGCCACCCAGTGGCAACACTATGCGGATGCGCTCGCAGCCCGGTTTGAAGCCGCGTGGTGGCTCGAACACGAGTCGCTGTATGCCGACTCCATGCACCGTGATGGCACGGTGCAGCTCGACGGTCATTGGACGGTGATTGTGCCGGCACAGACGGGCATTGCCACCCCGCATCGGCAACGTGCCGTGTATGAACGCGTGGCGCATGATTTTGTGAATCAATGGGGACTGGTGCACACACGCACCAGCGAAGAACTGGTATGGACGCTCCCTACCGGGCTATTGGCCCTCACCGCGTTTGCACAGGGAGATGTGCCGCGTGGCGTGCAGTGGCTCAAATCTATTGGCGAAACGACCCGGCATGGCACCCTCGGTCTAATGAAAGAGCTCATCCCGCAGGGCATCTGTTTTCTCCAGCTCTGGTCAACCGGCTTATTCGTGCAGGGGGTGGTGGTCGGATTGTTTGGCATCGTCCCCGATGCCCATGCCGGTCATGTGACGATTACGCCACGCCTGCCCGCCGATTGGCCCGAAATGCGCATCACGGGGCTGTGGGTTGGCCGGTTTCTGCTGGACGTCACCATCACCACACACACACTCACCGTACGCCATACCTCACTGGGCGAAATCCTGTCTGTCAGTGTGATGCATCCTGGTGTGGCGGCGACTCCTGTTGCTGTTGCCGCAGTGCATGACCAGGTCTGGCGCTGGGATGCGTAACGCATCATTGCGGTCTCATGCACTGTGTTGTGCACCACGGATGGAATGTCCAGTGCGTATCATGTAAAATATGAGCTGGGAAGCGCGTAATGGAGCATTGAACAATCTATGTGGCGTTGGGTGATTGTGTTTGTGACTATCAGTGTGTTTTTGCCGCGTGCACTCCCCGTCCAGGCACAGCGTACGCAGTGTTTCGACACGACGGGCTATTGTGTCAGTGACCCGATTCTGGCGTATTGGGAAAAAAATGGTGGCCTCGCCGTCTTTGGCTACCCGATTAGCCCCCTGCAAACTGCAACCATCGAAGGCGCTTGGACCGGCCCCGTGCAATGGTTCGAACGTGACCGCCTCGAAGACCATGGCAGTGATGGTGTGCTGGCAGGGCGCTTAGGCGCCTTGGTGCTTGAGCAACAAGGGCGTGCGTGGGTGCACGGTGCCGAAGGCGAACGCGCCGGCTGTCAGCTGTTCCCCGTAACCGGGTATAGCGTCTGCGAGCCATTTTTGTCGTACTGGCAGAACAATGGCGGGCTGGCGCGTTTTGGCTATCCCATCACTGGTCGTATCGTCGAAAGCAATGAAGGCTGGAGTGGACCAGTGCAGTATTTTGAACGGCGGCGCATGGAATGGCATCCTGAAAACGCAGGGAGTGCCTACGAAGTATTGCTCGGGCGTTTGGGAGCAGTGAGCTATCAGACGACACCGGTGGTTTGTCAGCAATTACCACACGCCATGCAAGGCATTGATCGAGTGGTACCGTTTAGTCTGGGCTGTGCGACGACGGTAGAGACTATTACGGTGACCTATCAACGGTTCCGTGAAGGAGTCGCCTTCCATATTCCCACGCTCAACGAGGTCGTCTACATGACCAAATCAACGATGAATCGCATCGTGGACACGTGGCAACAGCGCGATCTCGACGTCTACATTGATGGATTTATCCAAATCACCAAGAGCATTGGCAAAGCCATCATGCAGACATGGGGGATGCGTGACCAGCTCGGTGATGCGCTGAGTGCGGCCGTGAGTGCACCTGCAACCGTGGTGCGCTTTAGTTCGGGGGCGGTGGCGGTACAAATCGAAGGTCAAGATACGATTTATGTTTTTGGCAAGAGTGCCGACCAATTCATTACACTCGAAACGGGCCCGTAATAGCGATACTCCCCCCCGTGGCCAAGCTACGGGGGGGAGCGTGTGTTTATTCTTTGTCGCGATAAAAGCGTGAGGCCATCATAAATACGAGTGAAATAATCAGGCTGATCCACGAAATCGGCTGAATCCCGTTGCCCGTATATTGACTAATCATCGAAATAGAAATGAAGACCAAGCCGGCAATACTCAGATAAATACGTTTTTGCCGATTATCCATTGGCGTCTCCAAGCATACTAAAGAAGCGAATACACGAGCGCACCGCCTTGGCATAGTAGGGCAGATGGAATTTCTCGTTGGGCGCATGCACGTTGTCGTCGGACAAACCGAATCCAAGCATGATACACGGTGCCTTGAGGTAGCGGTCAAACAGGGCAGCCACCGGAATCGAGCCACCACCACGCACATATTCGACGGGTTCGCTGAATTCGGCGCCATAGGCAGCGGCGGCGATTTGGAGCACGGGCGCGTCGAGTGGCAACAACAGCGGTTCACCACCATTGAGCCAGACCACATCCATGGTGACGGCTTCGGGTGCCAGCTCTTTGACACGTTTTTGCAGTAGCGTGAAGACCTTTTGGGAATCCTGGCCGGGAGCGAGGCGCAGGCTGACCTTGGCTTTGGCTTCGGCAGGGATGACCGTTTTGGTGCCTTCGCCCACAAAACCGCCGATGATGCCATGCACTTCGAAGGTAGGGCGTGACGTCATGCGTTCCATGGCACTGTACTGCTTTTCGCCGGGGAACGAATCAATTCCAGCCGCCGCCATCATGATTTCGCCACGTTG
>CAZMWB010000043.1:0-24654 GCA_964569955.1 uncultured Klebsiella sp. | reverse complement strand
TATCCTGAAAATCCTGCTCATCAATGTTCATTACAGCGACACCACATCACACAGAAAGTATCACCCACCACAACCCAGAGCACCCCGATAATCCTAATTATCAATGTTCTACACCAAAACTCCTACCACCACACTCATCAGCATGACCATCAATGTGGCAATCCAGGCAGGCCAACGTACCACGAGGAGCACTGTCACCCCGAGCATCCAGATAGCGATATCGAGATTGTTGCGTATGGCTGCTGGTATGATTGGATCAATCAATGTGGCCGCAAGGATGCCTACCACTGCTGCCTGAATGCCTACGAATCCATGTTGCACACGAGGATGTGTCTGGATGGCACTCCACCATGGCATGATACCCATGATGAGCAACCAGCCTGGCAAGAAAATCGCTATCAAGCCGGCCAGCGCCGCCCCGATATTTCCCCCCATTGTAACCCCTCCCACATAGGCGCCGATGCTAAACAACGGCCCAGGTACAATTTGTACACTGGCGTAGCCTTGTAGGAGGGCCACGGTGGTCAGATATCCCTCGCTCACTAGGCGTGCCTGTAACAGTGGCAACATCACATGTCCACCACCAAAGACCAACGCTCCCGTCTGGTAGAGAATACTCAGTGGTGACGCAATCAGCAAACTCGCCACACACAACACCCCAAAGAGGGTCAGCAGTACGATGCTGGTGCGCTTTGAGATGATTGATACCGGTGCGACTGTGGGTGTGTTCTGCTGGATGAGGAATGCACTCAGCGTGGCCGCCCCACAAATACAGGCAAACTGTATCCATGGTACTGCCCACAAGAGAGGGATGATCGTACAGGCCACCGTAATCAGCTGCGTCGTGCGCGTCTGGCAAAACGCCCGTGCCATGTTCCAGATGGCGTGTGTCACCGCACACGCCGCTGCCAGCAGGAGCCCCTGTGTGAGGGCCGGGTAGGCACTCAGCCAACGACTCCCCCACATCACGGCCATCATCACCAGCGCTGAAGGCATGGTAAAGCCCAGCCACGCTACCAACGATCCCAGCAGACCCTGTTGGCGGGCACCAATCAGCATGCCTAGCTGCGAGCTAGACGGCCCAGGGATGATCTGGCACAGGGCGTTGTCTTGGGCAAATTCGTGCTCGCTTAGCCATTTGCGTTGGGTCACAAATTCGTGGTGAAAGTAGGCGATATGCGCACTCGGTCCACCAAACGATGTAAGTCCCAGGCGCGTAAAGATGACCCAGATCTGCCACAGTGACGCCGGTGCAATCATGCGTTACCAGCCAGCTCGCGCGTTTTGGCGAGCATGTCGGGCGCCTTGATGAGCGCTTCGCCCACCAGGATGGCGTTGGCGCCGTTGCGGGCGACGGTGGCAACATCTGCCGCCGTAAAAATACCACTTTCGCTGACCAGAATCACGTTACGCTCACGGGGGAGCTTGGCAAATACCTGGGCTGTGATGTCGAGCGACACCGCAAAGGTGTGCAAATTGCGGTTGTTGACACCGATAATGGCAACGCCGAGGTCGAGTGCGCGCTGGAGTTCGTCGTCGTCGTGTACTTCCACCAGCACCTGCATGCCCAGGCTATAGGTCAGATCGTAGAGCGTGCGTATCTCGGCATCCGATAGTGCCGCCATAATCAGCAAGAGTGCATCCGCACCGTAGGCCCGTGCTTCGTAAACCTGGTATGCGTCAATGATGAAGTCTTTGCGTAGGAGTGGCGGGTGGTGCCCGTCAGGGGCCACACTATCTTGTTGGCGGATGCCTTCGAGGTATTTCAGGCTCCCTTGAAAGAAGCGCTGGTCGGTTAGCACCGAAATCGCTGCTGCGCCGCCGTGTGTATAGGTGGCCGCAATTGCGAGCGGCTCAAAGGGCTCGATGAGCACACCCCGTGACGGTGATGCATGTTTGACTTCGGCGATGAGTCCCGGTCGGGTGTGGCGGGTCAGCGCCTGCGCAAACGAACGGATGGGCGGACCCGCTGCCGCCCGGCGCTGGATTTCCGCATCGCTGACTTTGCTCCGTTGTCGGGCAACTTCTTCGACTTTATGGCGCAATATGGTGTTGAGCACACTCTCACTCATACCGATTCCTTTGGACTACACACAACATTTCTCCTCAATTATAGCCTGATTCCCACGCACTTCTCATCGTCGGTGTTGGCGCGCCTGTGGCGCATGCGTGTGGTGTCGCCACCGATTGCAGACTGTTGCGCATGACACCCCGTCACGCAAACCACCAGATGGTCATGAGGAGCGTGATGAGCGTAATCGGCAGGCCGACAGTCAGATAATCACGGAACGAGAGGGTCACTCCCTGGGCGGCTGCCCGTTCGGCCACAATCAGGTTGGCCACCGATGCGAGTAGTGTGCTGTTGCCCGCAAATGTCGAACTGGCAGCCAGGACCAACCAGGCGCGTGTTTCATCTGCAAAGGTGGGAATCAGTGGGGTGAGCACGAGCACGGCAGGCACGTTGCTAATTAGGTTCGACAGGATGGCGGTGACACCCACAAAGATGTCGAGCCGCCCAGCAATGAGCCGACTCGCCCAGGTAAAGAGCAGTTGGGCGCTCGTACTTTCACGAAAAGCGGCAGTCACAATAAACAACGCCGCAAAAAAGAGCAACAGGTTGCCGTCAATGTGTTGGATGAGCGACGACGCGGGCGTGGTGCGCCGTACCAACATTACGGCGCCTGCTCCGGCCACGGCTACGGCAGGGTTCACCCCAGCGACCAGCCCGCCGACCAGTATCACGATGGCGAGCACGGTGTGTGGGGCACGAAAGGGGGGCAGAGTGAGAGGTGTCGTTTGTGTGCGTGCTGTCAGCTGTTGCCAATAGACGCCACATATCACTGCCCAAGCCACTAGTAATGCGATGACACACAGCAGCCAGAGTGCACCAACAAAGGGCACAAAGCCAAGTTGCGACAACGTGCCAATCACCACGTTTTGTGGATTGCCGGTGATGGTGGCCGCCGAGCCAATGTTGGCACTTGTTGCTATGCCCAGCAAGAGGGGCAACACGGGAGTGCCCGTGCGTTGTGCGATGATGATAACGAGTGGCGTGAGCAAAAAGACGACGGTATCGTTGAGAAAGAGTGCCGAGAGCACGGCACAGATTACCATGAGAATCAGCAAAAGTATGCTGTCGTGGCGTGCCCAGCGCGTAATGTGATATGCGGCATGGCCGAACAATCCGGCGGCTTCGAGCTGACCGTTGATAATCATCATGCCCAACAAAATGACGAGTGTGGGGATATCAATGGCCTGCCAGGCCGCATCGCTGTCAATACTCCCGATGCCAATGAGCGCCACGGCACCAATCACCGTCAACGTGGTACGATTTACGGCGAGTCCGGGCCAGCCACCCACTGCAATTCCATACATGACTGCTACTACAATCCCTACCGTTGCAATGTCATGCCACACGGCATTTCCCTTTGGTATGATTTACTGAATCAAACGTAACAGTTGATACATGCTCTGTTCAGCAACATCCGCTTCGCGCTCAAAATAACGCTTTGCAATTCGTTGATTTGCTGTTTCACGCGGTAAATCGGTGGCCGTACTCAAGTAGCGGTGCAAGTGGATGGGGGCACTCGAGTAGACGCTCAAGTAGTTCATGTGGAGTGCCGTATCGAAGGTGTCGGGGCAACTCTCGGGGAGCGTTGCATAGTCTTTGCTCAATGCCATCACTTCGTCGGCGAGGGTGAGATGATTGTTGGCGGTGAGTCGTTCGTAGTAGGAAAAATAGGCATACATGCGCGCACTACTCTGGTCGAGGTAGGCTTTGACATGCATGCGACACTCGGCGGTGACTTCGCTGGGGCGTACCCGGGCGACGGCCGGCTGTGCTGTGGCCCGTGGGGTTGATGCCACGATGGTTGGTGGTGCACTGGGTAAAACCGACCAGATGCCCCACGCCAACACGGCGTTGACGATGATGAGCCCACACACGGCAATGGTGAGCACGCGAGGTGGAATGGACATGGTGAGCCTCCTGTATGAATTGGGAGGGAAATATCCCCCCTTGTGTGGCACGCACACAGGGGGGGATGTCAATTAGTCGGAGTAGCGCTCTTCGAGCCACGGGTCGGCATTGTTGTTGTAGCCGTAGCGTTCCCAGAAGCCTAGCCGGTCTTCACGCATGAACTCGAGTCCACGTAGCCACTTGGCACTCTTCCAGAAGTATTTCTTTGGCGTGAGCAAGCGCAACGGGTAGCCGTGTTCGGGAGTGAGCTCTTCGTCTTCGTATTTATAGGCGAGGAGGGCGTCGTCGAGCATGAGAAACTCGAGGGGTACATTCGCCGTAAAGCCGTACTCACAGTGGGCGAGTACGTGGTTGGCCCCTGGTTGGAGTGGTGGTAATAATTCGAGGAAATCGCGGAAGCGTACACCCCGCCAGCGGGTGTCGAGCTTGCTCCAGCGCGTTACACAGTGAATGTCAGTGACGACTTCTACAGTGGGCAGGGCACGGAATTCCGTGTAGCTGAACGTTTTTGGTGCTTCGATGGCCCCCCATACGCGCAAATCCCACGTCTCGGGTAGGTTTTGGTACATGGGCACGTCGCCGTAGTGCAACACGGGGAATTTGTCGGTCAAGTGTTGACCTGGGGGAACCCGCTCTTGGAGTTCGTCCGGTGTATGGTTCGCTTTGCGTCGAAATGCGTTAAGCATAGTTTACCTTTCTCGTCACGCTCTCCATTCATTATACCCAACCTTACCATTCAGGGTCAGCAGGAAGATTGGGAATCCATGAGATTGCGCCAGCAGGAGGGTCAAATGCCCCTGTTTTGGCAAAGTAGCGCATCTGCAAATATGGAAAGGGATCAAGGGCGTGACTAGGGGCGGCTAGGGGTTCATTTGGCAGGGCATCCACGAGCTGTTGGAGTTCGGTAATCACGGCGTCGGTGGTGATGGTGTGCAACTGGAGTTGTGTGTCTAGCTCACGGATGCGGTGGAGCGCATGCATCCGGAGTTGTTCATCGGCCACGCCGCGGATACGTGTAATCGCACTATTGAGTGCTGCAAAGAGCGTCATCTGCTGTTTGCGCCGGGCATTGAGGGTATGCCGGAGCTGTTTGGCAATGTGGATTATCGCATTGTCTAGCCGATCATAGCGTTGGATGAGCTTGCTCAGCTCACTCACAATCGGTACGGTCATATCACTGGCTGTTGTCCACGTCACATCAAAGGTATTGGCTTCGTGGCGAATACTTTGAATGCCGCGAATCAGGGTATCCGCATCGCTGAGTGGGTAGAGAGTAATAAACTGCTCGAGCATGCGTATCTGCCGCCAGAGCATGTCGCGGATTCGTTGGCTCCGTTCCGCAATCTGCACGGGGGTATTCGCATTGGCCACCGGGATCAACGACAACGTGCGTTGCACAAAGAGGCGGGTCATGCGGTAGCTACTCATGCTGTCAAACGGAATTGCGTCCACACATTGTTGAACCGCAAGAAATTCCTGTTTGATGGCCGGATAGTGCGCTGATACATCGCCGTCGTTGGCGGTGAGATGGATTTGAATACCAGCAATCAGCTCTTCGGCATCGGCGTATTCTTGGCGTGCTACTAGTTCCATGCGTTGCACATCGTCGTAGCGTTGTACGATGACCTGCAAAATTTCACTGGCACGATTGATGGCCTGTTGTGCGTAGGCGAGCACTATACTGATATCTTCACGCTTGGTGCTTTGGAGCTGTTGTGCCAGCGTGACATAATACGCAGCGTATCGCGCATTAATCACCGCTTCACTCCCTGCATACTTGAGGTCGTCCCAACGCACGGCATGCGTGTTTTTGAGTTGTTGAAATGCGGTTGCCGCCTGACTAAACTGGTCACGGAGCTGTTCACCTGCGCGAATCAGTTCACCGAGGATATCGTTGTGGCGCTGATGTACCACAGGTTGGCTGCCGCCGTGCATCACTGCGTGTTGCCGCAGTTGCTCGGCTCGTTCAATCAGCGTAGCGCCCTCGTTTACATCGCCACTCATCATCAGCGCCAAGGCGCGATCGAGCGTTGTACTCGCCTCTTGGAACAGTTGTAGACTTTCGTTGACATCGAATCCTTGGAGTGCTGCTTTGTCGCTTGCTTGGCGTCCCGTCAATACGCCATTTCGCACATCAAGCAGCATAGTCACATTGGTGCCAATCTGGTGCACATGGGTACTAGCCATGTCTGCGGCGGCGACTGCATCGTCGTACTGGTGCGCTGCCGCATATTCATTGGCACGTTGAAGCGCTTGTTCGGCATCACGAAGCATGGTGCGATGATTAATCCCGAGTGTGGCCAAGCGGTGCTGGAGCTGTTGGTATTCTCGTTGCACCGCATCAATGCGTTCGGTGCACTGTTGAATTTGGGCATCCACAATGCTACGGTGGTGGATACACTGTTGCAATGCGGCTTCGATGGGGATAATGCTCGGGGTGAGTTCGTTGACCGTCGCTACCAACTGATCATAGTCGGCAACGGTGGCGCCATCCGGCAATAGACGTAGTGCGCGTTCGAGCTGTTGGCTCGTCTGTTGGTAGCGTTGTTCTGCGTCTAGCAAAAATTCTGCCATCCGTTCCGCATCACCACTGCTATAGCGCACTCGGTCATAGCGCATGCGTTCCCGCTCGTTGTGGAGCAGTTGTGCCGCATAGTTGAGCCGGCTCCGAAAACCGCGCAATACCGCATCTGCATCTGTTTGTGCGGTGGCACGGATCTGCTCGAGTGCCATGCGTCGGCGGATGCGCACAAAGAGGACGATGATGAGCACAAATGCGACACCGCCGATGATTGCGACCACCAACTGTTGGATTTGCAAAGGGGTGAGTGTACTGAGCTGCATAATCGTCCTCACACGTGTTGGTGTGCTTGGGGTTGTCTAAATGTCAACTCCGAGCACGTTTGCGACGCTGAATATGTCCTTGTCACCACGGCCAGACAGGTTGATTAGAATCACTTGGTCACGGTGCATTTGTGGTGCCACACGCATTGCATCAGCCACGGCATGTGCACTTTCAAGTGCGGGAATAATGCCTTCGAGCCGACTAATGGTCTGGAACCCATCGAGTGCCATTTCGTCGTCAACAGAGACATATTGCACACGTTGTTGGTCGTGGAGCATGGCATGCTCGGGACCAATGGCGGCATAGTCGAGGCCTGCGGAAATGCTGTGTGTCAACGAAATCTGACCATCGTCGTTTTGTAGGATGTACGTGTAGCTCCCCTGTAGCACACCCTTGCTGCCGCCTTCGAAGCGCGCCGCATGATTGCCAAAGGTAATGCCGCGCCCACCGGCTTCTACGCCACGCATGGCAACGCCACTGTCGTTGAGAAAGGGGTGGAATATGCCGATTGAGTTAGATCCGCCCCCTACACAGGCAATAATCATGTCTGGCAGGCCTCCCGTGGCCTCGATAATCTGCTGCCGTGCTTCCTTGCCGATAACACTTTGGAAATCACGCACCATGGTGGGGTAGGGATGTGGGCCGAGTGCGGAGCCGAGCAAGTAGTACGAATCGGGGTTCGTCACCCAGTCGCGCATAGCATCGTTGATGGCATCTTTGAGTGTGCGTGATCCGGTCGCCACTCCCCGTACCTCGGCGCCAAGCAGGCGCATGCGAAAGACGTTGGGCTTTTGGCGTTCGATGTCGTCTACCCCCATGTAGACCACACACTGCATGCCAAGCAGGGCACAGACTGCAGCTGTCGCCACACCATGTTGCCCAGCACCGGTTTCGGCGATGATGCGCGTTTTGCCCATGCGCTTGGCGAGCAATCCTTGGCCGAGCGCATTGTTGATTTTGTGTGCGCCGGTATGCGCCAAATCTTCGCGTTTGAGGTAAATCTGCGCACCACCACAGTGATCACTCAAGCGTTTGGCATGGGTGAGTGCCGTGGGGCGCCCAATAAATGTACGCTGAAGTTGACGTAATTCTTGCCAGAAGCTTTCATCATTTTGGATAGAGGCATATGCATCTATGAGTGTGGCCACGGATGGTGCCAGCGTTTCGGGGATAAAGCTACCACCGTATACACCAAACATACCAGGGCGAGATGAAGTCGTTGTCATGTGATGTACCCTCTCGTTCGTTACACAGGAATCTCCAGTGTGTCACACAAAAACGCATATTCGAGCGCAAAATCAATTAACGCATCGTAGCGTCCACTTTTGCCGGCATGACCAGCATACATGTCTGTCATCAGGAAATAGCGCCCATCGGGGGTGAGCGCCCGCAGTTTGGCAATCCATTTAGCCGGCTCCCAGTACTGCACCCGCGGATCGTTGAATCCGGCAGTCATGAGTATGGCTGGATATGCCGCAGTGGTGGTGTTGTCGTACGGTGAATATGCCAGCATGGTGTGGAACTCGCTGGCGATATTGGGATTGCCCCATTCTTCGTATTCGGGTACCGTCAGCGGGATACTCGGATCGAGGATCGTATTGATGACATCCACGAAGGGTACAAGGGCCACCGCGGCCGCAAATAATGTGGGTCGTTGTGTGACCACGGCACCGATTAATAAGCCACCTGCACTGACACCACGGCAGGCAAAGCGTGCCGACGTCGTGTACTGCTGCACAATCATGTAGTCGGCACATGCCATAAAATCATCAAATGTGTGTTGTTTGTGGGCCAGTTTACCTGCCAGGTACCACGCCTTGCCCATTTCACTCCCACCGCGAATATGTGCGAGGCCAATCACAACACCGCGTTGGAGCAGTGAAAGCCGTTGATGCACAAACCCTACACTCAGATTGGCACCATATGCGCCATAACCGATGAGCAGTGCAGGCGCAGTACCATCGCATACCACGTCGCGGTGGCGCACGATGGTCAAGGGGACGAGCGTGCCGTCGTTGCTCGGCGCAAAGACCCGCTCGAGGATGTATGCGGCTGGGTCGTGTGTGGCATCGGCAATCTGTTGGCGGTAGACAACCTGCTGCGTGTGCTGGCGCATGTCGTACGCCAGCATGGTGACTGGGGTGATGGGGGTGGCATAGGTGTACCACACCACGTGACCATCGTAGCGTTGGACGTCGCTCGATGCAATCGTATAGGCGGCATCGTGGAACTGGATGTCGTGACGTGTACCCTGGCTGTCGTACACCTCACCATACTGTAGCCCACCACGGCGCACCCACAGCACACACGTTTCCACAAACACATCCATGCGTTCAATAAAGGTATCGTGCCGGTGTGCCACAAATTCCTGCCAGGTGCTGGCGTCACGATGTTTGGTGAGGATACGATTATTTTCGGCATCCGCATTGGTGCGCACAAAAATGATGTCACCGCGCAGTGCGACGCTGTATTTGACATCGGGCACTCGTGGCATAACGCACAGGGCGGGGCGCACATTGTGACTATCAAAAAGCCACACTTCACTCGTGCTACTACTTTGACTCGTCACAATAAAGACCTGTTGGTCGCCACTCACGTCGAGCCCCACGTTGAAGAGTTCGTTGGGTTCGTGGAAGAGGCACTCTGCGTGTGCCAAGGGGCGTTGCCACTGCCAGCTCCATACACTCGATGGGCGCCAGGCTTCGTCGGGGCGCACAAATGCCAGTGTGTGCCCATCGTGTGACCATGCCAGCCCATAATAGACATCGGGAACCGGCTCGACCATCTCGGCACCATCTTGAATGCGTCGGATATGCAAGCGCAAGCGCTCACTGCCGTTGGTATCAAATAACAGCGCAATATAGGCGCCATCGGGGCTCACCGCCCAACCACCGAGTTTGAAAAATGATGTACCCGTCGCTTCGTGCGCCAGATCACAGACGAGCTGTGCCGGTGTATCAGCGGTGCTCGCACGACGCATCAACGCCGGGTATTGCTGGTCGGCGTGGTACTGAAAGAAGTAGTGAAAGTCACCAATCGGGTACGGCGCACCGACGTCGTCGGGGACGATGCGTGCCTGAAGTTCGGCGAGTAAGGTGGCACGTGTCTGTGCAGAAATATGCTGGTCGAGGTAGTTGTTTTCGGCAGCCAAGTAGGCATGCACGGCGGGATTTTCGCGTTCACGCAACCAAAAGTAGTCATCATGCAGGGTGGTGCCATGCACGACCGTTGTGCGTGGTATTTTGTGGGCACTCGGAGGATTCGACATGGTGCAATGCTTCTCGTTGCTAAACTCGATTACATTATACCATTGACCGTCTGCCCCATGGTATGATGGCATGAGGGGGCAATGAGAAGGGTCCGGTATGCAACACGCGTGGCGCACGATTTGGCTCGTTTTGTGGGTGGTGAGCTGGAGTATGGGGGTGGTTGTAGCCACTCCAGCCCAGGCGGCACCGCATGCAGATCTCGTCGAACACGATCTCCCCGCCTATCTCGCACAGTTTCCCGGACCACTCGCCACCTATACCGATGGCACACAACGTGCAGCCGGGGTGATTCGCTCTGCTGCCGACTACTACGGTGTGAGTGTGCGCATCATGCTGGCAATGCTCGAAGCAAGCAACCAACTCCTTACCCGGTCTGATGCCCCAGAAGCGGTGCTCGTACGCCCGATTAGCACGGCGCCGCATGCACCAAGTGGATTCGCCCTGCAGATTGATTGGGCTGCCGCGCAATTACGTGCTGGCATGGGACCATATCAGCAAACACCCGTGGTGCAGTTTAGTGATGGTTTGACTGCGACTATTAACCTCGACCAAGCCCCCGAAGGTGTGGCCGTACAGCGTCTGTTAGCCCAAGGACGTACCAAAGTGGCGTGGGTGGCAGCGGTAACTGCCTTTGTGCGTGCGTTTCAGGTACTGTTTGACGATGAACTTGTTAAATCATCGGCGCCACCGCTCCCGGTGGTGGCCGGCTTTTTGCAACGCCCGTGGCAGGCAGGTGTCCGTGTGCGTCATCTCGCATATTTTGATCATCAATACCCGACCGTGGATACGCAAAGCGACGACGACGGCATCGTGGTTACCTATCTAGGGACCAACGACGTGCAGTACGATGGGCACGACGGCCACGACTACGTCTTTCCCGATCAACTGATTGGCACACCGATTTTGGCAGCGGCAGCAGGTATCGCCTTTGCCAGCACGCATCGTGGCAATGGCGTGTCTATTCAGCATCCCAACGGGTACACGACCGTGTATTGGCATCTTGATCGGTTTAGTAAACGCTTTGCGACACTGATTGATAGCGGCCAGGGTGTGCCAGTCCGTGCCGGGGATGTGATTGGCAGTAGCGGGCGGAGTGGATTTGTGCAGGGCACTCCGCATCTGCACTTCGAAGTACGGCGCAACGGCAAACAGGTGGATCCATACGGCTGGTATGGTCAGGGTGCAGACCCGTGTCTGCGCTATGCGGGGTGTACGACCAGCACGTGGCTGTGGAGTGATAATCTACGTGGTGAGTTTGATTTCACACCGCCCAATCTACGGCCAGTCGAACCTGCACCACACATTGCCATGGTGGTATCACCACGCACTGATATGCGGTTTTGGGCTTCATTTGACGAACATGTCCTGCCTGATCTGGCGACGACTGCATTCGCTGTCCACGGTAATAGCGCACTGGTTGCTGGTTACCGAGGGACGGCCATCAGCTTTGCACCGGGTGCGAGTATGACACTCACGAGCATGCCTACCGATGCTGAAGCAGGGGGCGTATCTGCGTGGGTCAATCTCGACATAGCGGGTACCGGGCGCCAATACCTGTTTGCAACGAGTGCCGCTCCCAGCGCCACTGGCACAATTGCTGTGTATTACGAGCGTAGTACAGACGACAACGGTGCATGGGTTATGTGGATCGTGGATGATCGCGGCACATCGCACGAGCTTCGTTTTCCCTATCAACCCACTGGATTTCATCATGTCACGGCGCTGTGGCACCGTGACACGACACGGATGATGTTGGCCATAAACGGTGTGGTTGTGGCTAGTCGTGACACGCTGTCCATGCCTACACAAATCGGTGAAGTGCTGAGTATTGGGCGCTTCCCCGACGGTGATACGGCACGTATGTACATGGATGAAGTCATCATCTGGCGTGATATCCCGAGTCCTGCCACGCTCAATGCGGTGGTCAATGAAGGCGAGACGCCAGCCATTCAAAACGCGTTATCGGCTACAGACGCATATGTGCGCATCCAACTCAATGTGCCCGTGCAAACACGCGATCCTGTGGTGGTGATGCGTGTGGTAGTGGATGGTCATCCGAGTGAACCGATGCCACTGGTGGCACGCTTTGCGGTGGCGTTGCCACCACGGACAGATGCCACGAGTGAACGACTCAACGAGCTCGTGGTCGAACTCACTACACGGGCGGGAGTCTTGTACCGCTTGGTTGGTGTGGTGATGCGTGCCGCACCGATGGCTACATCCGTAGCCCGCGTGTATCGGTAGGTGTGCCATGAGCTTGGCGCACATTGCTTTGATGTTGTGGCGTACGCCTGCATCGGCGCAACGCTATCTTGACACGCGTGAAGTGCCATCGGCGTCGTGGCGCGATATGCTGGTGGCATGGCAGCCAGTCCCTGCGTGGGCCCGACAACACCCCTTGCTCGCACGCATGATGCGACTCCCCGTGGCACAACGCTATGCGTTGGCACAACTCGCCTATCCCCACATCCTAGGCGCACAAAAGAATCCGCGTCTGTTGCTCTTTGCGCTACGCGCCTGTATGCCGTTGGTTGTGACTAAAACGCGGCTGCCACCGGCTCCGCGCTTGCAGTGCGCGCAGTATCAGCCCCTACTTGCGAGTGGTCAGACGCAGACGATGCAGGCCCACCTGCGCCAGTGTACACGATGCCAGCACGACGGACGCCAGTTTGCGTATACACGTCATGCCGTGATTGTTGCGATTGCAGCCATGCAACTCCCCAAAATTGTGCCTACACCACCCCCGCGCGCTATCGGTCAGATTATCATCATGCTCACGCTGGTACTGTGTTTTGCGGTGCCGTTGTGGGGTATTTCTCCGCCGCTGACCACTGTGGCAACGGCCCCTGTGCGTGCAATGCTGATGCAGAGCATGGCACAGGTATATCAACCACCTCCACTCGAAGACGGAATGCAGTGGTATCAGCGGTATGAGCTATTCTGGCGCTTTCAGGATGGGAGTGTTGCCCTGCTCGATGGTGAGCTCTGGTATAGTCGGGCACCTGCACAGTATCGTGCACAACTGACGCATTATGCAGGGGGGAGTCCATACGAGCTCGACATTGCCACGCAGGCGTTTCGACTGTACGTGGTATCCGCCGTCTATGCACCCGATGTGTGGCCCCCACGTACCCAGGCCATGCGTGTCAGCATGCCCATGGCAAATCAGTCACCATACCAGACCATGGAGTGGCGTCTGCGCCAAGGGGCGTGGGGCTTGCCCGGACGTGTGTTGCGCCACATGCGTGACGATGCCACGCTGACGGTGATTGGTACGACGGTTGCTGATGATGGTACAGCGCTAATCCGCCTGCAAACGACTGAATGGTGGGCAGACATTGATCCGCGTAGTGCACGGCTTTTTGCGCTATGGCAACGCAATAATGATTCCCCGCAGCTCCGCTGGCGAATGCGCTGGCACGAAATCACGGCAGTGACCGATTCACGCACCTTTGTGATTACACAGCCACAGAACGGCGAAGTCGAGCAACGGACGCATCCTGCCATTCATCCCGCATTACCACTGATTGCAGACCGCACCCCTGCACAGCGTGATGCCGATCGTGTGCGCTTCGAAGACGCATCACAACGCTGTGAAGCGACCTTGTCAGACAGCTATGTGGCGCGCTGTCGTGATATACGCTCGGGCGTTGATACAGTGTATACTGTGGGTGGAAATCCGTAAAACAGCCATGGTGATGACGCTGTGGGCAAGACGAGGAGCTCTTATCGTGGACGCATTAATTGCAGCCGTTGCTGCCGCCAAAATTGTTGCCATCGTGCGCCTTGAACACTACGACCGTGCCGTTGACGTGGCACACGCACTCTACGCCGGCGGAATTACCGCCATCGAATATACGCTGACCGGGAGCGGTGCATTTGCGGCGATTTCACGTGTGCGGGCAGCCATGGGCGAGCGTATGCTCATTGGCGTTGGTACGGCACTCACCGAAGCGGACGCACGTGGCGCAATTGACGCTGGGGCGCAGTTTTTGGTGACACCAGCAGTCCGCCCTGCGGTGATTGCTACCGGTGTGCGGGCAGGCATCCCCACGGCATGTGGGGCTATGACTCCCACCGAAGCACTCACTGCGCACGAAAACGGTGCTGCTTTCATCAAGCTGTTCCCGGCGCGCACACTCGGTCCTGGGTTTATCAAAGACCTCTTGGCGCCACTGCCGTTTCTCAAGGTGATGCCCACCGGCGGCATTGGTGCAGACAATCTCAAGAGCTATCTCGATGCAGGTGCAGTAGGCGTGGGCATCGGTGGCAGTCTCGTCCCCGCCAAGGCGGTTGAAGCCGGTGATTGGCAGGTGTTGACGAATGGTGCGAGCGCGTGCGTCGCGGCCTTGAAGGGAGCATAAAAATGCCAGAAGTCATGACCTTTGGTGAGTGTATGGCCGTCTTATACCCACCAGATCCCGTCACCATTGATGCGGCGCCACTCCTCAAGTGGGACATTGGCGGCGCCGAAGCAAATTGTGCAATTGCACTGACCCGTCTCGGGGTTTCGGTGCGCTTTCACTCGCGGGTCGGCAACGATCCATTTGGGCGCAAGATTATCAACACACTGGTGGGTGAAGGGGTTGATACCAGCCACGTCGCCATTGATGCCACCCGCCCAACGGGGGTCTTTTTCCGGGAATGGCTATCCGATGGAGTGCGGCGGGTCTTTTATTATCGCAGTGGCTCTGCGGCTGCCAATATGGGTCCCGAAGATCTTCTCCCCGCACACTTTGACGGCATCAAGGCCCTACACTTGACGGGGATTACACCGGCGCTCAGTGAACGTGCTGCGGCCACATGTACACGGGCCATCGAACTCGCCAAAGCGGCTGGTGTGATGATTACCTTTGACCCCAATTTCCGCCCACGGCTGTGGAGTGCCGCACAAGCCCGTCATACGTTGACCCCGCTCGCTGCTGCATGTGACATCATGTTGATGGGGCACGAAGATGCAGCAGCCCTCTTTGGTGAGGGTGACGACGAGCACTACTTGGCCGCAGCCCAGCACCTCGGCATCAAGACGATTGTGCTCAAACGAGCCGAACGAGGTGCATTGGCTGTTGCCGATGGACGGCGCTACGAAGCCGAAGTCGTCAAAGCAGAACGTGTCATTGACCCAGTCGGTGCTGGTGACGGCTTTGATGCCGGGTTTATCGCAGGGTGCTTACGGGGCAAGTCAATCCCGGAAGCGTTGCACATTGGCGCCATAGTGGGGGCCGCATCAGTGGCACATCTCGGCGATTACGCCGGGTACCCCACATTGTCTCTCTAGTGGGTGTGGGAGCGACGGTGGCACGCCGGGGGTGATTGCCCTATCACCCCCGATTAAAGCGTACCGTCATCTGTGTGAGTCGTTCGAGCATGGCGTCCGTGATGTCCGTGTAGCGGAATCGCCACCCCCAGTTGCCGCCAAGCCGCCCCGGGTAGTTCATGCGCGCAGCGGTGGGCAAGGCGAGGATGTCTTGGAGCGGTGCAATGGCCGTGTTGGCCACTGAGCCCCATGCGAGTCGGATGAGATCCCAGGCAGGTTCTACACTTTCGGCGCTTACACCGGCCACATATCGCATGTATTCTTGTTCGTGAGCTGGTGCGTTCTGGTACCAGCCCACACTGGTGTCGTTGTCGTGTGTGCCCGTGTAGACCACACAGTGCGGAATATGATTGTGCGGGAGAAACGCTTCTTGCGGGTTGCCGTGGAAGGCAAACTGCAAAATCTTCATGCCGGGCAAGCCATTTGCGTCGCGAATGTGTTCGACATCCGGTGTAATCACGCCTAAGTCTTCGGCAATAATCGGCAGTGTCCCCAAGGCCTTGGTCAGCGCACGAAAGAGGTCCATGCCAGGGCCTGGTACCCACTGTCCGACGCGTGCCGTTGGTTCGCTGGCGGGGACTTCCCAGTAGGCTGCAAATCCGCGAAAGTGGTCGAGGCGAACCAAGTCGTAGAGTGCCGCATTTGATTTGATGCGTGCAATCCACCACGCGTATTTTTGTGCGTTGTGCACATCCCAGCGATAGAGCGGGTTGCCCCAGCGTTGGCCATCTTCACTGAAATAATCGGGGGGGACACCTGCGACGACCGTGGGTAATCCGGCGTCGTCGAGATAAAAGAGCTCAGGTGCGCTCCACACATCCGCACTGTCGTAGGCCACAAAAATCGGCGCATCCCCGATAATCACGATCCCACGGCTATTTGCGTAGTGGCGCAAGGCGCGCCATTGTTTGAAAAAGAGCCACTGCGTATAGGCATAAAACGATACTTCTGCCTGGAGTCCACGGCTAATCTCGGTTAGGGCGGCGACATCACGTTTGGCGAGTGGTGCTGGCCAGCTACTCCAGACTGCCCCACCGTGATGGTCTTTGAGTGCCATGAACAGGGCAAAATTTCCCAACCATGCCGATTCATCGGTACAGAATGTTTCAAATTCACTATGCGCCTTGCTCGGTGCTGCCCGGAAGCGGGCAAACGAACGGCGGAGTAGTGTCATCTTGCTCGGAATCACTGCCCCATAATCAATGGTGCTATCACTATGGCGTGGGTAGTCTGCAACGTCGTCGGCGTGTAACAACCCCTCGCTGAGCAACATGTCCGGGCTAACCAGGAGCGGATTGCCGGCGAATGCGGAAAAGCACTGATAGGGCGAGTCGCCGTAGCC
Source organism: uncultured Klebsiella sp. (assembly GCA_964569955.1). Taxonomy (GTDB): domain Bacteria; phylum Chloroflexota; class Chloroflexia; order Chloroflexales; family Roseiflexaceae; genus UBA965. The sequence continues at coordinate 7,902 of CAZMWB010000043.1, read as the reverse complement.
CGTGGGACCGAGTGGAAGCACTTGCCAAATTTTTTGGTGGGTGTGTAACAACAAGTCAATAAATTGATAGGCCGCTGCACCGAGGTCGCCAATGCCCCAGCGTGAAGGGAGCGAGGTAGGATGAAGAAGAATTCCACTGCGTCGCATATGCCATTCCTACTACTAAAATGTACGGTCTCGTGGTTTTTCCACTTGGTCGAGAAACTTGTTCCACTGCTTCATGCGCTCTGTGTCACCACCATGATCGGGGTGATGGAGGCGTGCCATGGCACGGCGAATGGCGTTTATTTCATCGGCTTTGAGTAATGGAAACCGATCGTTGCTCATCGGAGCGTGTTGTTCCGCACGGAGCCGCCACATGTCGCGTTCACGCTCAGTTTGGATGTGCTCGCGATTCATCTCGATGATGTTCTGTTTCATCTGTTCGTATGCTTGGCGTGTTTGCAGCTGTTGCTGTTGCTCGTCTGCGAGCCGACGCATCAGGGTGCGAATCATCCGTTGCGCTTCATCGAGTTCACGTTGTAATAGTTCTGTGGTGTCTTCTTGGAGCCACAGGCGCGTGTTCTGATTGCTCACACTACCCTCAACGCATCTGCAAAATGTACTCTGTTGTGGCTAAGTATACCACCTCAGCATCACCGTGTAGCTTGCGTTACAATACGAATGACTCGTTCGAAGAGGAGTAAACCATGCAAACCCGTCGTATGGGGCGTACCGGCCTGAATGTGACCCCAATCTGTTTTGGTGGCAATGTACTCGGTTGGACCACCGATCGCCCGCGTTCGTTTGATGTGCTCGATACGTTTGTCGCTGGTGGTGGGAATTTCATTGATACTGCCGATGTGTATTCACGTTGGGCACCTGGCCATGTGGGCGGTGAATCCGAAGTCATCTTGGGCGACTGGATGAAAGAGCGGGGTAATCGGCACACCCTGATTGTGGCAACCAAGGTGGGGATGCGCATGGGCGATGGCGCTAACGACGAAGGCTTGTCCCGCTTGCGCATCGTCAAATGTGTCGAAGATTCGTTGCGCCGCCTCAAGACCGACTACATTGACCTTTACCAGTCACATGCCGACGACCTTGATACACCACTCGATGAAACACTGCGTGCCTACGAAGATTTGATTCGTGCAGGCAAAGTGCGCTATATTGGTGCGTCCAACTTTAGTGCGTGGCGCTTGACCAAGGCGTTGTGGACCAGCGAAAAGATGAACGTGTCGCGTTATGAATGCGTGCAACCGCGCTACAACTTGGTGATGCGTGCCGACTACGAGCGTGAGCTCGAGCCGATGTGCATCAGCGAGGGCGTGGGGGTTATCACCTATTCATCGTTGGCGAGTGGGTTCTTTTCGGGGAAATACCGCGCTGGCCAGGCCTTGCCCAATACGCCGCGCGCCGGTGGGGTGCAGAATAACTACATGAACGAACGCGGCTTTGCGATTTTGGCCGAAGTCGAACGCGTCGCTGCCGAACTCAACACGACACCCGGACAGGTCGCCTTGGCCTGGATTATGGCACGTCCTGGGATTACGGCGGCCATTGCGAGTGGCACATCGCGTGAACAGGTACAGGATTTGACGGCAGCGGCCAACCTGGTGTTGCCAGCTGACGCTATTACACGCCTGACGGATGTGAGTGCATAAGTAATCGTTGGGAGAAATTGATGAAGTATAGGAGCGTTGCATCTTGTCATGCAACGCTCCTATGCTGTTAATTACCAGCCATCGCACCGGCCATCATGCCACGCACCAAGTAGCGGCGTGCGAGCACGAAAAAGAGCAGTGATGGCAAGAAATAGATGATTGACATGGCATTCATCATGCGATAATCAATATTGGTATAGCCGATAATTGAGCGAAAGAGTCCAAGTGGGAGCAGAAATTTATCGGGTGATGACAACAGTATCAATGGCATGAAGAAGGCCGCCCATGCCGAGTTAAATGCGAGCACAGATGCCGCACCAAGCCCGGGTAATGACAACGGCAACATGACATGCCATAGGGTGCCCCAGCGGGTCGCACCATCGAGTGCCGCTGATTCTTCGAGTTCACGTGGCACTTCATCGAAAAAGCCCTTCATCACCCAGAGTAGAAAGGGAATCTGTGCGGCAGTTAGCCCGATCGTTACACCAAATAATGAATCCACTAGACGAAGTTCGCGCATGATAATAAAGAATGGCAAAATGGTGGCGGTTGATGGAATAATCTGAATCAACAAGAACGAATACATCAAGGCGCGTTTAAAGCGGAAATCGATGCGTGAAAGGGTGTAGCCACCGAGCGCACTAAAGATGACCGCCATGCCGACACCACCTATGGTAGTAATCAGGCTGTTGCGTAGCAACGTGAGCGCTTTACCACGTCCAAAAATAGCATCATCGAACCCTTTGAGTGTCCATTGTTCTGGCCAGTACAAGTAGAGTCCGGAGACATTTTCTGGTTTGATGGAAAATGCACTCAAGAGTGGCCATACAAAGGGGATCAAACAAAACAGACTCAGCACCACCATAAACGTATAAATGCCAATCAGTGTGACTCGTTGGCTCAGCGATGGAGATGTCTGAAAGATGCGTTGTCGCATGTGAACCTCACTAGAGCGAAACACGTAAGAGCCGGATGTAGATGATACCGATGATGAGACTCAAAAAGAGTAAGATGACAGATGCCGCACTCCCAAGACCGAGTTCGTAGAATTTAAAACTCTGGTCGTAAATGAAGATGCCGACAAGCTGTGTTAGGTTGCCAGGACCACCGCGTGTCAGCGTGTATACTAAATCGAAAACGCCAAGACACCCGAGCGTGTTCAAGAGTAACCAGAGCATAATGACATAACGTATGAGTGGTAAACGAATGCGAATTAATGTCTGCCATGGGCTTGCACCATCAATATGGGCTGCCTCTATTACTTCGTTGGGGATATTTTCAAGACCAGCCAAAAACATGATCATGGCAAAGCCTGAATTGTTCCAGAAATTTACCAATGTTACCGATAACATGGGCGCTTCACGTAACCATGCAATGGGTTCTACGCCAAATAACCCCATAAATCGATTAAGTGTCCCGTATTCTCCCATTGCTAACATCGAAGACCAAATCAGTGACTGAATAACCCCTGGAATCACCATCGGCAATACGACGACGGCAAGTAGAAATGTCTTACCCCATAAATTTGCCCGATTCAAGAATAAGGCAGTTGCCATGCCGATAGTGAACTGACCGAGATTTGTCCATAACGTATACCACAACGTCAAACTCACTGAGTGACGAAATGTTTCATTTTCAAAGAGCCGGATGTAATTCGAAAAACCGACATATCCATAGGTCACCGCACGTTCACCCGTGAGTGCCCGGTCGGTAAAACTTACTGCTACCGCCCATAATGCGGGCAAAATGGTAAACACGACGACAGTTAATACGGCAGGCACCAAAAAGACAAACAACATGTTGCGTTCAGAGCGACGGCTAATCATAACAACTCCTGACACCACATGCGAGCATTGCTCGCATGTGGTGTATTGTGATGCCAACTAGACTTGCTTGACGTTGTCAGCACCGAGCGATTCCGTCATTGCTTTGGCGAACGCTGCCATGGCCTCTTCTGGAGTGGCTTTCAGCGTGATTACATCTTCGGTTGCCCGACCAATGCCATCAACAATTTTGGACTCTCCCGTCTGATTACGCAGAATCTTGCCCGTCGCAAAGAACTCGGTGGCTTCAAGCATCTTTCCGCCAACTTGTGTCTTATATTCAGGGCACAGCTCACCGAAGTTGTCCATGCCTGATGGTCCACCAAGATAAATCTTGTTGGCTTCACACTGGACTTCCGCACGCAACGAATGTGCCAAGAATTCCCAAGCCGCATCCATGTTCTTAGTCTTTGCGTTGATGACTGAGCCACCACCCGTACCCACAAAGACAAACGGATTACCGGTTTCACTGGGGAATTGCCAGCGGCCAACCTTTTCAAACAGCCCTTCGATGGGGGTGGCACCAGTCGGACCCCAGTCAAATGTCCACTGCCAGTCACCACCCGTACACACCGCCAGTTGACCTGCAGGGAATTGCTGGTACTTGGTTGGTTCCCACGGGTTCGGGTTGAGCAGTTCGTCCACTGTTAGCCACTTGTTTTTTGCAAGGGTCTGATAGACGGTCAACGCTTTGAGCAAGCCGGGGCTGCTCACGATCCACTTCTTTTCAGCTTCGCTGTAGATTTCGCCTTCAAAGCTCATCCACACCATGCGGAAGCCTTCTTCCCATGTGCCACCGCCCCACGGAGTTGCCGCAGGTAAACAGACTGGCTTGACACCCGCTTTGGCAATGTTGTCGCAGATGCCGTAGAAGTCATCCCATGTTTTGGGTTGGGAATCGTTGATTCCGTTGCTGGCCAGCACATCTTTGCGGTAAAAGAAGGTGAACGTGGATGCGGACACGGGAAGCGTGTAGTTCTTACCGTTGATCAAGTTGCCTTCACGGAGCACGGGATAGACGTGCGTGAGCTCAGGCCATTTGTCGAGGTAGGGGGTGATGTCGGCAATTGCACCTGAGGCTGCCAGGTCGGCAACCACGCTCGAGTTCAAGCCAACAATGTCGGCCATTGTCCCAGCAGCTGCATCAACATTTACTTTGGTGTTGTAGTCGTTGTCGGTTGCTGGTCCGGGTACTGCTTTGACACTCCACGGCTTGCCTTCTTTTTTCATGCGCTCGTTGAAGCTGTCAATGATAATCTTGTCGTACTGTTGACCCAGCTCACGATCTGGGCTCATGTACGTCAATTCAACCGCCTCACTCCCATCGCCACTCCCACCACCGGTACTGACACCACACGCCGCCAATAGGGCCATCCCTGAGGCACCTGCCATGATGCGTAATACATCACGCCGTTTCAACCGTGAATTCTGGTCCATGGGTTGCTCCTTTGCAGTACACCAATACTAACCATATTATTTATACCGACAGCAATATTGCTGGTGGTATCACGTTGGGAGCGTGCGTTCTATGAATGCACGTGTGCGTATTAGCTCGCCAATAATATCCTTTTCGCTCCCCGCATACTCAATGCTGAGTACACCAGTGTAGCGCTGTGTATCCAGGGCATGCACAAAGCGTGTCCAGTAGTGTTCACTATGCCCTGCGCCCCACAAACAGTGTTGCCAAGCTCGTGGCTCATGTGCGCCGTGTCGTGTGTCAAGACAACCGTTTAGTGCCAGCTCATCAGCATCTATCAAACAATCTTTCGCATGCACGTGGTATATGTGCTTTCCGTATCGTTCAATCACACGAATCGGCTCAATCCCCTGCCAAAACAAATGGCTTGGATCAAGATTGATTCCTATTACATCCCCAGTTACTGCATGTAGACGACTAAATGTGGCCGGGTTGTATACGACCTGGCCGGGGTGCATTTCGAGTGCAATGCGTACGCCACTTTGGCGTAGCTGATGCGCTTCGTTTTGCCAAAACGGTATCACAATTTCATCCCACTGACGATGTAATAATTTGAGAAATTCGGCTTGCCAGTCACATGTAACCCAATTGGGAAACTGTCCGTTTTCTGTGGGCTCTCCTGGACAGCCACTCATACATACGACCGTATTGACACCGATTAGTGAAGCTAACGCAACAGTATCTCGAAAGACTGTAAGCGCATTACGCCGGCGAGTCTCATCCGCATCTAAGAAATTACCTGAACAATTCAACGCACAGATACTGATGCCGTACTGCTGAAACTGCTCCAACCAGTGTCGCCGTGCGGAAACATCCTGTAACATGTGCGTTAATGCACAATGCGGCGCTGCCGAGAAATTTCCTGTGCCTATTTCGATCTGGGTGATGCCCAGTTGTTGATAATGTCGTAATAGCGCAGGTAATTCTAAATGACTGAGACAATCACTGATGAGTCCAATCTGCACCTGCTACATCCTTCCGCTGTGCTGTTTCATTGCGATACACCACAGACGATAACTAACAATCGCAAAATAACTATATAGGTGATTGAATATGATGGATGCATCATAGCATATCTCTGGTATATGTCAAATTATGATTGATTGTGATGAAATATTGCATAAATTTGATTGTTTTGATAAATATCTTGAGAAATCAAAAGTCATGATACACGCACATTGGTGTGTTGAGAAATAGCGAAAACCCGCAACGTATGCTGTAATTCGTGGGTGATGCCATCGCCAGAAGATGTATCCACGCACGTAGCACAGGTGATATGCGGTTATCCCAGCAGATCCCACATATTGCCGTACAGGTCGCGCCATTTGACCACCGACCCATACGCTTCATGGCGTGGCGCCTCGGTGAATTCCACACCCAACTGACGCATACGCGCATAGTCGTGGGCGAAGTTGTCGCTGTGGAGAAAAAACGCCACCCGCCCACCCGTCTGGTTGCCGATATGCGTCACTTGTTCGGGGGTGCTGGCCTTGGCCAGCAGCAGTTGGCATCCGCGCCCATCGGCGGGTCCGATGACTACCCAGCGTTTGTGGGCATCGAGTGGGCGATCAGCGTGCACCACGAAACCACAGACGGCGGTGTAGTAGGCAATGGCCTCGTCGTAATCGGGCACAACCAGTGTCACCGTTGCAATGTACGACATACTTAGCGTCGTGGCGGCATAGCCGCTGCCACGGCTACTTCGTCTGCATAGCGCTGTGGAAAGCGGTCGAGGGCGAATTTGTGTGCATCGACCCAGGTGCTCGTGCCCGTGGTGACCAGGTCGGCCATTAGGCGCCCCATACCGGGACCATGCGTGACACCCGATTCGTTGTCGCCACTTGCCACCCACAATCCGTGGATGCCGGGGACTGCCCCCACACAAAAGAGACGATCAACGCTGTATACGGGGATGCCCTGCGTCCATTCTGCGACTTGTAGGCTGGCCTGTGGAAAGAGCCGTTGGAACGATGCGCCGACTGCAGTGGTCAGTGCTGTCACCAACTCCGGGTAGTGGGGACGGGTACCAGTGGGGGTGTGACCGGGGAGGGCATGTACCGGCGCATAGCCATCGCCGGTGCCCCATAGTAACCCGCCATGATGCTCGCGAATCCAAGCCCCTTGTTCGGGGATCATGATGGTGGGCAACGTGCTAGGGATGCCACTCGTGGGACTTATCACGCGGGTGGCCACCATGCGGTAGAGTGGCAGCTCCATGCCGACACTGTGCAGGAGCTGATTAACCCATGCGCCAGCGGCCACCACGATGGTGTGCGCGTCATACTGTTGGCCAGCGCTGGTTTTTACCGCCGTAATATGACCGTTGGTGGTGATGAGCTGTGTTGCCTGCGTGCCGTAGATGTGGGTGGCGCCGTGGCGGAGTACTTCGTGGGCCAGCGCAAGGACGGCCGGAGTGGTGTGCACCTGGATGCCACGCGGATGATAGACGGCACCGTAGACTTCGGATTCGGCCATACTGCCATCACTGATGTCGTGGATGTCGCGTGGCGACAGGTGGCGTGTATCACGAGGAGTGAGTGGGTGGTCAAGCATGGGGGCGACCCAGGTGTTGTAGCCGTGGGCAGTACGGGCCAGGTACATGTTGCCGTTTTCGCGTAATTGGATGTCGTGGCGCCTGCCAAGCTCACGATAGAATTGCATGCCGTATTGCTGGATAGCGAGCTCATCTTTGCCCCAGTTCTTGGGGCCAAAGCCTGCTGCCCACTCTCCCACAAAGCCAGCACCTGCCCCAGTGGTTGCCACTGATGGATGGCTCATGTCCATTACCGCGATGTCGTGCACACCCTGTTGCTGCAGGTGGTATGCCGTGCTCCATCCGATGATGCCACCACCGATGACAATTGCTCCGTAGTGTCGTGTGCGCATGCCAACCTCCTCGTCTGTCGTGCGATGCAGGTATTATCAATGAAGAATGCAAAATTAACAATTCACAGGG
>CAZMWB010000042.1:0-25143 GCA_964569955.1 uncultured Klebsiella sp. | reverse complement strand
CCACCGTTGCCGTTATTCCCGTTATCATCCCCACCGTTGCCGTTATTCCCATTATTATCGCCACCATTGCCGTTATTCCCGTTGTTATTTGGCTCGGGTGAGGTTATAAGTGTCGCTGTTTCAGAAATTGCGACTGTTGCGGTGATACCCATATCGTCATCATCATCATCTTTGCCATTGCCATTGCCATTATTCACCACGTTATTGTTTGGGGTTGCTTTCGCTGGGGTCACTTGCCGAGTACGCGTGGCTTGTGGTCGATTATTGGCGGGACGCGCTGTAGCCGTAGGCATGAGTGTTGGTGACACCAGCGCATCATCTTGATCCTGATTGTCAATTTCGCGTTCTTCAGACGGATCCACGGAATCAAGCAATGGTGCGAGCGATTCATCGTCGGCTACGAGTGTCTCTTGGGCACGTTCCTGGTCGTCATCGTCATCTGATGCGGAATGCGACGCAACAGAAATCTGCACGGATTGTTGATCGGAGGTAAGCATGGAAACTTTGCGTTGCACACGGTCGGTTGCTACAGCCGCCTTGCTCCCCCGCGCTAACTCGACATCAGAAACGGTCATTTCAATGTTTTGTGTGGCATCCGAATACCCCACAATGATATCTGGGTTGGTATCATTGGCAGCAGCCACAGCCACTGTGCCCTGAGCTTGGTCAATACGAATCTCACTGGCCAAGGTTTCATCGAGTTGCATGTTTTGCAACGCAACCACACTTCCTTGACCGAATGCAGTAATATTAATCGGTGCTTTGGCCAAACCGGTGATGCGCAAGGTGCCATTGACACGTGCAGGAATCGTCAACATGGGCATTCCAAGCGGCGACCACATGACGGGAGCACCACGCAAAAAGCCGATCTGTGCATTGGGGATTTCGTTGTAGACTTTCCCAAGTACAATGCCAACACGCCGTCCCAAATCATCTACGAAATATGCGGAGAATTGTTTACTGACCACTTGGGCTGCCTGCGACGCCGAAGAGAAAAAGAATGTGGTCGCACCATCAATCACTTCTGCAACAGGACTACTGGGACAGAAGTGACACACCTGCTTTTCCAACCGCGCAGCAACCGCTGTTAATTCGAGATTGTTCGAGGTGGCATCCCCGTGATACGTGACTGTTGTACCGTTAAGCGAGGGCGCCGTGTAGCTCCAACTATTGGTCGACACGTCTACGACAACTTCGCGGGTTTCGTTGGGCAAATTATTGTCGTAAATTGCAATAGCAACATGCGTCGCATCAATGTCACGCACGGCAATTGGCGTCACCGTGTGCCCACCACTAAAATCTGCACGGTAGATTCCCAACGTGTAAAGCTGGGAAATATCAGCATTTTGCACAAACCCCTTACGCAGCATGCGCACAATTTCTGCTGGCTCTGCAACAACACGCTGTCCCCGAGTCGGGTATGTGGCTTGTGTCGCCCACCAGTATGCAATTTCACGTTGTAACAACGGATTATTTACAAGCGTCAAATCTGCAACACGTGTAGCCCCAAACTGACTCGGTTTGATGACATTGTAATAAAAGTACTGGCTTAGCACAGCCATTCCTTCACAATGCCCGGTTTGCATGGCACGATTGATTTCTTCCATCCAGATACGTGCAGCGGGAATGAGTACGCACGCCTGTTTAACCGTAGCCATACACACCACGTCACCAAACAAACGTTGCATGTCCTGTTCAGTGAGATTCGATATATTATCTGCTTTGCCGTAGTTTTTAAATGAAAAGCCATCACGGCTAGGATCAAACCCATCACTCACGTTTTGCATGGTCGCAACAGCCGAGGCCTGCATCATCTGCATAGATGTCGTCGTCGTGGTGTTATTGGTCGCACATCCAGCCAGCACAAGTGCCAGCAACGTTAAATAGATGCTTATTCGCTGCCACATACCCCGACTCCTGACACAAATCAGAAACTTACAAAAATTATACCAATATCACATGAAGAATGATAGTCCATTCCCATGTATATCAAGACGACACACACGGGAAAAATGTTCCACGCGCACAGTTGCGCATCGTACAATAGTCTGCGATGTATGCATTCATGAAAAATGTGTCACAATAGCGCATATCGCACAGAGAGGTTTACATGCACCATTCACATTTAGATAATCTTGTTGGGGGTACACCAGCCCTCTTTGACATCATCTCCAAAGCGGCCGGCCCACAAGGCGAACTCCCACTCACCCCAGACATGCTCCGCGACAGCCCGAGTGGTGATTTGTTTGGCTGGACTCAAAATGTGGGCATGGGATGGGAACCCGCCGAGTTGACTCGCACACAAGTGCTTATTTTGAGCACCCAAGGCGGTATCCGTGAAAACGACGGACGTGCGGTAGCACTCGGCTATCATACCGGGCACTGGGAAGTCGGTCTACAGATGCGTGCTGCCGCAGAGACGCTGCGCACCCTCGACGCCATGCCCTTTGCCGGGTATGTCACCGATCCCTGTGATGGACGGAGCCAGGGTACAGAAGGAATGTTTGATAGTTTGCCCTATCGCAACGATGCGGCAGTGGTCTTTCGTCGTTTGATTCGTTCGCTGCCGACCCGGCATGCGGTCATGGGTGTAGCCACCTGCGATAAAGGTCTCCCCGCCATGTTGCTTGCGCTCGCTGGAACACCACATCTACCCACCATCTTGGTACCAGGTGGAGTAACGCTACCACCCATAGATGGCGAAGATGCGGGCAAAGTGCAAACGATTGGGGCACGCTTCGCACAGGGGGAACTTTCGCTGAGCGAAGCCGCAGCACTCGGCTGTCGAGCATGTGGGTCACCGGGGGGTGGGTGTCAATTCCTGGGTACGGCGGCTACGTCACAAGTTGTTGCCGAAGCACTCGGAATCGCCCTGCCACACTCGGCACTTGCACCATCAGGACAACCCATTTGGCTCGAGCTCGCCCATGCGTCAGCACGTGCCATCATGCATCTCAACACACAACGCATCACGACCAAAGACATTATCACCGCTGATGCCATCCATAATGCGATGGTAGTGCACGCCGCATTTGGAGGTTCGACCAACTTGCTCTTGCATATCCCTGCAATTGCGCATGCAGCGGGGCTCCCACGCCCAACTGTACAAGACTGGGAAGCCGTAAATCGCACCGTACCACGACTCGTTGACGTACTCCCCAATGGACCACGCAACCACGTGACCGTGCAGGTCTACATGGCCGGCGGAGTCCCCGAAGTCATGCTCCATTTACGCGCCCTCGGACTACTCCGTACCCATGTCAAAACAGTAACTGGTGAAACGCTCGATACCGTGCTCGATTGGTGGGAATCGTCGGAGCGCCGACGCACGGTGCGCGCGATGCTACAGACACGTGATGGCGTAGACGCAGACGACGTCATCATGCATCCGACTCAAGCCCAGTCGCGAGGGCTTACATCCACCGTCACATTCCCGCTCGGGAACATTGCACCCGAAGGATCGGTCATCAAGAGCACCGCCATTGATGCGCGAGTCGTTGACGCAGATGGTGTCTACCGCAAAGTTGGCCCTGCCAAAGTGTTTTTACGCGAACGGGATGCAGTACGTGCCATCAAGGGACAAGGCGATCGCCATGTGGTCGCTGGCGACGTCATCGTTCTCATCTGTGGCGGACCAATGGGCACGGGCATGGAAGAAACGTATCAGGTCACTTCGGCACTCAAACACATCAGCTGGGGACGAGAAGTGGCCGTGATAACCGATGCACGCTTCTCCGGTGTGAGCACGGGTGCCTGTATCGGTCATGTCGGCCCCGAAGCACTTGCAGGCGGTCCCATCGGCAAGATACGCGATGGCGACATGATTGAAATCATCATTGACCGGGTCAATTTGGTTGGTTCAGTAAATCTCGTTGGTGAAAACTTCATTGTGGGGACGCACCACGACGGTGATCAAATACTACGCACACGCACATTGCGCTCCGACTTGAGTGCCCACCCCAAACTCCCCGATGACACACGCTTGTGGGCCGCGCTACAGCATGCAAGCGGGGGTACGTGGGGTGGTTGCGTCTACGATGTGGATGCAATACTTACCAAGCTCACCCGCTCTTAGCGTTTGGCTGCACGATACCCGGCAGCCTCAGCATCGGCCACATTATCGAAACAGACCACTTCGCTGTTGCGTGTTGTGGCATAGTAGGCACCTTCGGGCAGATGATAAATCATGGTATTGGGATTCCCTTTGATCTGGCCGGCAGTACAGGGAAAAGATGCATCACTGGTGGCTACACCTACGGGTGTAGCCGTCTGCTCACTTGTTGCCTTGATTGGTTGTATGGTAGCAGTAACCACACGCACCACAGTAACCACAGCCGTTGCTGGTACGGTCGGTGCCCCGGTCCCCGCAACAGGCGCGTCACCGGAGCTCGGTTGTTGGACCCACCACACCAACGCAACCACAATGACACCACATAAGGTGCCAAGCAGTCCCCATACCGACGCACGACGCCATCCTCGTACCGGTGTCTGGTAGCGCGTACGGCGCAGTTCATCGCGGAACTGTGTAACCTCAGCAATATTATCAGCCCGAATGGAAGTGAGCAGTCGTAGCACGGTATCGGCCATACGGTCTACATCGTCTTCACTGAGTGGCACCTGGTGTGCCCAGCGATTACGAATCTGGCGCAACTCGAAAAAGAGGGCGCGATCGCGTTTGTCGAGAACCCGGGCAAATGTGCTATCCCAATGCGCCAAGATGATGCGAACCAATGCGGTCGCATCGAGTTGAATGTGACGTTGATCGAGGGGTATGCGCACTTCTGGAGTGGCTCGCAACATGTCAAACCATGCGTCCGCATGCGTACTTTTGAATACGAGAATCACAAATGGCTCGAAGCCACGCCGGAACTGTGCCAACAACTGATCAATTTGGACACGTCGCTGTGCGCTACTATCCATGGTCGGTACCTATGCCTTTTACAATGCGAGTGGCACGTGCATCAATGTTACGTGCAGTATACACATTTTCAGGCACAAGGCGTAGGCGGCTTCGGTCAAAACGTTTGCGTGTGTAACCGGTTGCGAAAGCGTTGGTATAGCGGCGTACCCACCGATACATCGGGCACTGCAAAATCTATAATCGCAAAATTACGAATGGCCGGTGATTCGAAGGCGGCTTGGAATGCGGCGATGACCACATCGGGATCATTGCCAAACCGACCACACCCCCAGGCACCGAGCACCAACACGTTAGCCTTGGTATTCGCGGCGGCTTCGATGATGCGCGTGGTGCGCCGCCCAATCGCCATTGGCACTTCGGCGATTCGTGTGGGCATATACTTGCGTACCGCACGCACATGAATCGGTGTTGCACTGACGAAATGCGCCGACCACGGCTGCTCGAGCAAATCACCATCGTGCGCACGGATGATTGGCACATTGGGAGAGATGATCGTGGTGTCGTCGTAGAATGGATTCACTGCGTGCACGGGATCACCATACCACGGCACATTGCGCAGAGACGACAACAATCCAGAGGATCGAAACAATGATGCTTCCTGGGCGTTGCGCCCGTTCAACCAACCACCACCGAGGGTCGTCGGCTGGGTGAAATTGAGAATGGCCACGCGGTAGCCGCGCTTCTGGCGCGCATGCGCAACGGTGAGCGTGGTCTGATTGTGGACATACGTCACCAACTGTTTGTACTTTTCACTCGGCACGGGAATCGCCTGCATCGGTGAAAACACCACTGTCTGTGCGCGCGCTAAATCGAGCTGGGCACGGATGTCATGCTCAGAGCCAGATTCAGTCGTGTAATTGCCACGTTCGACAATTTGCTTGGTGGCACGTGCAATCATGACGGCAGCATTGCGTTTTATGACGAATTCTTCCTTCGTTACTGCAGGGAGTTGCAGATTCAAGACGCGTTGCATTCATACTCCTCAGTGTGCAAACACACACATACACCATCCGCATGATATAATTTACGTAGCACGTCAAAACTAATTGTAGAGAGTAGGCAGTAAATGTCAAATTATGCTATTTTTTATCACCCAGACACGGTCCTTACCACTTACGAATTCGATACGACGCGCAAAGGACATGCCATCGCAGCGCAGCTCCAAAACAACGGCATCACGATCCGTACCCCAGATCCGCTCCGCCCCGAAGAAGCCATGCTAATTCATACTCACGAGTACGTGAATGCCATACGGAGCGGTCAACCCGAATACTTGGCCACATCACAAGGATTCGATTGGGATGCACAGATGTGGAATTCGGTGGCAGCTCAGAATGGTGCCATGCGCGATGCCACACTTGCGGCGATCGCTGGCACACCGGCCTATGCCATCAGTGCTGGATTCCACCACGCTCGCCGCACCAAAGGCGCTGGCTTCTGCACGTTGAATGGCCTGGCGCTGGCTGCCCATGTTGCCCACCGTCAGGGGGTGCGACAGACGCTCATCCTGGATGTAGATGCCCACCACGGTGGTGGCACATACAGCATGGTGCACCAATGGCCGGATGTACGCCACGTGGATATTGCCACGAGTCCATATGATGGCTATGATACTGATGAACCACACCGGAGCTATTATGTGGCGCGTGCCAATGACTACCTCGATACACTGCAGTATGCACTACGTGACATTGAAGCAGAGCTTCAGCCCGGAGATTTACTCATCTACAACGCGGGCATGGATTCACACGAATTGTGCAGAATGGGGAGTTTGTATGGTGTTACGACGGCACTGCTCACGCAACGGGAGGCTCTCGTCGCAACGTGGGCACGTCAGCACCAATTACGTATGGTGGCCTGTTTAGCGGGTGGCTATGCCGATGAAATTTTTACAACGGACGAGTTGTATGGACTGCACTGTATGAGTGTGAAGACTTTTTTGCAAATTACCGACTAACGAGGTCTCACCCACACACAACACACGAAGTAGAGAGTGACATCATGCCACAGAGCTTTACCTATGCACTGCCCCAAGCCCTGTTTAACGACTCATTTGTGGCGCATATCACCACCATCAGCAAACAACGCCCCACATTGGTGATTACAGCAAATCCGGTCCATGCCCGCTGGCTCAAAGAGCACACCATGCTCCGTGGGGCGTCACACATTGAAATTCGCACACTGCAAAGTGCCCTGATTGCCCAACTCAATCGCATTCAACGGCGCACCATACTCAGTGCCTCAGGACGCGGTACGCTGGTAAACGCTGCCTGGCATGCGGTGAATGGCCCACTTTACCACCAGTTTGGCAATCGCCGCGGCGCAGTGGGCGAAGTTTCTCGTGCCTTAACGTGGATTTCCCAACAACGCCACCGTTGGCAACAGGTAGCCGCAGATCTCGACATGCACCACGAACTCGCCTGCGTCTACCAACACTACTGCAATCTCCTCGATGCCCAAGCAGTCATCGGGTATGACGACGTCGCCCTGCACGTGTGTGACCTGCCTGTGGTGGCACGCCATCATGAAGTAGTGATTGCCTGCGAACTACAGGATGCAACTCCTGCGCAACTACACGCACTTGCCCGCATGCTTCGCACAAATGGCGATGATTGGGTGGGGGCGTGGGTTGCAGAAACAACCGTGGCACCTGAGCTTCATGTAGTTTATAAATGGTTATGTCAATACAATACCCCTACGCAATGGCAACCACCAACGCATCCCGCCTATGCGGTAAGTCAGCGCATCCTCGGCGACATGCAGGCGCAACCACAGCTCGCTATGCTTGGTACTGTAAAAAAGACCCACACCGTTGCTGGGGCCATGACTGTTGTGGATGAATGCCAGACGGTGGCGCGGCTGACATACGAACGGCTTGTGGCGGGGCGGCGCGTAGACATCATCTGTGCTGACGACGCGCTCATTCCCCAGTTGCGCGCCACTTTTGCAAATTACGGTATCCAGATGCCCCCACTCAAGCCTTCCACGTTTCAAAATCCACTTATCCGTCTCGCACGCAATGCGTTGCAGTGGCTCGCAGCACCCACACAACTCGCACAAGATGCACACATCAACGACATGCTCCAGCTGCCGTTCATGGCAAACCAATCCACAGCTACCCACGCCACCCTTAGTGCCGTCTGTGCATCCCTGGACGTCATGCAGGCCATGGCTCCCCAAATCGAACACGTGGTACAGCAGGTCAACGCGATTGTCTGGGTGTGGCGCCAAACGGACATCCCCGTGGACATCAGCGATAGCTGGTTGCGCGACTATCAACAGTGGCTGGAGCGAGTTCGTGAAATTGATCGGATTATAGCGGCAGGTGACTATACGGCGACCACCCGCATCCAAATGCTGAATAACGTGGATGCGCTCCCCAGTCAAATCGAAGAACTCTACCGGAGCACGTTGTTGCTCCAACTGCATGGACGACACGGGGCGGCTGGTGCACGTGACTGCGTGATACTGATGGGCGTCAGCGAACATGTGGCACCACGGATGGCTAGCGGCTACCAGCTCATCAGCGAAGCCTCGTTGTGCCAGCTCTTTGTGACACACACGCCGGCAGTACCCGCACTCACCGAAGGGAACGCCTGGCGCGAACGCGAAGCGCGCCGCCTCGCCCGCTTAGCGGGAACGCATGCGCATGAGTACATTGTGTCGTTTGCATACCACGCCAGCAACGGACAACAGCAACTCCCTTCACCCTACTTCGAACGCATCTGTGCGGGCATGGCCACATTCAATCGGGACGGCGAATTACTCGTTGATCCACAGCACATCACCATCCACCTGTGCGACACGCTGCCAGTTCCACACGCACAAGACATTCCACTCGTGGCTACAACACATCTTGCGCATAGCACACAGTTTTCAGCCACACAGGTCAGCACCTATCTCCGTTGCCCACAGCGGTATTTCTACGAGCGGGTTTTGCGGCTCGGTACCGACAGCGAAGAGCTCGATGAACGCTCTCTTACCATGGGATCCCTCGTCCACGAAATCATGTGTGCGGCGGTGGGAAATGGCAAAACGAAGGGGGTTGATTTACGCAACGAATCGGCCGACATCACCAGTGCACGCTGGGCGGATATGTCGCAACGGGTTATGCGTGTGGCCGATGCGGCCTGGACCGGACATGCATGCCAACTCAGCAACGGCGATACGTACGTGCCAACCGAGGCATGGCAATTACGCTTTGGGCAGGGGTTGCGCCAGCACAGCACGTATCGCAAACTGCGCACCATCTGCGCCGGGTGGCTGGCCAATGACCCGTGTATGCAGGGCGTTACCCAACGACGTCCCATTTTGCTCGAACAACAGTTGCGCTTTTCCCTCGCTGAGTTCACGATAAGTGGCCAAATCGATCGGATTGATGAAATCGTTGATCCACACTCAGGCGTCAAGTCGTATCACATCATTGACTACAAAACGGGGAGTGTCAAAGAGTATCTCGAAATCAAACGACAATTCTTACCAGACAACGATGCAGAAGCAAGTAATTACCAGATCCCCTTGTACTTGTACGGCACACAAACCGATGAATGGCACCTGACTGCGGCCACCAATGCGATGACGCTCCTCTTTCTCAATACGAAAGATGGCACCGTGGAGACACGGACCACGGTTGTCAGTGAAAACCCAAGCCAAATCATCAAGGAAGGCAATAAAAACAAGGGAATTAATCTGAATTACTTTGAACTCCTTGAGATGATGCGCACCGAACTGGTTTCGGTAATGCGCCAAATGCAGTACTACCCGTATCCCACCAAACCATCGCGTTCGTGCAGTTATTGTCCGTATACACTGATTTGCGATGATTCCGCAGTCTGACGAGGAGCAACACAAAATGTCACACTTTACCCCCAATCCTGGTCAGGCTAACGCAATCAACGCCAACCTGGCACACAACGTGTGTATCATTGCAGGAGCAGGTACCGGCAAAACAGAAACGCTAGCACGCCGCTATGTACGCATCTTGCGTGAGACTCCGGGCATTCATCCGCGCCATATCGTGGTACTCACCTTTACCGAAAAAGCAGCCACCGAAATGCGCGCCCGGATTATGTATGCGGTACACGATGAGCGATTGCCGTTTACCCGTGTTGATATGGCCGAAGCGCACATTGCCACGTTCCATTCGTTTGCAGCACGTCTAGCACTCTCACAGAGTATTCGCCTCGATCTCGATCCAACTGAACCGTTCTGCGACGAACGAATTGCCGGTGATCTGACCAACGAATGTTGGGAGTTGTTTGTGGCACACGGCTGGGAATCAGCATTTGCGCATGCTCTGGAACTCCTCCGTGACGCAGTCAATTGGGACGATGACAACTACGAAATGATCGTGGCCAAACTGATAGATGACGTGCAGGGGTTGGCCATCGGCCAACGAGCGCTGGTGCAGGCCATTCAGCAGCGTGCAAACGCCGATGCAGTGCACCAAGCACTCGCACACGCCCTGTTGTGGAATTTTGTACAACGCCAAACACTGCTCAGCCAGCGCGGGCAACTCGATCTCGACGACATCATCAACATTGTGCCACACATGATTACACAGAACCCGGCATTGCGCGACGAGATTCGCTATGTGATGGTGGACGAGTATCAGGACACCAGCATGGCACAAGCCCAGATGTTAGAAGC
Organism: uncultured Klebsiella sp.; assembly: GCA_964569955.1. Lineage (GTDB taxonomy): Bacteria > Chloroflexota > Chloroflexia > Chloroflexales > Roseiflexaceae > UBA965. The sequence goes on along the minus strand of CAZMWB010000042.1, from coordinate 14,573 downwards.
AGTCACACCACAGCACAACGGGCGCCTCACCAACATTACCGCAGTGGGTGACCCCCGCCAAGCCATTTACGTCTGGCGCCAAGCCAAAGTCGAGAACATCGTGCGTATGCGTACGACGAGTGACACACCCGTGGATTTGGTGGAAAATCATCGGTCGTATGCGCCCATTTTGACTATCGCCAACATGAGTCTGCGTGGGTACACGTTTGCACCTACGCCAGAATTCGACGCACACGTGGTGCTTGAACCATCGGCCAAGCATCAGCAAATTGTGCACGATTGCGTGAGAATACACCGGTATCCGGCTATCCAACTCGAAGCACAGGCCGTTGCACAGCGTATGCAAGAACTCCACGAACAGCATCACGTCGAATACGGTGACATGGCTCTCCTCTTGCGACGACGCACGTATATCGGCATCTATACGACCGAACTGCAACGTGCAGGGATACCGTTTGATCGGGGAAAAAGTGACCCCTTCTATCATCGTACCCTGGTCATTGATGCTATCCACGTGGCAGAAGCCATGGTGAATCCGCACAACGACATCTCATTGGCACGGGCGCTGGTTGCCCTCAACGTGCTTTCTGATGTGTCATTGGCCGCATTGCGCCAACAGCACCGCACTTTACGCGTCTGGGAAACGATTCAACATGAGCAGGCCAACAACTCGAAGATTGCCGATTTCATCGGCTTGCACCACGATTTCGCACATGCACAGTGGTATCTCGAACCCGCAGAATGGCTTTCGCACCTGTTGATACGCAGTCAACAGTGGCAACGAGCGGGGAATTACGGACAACGCATGCTCACCAAACTGCTCAACGACTGCCGTGCCCTCTACGCACGCGATGCCCGTGCCCTGATAGATGTGTTAATGGCACGCATCATGCACGAACCAGACAGTGCGTCACCTGAGCTGGTAACCGACAGCAAGGCGGTGCAAATCATGACGGTACATGCGGCCAAGGGGCTCGAATATGCGGCTGTTTTTGTGGCCGACGCCGTAGCATTCCGTGCCGAACACGAATCACGCTGGACGTTTCAACCGGGCTTTTTGCTCCAGCTCCAGAGTGCCAACAAAGACGAAATTAGCAATGAGATGCGGCGTCAAAGTGAAAACGAAGCGATTGCATTGTGGTATGTGGCACTCACCCGTGCCAAACGATGGCTGATGATATCCGGCTACCAACAGCAACGAGCACGCAAAAATCTCTTTACTGATTTATTTGACTACGTATGCGATAAATCGTTGATGGGTGTCGTTTGTAGTGACGTAGAAGTGGTACGCACCGCACACGCGCCAACCGCCGTAGCCGTATCCGGCGAGCGTACTGCCCAGGAGCGGCCACCTATAGCGGCACAGCGAATAATCAGTTTATCACCAACCGCACTTCATGAAATCATGCTTTGCCCACGCCGCTATCGCTACATGCGCCGGTGTGGCATGAGCGATATTGCCGAAGCAGAGCCCCCCCAAGGCGAAGCAATAAGCAACTACGTGCAACAGCTCATTAGCCAATATTCTATTCCTCAGCATACGAATGCTGCATCATCAAGCGAAACAGAAGCACCACCGCTCGAGAGTGATTCATACCAGAGTGCCGTCGCACGCACACTGGGCACGTTGTTCCATACCGCACTCGAACTCCATGCCACCCAAGGAAAGGATGCCAGCACCGAACGTTTGTGTCTCGGCGCATTGCAACGATATGCACGACCAGTGCCAACCGACGTGCGCAACGAGCTGCATGTGCTGGTCGCACGCTACTTGCAGTCTGCGCTCGGCCAAGAAATTCCCGCGCCACACCAAGTAGAACAATCACTTCAGTGGCAATATCACACGCCACATGCAGTGGTGGAAATGCGTTGCGTAATTGATCGGGTTAATTCGCATCAGATTGTGGATTACAAGACGGACCATGACATCCAAGATATTGCTGACCGCCACGGTGACCAGCTCCGTATCAATGCCTTTGCATATACGCAGGCAGCGACACAGCCACAGACACCGACATTGGCCATCTATCATGCCCGTAGTGGTCAGTTAATCCCCGTTGACAACAGTCCAGCAGCCATGGCGGCCACCAAGGCACGCATTGACCATGCGACATCGTTGATTGTAACCGGGGACTACCCGGCCAAACCACACCCGCACCATTGCCCACATTGTCCGGCACGTCCACTCTGTCCCGAGGGGCGTACTTAATCGGTGGTAGTTGCTGATGCACAGATGGCACGCACCAGGGCACTCTGTGCGTACGTGCCAACGTGCTGTTGTGCGAGAGCCATCGGAATCGCCCAGACCACCATATTGGAATAGTAGTCTTCTCCCCATACGGGGAGCCCACTATCCGCGTCAATCAAACAATACTGCTTCCACGGCGTACACGATATACAGGCAATCGCCGTGTAGATGCGTTCAGCGATGCACATGCCGGTGTGGTGATCACCCTGATACAGAAATGTCATGGCTGCACAGAGATTTTCGGCCACAAAAATCTGCTTGGCAAAATCGTTTTGTTCGTCTGCTTCCGCTTCAAAAATCGTTTTGCGTTTCTCACGCGAATCATAGCGCTCACCGGCGGTCGTCACCCCGTTGACGAGGCCATGAGCAGTAGCCGCCATGTTGAGGCGTGCAACTGACTGCAACGCAGCATCCACACGTGCACTTGGCAACACGTCCGCCACACCTGCAATACGTACACACCACTGCACCATCAGTTGATTTGCCAATGAGACATCGTTGTGCGTGCCCTGACCCTGCTGGTTGGTGGGATCAGCCCACAAGCGATAGTAACTCCCCGTCCACAATTTGGCATCAAATATGGGTTGGGCGCGCTGTAACCGATGCGCACATTCGTCGGCGAATGCGGTATCGCCGTAGGCCTGCGCCAAGGCGTGTCCACATGCCAAGGTAGCCATCCAGATACCGGCCACATAACTCGACGTTCCCCACCACGGCCAGATATCATAGAACTGGTTTGCCGGCCATAGCTGATCGGGCAAGACGTGTGCTTGTTCGTTGATGAGGCCATCGTTGTCATCATCGAGGCTGTACTGATAGCGAATCGCATCTTTGGCGGAGACATAGAAATCATCGAGGATGGCCCGCTGTCCCGTACGCTGATACAGCCGCCATATCATTTGTGCATATTGCCCTGCGTTGAGTGGATGCTGACAGTGGTAGCGTGGCTCCCGCATTGATGTCCCCATGCCAAACGTGAAGGGAATTTCGCCATCACGAATCTGGAAATGGCGGAATCCGGCCAACGTACTCTGTTCGAGTTCTGGAAAAAAGAGCAACATCGGGAAGTGTCCGTGCATGCGACACACCACTGTCTCCGTGATTGGACAGCTCGTATGGCTCTCGTTATGCACAAACCACCCGTCTGCATCCCACCATTCGTCGTGACGAGTACGTGCTATCCAGATGCTATTTTTGGCGAGGCTGTACAAACTCTGAATCAACGCATCAGCCAACCACGGTGCCATACCTTGGGCATAGATGAGCGCCTGCCAGCGACAGACTGCAACCACGAGTGCATCGAACTGGAGCCATGCGGCATGCGCCACTTCCTGCACATGCTGGTAACGTTGCGCATAGCGATGGATGTGGGCTTCGCTGCCACTATCACGCCAATGTGGCAGATACCATGCAAAGGCGAAGCGCACCTGCGCCTGTTGTTGGGGTGCGAGTGTCACACTGTATGTACCCACAGTGGGACGCTGCGGCACTATCGTCAGCGTATCGCTGTGGAGCATGGCCGCTTCCACGTGTGGGGGCGGTGGCATATCAATGCGTAGTGCCACATGCTGTGCTTGGGAACTCGTATTGTGCAAGACTAATTCGAAGACCACAGCAGGCATGTTGCTCTGTGCACTATTTCCGAGAATCAGTGGTGCCACCGCACGCACACCGATACTGAGCTGGTGTCGCGGCAGCGTCGCCACCATGTCGAGTACCGGGTAGTGCCCCCAATAGGCGATATCTGCAGCAGACAAGGGTACCGTGTGCACACCGTCTATGGTACATGTCAGCCACTCACGATCGAGGCGCCGTGGTGGCACAAATTCGTTATATATCGAGCAATGACCGATGCGACCGTTGCCTTCGATGGTAAAGTACCCCGTGCCTAATGCGCCAAGGGGCATCCCCCCGTTGAGGCGATGCCCATCATAGACACACCCCCACACCGGATCAGAGAATCCCGCAGCATCAATTGTCGTCCACGTTTGACGCGTACCATTGGAATGAAATGGCCATGACTGCATCTGGGCCTCCTTGCCACCACAATACGGCGCACTGTTGCTTCCACTGGAGTTGTGGCATCATCGTACCATAGCATGGCCGTGACAATATTACCGCTTCGGGCGGAGTGGACGCATCGGCCACATCGTGCCGTTGTACGCACGAATAACGCGCATCATGCTGGCATCTGTGGCGAAATAGCGAGCAAGATGGGTCAACATTCCCTTGCTGGCACCATGCTCTTGCAACGCTTCTGCAAGCGCATCTGCCTCGAGCTGTGCGTACTCAAAAATCTGTGCTGTTGCATCTATTTTCATTTCAAACAGAAAGCGTGACGGTGTCGTAGATGGCAGTGCGTCGCGCCCGAGCCCCGCCGGCGGATTCGGTTTGCCCAGGGAAAGTAACTGTTTGGCACGGGTAATTGCCACATAAAAGAGTCGTCGTTCTTCTTCGATGGCATCAGAGCCGTGGGGTAAATTTGCGCCATCGGCGCGGTCAAAGACTTCTGGGCTACTCCCTTGGGTCGGCATGAAGCCTTCGAGCAAGGATGGAATCACCACGTGATCGTATTCGAGACCCTTGGCACGATAGACCGTGGTGAACAGCACCATTTCATGGGGCTCGTTGGCACCAGCGCGATGGTCGAATGCGGTCAGCCAAGTGGTAAAGTCACGGGCGAGTAATTGCAGATGCTCCACCACGGCAATCATGTGGCGCATCGCCGTGATTCGTTCAGCGGCGGCTTCACCACGACCAAAGGCTCGCAGGTAATGCTCGTCGAGGCGAAGCTGTTGTGCCAAAAACGAAAGGACCTCGTAGGCACTTGCGTCACGGGCATACATGGCACGTACTTGATGCGCCAGCTGATCGAGATCGGCCAACTGCTCGCGCTGTTGATGCGGAGTTTCGGGGCGATCCCGCAACGATTCGAGCATATGGCGCAATGTCCACCCCTGGGCAACTGCCTCACGTAACTGTTGTAGGAGCATGTCGCGTTGCAGGCCACGCACTGGGGTATTGGCGATGCGCAGGAAGCGCTTACTTCCTTCTTCGTCGAGGGGAACATCATACTGTGCACACGTGTGCACATAGTCTACCATCAAGGTATGTTCGCGACGCTGATACAGGGGGCCACGTCCAAGCACACGATAGGGCACCCCACGCAACAAACAGGCGATTTCGAGCGCCTGGAGCTGCCCAAGTGTACGCCCAAGCACCACCGTACTCGCCGGGGGTAGCATACTCGTCCATGCCTGGATTTGGTCGCACATGACATCGTCAATAATCCCCGCCCGTTCACTGGTATCATCGTGCACAACAATCGCCGTTTGTTGGTGCCAATCTGCGGCAAGTAGATCTTTGGCAAACCGCACACTGTTGCGCACAATCACGTTGTGTGCGCATTGCGCCAACACTGGACCAAATCGAAAGCTCTGTGTCAGTGGATAGTCAATCACATTCCGATGGGCGAGGGTGTCATGAAAGCGTTCGAGCAAATACGTCGGGCGGGCACCACGCCATTCATAGATAGTCTGATCATCATCACCAACAATCATTACGTCTACCACTGTCCCTGCGAGTAGTTCGACAAGTTGGTGTTGTACCCGATTGACATCCTGGTATTCATCCACGATGAGCACGCGTAGTCCGGCAATCACTTTGCGCCAATAGGCAGGGTGAGCGGTAGCGAGCTGATGCATGAGTGGCATAAAATCATCGAAACCGATTGCATCCGCTTGCTGGCGCATCTCTTCGTAGCGGGCATACACCAAGGGAATATCGCTACTGGTGGCATGTGCAGCACGATCACTCCCTGCAGGAATCAACGCTGATTTCCACAGCGTGATTGCAGCAGACACCGCATCCACGTCTACCACACCATCTTCGATGACCCCTTCTTGCACCAATGACTGGATGGCACGATGCATCAACAACCGTGAACGATCACTTTCGTCGTCGAGCCACCACTCTGTTGGTTCCGCAAGAATCCCTTCGCTAATCGCCTGTTTTATCCAGCGATATGCAAACGAATGAAACGTGTCAATGCGTGGTTGATCTTGTTTGGCAGGCAACAGCACGGCAATGCGTGCGCGTAGCTCATCACGGGCAAGCGCATTATAGGCAAAGACACGAATGCCACGCGGGTCAACACCCATTTCTTTGATGAGATAGGCCACACGAAGCACGATGGTGGTCGTTTTACCGGCACCAGCAACGGCGAGCACACGGGCATGGTGCTTGAGCGGATGGGCAATAATTGCTAGTTGTTCGGGAGTTGGGTCGGGGAACTGCATAGTCTTCCCTAGAGATGACAACGAGTGGGTCATCATCCACAAAAATCCACCGCCTCACGATGTGAGGCGGTGGCAGGCGCACCGTCGTTAATCAACCAACGAGCGCAAGTAGCGGACCGACTTGGTGAAGCCTTCTTCGGGACTAAACGCGTCGTCTTCGTGTTCGACAGAAATCACGCCGTCGTAGCCGTGCTGACGCAGCGTGGTGATGAATTCGCCCCAACGAATCCGACCGTAGCCGGGCAATACGTAGCGCCACCAGCCATCACCGTTGGAGCCCACCCGGGCACGGCGTGTGGGGTTGACCCACACGTCTTTGGCGTGGATGTGAAAGATGCGGTCTTTGAACTCGCGCACACCGTCAATGTAGTCAATTTCTTGCCAATCGAGGTGCGATGGATCGTAGTTGAGACCCAAATTGGCATCGGGCATGACCTTGAAGAAGGTGTCGAAGTGTTCGAGGTTCTGGAAGTTGGTAGCAAACCAGTTCTCGAACATGATTTTGACGCCTGCTTCTTTGGCCAACTTCACCATCGGAGTCAAATGTTCTGGCACATCTTCCTGGATGGTCTTGAGCCGGCTTTTGCCTGCACTAGGGAAACCGGTCAGGGCGCCGACCAGATTGACACCGAGCTTGGGTGCCAAACGAATCATGGCGGGGAAGAACTGCTTGGACATGGCGCGATGCTCATCGGTGACACCGGTCATCATGGTATGCCAGTACCCGACGATGCTCGAAAGACTCATGTTGTGTGCGTCCAATAGCTTTTTGAGCGCGGCAATATCGCTATCGGTGACTTTGAGGGCATCAAATGTGCTCCCAGGACCGACATCGAGTTCGAGCTGTTGCACACCGATTGAGGCCGCAAACGGGATGAATTTGTCGAGTGGTTGACGACTGACCGGCGCGGTTAATACACCAACTTTCATGGGTTCCCCTCTCGTAAAAAAATCAACAAACATGGCAAACGATGTGGCACGAATGTGCATGAACCATGGCACTGTTTCCCTGTTGGGCACAGATGTTGCCGCTGCAAACTCATTCCTCCAGGGCACTCCCTGGAGCACGAGGCACACAGCAACGCGTGACACCAAGAGCCGCCAGCGAACAGTTATGCCTACACCTGTATCCTAGCATACTTTAGTCATGCTATGGCAAGAGAAACGGTGCAAGCGCATGCTTTGAAAGCAGAAGCATGCGTTCACGCATCCCAGGGCGCGTCCACTGGCCCTGCGGGGCCACAGCCAATGTGCCATGGAAATCGGCTTCGTAGAGTAGCCCCAACACCTTGCCCCAGGCAATATCGCCCATCCCTGCGGGTGGCTCGGCGATGCGCACACCATGTTGCATGATGGTATCGCGCACATAGACATGGCGCACCCGCTTACCGTGACGGCGCACAAAGTCAATATAATCGTGACCAGCATGCATAATACTCGCAACATCGAGGGCAATCCCCACATCACCGACCACCGACCACAGGCGCTCAAATGCCATTGGTGTATCGAGAAATCCATCATAGAAGCCATATAGCGCAAGTGGAATCTGCTGTGCGGCAAGCGCATCTATACACGGGCGCATCAGACGTGCAAACGTCATGACATTCTCGTCGAGGATTTTGGCGACTTCGCCAGCTCCCATCACGACCACGTCGGCATCGAGGATGGATGCGAATGCAACAATTTGTGTGCGCTCGTATTGGGCGAGTTGGCGCAGTTGTGGGTCGGCGGCCAAGTGATTGACGCCCCACAGACTCAAGGATGCACAGCGCAGCCCGTAGGCATCGAGCATACGGCGCATCTGTTGCATGGTATGTGCGTTGAGTGGTGCCGTGGTGTGCCAAACCTGGATATCGAGCGAAGTGAAGTCATGGCGCGCCGCAAAACGGCAATCAGCTTCGAATGCCTGCACATCGTTATGCGTCACAAATCCGAGTTGCATGATACGTCCTCACACATCAGGGTTGCGCGATCAAGCGCCCAGCAACGGATACAATGAACGCCTCCATCACGCATGAGAGTCGTGATGGAGGCGCGCACGTTCATCCCAATTACGCAGGATTTTTGCGTGACGGCATCTGCAACGGAATATCGTTGAGCGGCTTGACGCCCGTCAACGCTAATTCGTTGGCAAAGTGACATGCCACGTAATGCTCATCGCCAATATCAACGAGCGGGGGGCGTTCGACAGCGCAGATGTCTTTGGCGTAGCGACATCGTGGGTGGAAATAACAGCCACTCGGTGGATTGGCCGGGCTCGGCACATCACCGGTCAACGGGATAGGCCGGTGGCGCATGCGCGGATCTGCTTTGGGAATTGCACCAAGTAGGGCCTCGGTGTAGGGATGTTTGGGACTGAAATAGAGTTTGTCGGTACGCGCCATTTCGACGATGTAGCCGACATACATCACGGCCACACGATCGGAAATGTGCTCAATTACACTCAAATCGTGCCCGATGAAGAGATACGAAAGACCGTAGCGTCCCTGCAACTCTTGGAGCAGATTGAGTACCTGCGCCTGAATCGAAACGTCGAGTGCCGAAACCGGCTCGTCGCAGATAATCAACTTGGGGTTAAGCGCCAGTGCCCGTGCAATACCGATGCGTTGACGTTGCCCACCCGAGAACGCATGCGGATAACGCGACATGTTCTCGGAGCGGAGACCGACCTCTTGCAGGAGTTCGGCAACACGCTCTTTGATTTGCGCTGGTGTGCCACGTTTCTGGATTTCGAGCGGCTCACCAACAATCTGACCAACGGTCAAGCGCGGGTTGAGTGACGTGAACGGATCCTGAAAGATGATCTGCATGTTGGGCCGCAGGCGGAGCATTTTTTCACGATCAGCTTTGGTCACATCCACAACACCCATTTCAGGGTCGTGAAAAATGACTTCTCCCGCAGTTGGCTCGTGTAGGCGCAACACGGCACGGCCAGCAGTGCTTTTGCCGCACCCTGACTCACCGACCAACCCCAGCGTTTCACCTTGGCGAATGTGGAAGTTAATGCCATCAACAGCTTTCACGGTGCCAGTGACACGGCGTAGCAAGCCTGAGCGGATGGGGAAGTGCTTCTTGAGGCCTTTGACCTCGAGCAACATATCATCGGTCGTCATGGAAGCCTCACGTGTACAGATGGCAGCGCACGGTATGACCTTTGGCTGCGTCGACTACTGTTTCTTCGGGGACTTCGCTGTCACAGACACCACTAATGGCGACTGGACAACGGGGATGGAAGGGACATCCACTGACCCGTGAATAGGGATCGGGGACACTTCCTTCGATGGACGCCAACCGCCCCTTGCTCCGTCCCAACCGGGGTATTGATTGCAACAAGGCGATGGTATATGGATGCTTAGGTTCGTAGAAAATATCGTCCACGGAGGCTCGTTCTACGATACGTCCCAAGTACATGACGGCCACTTCGTCGCAGATCTGTGCCACCACACCCATGTTGTGCGTGATAAACATGATTGACGTGCCGATATCCTCTTGCATTTTGCGCATGAGTTCGAGAATATTAGCCTCGGTGGTGACATCGAGCGCCGTGGTCGGCTCATCTGCGATCAACAGTGTGGGCGTGCACGACAGCGCCATGGCGATCATGGCACGTTGGCGCATCCCACCAGAGAGCTCGTGTGGATAGGAGCTGGCAATACGGGCAGGATTTGGCATACCCACTTTGGTGAGGATGTCAATGGCGCGTTTGCTGGCTTCTACGGCATCCTGTGTTTGATGCAACAGAATGGCCTCTTCGATTTGATTCCCTACCGTATAGCAGGGATTCAGCGACGACATCGGCTCCTGGAAGATCATCGAGATGTTGTTGCCACGGATACCGCGCATCTCGGCGCTGTTGCGCTCGTAATCCAAGATGTTAATTGATTCGCCATCGGCAAATTCACGAAACAAAATGCGTCCACCCTCATTGCGCCCAGCGCTATGCACGAGCTGCATAATGGACAAGCCGGTGATGCTTTTGCCACATCCGGATTCACCAACTACGCCCAGCACTTTGCCTCGGGGGATATTGAAGCTTACCCCATTGAGGGCACGCACAACGCCCAAGTCGGTATAGAAGCTGACTTTGAGGTCTTCTACACGGACGACGTCATCTTGACTCGTTGCAGTGTGACTATTCGTCATTGAATACCTCCCTAGGCGTACGGGTCAACGGCATCACGAATACCGTCACCCAATAAGTAGAAGCAGAACACTGTCACAATCAACACCGCAACAGGCAACAGCATCCACGGATAGGATGTAATCGCCTCGACGGTTTGCGCATCACGCAACATGACTCCCCATGACACTGCAGGCGGCAGAATCCCAAGCCCGAGAAAGCTCAAGGCAGTTTCGGAGCCGATGGCCCCAGGAATGGCCAAGGTACCAACCACCACGATATGACTCATGGCGTTGGGGAGCAAGTGGCGCGTAATGATGTGCCAGTGTGACGCTCCTGCTGCAACGGCAGCGGCCGTGTAGTCACTATTGCGGTACGAAAGCACCTTGCCGCGCACCTCACGTGCGAGACCAGTCCATTGAATGAGCGCAATAATGAGGGTAATCAGGAAGAAGCGCACTTCGACCTTGACACCGGGAGGCAGTGCGGCAGCCAACGCCAAGAAGAGCGGAACATCGGGAAAGGAGCGGAGCAACTCGATTAAGCGTTGAATTAAGTTGTCAATGGCGCCACCGAAATACCCGGATGCGGTTCCCACCACGGAGCCAATCACCACCGAAATGAGCACACCGATGAAACCGAGGGTCAATGAAATCTGACTCCCCTTGAGCAGGCGCGAAAAGACATCTTTGCCATCCTTGTCGGCACCGATGATGTTGATCTGGTAGCCTTCTTCAACGCCAAAGAGGTGAATGTCCATGGGAATAATACCGAGAAAACGATACTCATAGCCCTTGACAAAAAACTTAATCGGCAGGGGTTGTGTTTCATCCGCCGTGTAGAACCATTCAAAGCGCACTTCATCGAGTGTTTGCTTGAGTTTAAAGGTGACCAACTGACCATCTACGATTGCAACTTTTGAGGGCGGTGCCCAGGCATAGTTGGAATCGAGTTTGTTGTGATCGTAGGGAGCCAGAAAATCGGAAAAAATCATCAACACGTACAGCACAATCAAGAAATACAGCCCAATCACCGACAAGCGACTGCGGCGGAAGCGGCGCACCATCAACTGCCATTGTGGTATTTGACCAACATCCTCGACAGCGGCTTTGGTAGTGGGGAGGTTTGTGGCGTCTGCAGACATATCTGCACTCCTCGCTATTCGTACCGCACACGTGGGTCAACCCACGCAAGCAGAAGATCACCAATCAAATTGCCGATGAGCAACAGGAACGACAGAATGACCAAAATCGTCCCTGCCAAGTACATGTCTTGGATGCGTAGTGCCGTCAAATACATCGGACCAATTGTAGGAATACTCAGCACCGTGGCAACGAGCGTCTCACCAACGATGAGGGCGGGGAGCAAACTCCCCAATGCCATCACCAAGGGTTGAATCGCATTACGGACGGCATGCTTCCAGATGACGACAGCTTCATCGAGCCCTTTGGCACGGGCAGTTTGGATGTACTGCATGTTGAGTACGTCCAAGAGATTCGCCCGCATGATACGCGTCAGACCGGCAGTTGCGCCCACAGCCAACACAATCACCGCAATATAGACGTGGCGACCCAAGTCAACAAGCTTGGCGAAGCTCCATGGAGCATCCACGTATTCATCGGAAAAGAGTTTACCGACTTCGATGGCATTCAAGTTGGTTGCAATGATGAGAAGCACCAGAGCTAACAAGAAGCCGGGGATAGCGAGCCCAACGAATTGTATCGCAGTGATAATGTAATCCGGCACTGTATAACGATGAGTGGCAGAGTACACCCCGATGGGGATAGACACCAGCCACGTAAAGAGCAGTGCGAAAGTTGAGAGGCCTACAGAGAATCCGAGGCGGTTCCAAATGCGTTCGCCCACGGATTGGTCGGTTTCGTAGGAAGTACCAAAATCACCTTGTAGCGAGCGGGTTATCCACTTCCAATAGCGTACCGTAAATGGATCATCAATGCCGTAACGCACACGCAGCGCTGCGACTTGTTCACGCGAGATATCACCACCACGTTCGCGGATTTTTGTGAGTTGCACGTCGAGAATGGAGCCAGGCGGCAACTGAATGATAAAAAATCCAACAAACGAAACAATGACGATTAGTACTGTCATATTGACCAATCGTCGAATAATGTAGTTAAGCATGCGCTGCTCCCACTATGGACGTCAGGGCATCAATGCCGTATGGAATTAGGAGGGAGATGGGAGTAATTGTTGGCACACATGGGCGGTCAGAGACCGCCCATGTGTGAGAGACGATATGCGAACGAACCTTAGACGTGTGCTTCCGGATTGTCCCAGAACCAGGTCTCGGGGTCGTACACGGCTGGTGAAGGAATAATCCAGGGGTTCACGAACCCGCCGAGACCTTCCTTGGCCAAGTCGTCACGGGTTGGGACGTTCTTGAGCTCCGTATGAGCCAAGATGATGCGGGGCTGGTTGGTGATGGTACCGCTGAAGTACGGACCATTTTCCACGTGCAGCTTCATCATGTCCCACACCATGGCATGGCGCTTCATGACATCGGGCTCGACCTTAGTTTGGTCGTAGATCTCATAGAGCTTGCCGATACCAGCATCGAAGTCCTTGTCGGACGGCATGATGCGGCGTGGCTCGCGGGCATATGGATCTTTGTCGAGCTCTTCGGTTTCTGAAGCGGTACCACGGGTACCGTAACCGACACCGTGCAATGGCGACCAGCGGTCACCTTCGATTGGCACAACCCACTGCGGGTAGACGAGGTGGTTGGGGCCGTCACCGACTTCCCAAGCCGTCTTCATCATGATTTCGCCGGCGCGCCACTTTTCGTCGTAGCCTTCTGAAGGCAACGGCGTAAGTTCACAGTCGATACCGATGGCTTGCCAAGTCTTGGCCAAGCGCTCGTTCTTCTGCACGTGCTCACCGTTGGGGCTTTCGCTTGAACCGTAGGTGATCTGGATCTTGAGCGGCGAACCATCCTTCATGGTGCGCTTGCCGTCAGCACCCTTCTTGTAGCCGGCTTCGTCGAGGATGGCTTCAGCTTTGGCTGGGTCGTATGCCTTGAAGCTGTCGCGCCATTCTGCATAGCGAGCCTTGGCTTCGTCGTTGAAGTTGTATTCAACGGCTTTGGGGCTCATCGTACCGTTCGACAATTCACCGAGACCGAAGTACACGGCCTTCTGGACGTCGGCGCGGTCGTAGGCGTGTGACAAGGCCTGACGGAACTTGGCATCGCGGAAGACGGCGCGGTAGGCGGCATCCTGGTAGTCGTAGTTGAAGAAGTACATCGTACCGGTACCCGAACCCGAGTCCCAGAAGAGTGTATTCAATTTGCTCTTCTCAGCACCATCCTTGAAGTCCTTGATATCGGCCAAGGTTTGGGTGTGGAAGTGTGCATGGTCAACCTGCCCGTTGAGGTAGGCCAACTTTTCAGTTTCCTTGTCGGCAACATACGCAATTTCGATGCTGTCGATGTAGGGCAACTGCTGACCTTCGCTGTCCACACACCAGTAGTATGGATTGCGCTCCCACACGGTGCGTTTGCCATCTTCGAACACGGTCTGGTACCAACCTGACATGCGGGGCAAGTCGGGGTTGTTGAAGTTGCTCTTGGTCTGGTGCAATTCCCAGTCCTTGTTGGCGTCTGGCTTGAGCACGGGGTTGAACTGCTCGCAGTAGTGAGCTGGCAACATCCAGCGCGGACCAATGCCCAAGTTGACCCACATGGCAATGCGGTCAGCGGTCAATGGTGCTGGAGCGTCGAAGACCATTTCCATGGTATAGTCATCAACTTTGTTGATGGTTACCAAGGTGCCCTTACCGGAGCGAGCTTCGTCGGGTGGACCGTCAATGGGCTTGAGGCCGTTGGGGAAGGTTGCTTCCTTGCCGTTACCACCGACCATCGTCTCCCACCAGTACATGATGTCGCCGA
>CAZMWB010000041.1:0-25723 GCA_964569955.1 uncultured Klebsiella sp. | reverse complement strand
ATCCTGATTATTTTGCTGGTGGCACCAGCCATGGCCCGTGGGGTGTGGATGTAGTCGTGACCACAGGCGGAACGCACAACGTTGCAACAAATCCCCCCCCAGCGCTGTCGCGCTGGGGGGGGTTGTGTGGTACGGGAGGAGAGAATCGAACTCTCGACATGAGCTTGGAAGGCTCCTACGTTACCACTACGCCACTCCCGCATAGTAGCTGTATTGTACGCAATCCATACCCCATTCGTCAAACCGGATTTGGATATCAGGTACATGCCCCGCTGCGTGCCTATTCCACACCAATCTCACGCAGCGTACACACGCATTGCACGGGCGAATATCATTCGCCCCTACGCCCCGCGCCGCTCCGTGTGCACGAGGGAGATGCGTGCGGGCAAATAATATGCGCCCCTACTTGCACACCATTCATGCTATCGGCTATAATGCGTATCTAGGAACGGAGCTGATTCTTGCGAACTGAGAGTTGCACTCTCAGTTTTGTTGTTGTATTTACCGTTCTCACGCGATTGAGGGAGCATCCATGACTGACCACGTCAACTACCTAACCCACGAAGGCAAAGCCAAACTCGAAGCTGAGCTAAAAGAACGCGAAACTGCAATTCGTCGTGAAATTGCCGAGCGCATCAACGCTGCTAAAGAGCTAGGCGATATCTCGGAAAGTGGTGAATACGAGGATGCCAAAAAGGCATCTGGCTTCAACGAAGGGCGCATCAAAGAGATTAGTGAAATTCTCAAAAATCACCAAATCATCGAAGATGTCGTTGGTGATGTGGAAAAGATTCGCATCGGTAGCACGGTCACTATTCGTTTTGCAGGTGACACCATAGACGAATCCTACCGTATTGTAGGAAGCGCCGAGTCCAACCCATCAAAGGGGATGATTTCCAACGAATCCCCGCTTGGCATGGCCCTCATCGGCCACAAGGTCGGTGACGTGGTATCATTCCAAGGCCCATCCAACAACACCATCAAGTGTACCGTCACTGCCATCAAGTAGTCGCCGAGTGTAAAGGGTGTGTCCCATGGAACTCAACGAATTGCAACAACAACGGGCCGAGAAGCTGGCGCGTCTGCACGCCGCAGGCATTGCCGGCTATCCCGCACGCTCACACCGCAGCCACCCCATTGCAGCCGTCTTGGCTGATTTTGACACGCTGATGGAGCAGAATGCGGCAGTCACCGTGGTTGGGCGCGTCGTTGGGGCACGGCGTATCATGGGGAAATTGGCTTTTGCACATATCGAAGACGAACATGGGCGCATCCAGTTGTGGTTGAGCCGTGCCGACCTCGGTGACGAATGGTTTGATCGCTTTGCCAACGACATTGATACCTTTGATATCGTGCAAGCAACAGGCATGTTGCGCCGTACCAAGGCGGGCGAAGCGTCTGTATTTGTGACCACGATGGCGCTCCTCAGCAAAGCCATCAACCCGCCACCCGACAAGTGGCACGGCTTAACCGACATCGAAGCCCGCCTGCGCGAACGCTACTTGGACATGATTGTCAACCATGATGTACGCCACAACTTCCGCATCCGTGCTAGTGTGGTGCGCATCATGCGCCAAGTGCTCGATGGTCAAGGCTACCTCGAAGTCGAAACACCGGTGCTCCAGCCCATCTACGGCGGAGCCACGGCTCGTCCGTTTACCACCTACCACAACCAACTCAAGCAGGATTTATACCTGCGTATTGCCGTTGAGCTCTACCTCAAGCGCATGATTGTGGGGGGCTTTGAGCGTGTCTACGAAATCAGCAAAGTCTTCCGCAACGAAGGCGTTGACCGCACCCACAACCCGGAATTCACCATGATGGAGTGTTACCAGGCCTTTGGTGACTACCACAGCATGATGGATTTGGTCGAGGAGATTTGCCGCACCACGGCGCATACACTCACCGGTGGGAGCACCGTCATCAGCTATGGCGACCACCAGATTGACTTCGGGCCACGCTGGCAACGCGTCTCCATACCGGGTGCCATTCTGGCACAGACGGGCATCGACGTGCTGGCACTCAAAACCCACGAAGAGCTCATCGCGGCTATTCGCACACGCAAGCTCCCCGTCGAAACCAAGCCGAGCTGGGCCAAACAGGTGGATGAACTCTTTAGTGAGATCATCCAACCCACGCTCATCCAGCCGACGTTCATCGTGGATCACCCCGTTGAGCTTTCCCCGCTTGCCAAACGCCACGACCACAACCCGGCGATTACCGAACGCTTTGAAGCGATTGTGGCTGGTATGGAAATTGGCAACGGCTACAGTGAGCTCAACGACCCCTTCGACCAAGAGTCGCGCTTTCTCGGGCAGCTCCAAGATGCCGCCCAAGGCGACGACGAGGCCCACCAGCTCGATAGCGACTACATCAACGCACTGATGTACGGCATGCCACCCACAGGTGGATTGGGGATGGGGATTGACCGCATGGCCATGATTTTTGCGAATCAAGCATCAATACGCGATGTGGTGGTATTTCCGCATATGCGTCCACGCGAGCACTAACCGCTATACACGAGCCGAGTCCGTTATGCCCAAACATTTCATCATCGAAACCGAAAATTTACCGCTAACAGTCAAAAACTGGCTCAAGGCGGCGAATCTCGGTGACCTTGAGCAGATTGAGCTGGTCTTTACCGATCGCGAAGTCTTGCTCCGCAAACCTCGCTCACAGACGCTACGCCAATGGGCCGAGCCTGTTGTTGATGCATACGACAAGGCGTTTCGTCGCCTCGCAGGACTCGAATAAGTGACGCCCTACCTGATTGGCAAAACGCAAATCCTCGATATGCACACGTATGTGGTAGAACGCTATGGGGGCAGATTCGGCATTGCGTCGAGTGACACCCTCGACGCGGTACTCGCCTTGCCCACCCAGGTCGTCTTTGGCGAGCTACGCTACGGTACCCCCATCGCCCAGATTGCGGCACTCGTCTATGGGTTGGTACGTCGCCAACCCTTTGTCAGTCACAACGAAACAACGGCCCTACTCACCCTGCTCTACTGGTGTGATAATCACGGCTACCAGCTCGATGCCACGCATAGTGCGCTAGTGGCAGTAATCATGGAGCTCTACCAACAGCGGAGCGAAGAGCCCTTACACCAGTGGTTACACGACCACCTCATCCCCCATGCAGACCACACCAACTGACATCAACGTGGCCCACATCCAGCATCTCCTGACCACCCACCGCCTTGGGCGGCAAATCAGCCACCTCGCCGTGACTCCTTCGACCAACGATGACATCCGCCAGGCCGCACTAACCGGTGCCGCCGAAGGGCTCGTGATTATTGCAGACGCACAAACACATGGTCGTGGGCAGTATGGGCGTACCTGGAGCAATACGCCCCGTGCCCAGCTGATGGCGTCGCTGTTGCTCCGTCCCAGCTGGCTCGCACCACAGCACACCATCCAGCTCATCAACGCATTTGTGGTGGTGCTCGCTGAAACACTCACCCCCCTCCTCGCTGCTCCCGTTACCCTCAAATGGCCCAACGATGTGCTAATTGCGGGGCGCAAAGTGGCGGGTGTAATCGCTGAGGCGCGGCGCACACCACAACACCTCACATCGGTATGTATCGGGTGGGGGCTCAACGTACACGACCACCCGCATACTGCGCAACTTGCCACACAAAGCACGGCGCTCACCCACTGGACAGATGCCACATACGACCGCAACGATCTCCTAGCCAGGCAACTCAACGCCTTTGAGCCCGTCTACGACCAGCTCGCCCACGACCCACTCATTTATCACACACGCTGGTATACGGCAATGCACCAAATAGTGGGGCAAACGCGCACCGTGACCACGGGTACACAGACCATTCACGGCACCGTGACTGCGCTCAACGATGACGGGAGCATTGTAATTAATGGGCAGACCATTCATACGGGGATGCTCGATTTCCAATAAAAAACGTGCACTGCAGACAACTCCTGCAGCGCACGCACACACCATGTGGTGATAAGGGAGAGATTATGTGGGGCGCGCGCGCATGGCATACCCGATCGTCGCAGCACCCACCACAAACAGAGCAATGAGTGCCCACATCTTGCCCACCGCACCGATGTCAGCAATCCCCAATGTACCAAAGACGATACTAATCGCATAAAAGTAAAGAGTAATTTGGCGATTGCTAAAGCCGGCATCCGTTAAGCGTTGGTGCAGATGGTCACGCCCACTTTTGGTGGGTGAGCGGCCTGCAAGGGTGCGTGACACAATCAGCCATGCCACATCGAGAATCCACACCCCGAGTACCAGCATCACGGTAGCCATTTTGGCTCCACCGATAATCGCACTTATCCCCAACACGTAGCCCAGTACCTCGGCGCCCGAATCACCCATGAATATTTTGGCGGGTGGAAAATTAAACAGCAAAAAGCCGGCACAGGCCCCAGCCAATGCCAGTGGCACAACGGCCACCGTGTACTGCGCCGGATCAAGCCGCAAGGCGTGTATTCCCAGCATCAGCCCTGCAATCATTGAGACTCCCGCTGCCAACCCGTCAATGCCATCCATCCAGTTGATGGTATTGACCATCCAGCCCAACCAAAAGACGGTGATGATGATGGCCAGCCATGGTGAAATCGCATAAAAATCAACATACGCGCCGAACGGCACATTGAAGCCGAGAAAGACGATGCCACGGACTTCAGTCAGTTGGCCGAGTGCATCAGGGTAACGCTGCTGATCCCATAAAAACGGTCCTACTGCCAACAAACCCGCGATTACATTGGCAATGAATTTGGGTATCCAGTGCAGCTCTTTGACATCATCAATCCACATCACCACAAATGTGAGCGTGGCTCCAGCCGTCAACAAGCCGAGGCGTAATTCATCACGTGGGGTACGTTGCAACGCGGGAACCCACCAGCCGACCAGCCACGATACCAGCAATGCCACCCCAATCCCTGCAAACATGGCAATCCCACCAACCGTCGGCTTGGCTCCTTCGTGGGTACGCCGCCCACCGGGCATGATGACCCAGCCACGTGCAAAACACAACCGGATCACTGCAGGTGTGCACAGCCAGGTAGTCACGAACGCGACCACGCCAATTGCCACAGTTACGAGCAACTCCATACACGCTCCTTAGTAGGTACCAAACTGACGGTCACCTGCATCACCCAAGCCTGGCACAATGTAGCCGATGTCGTTGAGGCGTTCATCAATTGCCGCGAGATACAAGGACACGTCGGGGTGCTCACGTTGGAGTAATGCCACACCTTCAGGAGCAGCAATGAGTCCCAGAAACGTGATGCGTTTCACTCCCCATCGCTTGAGCACGGTCACCGCCGCACTTGCAGATCCACCCGTAGCCAACATCGGGTCGAGCACTAGGGCCACGTCAATGTCCACCTCTGGGGGAAGTTTGTTGTAGTAGCTCACCGGCTGCAACGTGTGGTGATCACGGTAGAGCCCCAGATGCCAGACATGTGCGGTGGGAATCATGTCAATGATGGGCTGTACCATGCCCAACCCAGCGCGCAAAATGGGCACGAGACCAATCCGCTCGTGGAGCGTGTGCCCGGCATAGGGTGCGAGTGGTGTCTGGACGGTGTGGCGTTGCAACGGCAAATCGTGGGTAGCCTCGTACATCAAAAATTGGGTAATTTCGCCGACCAATTCACGAAAAATCTTGGGATGTGTCTCTTTATCGCGCAACATCGTCAACTTGGTGAGCACCAGCGGGTGCGCCGATACATGGACTATTGGCATCTGCCCTCCACCGCTTGTCGTTTCTTCGTTCCATTCTAACTGATAACCATGCACCCTGTTCGCATTTCATTGTCAGCGGTGACTTTTTCATGGTACAAATAGACCATACACCACAGAAAGGTGCACCTCATATGACGCTCAGTTGGCCTGAAATTTTGATTGTGCTGCTTGTCGTCGGCTTTATCGTGGCATTTTCGTATCGTGCCGGGATTGTGCGTGGGCGCCACACCCGCGGTCCCAAGGAGTAATCTGTATGGCTTTTGATGCACTCGCCAACCAACAATTCATGAATCTCATCACCCAGCGCAAATCGGGTGCCGATGTCTCTACTCCCGTGTGGTTTGTACAGGAGGGTGACCGCCTATACGTGATGACCGGGAGCAACGCAGGCAAAGTCAAGCGCATCCGCAATAATCCGCACGTCAAGGTCGCCCCGTCGGACCGTGCAGGTGCCCCCCTCGGCCCCAGTCAGCCCGCCATCGCGCGGGTTATCAGTGATGCCAGCGAAGCGGCCACCGCCAACACGCTCCTGACCAAGAAATACGGCTTGATGAAGCGCATGTTTGACCTGATGGCACTCTTCAACGGTGGAGCAAATAGTCGTGCATACTTGGTCATCACTACACCCCAATGATTGTCACACTCACCTGCAACCCGGCCTGTGACCGTACCCTGATCACCCCTGGCTTCCGTCACAGCGACATGGTGCGGGTGCAGACCCGCCACGACAGTGCGGGAGGCAAAGGGCTCAACGTGGCGCGTGCCATCCACACCCTCGGTCACACCGTGACTGCCATTGCACCCCTCGGCGGCGCCACGGGGGCACTGGTGGCACAGCTCGCACTCGCCGAAGGCATCCCACTCGTGGCAGTGCCTATCGCCGGCGAAACCCGCACCTGCCTGTCTCTGACCGACCCTACGGCTCCCGACCAAATCGTGGTGAACGAACCCGGGCCACCACTCAGTCGCACTGAATGGCACCACCTGTGTGCGGTCGTCGTCGCACACTGTGCCAAGGCACGCATCCTCACTATTTCGGGTAGCCTGCCCCCTGGCGTCACACCAGACGATCTCGCCCAGCTCATCGCTCGTATCCCGGCATCCTGTCACGTCCTCCTCGATACCAGCGGCGCCCCCCTACGCGCCTGCCTCGACACACCACTTGCACTCATCAAAGTCAATGCGCATGAGTTTTGTGACGTGTACGGCGCATCACTTACCACCCCCACGGCATTCATCGCCGCAGCCCGCACCATCTGTCAGCGTGGCCCTCAGGCCGTCGTCATCACCCAAGGAGCTACAGGGGCACTGGCAATTACTGCCGATGCGGCCTGGCACATCGATGCCCCGCACATCCATGCCGTCAGTCCGGTGGGGAGCGGCGACTGCACCCTTGCCGGCATTGCGGTATCCTACGCACACGGGCACGCGTTGGCCGAGGCAGTCTGTGCCGGTGTAGCCTGTGGTAGCGCCAACGCCCTCGTACCCCATGCCGGAGTCTTTGATGTGGCAACCTACCAGCAATTTTTGACGAGCCGACACATCACGCACATCCCCTAGACGCACCTGTTCCGTCAGCCACCATCACCCCGTTCTCACATATATGTGGAACGGGGTCGTACCTTTTTGTACCACGCATGCGGTATATGGGCAGGAATCACGGAAAGGAGGATCCAATGCATGCAAGTACCAGCCACAGCACGCATCACATGCAGCCCCATCAACGACTTGTCGCACACGGAGCTGAAACACTCAGCGATGCCGAGCTTGTCTCCATCGTCCTCGGCACCAGCCACGATGATCGGTGTGCCAATCAGCTCCTGACGGATGCGGGGAGTTGGTTGGGGTTACAGCGCCTGAGTGTGGAAGAGCTCACGCACAAAATGGGAATCGGTATCAGTCGCGCCGTACGGCTCAAGGCCGTGCTCGATTTGCCTCGGCGCATCGCCCAAATCGAACTGGGTAGCCGCCCACAAATCCGCGCCCCCCAAGATGCCGCACAGCTGATGCTCATCGAAATGAGCCACCTCGATCAAGAGCATCTGCGCGTCATCTGCCTCGACACCAAAAATCGTGTCCAGATTATCCAGACCTTGTACGTGGGGAGCCTGAATTCATCCCTGTTGCGCGTCGGTGAAATCTACAAAGAGGCCATTCGGCGCAATAGTTCGGCCATCATCGTGGTACACAACCACCCATCGGGTGATCCCAATCCGTCTGCCGACGACATTCAGGTCACACGCGACATCATGGCAGCGGGCAAACTGCTCGACATTGACTTTCTCGATCATCTCATCATCGGGCACGGACAGTGGGTGAGCATGCGCGAACGCGGACTTGGCTTCCAGTAATGCATTGGGTGGCAGACCCCACCCCTACAACACAACGGAGGAATCCCATGCAGACCGAACACCAAAAAGCCGACGAATTTCGTGACACCATTAGCGCATTCTGCACCTGCCTACGCGCCGAATCAGATGCCATCCTGCGCACGTGTGCCGCCTTTGAAAAGCTCCAAGGCTACCTCAGTGCAATCGCACATCAGGGGTACGCATCCGACGAGTCACACCACGCCAAGCAACGCCACACCATCGAAATGGCAATGATGCGCACCATCGTCACTCTCGACGAGATTTTTGTGGCCCATGATGCAGCCGCTCACGCCTACCAGGTGCTTGATCCCGTCGCAGCCACATTCGCCATAGAGTTTTTTGGTCACGATGTCATCGATACAGAACACCACGACGACACCGATGCCTAATCCGCCCCACATCCCGGCGCCCACGGCACGCCGCCGACGGGCGCCACGCGCCCCACCGATGCATCCATCCTCAGCAAAGGAGTTCCAATGCCCAACTATTTCCGCCGCATCAGACGGCAAATGCAAAATCTGATTTTCCACTTCGACACACGCATTCCCGCCGCACGACGTATCGTCAATGCCATTGACCTAGTGGATCTCTACAGCAATATCGTGTTCCGCACACAAGCCACCACATCGGTACACTTTTTCCCGCATCAGTGCATGCTGTGGTGTAAGGCACTTGCAGAACTCGAAGCGAGCCTACGCGAGTACCCGGCAACTCATAGCGATAGGCGCTACTTCCGCCAAGTACACCAGAGCATTGCTGGCATTCGTGCCGATTTTGCGACACATCACCCAACGCTATTCACACAGGAGACACCATGAAACACCCCACCAAAGAGACCATTGCTGGCGTGGCCCGCTACATTGCTGCCTTGCATCAGGATGCACACGCACACACCATGCTGGCCACCGCCCTGCAAGAATTCCACGATGTCCTCGTGCAGATGACCCAGGCCACTGCCACCGACACCCTCGCATACCAAGAGTTGCAGTTTCGGCTCGCCGATATCGTCACCAACATCATTGACACGAATCGCATCGTTACCACGGCAAACGACGAATTACGCAGTGCAACACTCGCATACACGATTTGTCTGGAAAACAGCTAATCAACACACGCACAGGTGGGGGGATGCCCCCCCACCCGTGCGTCGTACACCTCATTTACCCGTATACGGCACGCTGGATGTCGCGCCAGCCAATCAGGTGTATCCCCTGCTGTTGCACATACACCCGCAACTCGGGGCTAGTCATCACCGTATAATCACGCACTCGCGCCTGCCAATCCGGACAAATCGCCCGCAATTCGGGAGTATCGAGGGCCGGATGATGGATGAAATACGTTAACCCGGCAGGCAACTCATGGAACATTTGCTTGGTGGCATCCAAGCCAGCGGTCGCATTGCCCAAATCCAGGGCCCGTATCTGATCGCACAATGGCACACCCTGTGCACGCATCTGCGCAATCGCCCCCAGTTGGAACGCCCGAGTATCTGCATCATAGCCACGCCGCACCAGTTCCGCTTCCGTCTGGTTAACCAGAAACACGGGCAGACGCGCATGGGTGCCAAGTGCCACGTAGTGCGACACAATCCCCTCACCAAACATAGTCCCCATGTGCGAATCGAGGTGTGTGGGGTGCAACCCGTGATGCAGTGCCAGCGCATACTGCGCCGCAATCTCGCGCTGAATCGCACTGCGATCCGTATGCGTATAGACTTCGGCCACACTCCGCGGCATATATCCGTCTGCATCTACCAGCCCATCTGCGGCGGTATGCGATGCCAACGGGCGCCAGCGGTAGTGCGTCCATTCGCTCGTGAGCGTCAGGTGCACGCCGATGTCGGCAGCCGGGTGTGCCACACTCCATGCAACTGCGGTAGCGGCCCACGCACACGGCATCATAATCGAGGCCGAGGTCACCACGCCCACGCCAAACAGCGTGTCGAGCACAGCCGTGGATGCCTGGCACATACCCATGTCGTCGGCATGCACAATCACCACGCGGTCGTGGGCACTGTACCCGAGTTTTGCCAACAGAGGATTCATGGTATTCCTTTCCGTGTGCACCCCTACGGTGCCACCCGCCGAATCTGCCACACCCCATCCACCAACGTATACACCACACGGTCATGCAACCGGCTCGGGCGCCCCTGCCAGAACTCCACGGTGTCGGGTTGTACCCGATATCCACCCCAAAACGGCGGGCGCGGTGGCTGTTCGCCGTAGCGGGCACTCGCCTCAGCAAGGCGCGCTTCGAGCATATCGCGGTTGGGGATGGTCTGGCTCTGTGGTGAGGCCCATGCTCCCAACCGGCTCCCCAGCGGGCGGCTATTGAAGTAGGCGTCTGATTCCTGTGCCTCGATTTTGTGGACGGTGCCCTCGATGCGCACCTGCCGTTCCAATTCCGGCCAATAAAAAAGCAAGGCGGCTAGCGGATACGCCGCCATGGCCTGCCCCTTGCGGCTCTCGTAATTGGTAAAAAAGACAAAGCCTCGTGTGTCTACCCCACGGAGCAACACGACCCGCGCGGATGGCCGATTATCACCATCCACGGTGGCTAATGTCATCGCATATGGCTCATGCATGTTGGCATCCATGGCCTGTGTCAACCACTGCGTAAACTGGTCTATCGGATTGGCGGCGACATCGGACTCATTCAAGCCAGCCTGCGTGTAATCTTTGCGCGTATGAATCTGCATCGCTGTTACCTCGGTTGTGTTAAATCAGCAAGCAAAAGTGCCTGCCGAATGCTTGTCTCGATCTGGAGCCGCTCTGCGGTGGCCACATGCGCCATCAGCATGGTCACATGCTGGTGCATGCTGGCTTCGTGCATCACCATGCGCTGGCGCACCGCATCTACGTAGTGCACAAACTGCGCCCCCAACATGCGCGTGCGCAACGTCGCCAGCCAGCCTGTACCAAACAACTGCTGGTAGAGTGGCGTGTCCTGCGACCACGCTGGCCATGCACCTGCCACCTGCTGGGATTCACTAGCCGTCAGACGCTGTGCGAGATACGACGTCGCAGTTGCCTGCAGCGCATCAACACCCAGCAGTTGTTGCAGTGCCAGCGGCCAATGGGCAGGGTCCGCATAGGCATCACCCTGGAGCACATGCAACGCCCGCCCCGTGGCCAAAATCGTGGCTTGGGTGGCAGCATCGGGGAGTCCCACCGTGCCATCGGGGAGCCCCATACGTGCCACCAAGAGCGCCACACTCCGATCCAGGATATTGGTCTGGCTCAACAATTCCGCTTCACGCTGCACAAAGGCGTGGTCGTGCGCCCCCGTTGTCCGCACCTTGCGGATCATGCGCCAGCGATTGCGGTGATAGTAGTAATAAAAGGCACCACTCTGCTTGCCGGTAGCCGTTGACTCGTGGTGCTGGAGCTTGGCGGCTGGTACGGTCACACAGCGCTGTCCACGGGCACGCACACGCAGGCACAGGTCGAGGTCTTCGAAGTAGGCCGGAAAAAAGCCCTCGTCAAAACCACCCAGTTCTTGCCAGTCGCGCCGGCGCAACGCCATCCCCGCCCCCGTCACGTACGGCATATCACAAATCGCCGTCAACGGTTCATTGGTATGGGTCGTTCGAAAGGTCACTGCATCGAAATCGGCACCACTATGCGTCAGCACCCCATGCGGTGGTGCCGCAATCACACTCCCCGCCACACCGATTCGGGCATCGGCATCCAACGCATCACACAGCGCAGCCAGCCAGTGCGGGTCTACCTCGGTATCGGGATTGAGTGTGACCACAATCCGGCCACTCCCTGCCGCTACTCCTTGGTTGACTGCTGCCGCAAAGCCACGGTTGTGCGTATTTGCAATCAGGGTTGCCTGCGGCCAACACTGCCGAGCCACCGCCACACTGTCGTCGTACGAGGCGTTGTCCACGACAACGACCTCGTAGCCACCAGCGACATCGAGGTGTTGGATAGCCCGGGCACAGGCATGCAACACATCCCCACTGTTGTAGGTCACAATGACAAGGGTCGCAGTTGGCATCGGCGTTCTCTTCTCACTAGATTGGTGCTCCACGTGCTCATCTTATCACGGTCATCTGTGGTGTATATACACACGTCCATGCATACCGGCACACCCCATCTGCCACCATATATGGCATTCATTTGATGGAGATGCGCAAACAATTGTGCACCACCAGAAATTCACCCTTGACATTATGTCTCATCCTCTCTATAATGGAACATAAGTTCTAACGAACATTTATTCGCATTTACGAAAGGGGCGTAGCCGTGCAGCATTCCGACTCCCTGTCTGCTCGACAACGCGAGATTCTCGAATACATCGAGCAATTTGTTGAGCAGCACAATTACCCACCTGCTATCCGCCAAATCCAAGAAGATCTCGCCATCTCGTCAACATCGGTGGTGGCCTACAACCTCAAAGTCCTCGAGCAACGGGGTGCACTCCGCCGCGAAGGCAAAGTCTCACGGGGTATCTCTATCCCCAAAACCGATGTCGTCCCATTTGCGGCGATCTCCACCCAAGTCCCTCTCCTGGGCACCATCACTGCTGGACAACCCCTGCCCGACCCCGAAGACCTGAGTAGTGCCAATGCGGATGTGGTTGATGTCCCCGCTGATGTTGTCCCCACCAACAAGCTCCACAACGTCTACGCCCTCAAGGTGCGTGGCTACTCCATGATTGACGCCCTCATCGGCGACGGCGACATTGTGTTACTCCGCTACCAAGAAACTGCCGAACAAGGAGACATGGTGGCAGCACGCATCATCAGCGAGAATGCCGTCACCCTCAAGCGCTTCTACCGCGAAGGCGACCGCGTGCGTCTCCAACCGGCCAACATCACCATGGCACCCATCTATGTCGCTGCCCACGATGTGCGCATCCAGGGGCGGGTGGTCGGTGTAATGCGTAGCATGATGTAGTGGTGCGTTTTGTCTGCGCCCGTGGTGCCTCGTGCACTACGGGCGTTGTTGTGTTTGGTTTACTCTTTGGAAAAAAACAGCGCACCCGCACCCCATGCTCCGCACACCCCCACCGGTGACCGCATTGACACATGTCTGCGTCGTGTGCGGTATGGTGTGACGGGCCACGTGCGGGCACCGCACCCTCATGCTGGTGGCATATGTGTGCACCGCCCCCCACTCCATCCGTCACTTGTCACGGTGCGCCCGCCGTGCGCGTCGCACGGCGGGCGTGCACGAGGGATGCCAGGGGCTGTGTTCCATACCCACAAATCTCACAGCAACGGACGGAACTTGTAGCCGTACAGCAACAACCCATCTTCGCCCGTATCTTCGAGCAGGCGTGTAACCATTTCCACATCCATACCAATAGTCACATCACGAGCATCACAATCGGTGAGTTGCGCAGTAATCCGTGGACCCTCAACTAGCTCGATAATAGCCACCATGTACGGCACCTCACCCGTATGCCCTGCAGGGGGTTGGTGGATAACCGCATAGGTGTATAGCCTACCACGCCCACTCAGCGTATGTGGTTGCCATTCCGCACCGTCACGCGGTGGAAAGGCGATTGCGCCCGTCTGTGTGTGGCGACTCCCCTCGAGCCGGTAGCGTGCGTGGCGCACGCGCCAATGTCGTGCTAATTCCATGGTGATTGTTCCTCTCAAACGCTACGCACCAACCAGTACATGCGCCACCGCTGTATTCGCAATCCCGGCCATACACACCGCCAGCGCCCGTGTTGCACCTGGCACCTGGGTAGATGCATGGCCACGGAGCTGTGTCGTCAATTCCACCAGTTGGTAGACACCCAGTGCACCCACCATATCTCCACGCGCTTTGCATCCCCCCGCTAATGCGAGTGGGACACTCCCATCCGGGCGAATGGCTCCCGTACTCCCCAGCGTGGTGCCACTCCCCCGTGGCGTGATACCCATTGCTTCAAGTGCCAACACGGCACAGATACCATGGGCGTCATCCAGGTCGTAGACGTGCACTTCCTGCAACGCACACCCGGCCTGGGTCAAGGCGCGTTGCGTCGCCAGGCGAATCGCCGTCAAATCGAGGAGATCGACACGCTCATGCAGGGCGAGCGTGTCGGTGGCCACCCCCGACCCCGCTATCCGCACTGTGCGACCACACTGAGTGACCGGCTGTGCGGTGATAATCAGTGCTGCAGCGCCATCGGCCATGGTTGCACAATCGAGCAAACAGAGCGGGTCTGCCACCATGCCCGCACTCTTGAATTTTTCTGCGCTAATTGCAAAGCGATACAAGGCGTTTTTGTTGGCCACTGCATTGGCATGTGCGTTCACCGCAAAGGGTGCAAAGTCGAGGGGCGTCACCGCATACTCATGCATGTATCTGCGCATCAGCATAGCCCATTGAGCCGTTTGCGTCACCCCGTGTACACCCTCCCAGTCACCATCACTCAAGAGTGCCACGGCGGCTTCACGCTGTTCATCGAGCACGTCGCTGACTTTTTCCACACCCACCACTGCGACGGCTTCGTGCATGCCACTCGCAACCGCCAGCATCGCCTGGCGGATTGCCAACCCACCTGCAGCTCCACCACCATCCAGAGAGAGTATTTCGATGCCGGTCAGACCAGCCGCATGGGCAATCGCTGGTGCCAAATTACTCTGCATGCCGATGGCTGCCCCCAGGGCATTGGCCACATAGAGTGCCCCAACTGGTGGGTGCGCACTCGCAGCCAAGGCACCATGCAGGGCTTCACTCGCCAGCGACAACGCCGTACGATTCCAATGCTCAGCCACCGCTGTTGCATAGGTTCCCGCCACAAACACAGGTCGCATACTTACCCCATTACCAATTTATTGCGCCATTTGGCGTAGACGGCATACTCAATCATCGTGGTACGTGCCAGGTAACGTGCGGTAGCAGGGGCACGCTCACGGCGGGCGAGCAGGGCATCGGTCACCCGCAACAGGTACGCATCCGAGCCCGAGCCCGAGCCATAGCTGGCCATCAGAATCACGTCACCCGGCTGAGCAATATCCAGTGTGGCACACAGGCCGAGGATCGCTGCTGCAGAATAGGTGTTGCCGATCGTGTTGGCGAGCAGCCCCGGGGCAATCTGATCATTGCTAAAGCCCAGCTGTTTGGCGACCACCTGGGGAAAACGCGCGTTGGGCTGATGAAAGACCGCATAGGTCACATCTGCCGGTGTAATCCCGAGTTGCGTCATCAAGGCTTGACTCGCATTACGCACCTGATTGAAATAGGCCGGTTCCCCCGTAAAGCGATTGCCGTGTACGGGGTAGGGGCGGTCAGCCCGCCGGAAAAAGTCGGGTGTGTCACTCACATACGACACCGTCTCTTCGATGGTGGCCACACTCTCGGCGGCCGCACCAATGATGACTGCGGCTGCACCTGCCGCCGCCGTATATTCGAGGGCATCACCGGGGCGTCCTTGGGCGGTATCGGCGCCAATCGCCAGCACATAGCGTCCCATGCCACTCCCCACCAGACCCATGCCGGCAGTCATGGCTTCGCTCCCCGCTTTGCAAGCAAACTCGAAGTCTGCACTGCTCACAAACGGTGTGGCACCGAGTGCTTCGGCGACCACCGTCCCCGACGGTTTGACACTGTAGGGGTGTGATTCGCTACCAATCCAGACCGCATTCAGGTCGTTTGGTGCAATATTGGCACGTGCCAGCGCATTGCGGGCCGCTTCCAGCGACATGGTAATCACGTCTTCGTCGGGGCCGGGTACACTTTTGGATTCCACGGGCACCCCACCATGACCACCCGTCCAGACCTTGGCAATTTCTTTGGCGGCAATCCGGTAGCGCGGTACATACGCACCATAGCCCACAATCCCCACTGCGTGGGTCGGTTTCATGACCACTCCTTGATTCTGTCTATGCCAATTCGGTACGTAGTGTCGCAATGATGGCGTGTGCGGTAGCCGGTTTAATGCTGTGCTGTGCAATCATGCGCTCAGCCACCAACACCACTTCGTCCCCTTCGGCGCCGGCTGCCATGGCAATTTGGCGGGCATGCAGCGCCATGTGTCCACGCTGGATCCCCTCGGTTGCGAGGGCGCGCATCGCCGCCAGGTTCGAAGCAAGGCCGGCGCAGACACACACCTCGGCCAGCTCCCCCGCATGCTGTACATCGAGCAACTGCAGGGCGGCTTGAGCGCTAGGATGCACGCGTGTGGCACCACCCACAATCCCCACTGCCAACGGCATCGTCAATTCACCACACAAATATCCTTCATCATCGCGGTACCAGTGCGACAGCGACGTGTAGCGCCCACTGCGGGCCGCCCACGCATGTGCACCGGCTTCGATGGCACGCCAGTCGTTCCCCGTGGCCACAATCACGGGATCAATCCCGTTCATGATGCCTTTGTTGTGGGTAGTAGCCCGGTAGGTGTCTACCGCCGCAAAGGCATAGGCCCACAAAATGCGTTCCACCACATCAGCCCCAGCAATGCCGTCACGCTCGAGTGAGTGTGGTGCAATGCGCACCTGCGCACTCGCCAAGCGTCGGTCAGTGAGATTCGACAAGATGCGCAACATGGCCCGGCCACCACTGAGTTCTTCCACAATGGGGGCCACCGCTTCACACATGGTGTTGATGGCATTTGCACCCATGGCATCACGGCAATCCACGAGCAGATGCACCACCAACATGGCCCCCATGGGGGATTCGGCGTAGTGGTGTATTTCGACATCACGAGCACCACCACCACGCGCCACCATGGACTGGCTCTGTGCGTTGGCTGATTCGATCAAGCGCATACGCGCCGCATGAATCGCGGCCATAGCCTGCGCCATATCGGGGATTTCGATAAGTTGGATTTGCCCAATCATGATAGGGGCGGTGTGTGATGCCACAAAGCCACCACTCTCACGTGCCATGCGTGCCGCATAGCTCGCTCCCGCCACAATGGATGGCTCTTCGACGACCATGGGTACGAGGCGGTCGCGGCCGTTTATCTGAAAATTGGTGGCCACACCGAGTGGTAATTCGTAGGTGCCGACCACATTTTCAATCATTTTGTCGGCGCGCTCCATCCCAAGCTGTCCACCAGCCAATGCCGCTAGTGTGGCATCGTCGCAGGTTGTGGCGTCACGCAGGCGGTCACGCCGCGCCTGTGGGGCGAGGCGGTAGAATCCTTCGATGCGTGAGGTTGTCTGTTTCTTCATGCCGTGACTCCCTGTGTCATTCGTCTGCTCATCATAGATGATGAAGGCTATCAGTTGCCTACAATTCACTGTCAAAACCTCTCAATATCTGCATTTTCACTCTACAAACCCCATGAATTGCATTCACACAATGCATACATCGCCTACCACTACACTCGTACCAGCAACCAAGGGTATCTATCGCAGGGGCAGGCATTCATTTCCGTACATGAATAGGAGATTTTGCGTAAAAAACACAGAAAAACATGGTATCTTTTCCGGCATATTTCAGTACTTTTTTTCAAACACCCATCACAATTATGCTATAGTGAAACAGACAAGCACACTTCACGTATGCGGGCGTAGCTCAGTGGATTAGAGCAGCGGTCTTCTAAACCGTTGGTCGTGGGTTCGAGTCCCGCCGTCCGCGCCACACCTCCCATGCACACCGAGGAGCACTACCCATGCATGTTGACAAACTCAACGACTACCAGCGTGCGTCACGCCGTACGTGGAGCCTCATCAAGACCGATCATGCCATCGTCTACCCCACCCTCGGGCTCACCAACGAAGCCGGGGAAGTAGCCGGTAAAATCAAAAAAATCTTCCGCGATCGGGGTGGCGTTATCAGCGATGCCGACCGCGAAGCACTCAAACACGAGCTCGGTGATGTGCTGTGGTACTTGGCGCAAATCTGCACGGAGCTCGATATCACCCTCGAGGATGTGGCGAGCACCAACCTCACCAAGCTCTACGACCGCCTCGAACGCAATACTATTGGGGGTGATGGTGATAATCGCTAATTACATGGAGTATGAGGTATGACCACTGCGGTGCCCTTTGATGTCTCCATCATCATCCCGTGTCTCAACGAAGCTGAAACACTCGCCACTGTCATCCGCAAAGCCCGTGCCGGCTTTGTGCGCCTCGGCATCAACGGCGAAGTGGTGGTGGCCGACAACGGCAGTAGTGACGGCTCACAAGCCATCGCCACCAGTGAAGGCGCACGCCTCGTCCATGTACCTGAACGTGGCTACGGCGCCGCCTTGCACGGCGGTATCAGCGCCGCACAGAGCGAATTCGTGGTGATGGGTGATGCCGACGACAGTTACGACCTCGGCGCCATTGATGAGTTTTTGGTGCAGCTCCGTGCTGGTGCCGATCTCGTGATGGGTAACCGCTTTCGTGGACGCATCATGCCCAATGCGATGCCGTGGCTCCACAAGTACCTCGGCAATCCGGTGCTGAGCTGGCTGGGGCGCGTCCTCTTTCGCTCATCGGTTGGTGATTTCCACTGTGGGCTCCGTGCGTTCCGCAAATCGGCGTGGCAGGCCATCCAACTCCAGACCAGTGGCATGGAATACGCCAGTGAAATGGTCATCAAGGCGGTGCTCTTCCGTCAGCGCATCGTGGAAGTCCCCATCACCCTCTCCAAAGATGGGCGGTCACGCCCCCCACACCTACGCACCTGGCGCGATGGCTGGCGCCATTTGCGCTTCATGCTGGCCTATGCACCCAACTGGGTCTTTTTGGCACCAGGGAGTCTGCTCACCCTGGTGAGCGCCGGGGCACTCGCTTGGTTGATTCCAGGTCCGCAGGTTATCAACGGCATCACATTTGACATTAATACCATGCTGGTAGCCGCCGCATCACTCTTGTTCGGTGTGCAGGTCGTTCTTTTTGGCCTACTTGCCAAAAAGTACCTGATTACGACCGGTCTTGTACCAGACTCACCACGTTTTGCCCGAATCAATGATGCCATCACGCTCGAATACGGTCTCATTACTGCCGTCATCCTTGCCATCATCGGCATCATCCAAATCGCCCAAGTCTTTGCGAGTTGGCAACAGGTCGGCTTCAACGACCTCGACCCAACACAGAGTGCCCGCCAAACAGTGACGGGAGCAGTCGCCGTCATCTTGGCAGGTCAAATCGGTTTCACCAGTTTGTTTCTGAGTATTTTGGGGTTGAATATCCGCAAACGCCCCTAATCGTGTACCGCTAAGTGAAGAGGTAGAGATGAAATCGTCGCACGACAATGCACCGCTCGAGATGTTGTATACGGGGAATGCACCCAGCTGGCAGAATCCCTCCCTGACCAACATCAACAAGCTCCCCCCCCACGCCACGTTGTACCCGCATGCAGACGCGGCGAGTGCACTGACTGGTGACCGGAGCAAATCACCGTGGGTACAACTCCTCAACGGAGAGTGGCAGTTTGCCATTTTTTCTAAGCCCGACAACGTCACACCCAACGCCCTGCATGTGAGCACGTGGCATACGGTTAATGTGCCCGGTCTATGGACATTGCAGGGCTTTGAACGACCACAGTACCTCAACATCAAAATGCCCTTCCCCAATTTGCCCCCCGAAGTACCCGAACAGAACACCGTCGGCGTCTACCGTCGCACCATGAGCGTACCCACCACCTGGCAGGGACGCCGTGTCATCGTGCACTTTGGTGGTGTCGAAGGCATGTTGTGCGTGTACGTGGATGGTGTGGCGGTGGGGATGAGCAAAGATGCACGCACCCCGGCCGAATTCGACATTACGCGCCTTGTCACTCCCGGCCAATCCCACGAGCTGATGGCCGTGGTCGTACGCTGGTCGGATGCGGCGTTTATCGAAGACCAAGATGAATGGTGGCATGCAGGTATTGCCCGCGAAGTCTTGATTTACAGCACCAGTGTACCCTATCTCCGTGACACGACCGTGGTGGCCAAACCCGATGATGCCTACCGTGGCGGTACCCTCAGTGTCAAAGTGGCCGCCAATACGCCGGGTGACATCCGCAACGACTGGCATGTGTCGCTCCAGCTCTACGGCCCCGACCAAAAACCCTGTTTCGACGAGGCGCTGGTCGCGCATCCGCGCTGGAATGACATGACCAAGTACGTGATGGATTCATGGGGGGCACGACTTGCCGCCTACGACGAAATCGAATTCACGGCATCGCTCAAACGGGTCAGTTGTTGGAATCACGAACAGCCCGAATTATATACGGTGCTCCTCACCTTCCATACACCCCATGGGGCCGAATACTACGCGGTGCGCACCGGCTTCCGTGATGTCAAAATCAGCAACCGCCAGTTGCTTATCAACGGACAACCGGTGCTCATCGTAGGGGTCAACCGCCATGAGCACGACGACGTGACCGGGCGTGTGCTTACCCGTGAATCCATGGAAAAAGACGTGCACCTGATGAAACAGTTCAACATCAACGCCGTGCGCTGCTCTCACTACCCCAACGATCCACGCTTCTACGAATTGTGCGATGAATACGGCCTCTACGTGATTGACGAAGCCAACATCGAATCACACGCCTTTAGTTTCGACGTTTGTCGTGATGGGCGCTACACCGAAGCGTTCGTGGACCGTGTGCGCAACATGGTCGAACGCGACAAAAACCACCCTAGCATCATCGCCTGGTCGCTGGGCAACGAGAGTGGCTACGGTCCCAACCACGATGCCGCTGCCGGCTGGGTGCGTCATGCCGACCCCACCCGCGTACTCCACTACGAGGGTGCCATCGCCCAGAGCTTCGGCAACAACAGCAACTGGGACAAAGGGCACTCTGCCACCGACCTGCTCTGTCCCATGTACCCTCAACTCGCCGATATCATCGCCTGGGCGACCAACGGCTCGTCCGACCAACGCCCACTCATCATGTGCGAATACTCGCACGCCATGGGCAACAGCAACGGCACATTGGCCGACCATTTTGCGGCATTTGAAACGTATCACGGCCTGCAAGGGGGCTTCATCTGGGAGTGGGTTGACCACGGCATCCGCCAAACCACCGGCGACGGGCGCCCCTACTGGGCATATGGTGGCGATTTCGACGACACCCCCAATGATGCCAACTTTTGCGCCGACGGGCTCATCTGGCCAGACCGCACCCCCCACCCAGCCCTCTACGAGTACAAATATTTGGCACGCCCCGTGCGAGTCAATCCAGTCAGCGATGCCGCAGGCAGCTACCGTGTCACCAACATGCGCTACTTCAGCGACATTGACGACTTGAGTGGTGAATGGAGCATCGAAGTAAATGGTGTTGTCGAACTCACTGGCGGTGTCAACGTACGCGGGCTCAATGCACGCAGTAGCCGCGATATCCACATCCCAGCCGTGCTCCAGATTGCTGCCAATCATCCACGCCAACTGGTCACCATCACCTTCCGCTTTGTCAAGCGTCGTTCTAATCGCTATGCTCCGATTCGCCACGAAGTGGCATGGGACCAACACGTGGTACAAGAGGCACAGCGTATCACCACCTATGTACGTGGCGCACGCATCAAGCGCGACAATACGGGCATCGTGTTGCAATCGGGACGCGTCAAAGCACGCTTTAGTGCCACTACCGGGGAGCTCGTATCGTACGGCACGCCACGCCGTAATTTCATCGTATCAGGACCACAACTCCAACTGTGGCGCGCCGCCATCGACAACGATGGGCTCAAACTCGAGCCGGGGAAACCGTTCAAACTCCTGACGACGTGGCAAAGCCTCGGGTATGACAACATTCAAATGACACTCGGCGATATCGAACAAATTGGTGCAAAAATTAGCTTCACCTACTATGGGAGTGGGCGTGCGAATCCGGCAGATGTACGCCATACTGCCACCTACACCATGAACAATAACGGCTCACTCCATATCGAACACTACGTCAAATTTGGTGCTGACATCACTGATGTGCCCCGTGTCGGTGTCACCATGGCCATCCCCCTGCAGTACCGCGATGTGACTTGGCTTGGCCGCGGTCCATGGGAAAACTACCCCGACCGTAAGGCGTCTGCTGTCATCAGCCAGTACAACCGTGATGTCGATGAGCTGTATGTGCCGTATATCATGCCCCAAGAAAACGGTCTCCGCTGTGATGTGTCAGATGTCATGTTTGACAATAAACGCGGTAGCAATTTGAGCATCCGTAGCGATGACACGTTCCAGTTTTCGGCTAGCCGCTTCAGCACGTCTGACCTCTTTACGGCGCTCCATACCACCGATCTCGCGCCACGTGATCACATCGTCGTCAATATTGACCATCTCCATCGCGGGGTCGGTAGTGCGAGCTGTGGCCCCGACACACTCGAGCAATACAAAATCCTCAGCCGCCGCCACCGCTTCGGCTTCACCATGTCCATCGGCGGCGACGAAGAATAACCACCCCCTAGGACGCATTAGCGCACCAAAGGGCAGTATCATGAACCAACGCCACATGCCGTTTCATCACGGCATGTGGCGTCTGTATATGTGTGTGTCACACACGTTGTACAGCTGACGCAAATTGCGCATTGTAGTCGCTCATGCCCCCCGGCATCACCACACCTGCCACTGCCACCCCGTTGGCACGCAAGTACGATGCACTAATCGTGGCTCGCTGACCACTTTCGCAAACAATGTAGAGCGGCTCATTGGGCAGCTGTGCACGAAACTCACGCAAATGGAGATGTGGCACGAGCACCGCTCCTTCGATGACGCCTTTGGCATGCTCGTGCGGATCACGCACATCGAGCACTTGTCCACCAGCCACCACCACATCGTGCAAATCGGCCACACTCATTGTCGGCAAGGTAACAGCATTCGTCAGCGCCACATGACTCATCCCAGCCACATGGTATCCCGCATCGCGGGCAGCCTGGGCAGCGATTTCGGCAGTGGCAATCGTATCAGCATAGACGACAATACTCGCACCTGCAGGCACAAATGCCCCCAGCCGTGTGGTGTAGGAATCACGTTGATACGGGATGCTCAATGCCCCAGGGACATGCCCCTTGGCGAACATCAACGGCGCGCGTACATCAACCACAATCGTGCCTTTGGCACTGGCCGCCTGCATAAACGCTTCAGACACCGCACTCGCATGCTGTCCATAGTAGCCAGCAGGCAACGGCAATTCACCACGGTTGGTGTTGCGATGCGTCAAAATCGCCTCGACGACCTCACGCACATCACCACGCATCCACGTATCAAACGTGGCATAGTCGGGCGCTTGAAGCGCCCAGTTATGCCGCCGCTCAAACCCGATGGTGCTCGATACCTTGCCACTCATGGCCCGCCCACCACAGGCCGACCCACCAAAATGCCCGGGAAAGACTTCAACGTCATTGCCCAACGCCATGATTTTTTGTAGGCTTTGGTACATCACGTCCGTGCCTGTCCCCGCAAGACTTACCAAATCAACTCGGGCCACATCGCCCACAAACAGCGAGTCCCCCGTGCAGATGAACCATGGCTCAGTACTACGTGACGTGTCGCTCACCACATAACAGGTGTGCTCAGGGGTATGACCCGGTGTATGCATGGCGCGGACTGCCAGATTGCCAATCATCACCTCATCACCATCGTCAATGGCGTGGTGAGCAAACTGCACATCGGCAAGGCGTGGTGCGTAGATGGTGGCACCTGTCAAGGCCTGAATCGCCCGTCCCGTTGAGTAGTAGTCTGCATGCATGTGCGTCTCAAAGATGGCCGTAATGGTTAGTCCTTTTTCGGCGGCCACAGTGATGTACTGCTCGGCAGGTAATCCGGGATCAATAACCGCTGCCTCACCCTTGGCAATACAACCAATCAAATACGACGCTGCAGCCAACGGTTCATGATAGAATTGTCGGAAAATCATCTGTACCTCCCCCGTACTCATTGCTACAACCTTGCTACTGACAATATCATCAAAATCATATTAATTCAATAGGATTTTAGTAATATTACCATTACACGGTACAGCGGAGTAATTCACGGCAATTAAAATTCAGTTGGCAAATTCGCCGCACGCCAGCCTTTGATTCCCCCGAGCACATTGGCCACATTGGTATATCCATTTTGGCGGAGTAAATCAGCGGCTACCTGGCTACGATTACCCGAGCGACAGAAACAGGCAATAGGGCGATTGGTGGGCACTTCTTTGAGGCGCATTGCCAAATCAGGCAGTGGGATAAGCACGGAGCCTTTGACATGGCCGTCTTGGACATATTCTTCAGGGGAGCGTACGTCGAGCACCATCACGTTGTCACCGCGATCAAGTCGGGCTGCCAAATCTTGTACGGTCATGTCCATGGGAAGTTGCTCCTGTTGGCCCGTCGGGGCACTATTGCTGGTGGTCGAATTACCACACGCGCTCAATCCAATGATTGCAACCGGCATTGTGAAACATAGACGACGCATACGATTCATGTGCTTCCTCCTTGTACTACGGCATCTGATGCATACTGCCATGATCTTTTTCCATGGCCTGGGCCCATTCCGTCAACAGTGACACCACTGCGGTATCGGTACTAGTGAGCGTGACTGCGCCGCCCACAGGGGTATCGTGGTATACCACCGTAATCGCTTGCGCATACGGGGTGAGCGAGGTACCCACCGCTGCAGCACTTGGGCTCATCTCATCGCTGAAATCACCGGCTTGATAGCGCGTCACTTCGCTCTGCATATGGGTACGAATCGTCGCAATCGTGTCGCTTTGGCTGGCATCGAGCACCGTCATGCGCACTTCGACGCCATCACTCAGACGCACATAATCATAGGCGGCACCATTCATGAGCATGTCATGATCCATGTCACCCATCCCGTGCTCAGCATGCCCACCCACCGCACCATAGTAGGGAATCATGGCCACGAGTGCCATGGCAAGTACCACCGACACACCAAGTACAATCCATGTGTTACGACTAATTGCTGTCATCGTGTTACTTTCTCGTCATAGGCAAGCCACGTGCCTGCCACCCCATCATGCCCCCTGACAAATTGCAGATGTTGGTATATCCGGCCTGCTGCAACTGCGCGAGCGCCGCACTACTGCGTGCCCCTGAACGACACACACAGACCACCATGCGATCGGTGGGTATCTGCGTGAGTTTGCCGGCCAAATCCCCCAGCGGAATCAGGTGTGCACCAGCGATATGCCCGTCGTGTTTGAATTCTTGGGCGGAACGCACATCGAGGATGTAGAGTGGCGTCTTGGCCTTGAGTGCTTCCTGCAATTCTACGGCACTCAAACGCGTGTCCGCCCCCGACACCCCACGCCACCACTTAGCGATCTGTTGCCACAACGTCATTGGATACCACCTCTGCTAATACTGTCATCGCGTCAACCACCTGTTGACGGCGCACGGGATCAACTCGCTGTAACAACTCGCCGAAACGCATGTTGCGTGCCTGCACAATTTGCTCGCTGGCTGCCACTCCGTCAGCGGTGCGCCGCAACAACTGAATCCGCCCATCGCGCTCGTCACGGGCCCGTTCTACCCAACCACGTGCCACCATGTCCACCACCAAGCGACTCACCGTGCTTTTTTCGAGGTTGAGCGCATCCCCCAAATCACGCTGTGACATGGGCTCGTGTTTGCTCAGCGCCACCATGGCACATGCTTCGGCCAATGATACGGGAACGTCACACGGCGTGACGTCTGGTCGATGCAACCCCAAACCACGGATAAACTGCATCAGCTGCTCTTGAAATTGTTGTGCCTGTATCGTGTCTTCCATGATAGTTGCCTTATACAACTAATTTATAGTTGTATT
>CAZMWB010000040.1:0-25936 GCA_964569955.1 uncultured Klebsiella sp. | reverse complement strand
TTTTCGACAAAGTACGCACCGATATGCGCATCCACAACGAAGAAATCTTTGGGCCAGTGCTGAGTGTGGTGCGCGTCGAAAGCTTCGACGAAGCGCTTGAGGCCGCCAATCATAGCGAATTCGGCTTGACATCGAGCATTTACACGCGCGATTTGACGCGCACCTTCCGCTATATTCACGAAATCGAGACGGGGATTACCCACGTCAACTCGCCGACACTTGGTGGCGAAGCACAGATGCCCTTTGGCGGCATGAAAAACACGGGCGTCGGTCCGCGTGAACAAGGCACCGAGGTGTTTGACTTTTACACCGAAACCAAGGCTGTCTATATTGACTTTACCGGCGCCAAGCGCGAAGGAAAGTTGTACTAGCTAGGGACGCAACGCTGAGCGCGGGGGCATGCATATGCCTCCGCGTTTTTTATGACAAATCACCACCCTCACCCAGCAACACTTTGGCGTGGTGACGCACACTATCGCGATCCGTTGCGTCGGGTTGCATGCGCAGATAGCGTTCGAGGTAGGAAAGTGCAAGATGTGGCATCCCCAAGCGTCCCAAAATCAATCCGTAGTCACGGACATCGGGTGCTGACGCATGGTCGAGTACGAGCATGCGTTCGAGGGTACTCGCAGCACGCGCATAATCCCCCGTCGCAATGTACACCCCTTTGAGATTGCGTAACACACGCACCATTGTCGCCTGAAATGTCGGTGGCACCAGCATGGCACGCAAGGGGAGATCAACGCGGTTATATGCCAAAAAATTGGCACATTCCGACATGCTCCAGCGCTTCCCACCACGAAATGGATCAATCACGATTGGATCATGTTCACCGTCGCGGTACTGCACCATGTAGTGGCCGGGAAAAGCCAATCCATAGCAGGGCAACCCCAACAAATCAACGACCCATTTATACGCCAACGACAACATGATGGGCAACCCTGTTTTGCTTGTCACCACCTGATCAAGATAGCTGTTGGAGGCCGCATAGTAGTCGTTGCTATTACCCACAAAGTCGAGTTCATCGAAAAAGAATTCGTTGATAATGTCAATTTGGGCGATGAGTGGGGCCTGTGCGGGGATACGGAGCCGGAGTGTGTCAGCGTACTTGGTCAACGTCAACGTGGTTTCGGCACGGGCATCCACATCTTGATCTTCCCAGGCGATACACAAGGCAACCTCGACTTCGTCGGGGGTAGGGCGCCGGATGGCACGCAAAAATGCTTGGCGTGCTGGATGTGCCAGTGCTCGCGGCCTCATGCGATCCAGCTTTGGTATGACGCTGCAAAATCCGGGATTTCGTTGAGCCACGCATCGAGCTCAATAAAGGCGTGGACGACGCGTTCTACGGCCACACTACGCTCGGTCCCCTGCTGATAGCGTCCCAACACTTGCAAAAGGCGTACGATGTAGACCAAGCGCATCATGATGGGAATAGCGACGATTTCATCATCGCTCAGTTCTATCACATCATGGAAGCCACGCACAAAATGACGCATGGCAGCATCATCGAAGTGCCCACCAAATCCCCCCCATGCCAGGAGGGCGATTGCCACATCAATCACACGCACATCCCAGCGACACAATTCAAAATCGAGCACTGCCGAGACGAGGTCGTTAAGCAACAACACGTTGCGGGGCACCATATCACCATGAATGATTTGTTGTGGTAATTGTTCGTAGAGCGTCGGCAGCTGCTGTTGTAACGTCTCCACCACATGAATGATATGGAGCACATGTTCATTACTGATTGGGGCGGCGCGCAAGGCAGCTAACGGATCAATGATATACGCGTGGATGCGGTTGAGATTCAGTGCTGCAGCCGGCGATGGTGGGGTAACGGTCACTTGTGCGAGGGCGGCTAAAAGTCGGCCGAAGGCCTGCCCAGATTGCTGGCATGCGTTCACATCGTCCACAGTGGGATGCTCACCTGGCAACCAGGGCATCATGGACATCAACCATGTACGATACCCATCATCGTGCCGATAGAGGCGCTCGCCACTAGTCGTCAGCAACGGATTCGGTATGGCAAAGGGCAAATCGAGTGCAGCAAGGGCACTCGTTACCGCCATCGTATATTCGAGCAGATGTGGTTGATCGTGACCATAGGTGCACAAGACGGCATGCTGATTGTTGGCAGCCACAATCAACGCCAAGTGGTTGTGTGAGCTCCCACTCATGGGCTCGATGTGCCAGGGGGTCGGCAAATCCCATACGGTGGCCAGATCGTTCATTTTCATGGCACACGTCTTTCTTGTGCTGCATGTGTACTCGTACGGAGCATGCGCCGCACCAGCAACAACACGGGAATCAATAAGGGCAACAGCACTGCGGGACGCGCACCAGCCCACAGCAAGGCCCGTACACCTGCACGCATAC
Source organism: uncultured Klebsiella sp. (assembly GCA_964569955.1). Classification (GTDB taxonomy): domain Bacteria; phylum Chloroflexota; class Chloroflexia; order Chloroflexales; family Roseiflexaceae; genus UBA965. The sequence continues at coordinate 23,557 of CAZMWB010000040.1, read as the reverse complement.
GCGCTACCTGTTGGTAATACTCGTCAGCAGGCGGAAGCACCTTGGTGACCCATGCTTTCTCGACAATCGCTACCACGAGTTCGGGACGCGTACAGGCTTCCTGCATATCTGCGATATAAATGTTGGTAATACCACAGGCAGATATATGGCCCAAATCTCGCATCAGTTCATCGACAGTCATGGAGCGATGATGGGCATCGGCACGCAAACTTCCCACCATCACACTGCTCGCTTCAGGGGCGTAGGCCGCAATCAGACCAGCACCGTATGGACGGACATAGCTGCTCTGCAGTTGCATCACGGTACGGTCTGCCATCACATCGGGGAGTCCAAGCAGGCGCCGGGCAATGGTTGTGCCACTCACACGATCATCACGCACAAATGGCATCTCAAATAGCTCGATGACAAAACCAGCATCCCGGATGTGTGCGAGCACGTGCGTATATGCGCTGGTGGCTTCTTCGATGTGCCAGCGGTCACCGATGCGCCGGATGAGGGTGGTCAAATCCACGGTGGGTTGGTCACCAAAGCGCACGGCATCACGGACGTCGGGCTCGATGTCGAGTGCGACGGCATCCCAGCCTAGCCCATGTTGAGTACTCCACTGTTGAAATGCATCAAAGCAGGCGCGCACCTCGTGAGCGTCGTGCATGCGAAAATCGCGCTCCGCATGGACCAGCCATGCCACCACGGGAATTCGTGCCCGGTTGAGGCGCCGTACTAGCTCGGCCCGTTCAGCACTATAATCACGCAAAGCCAATACGACACGGATGGCGTGTACATTGAGATGCGCAATCAGTTGTTCACTAAAACAGCGTGCTAGCGTTGCTTCGGGCACGTCATACATGTATGTTAATTGGATTCGTTGCGTCATTGTTTCGTCATCTATGCCTATTGCGGGTTGTCATGAAGTTGTAACACTCGAGCAAATAATAGCATACCCGTTCACAATTTGAGCATTGAAAAACAACAAAATGATTACAAACACTTGATACAATTATGACAACCATACATTTGATGCTCAACTACGTGCATTTACCCTCAAAAGACATTTGCATTCCATGGCGAGACGTGCTATAGTACCCGAGGAAATGACTCTGTAGCTCAGTGGATTAGAGCGCTTCCCTGCGGAGGAAGAGGCCGTGCGTTCGAGTCGCACCAGAGTCACCACACAAAGGCGGCTGATGCCTACGGCGTCAGTCGCCTTTCCAATCACGGGAAGGTGACGGAGCGGTTGAACGTGCTCGTCTCGAAAACGAGTAGGGTGCAAGCCCTCGAGAGTTCGAATCTCTCCCTTCCCGCCATATTCTCGGCGACCTGTTGCACGTTCTGCGGCAGGTCGTTGTGCTATTGGGAGTGAGGAGGGCACCATGGCACCCACATACCGGCGCCCCCGGGCGTTGATCCCAGGCGACACAGTCGCCGTCTTATCGCCGTCATGGGGAGGGCCACACTCCTTCCCACACATCTACGAACGTGGCATCGCCACCTTGCGCGGCTGGGGATTACATATCAAAGAATACCCATCTACGCGTATGGACGCAGCAACGCTGCGCACCAACACGACACAGCGGGTAGCCGATATTCACGACGCATTTACGGATCCACACATTGCTGCGATTATCGCATCAATTGGCGGCGATGACAGCATGTTGCTGTTGCCCAAACTAGACGCCGCGTTGATTGGGCGCAACCCCAAAATCCTGCTGGGCTATTCGGATACTACAACGTTGCTCACCTTTGCGCATCTACAGGGGATGGTCACCTTTCATGGGCCAAGTGTGATGTCCGGCCTGGCACAACTAGCGTGCGTGCCAACAGCCCATCGTAGTCACATCCACACCATGCTCTTTTCGACACAATCGTCCCTCGAATATCAGGCAGCCCGCCACTATAGCGACGGATACATTGACTGGGCTGATGCACAGCAACGCATAGACATACTCCCCACACAGTTCAGTCGTGGTTGGCAATTTTTACAGGGTAAAGGGGTACATCGTGGTCAACTCTTTGGAGGCAACATCGAGGTACTCGAGTTCTTCAAAGGAACCCACTATTGGCCCGAGCCAAATTTTTGGTACGACAAACTCTTTTTCTTAGAAACGTCCGAAGAAAAACCGAGCATCACCGACGTGGTTCGTTGGTTGCGCAACTACGGCATTCAAGGCGTTTTTCACAAAATCGCCGGCCTGCTGTTTGGGCGAGCCAAAGACTACTCGTTGCGTGAGCAAATCGCACTCGATGCAGCCATTTTGCAGGTTGTCCGTGATGAATTCGGCGCCCGTGAACTCCCAATTGTGACGCACGTTGACATTGGGCACACCGAACCGCAGTGGATAGTACCACTCGGCGTGATGGCGCACATTGACTGTCGTGACCAAAAAATTAGTCTGGTTGAGCCCTGGCTACGGCAGTGATGCAACGGGTGGTGTGGACTGGCGTGCGAGCAACACCATCAGGATACCGAGCATGAGCGTAATCACTGCTGCCCATGTCCCTGCCTGCATGGGAGTGAGCGACGGATCAAGCACTGGATGATGCCCGAACCCGTAGTCAACCACCACGGACAATGCCAACCAGGCAACCCCGATTAACCGCACCGGAATGGTGACCTGCATCAGGGCGGGAAGCAAGAGCAGTCCTTGCGCCATCAGCGCCACATGCACGATGACGAGCCCGATTTCGAGAGGCAGATATTCGCCGGTGGCGGCCCACTTGGTACTCCAAAAAATAACAGTCCAGAGACCATATTTGATACAAGAGAGACTGGCAATCACCGTCAACCAATCGGCTGGTTGATTGGCACGAATACGCATGTATGCCAACAACCCAAACAGGGCAGCCAGTGGACAATCGGGGATAAACGGCCACGCCCACCACGGTGCCCGCATCAGTTGCGGTCCATACCAGATGACGGTGCCCACCAGGAACCCGAGCAAATCCACAATCATGCAGGCCCAAAAAATCAGCGGCACATCCATGATGAGTTGGAGCAGACGACGTGCGGTTTCTGAGGCAAATTGCCAGATATGGGTCATAGCACAGGCTCTTCTTTCTGTGGCACAATTAAACGAATCGGCACTCCCCCAACCATGGCACCTGCAGGCACATCACAATGAACGAGACTCCCGGCTGCCACCGTGGCACCGTCACCAATCACGACCCCGGGCAGAATCGTCGTATTGGCCCCAATCAAGACATCCTGCCCGATGACCACCGGGCCCCGGCGCCACTCATGGCGTAAAAATTCATGACACAAAATCGTCGTGTTGTAGCCGATGATGGTTTCGCAGCCAATCTGGATGTCCTGCGGGAAAAAAATGTCAATCATCACCATCAGCCCAAATGACACGAATGGTTCGGCCTGCACCCCGATGGACCGCAACAACCAATGCTTGAGCGACAACCACGGCGTATAGCGCGACACCTGTACGATGAGTGCATTCCGCATCACACGCCACATGCCACCCGTCACCTGTGGGAAATACCACAAGCTGTTGTGGTTGCCCGGTGACGGATGGACGTGGAGGCGGGCTCTGCGCGTGGCACTGCTCCCGAGTGACCGCTGCACGCCTTAGGCTCCTGGGAATTCGGCGATAGTCACTTTGATAATCTGATCACCCTGGCGAATCGCCAACACCTCGGTCATGTTTTTGGTAAGACCAAACACCGTGTGCTTGCCATCGAGGTGGGCTGTGCCCTCACGGTTATGCACCAAAAAGAACTGACTGCCGTTGGTGTTGGGGCCAGCATTGGCCATAGAAATGGCACCAGGACCGTGCTGCAATGGGTTGCCCACGCACTCGTCGCCAAACTTGTAGCCAGGACCCCCACGCCCCGTACCCGTAGGATCACCACCTTGCGCCATGAAGTTGGCGATGACACGATGGAATACGACCCCATCGTAAAAACCCTGGCGAGCCAAGAAGACGAAGTTGTTGACGGTTTTAGGTGCATGTTGCGGGTAAAGCTCGATTTCGATGTCGCCCTTGGTGGTGCTCATCGTGGCCACATAGCGCTTGGTCACATCAATTTCCATGGCTGGTGGCGTCGCCCATTGTTTGGAGCTCATGCGTGTATCCTTGTCTTTGATATCAACGAATCTGACTGCGTGTTTGTGCAAATACCACACGTTCGTGGGTATTATACCCGTGTCATGCGCAGATGTGAAACCAGCGCTGATGCGCCCATCCACGATGCTGGTACGACCACCCACGAAAAGGTGGTATGCTAGTCGCAGTTAGCGTGGAACTACAAAGGAGTTGTACCAAAGTATGAGCACATCCAACCCAACCCGTGTAGGCGTGATTGGTGCTGGCGCAATTGCCATGCACGGCCACATCCCCGGCATCAAAAAACACCCTGATGGTCACGTAGTCGCTGTTTGTGACACCAACAAATCGCGTGCAGATGCACTTGCACAGGCCCACGGGGTAACTACCGTATACACCGATTGGCGCCAGCTCATCGCCGATCCCGCAATTGATGCGGTGACCGTGGCACTCCCCAATGCGCTCCACGCCGAAGTATCAATTGCAGCGCTCAATGCGGGCAAGCATGTGCTGTGCGAAAAACCACTCGCCATGACCGTCGCACAAGGCGAAGAGATGGTTGCAACTGCGCACAAACACGGGCGCATCTTGGCCATTAACATGAGCAATCGTCCTCGTCATGAAATCCAATACATGCGCAGCAAGGTGGCTGCCGGCGACTTGGGGACCATCAGCTATGCGACTGGACGCATGATTCGCCGTGCGGGGATTCCCGGTTTTGGCAGCTGGTTTACACGCAAAGAACTCGCCGGTGGTGGCGCACTCCTCGATATCGGGGTGCACATGCTCGACATGGTGCTCCACATCCTCGGTAATCCCAAAATTAGTGCCATCCGCGGCGAGGTACAGGCGGTACACGGTCCACAGCGTAAGGGGTTGGGGGGCTGGGGCTCGGATCGTGTCATGGATGGCACATTCGACGTTGATGACCTGGCATCGCTGCACCTGCGTATGGCTGATGGTGGTCTGATTACCATCGAAGTCACCTGGGCGTTCTATGGTCAAAACGAAGAGCGCATCCAGATTGCAGGCAGCAAGGGGGGATTCGATTTCTTCCCCACCTTGTATGGCAATGAAAAGCCATTACGCTTTTACACGGACGACAATGGGAATCCCGTCGAAGTCATCCCGAGCATTGCCCGTCATGATTCGGCACCACACAATCAAATCTATTTGCGCTACATTGACGCAATTCGTGGTCAGGGGTCGCTAATTGCAAGTGGCGACGACGGGTTAGCCACATTACGCCTCCTCGAAGCCACCTATCGCTCTGCTGCAGAAAAGCGCGAAATCAGTCTGTAAGTAGAACAGCACCCACCACCATGCATGTGCGTGGTGGTGGGGTTTTTGTTGGAAATTTAATGCATAATTAACGTGTAAACGGTGAGAAAAACATATGATACAATGAATCACCGTGCGTAAAGGATATCGTCATGACACGTTCACGACGCACCACCACTATCAAATCAAAATCACGCCTACTCAATCGTGAACAGAGTTGGATTGAGTTTAATGCGCGTGTCCTCGCGGAAGCACTCGACGAGCAGACCCCACTGCTTGAGCGTGCCAAGTTTTTGGCCATCGTCAGCACCAACATGGATGAGTTTTTTATGATTCGGGTGGCGGGATTGCACCAGCAGCGACGTGCCGGCGTGCAGACCACGTCGCCTGACGGACTCACACCGAGTGAGCAACTCGTGGCGATTCGGCAGGCAGTCATCAAACAGTTAGCCGAACAACGCCGTTGCTGGCTCGAAGATGTGGCGCCCAAACTACGGGCACAGGGCATCTGGATTCTCGATTACACGGAGCTCGACGACACACAGCGCCATTATGTGGATGAGTACTTCATCAATCAGATTCAGCCGGTACTCACCCCGTTGGCCTTTGATGCAAGTCACCCATTTCCACAAATTTCTAACCTAAGCCTTAATTTGGCAGTAGTAATTGGCAACCAACACGACGAACGCTTTGTGCGCGTCAAAGTCCCAGCCGTTCTGCCCCGGCTTATCCCGATTGTGCCGAGTGAGCCCCAAATCCCCGAAGGTATCCAACGCGAGCAGTGCAGTGTCTTTGTCTGGATTGAGCAAGTTATTGCGGCCAATTTGTCACGCCTGTTTCCTTCGGAACACGTCCGTGAAACCCACGCCTTCCGCATCACGCGCAACGCAGACTTCGAAATCGAAGAAGATGAAGCCGATGATTTGCTCCAAACCATCGAAGAAAATGTGCGGCAACGACGGTTTGGTGCAGTAGTACGCATTGCAGTACAACCGAACATGCCGGTGCGGCTACGTAAACTGCTGTTACAAAATCTCAATCTCGAGGATGACGAGCTCTACGAAATCAACGGCCAGCTCGGGCTGTCGGCACTGATGCAGCTGCTCAAACTCGACCGCCCCGATCTAAAGGATGAGCCCGACAAACCACGTATTCCGAGTGCATTTCGTGACCTGTCAGCCACACATTCCCTGTGGGACGTGATTCGAGCACGTGATGTACTACTGCACCATCCATATGATTCATTCCAACCGGTAATTGATTTTATCGAAAATGCGGCTACTGATCCGCATGTACTCGCCATCAAGCAAACTCTGTATCGCGTTGGGAGCAATTCACCGATTGTGCGTGCGCTGATGCGTGCCCGCGACCTCGACAAACAGGTCACCGTCCTGGTTGAGCTCAAAGCACGCTTCGACGAAGAAAACAACATTTCGTGGGCACGTGCGCTCGAACGTGCAGGCGTACACGTCGTCTATGGCGTGCCCAACCTCAAAACACATGCCAAGATGGCATTGGTTGTCCGGCGTGAGGGAGACTTGTTGCGCCGATACGTGCATCTTGGTACCGGCAACTACAATGCCAGCACGGCACGCATCTACACCGATATCGGCCTGATGACCAGCGACCACGACATTGCTGCAGATGTAGCCGACGTATTCAACTACCTGACGGGCTATGCCAAACACGATCAATACAAAGCACTACTCGTGGCACCTGTCAATTTGCGCAGTCGACTCACGGCACTCATTGACCGTGAGATTGCTCATGCTACAGCAGGAAATCCTGCACACATCATCTTTAAAGCGAACTCACTGGTTGACCCTGCCATGATCGAACACCTCTATCGGGCCTCTGTGGCAGGCGTTGATGTTGACCTGATTATTCGTGGCATGTGTGCACTACGCCCCGGCGTACCTGGCCTGAGTGAGCGCATTCGTGTGCGGAGCATCGTGGGGCGATATCTAGAGCATAGTCGCATCTACTGGTTTGGCAATGGTGGGGACCCACATGTCTACGTGGGGAGTGCGGATATCATGGAGCGCAACTTGGATCGGCGTGTTGAGACGCTGTTTCCCATCAAAGATGCACACATTCGTGACTGGATGCGCACGGTGCTCCTCGACACGTACCTCAAAGACACGCATCGTACGCGAGTCTTGCAACCCGACGGAAGCTGGCAACGTGCGCCATACGATGCCGAACACGGACTCGATTGTCAGCTTCTTTTTCAGCATGTTGGCACGTTGGAGCCGTAGCACATGAGTGAACACAACCGCTTAACCGCAGTCGCACTATGGTTGTTTGTGGTTGGGGCAAGCCTCTACTTGATTGAGCGCATTGCAACCATCACAGAACGCCTCGCCACACCACTGCTCATGTTTGTGATTGCCTGGTTACTTGCACTCATCATCGAACCTATGAGCGATTGGTTGTCACGCCGACGAATTGCACGCCGGTATTCGGTACCACTCATCTATGTAGTGCTTTTAACGTTGATTACCGTGGCGGTGGTGGCCATCATTCCCGTTATTTATACGCAGTTGAATGCACTCGTCGGCAGTGTGCCGACCGTGTTGACCAGCGTCATTGAGTTTCTTTCACAAGTTGACACACAGCTACGCAAATTCGGCTGGCGTGCCGACCTAGTGACCGTGGTACGTCCCGAAGCCCTTGCCAGCCAGTTCGGCAGCATGGGGGCCACCGCAGTACAACAATCACTGGGACTCGCAGGGAGCATCGCATCCGTCGTATTCAACATCATCATCGTCTTGATTTTGAGCTATTACATGGCGGTAGACGGGCCACACCTGTACGAACGAATCATTGACCTCATCCCCAATGATTGGCGTCCCGAAGCACGCACATTTGGCACCATCATCAGTCAGACCTTTGGTGGCTACATGCGAGCCCAAATTCTCAGCTCACTCTTGTATGTCATCGTTAATGCGGTGGTGATGGCGCTGTTCGGACTCAACAGCATTACGCTGACGAGTTTTATCATCAGCATTGTCGTCATGGTGCCCTTAATTGGTGGGGCGGCCGCACTCATTCCCCCTATCGTGGTGGCAAGTAGCAGTCAACCAGACAGCATCATTCCATTTGTAATCATCATGCTTGTGGTGCAACAAGTGCTCTTCAACATGATTCTGCCACGCATCGTGGGACGGATTGTAGGATTACACCCACTACTAGTATTTGCCGCCTTGTTAATTGGCAGTGTGGTTGCAGGACCCTGGGGCATCTTGTTTGGCATTCCCCTGGCGGGAGTCACAGCCTCGATTGCCAATTATTTTCGGCTGCGCAATCAAGTCATCGTAACGAGTGACGAATAAGTATACTCCGTACGATAGGGCTATTTTCATATGCGTATCATTAAACTATCAGTGGATGGCAAAATTGAGTTTGCTACACACTATGGTAGAATGACATTGGTGTGTTTGTTTCATGACTAGCTAGCCAAGGAGCGCACAGTTGTATCGACGTTTCATTTCAGCAATGGTGCTGGTTACGGTTCTTGTGACGAGCATGTTGGCAACACCCAACATTGCGCTTGCCGTGCCACACAGCCCCAGTGAAGTTCCCCAGTCACAAAGCTATGCCGGGTCGCGCACATTTAGCGAAACTGGTTTCACCATTTCGAACTATTTCTACAAGACCTGGATATCGACGCCAAATGCTCTGTTTGTCTATGGCATGCCAATTTCGCAGCCATTCATCGAAGAGAGTTTCACCGCACCAGGTGAGTATTACCGCGTACAGTACTTTGAGCGCGCCATCCTCGAAGAACATCCCGACAATGCGGGCACCCCGTACTACATGCTCGGGCGCTTGTTGGGAAGCAAATTGGTTGCAACCCGTGGCGGTGAGACTGCCTTCAAAGCCGTTGCCGATCCCGGTGATGGCACCTTTGACAAGGTGACCAAGCACACGTTGCGCAATTCACCGGCACCATTCCGCACCTTCTACAACAACAACGGCGGTATCTCGGTCTTTGGGCGACCACTGTCAGAGCAATTCCAAGAGGTCAACAAAGCCAACGGCAAGACGTACTGGGTGCAGTACTTTGAGCGTAACCGCATGGAATGGCATCCCGAAGAAGCCAACCCCAAGTACCAGATTCTGTTGGGCTTGTTGGGCAACGAGTATCGCGACACCAATCACAAGAGCAACCCAGCCTTTACACCCGGAGCACCACTGCCCAACGAACTCTCTGGTGCCAACAACGGGAACAATGCGGTTGCGCCAACTGCAGTGCCCTCCGCACCAGTCAGTGGCTTCGTATATGGGTTTAATGCGATTTTGTACAGCCAGGGTGGTGCCGTTGATCGCCCACGCACCTTGCAGTTGGCCAAAGATGCTGGAATGCCGTGGATTCGCCAACAGGTACGCTGGATGGATTTACACGACAAATCTGGCATCATTTACTGGGGTGAACTCGACAATATTGTCAGCGACGCATCCAACATGGGTGTCAAATTGCTCATCAGCGTAGTAGCAGCACCGAGCTGGGCTACCAGCAATGGCAAAAACGGCATGCCCGATCGCGACCATTTCAATGATTACAACTATTTCATGGGAGAGATGGCCAAGCGCTACAAGGGACGGGTACACGCCTATGAAATCTGGAACGAGCAAAACCTTGCCCACGAAAACGGTGGTCGCGTTGCCAATGCGTCGTTCTACATGGATATGCTGGTTGGGGCGTCCAATGCGATTCGCGCTGGTGACCCATCTGCACTCGTGGTATCAGGGGCACCTTCTTCCACTGAGACCAATTTACCATCGGTAGCAATTAGTGACATCACTTTCCTCGACCAGATGTTCAGCGACCCACGCTTTAACGGTGCAGTGGACATCGTCGGTGTGCACCCAGGTGGGCACAGCAATCCCCCCGATACGTACTGGCCCAGCAATCCAGGCCCAGGACCACACTACGTGACCAGCAAAGAGTTCTACTTCCGCCGTGTCGAGGATGTACGTGCGCTGATGGTGCGCAAAGGGCTGAGTGACAAGAAGGTGTGGGTGACTGAATTCGGTTGGGCGACCAAGAATAACACCAAAGGCTACGAATTCGGTAACTACATCTCATTCCAGCAACAATCCGACTACATCGTACGTGCCTTCCAGTTGGCACGCACCAACTACAGCCCGTGGATGACTGGTATGTTCCTCTGGCAGCTCAACTTTGCCGTACCGTGGAAAGCTGCGGGGAACGAGTTGCACGAACAGGCCGCCTTTGGGGTTATCAACGGCGACTATTCGCCACGACCGGCATATTTGGCACTACAGGCGATGCCCAAGTAACCAGATATCGTGTATGATTGAGTAGTCGCTAGTGAGTGTCGATGAGCACACGCAGGTGTGCTCATCACGTCTACACAATCAGATGCACGTCTCGATAAAACGATTCGTCACAGTGTGGAGTTATTACATGAAACACAAGGGTCTCTCGCGAATCCTGGCAGTCCTCATCTGTCTCCTGCCACTCCTGGTGGCCTGTGGCGGTGGTGGTGAAAGCACGGCAAGTGCACCAACTGCGACCAGTGCTCCGGCTGCAACCGCGGCACCAACCGCAGTACCAGAGCCGACGGCGGTGCCAGAGCCGACGGCCACTCCGGAGCCAACTGCAGAACCGACTCCTGAGCCGGGCAAACCGCTCACGTCCAAGTACATGCAGTTTGGCGTGGTTAATCATCTCTTTTACACCGATCGAGAACGGGTACTCGCTCTCACCGAAATTTCTGGACTAGACTGGATTCGTCAGCAAATCGTCTGGAAAGACATCGAAGGACCAGAGCCAGGACAGTACATGTGGTCATCGGAGCTCGATGGCATCATCAATGACGTCAGCGCCCACAACATCAAGTTGCTCATTAGTATTGTGCAGGCACCCGCCTTTTACAATGCCTCGCATGGCATGCCCGAAGATCCAGTTGCCATGGGCAACTTCGTAGAGGCCCTGATGTTACGCTACGGCAAAAAAATCAGTGCCATCGAAATCTGGAATGAGCAAAACCTGGCCCATGAAAACGGAGGACGCATCGTACCCGAGGATGCAGGACGCTACGTAGAGCTCTTGGTAGAGTGCTACAAGCGCATCAAGGCCGTCGAGCCATCCACGATTGTGGTAGCCGGCGCACCATCATCGTCAGGGGTAACAGATCCTGCCTTGGCAGTCGCCGACGAAACCTACTTCCGTGAGATGTATCGCTACAAAGATGGTCTCATCAAAGAGCATTTTGACGTTCAGGCTGTGCATCCAGGTGGCTCTGCCAATCCACCCGAGACGATGTGGCCTGATAACCCGAGCAAGGCTGAGGGGTGGACTGACCATCCCACCTTCTACTTCCGCCACGTCGAAAACGTGCGAAAGTTCATGGTTGAGGAGGGTGTCGGAGATCATCAGATCTGGATTACCGAATACGGCTGGGCCACACAAAACGAAACCCCCGGCTACGAGTTCGGCAATCAGGTTAGCCTCGATCAACAGGGTGAATACATCTTGGGGGCGATGAAGTGGGCCTACGCCAACTATCGCAACCCGGATGGGTCTCCGTGGCTGGGCAACATGTTCTTGTGGAACATGAACTTTGCCGTGCTGTGGGGCGCCCAAAATCAGCCACTCCATGAGCAAGCGTCGTTCGGTATTCTGAATCCGGACTGGAGCCCACGTCCTGGCTTTGTGGCAGTCCAAGGCTTCATGAATGCAATCAAACAAGAGGGACGTCGCTAACACGGCATCCACGCAACACGGTAGCAGGGGCATCCCTGCTACCGTGTTCATTTTTTCCACAACGAAGTATGTCATAATATGCGCATGAACTACACGAAAACACTCTTGATGATGCTCTGGGTGTGTGGCATCCTGTTGCCGACATCGGTATTGGCCGCACCACACAGCCCCGCCGAAGTCCCCGCCTCGCAACGGACGAGTGGTCAGCGTACCTTTGCAGAAACCGGCTTCACTATCAACAACTACTTCTACAAGACCTGGGTAAACACGCCCAACGCCCTCTTTGTCTACGGGTTGCCCATTTCCCAACCATTCATTGAAGAAAGCCTGAGCAATCCCGGTGAATACTACCGCGTGCAATACTTCGAGCGTGCTATCCTCGAAGAAAATCCAGACCTGGCTGGGACACCCTACTACGTACAAGGGCGCCTACTAGGGAACACGCTGGTGGCTACCCGCCGTGGTGAAGCGCCCTTTATGGCGGTTGGCGACCCTGGTGATGGTAGCTTTGATGGCGTGACCCAGCACACGCTCCGCAATAGCCCGGCACCATTCCGCACCTTCTACCAGAACAATGGTGGACTGAAAGTCTTTGGGCGCCCCCTTTCCGAACAATTCCAAGAAATCAACAGTGCTGACGGCCAAACCTACTGGGTGCAGTATTTTGAACGACAACGCATGGAATGGCACCCTGCTGAGCCCAACCCGCAATACCGCATCATGCTAGGCTTGCTGGGGCGAGAATATGCGACGACCCACCATGCCAGCAATCCTGCGTTTCAGGTGAATGGCGCAGTGACGACACCTGCACCCACATTGGTAGACCCAGGTGCACGCAATCCTCTACCGGGGATGGTCTATGGCTTCAATGCGGTACTGTATGGTGGCAATTACGGTACCACCTGGCAGGATCGCCCCCGAGCGATGCGGCTGGCCATGAATGCCGGCATGCCGTGGATTCGTCAACAAGTGCGCTGGATGGATCTGCACGACAAATCGGGGGCTATCTATTGGGGGGAGCTCGACGCCATTGTCGAAGATGCAGGAAAATGGCAGGCCAATTTACTCTTTAGTGTGGTGGCTGCACCCCGTTGGAGCACGGACAATGGGCTCCATGGCATGCCTAGCCGGGCCCACTTTGCCACGTTTAATGACTTCATGGCGCAAATGGCGAGTCGCTACGCCGGGCGAGTCAAAGCCTACCAAATCTGGAACGAGCAAAACCTGGCCATCGAAAACGGCGGTACAGTGAGTGATGTGAGCTACTACATGGACATGCTGGTGGGCGCCGCACAAGCAGTCCATGCAGCTGATCCGCAGGCATTGGTCGTGTCAGGATCGCTGGCCTCCACCGAAACCAACTGGCCAACAGTTGCCATGAGTGATACCCGCTTCTACGCTGGCATGTTCCAAGACCCACGCTTTGCGCAGGTGGTTGATATTGTAGGGGTGCACCCTGGTGCAGCGAGTAACCCGCCCGAAACGCTGTGGCCCGATAATCCGGGGCCTGGTCCCAATTATGTGACGAGCCGTGAGTTCTACTTCCGCCGGGTCGAAGATGTACGTGCATTGATGCTCCAACACGGCATCGCACACAAACCGGTATGGGTGACAGAGTTTGGCTGGGCCACACAGAATACGAGCCAGTACTACGAATTCGGTAACCAGATTAGCTTTGAGATGCAGGCAGACTACATTGTACGTGCCATCACGTATACGCGTACCCACTATGCGTCGTGGCTTACTGGCATGTTTGTGTGGAATCTGAACTTTGCCATCCCATGGCAAGCCGAAAACAATCCGCTCCATGAACAGGCATCATTTGGCGTACTCAACGGCGACTGGAGCCCACGCCCCGCCTATACCGCACTCAAAAACTTGCCCAAGTAGAAAGGGACGCTGGTGCACCATCTCCGTCGTATCTCGTGGAACGATATCGGTCTGATTGCCACCATTCTGATGTGGGCAGTCAACATGCCTGTGGTCAAACACACCTTCACCTATGTGCCACCACTCGCATTTACCACGCTACGTTTCTTGTTTGTGCCAATACTGATGCTCGCCGTGGTCTGGCTCATTGAACGAGACGTGCGCATCGAACGCGCGCTGTGGGGCAACGTGATTTTGGTGGGGCTAATTGGCAACACCGGTTACCAGCTCTTTTTCATGCTTGGGCTGAACTACACCAGTGCCTCCAATGCCGCCTTGTTGGTGGCAACCACACCAATTTGGGTGGCACTGGTCAGCCAAATCCGTGGCTGGGAGCGCTTGTCGTGGCGCGGCTGGCTGGGTATCGTCATCTCGTTTGTGGGCGTCTTTGTGATTCTTTTCAACGGCGAGGTGATTACCACCGAACACCTCATCGGTGACATCTTTGTCTTGATTGCCTCGGCCTGTTGGGCCTACTACACTATTGGTGCCAAAGCCGTGCTGGCCAAATACTCGCCACTACGGGTCACGGCAGTCACACTGACCGTGGGAGCGATACCGCTCATCGTAATTGGAATGGCCGAAGCACTCACAGTGAATTGGTTGGCCGTGCCATGGGATGGCTGGGTGGGCATGGCCTACTCGGTGATTTTTTCCATCGCCATCGCATATATCCTGTGGTACAACGGCGTTGTCAAAGTCGGCCCCACCCGTACTGGCATCTATGCCAGCCTCCTCCCCGCCTGTGGTGTCATTTCTGCCTACTTCATCCTCGGTGACCCCATTACGCTTCGTGACACGCTCGGTATGACTGGAATCGTGGCCGGACTGTTGTTGACCCGACGTGGCTAATGGGCGGCTATGTTACTCAAAAAAGACGGGCGTGGCCGCTAGCCACGCCCGTTGGTGTGTCACTACGCTATGCGAGATCACGGCTCCAGGCCGCAACCAACGCCGGCAAATCGGCATAGACGACATGCGGCGTTTGGTCTGGGGTGGCAGCAGCCACATCGGCCGGTGTGGCAACCCCTGTCAATACGAGCCCCGACGTCAAGCCCGCAGCCAGTGAGCCAGCGATATCGGTATCGAGGCGATCCCCTACCGCGATTGTGCGGGCAGCATCACACTGGAGCTGGGTGATGGCAATATGGAACATTGTGGCCCCCGGTTTGCCAATAACAAAAGGGGCGACTCCAGTGGCCGCCTGCAAAAATGCGAGTTGGGCACCGCACCCGGGGACGAGTCCTTCGGCCACAGGGAGTGACACATCGGGGTTGGTACCGATGAAACGCGCGCCGGCGTTAATGAGTAAACAGGCCTGGCGCAATTTGGCGTAGGTGACCTCGGTGTCGAGCCCTACCACCACAAACGCCGGTGCGTCAGCGCTTTCCACGAAATAGCCATCATCAAAGAGCGCAGTGCGCAAACCGTTCATGCCAATACAGAAAATCTTAGTTCCTCGCGGAGCCTGCTCACCGAGCCACAAGCGCGTACCAATGGGTGAGTTGATGATATTACTCGCCGGATAAGTAATACCCATGCCGGCCAATTTATCGGCAAACTGGGCCGGTGTCATGGTGGCATTGTTGGTAATACAGGCCGTCTTGATACCGTTGGCATCACAGAACGCGAACAGTTCGGCCACACCAGGCATCCGCTCGTGACCGCGGTAGAGCACCCCGTCCATGTCGAGCAACAAGGCATGGTAATTGCGCAAATTCATGTGGGCGACTCCTTACATACGCTCAGGAACGTGAATACCGAGGAGCGCTAACCCGTTGCGCAACGCTTGTGCGGTCGCGGCAGTCAACGCGAGACGCGCCGTACGCAACGCCTCATCATCGGCTTTTGCCACCGGGCAATCGCGATAAAAGGCGGCAAATGTACGCGCCGTGTCGTAGCACCATTCGGCGATGACAAACGTGGCATAGCGATCGGCCGCATCACGAATGGCATGTGGCATCTTGGCGAGCTGCCGAATTAAATCCACTTCGGATGGGTGCGTCAACAACGTGGCATCTGCCACACCCACTGTTGCATCAGCCTGATCACCAAGCACACGCCGGACAATGGAACGACAGCGCGCATACATGTACTGGATGTAGGGTGCACTGTTGCCTTCGATAGCCAACATGCGGTCCCAGTCAAGGGTAATGTTGCGCCGTGAGTCCTGGTAGAGGTCGTTGTACATCACCGCACCAATCCCGACCTTTTCAGCAACATCGGCTCGCTCAGCATCTGGCAAATCGGGGCTTGATGCGTCCACCACTTGGCGGGCACGGTCACGGGCATCGTTGAGCAAATCGGTCAAATAGATCATGTTGCCCGCACGTGTCGAGAGTGGTTTACCGTGCTGGTCAAAAATCGTGCCAAACTTGACGTGTGACAACTCAACGCCACTCGGCACATAACCAACGGCCCGTGCCAACGCAAACAGCTGACGGAAGTGGAGCTCTTGTGGTGCACCAACCACATAAATAATCTGTGTGGGGGCAAACTCGGCCATACGAAACTTGATGGTGGACATGTCGCGCGTGTGGTAGAGCGTGCCTGAGTCACTGCGTTGCAACAAAAAGGTGGGCATGTTTTGTTCGAGCTCGGTGACGACCACCGCACCACCTTCATCGCGATAGGCAAGGCCACTTTTCAGCACATCCTCGATGACACCCGCATTCATGGGCGCATAAAAACTCTCGCCATAGGCGTGATCAAATTTCACCCCCAAGCGCTCGTAGTTTTCTTGGATGGCGGTCAGTGTCAAATTGACCATCCATTGCCAGAGCTCAACCGCCGTAGGGTCACCTTGCTCGAGCTTGAGCGACCAGGCGCGTGCCTCGTCATCCATGGATTTATCTTCTTTGGCCTCACGCGAGTATTGTGCGTACAGCTTGTCGAGCTGTGCAAGGGCTTCTTCGTCTTGCCCCTGGGGTTTCCCCCATTTGGTGATGGCCGCAATATTCATGCCAAATTGCTTGCCGTAGTCGCCGAGGTGATTATCACCGATGACGGTATAGCCCAAGGCGCGAAAGATGTTGCACAACGCCTGCCCGATGATCGTAGAACGAATATGCCCTACGTGCATCAGTTTGGCAATATTCACCGCAGAATAATCAATGACGATGCGCTTGTCTGTACCCACATCGTCGTTGCCGTAGTGACCTGCCAAGCGGCGGATGTCGTCGAGCACACCCACTGCATAGTTGGTCACATTCATGGTGAAGTTGAGAAAGGGTCCAGCCGCCGTGACACCACTCAGCAATGAGTCAGCGGGGATGACAATCTTGGCTGCCAGCTCACTTGCGAGCTGTGGGGGGGCGATTTGTCGTTCACGTGCTGCCTTGAAGGTGGGGAAGGCCAAATCGGCCGGGATATTGGGCTTGGGTGCTACCAGCTCTACTTGGTCGGCACTTGCCAAGCCGGTAGCCACGATGACCTCACGTGCTTGCCGCATCAAGCGATCGTGCGTATATTCCATCTGTCGTACTCCATTGCAACAATTATCTCCATCATACCATTTCGCAGTCATGCAGGCATGTATTAATCAGCATAAAAGGGTGCTACCCAACCACGTGCCACCATGACTGTGCGCAGCTCCATCATGGCCGTGTAGGTGGGTAGAATGGCAAGTGTCTGTCCAGCCGGTACCTGCATGAGTGCCGCATCCAACCCGGTCGCAATATCATCCACGCAGGTGACTCGGTCACGTGGCATTCCCGCATAGTACAGGCGCACCTGCATGTCGGCAGCACGCGTGCCACTCACCACAGCGTGGGTGAGCCGTGGCACGAGTTGTTCAAAATCGGCATCCCACAACCACGACACGTCAGTGCCGTCTTGGTCGCGGTCGTTGATGATGATGAGGATGGGTTGTGGGACCTGCCACGCATCCACAAACATGCGCATCGTTTCACTTGCACCTACTGGATTTTTGATGAGTGCCAAGACCACACGACGGTCATGCACGGGTACCACTTCGTAGCGCCCAAAGGCTGCCTGCATTGCACCGAGGGCTACAGCCACATGTGATGCACTGCCAAGCACGTCGGCACACGCATAGGTCGCCACCGCATTCATGGCATTGTAGAGGCCGGGCAACGGCAGACGCACATGTACGTCCCCCTGCGGAGTGCGGAGTGTGAGGCGACTACCGACTAGGCCGTCAGCCACGAGTGTGGTTACGGCATAACGGGGCTGGGGTCGAGCAAATCCACATGTTGGGCAATGATAATGACCGATATGCGCATAAAAGCGTGTGGTGTAGACGAGCGCCGTCCCACAACGACAAAAACCGGCATCGGCGAGATGGGCGACAGCATCACGGGCACTTGCCACATCATCGTTGCCGTATGCCACCGTCTGGCAGGTGAGGGTATGGGCAAGGCGCGTCAGCGATGGATCATCGGCAAAATAGAGCACCGTCGTGGTAGGAGAAAGTGTCTGGAGTGCCGTCCCCCAGTTGGTTGCAATCGTGTCCACCTCACCGTAGCGATCGAGCTGATCACGGAACAGATTGTGGAGCACGACCACCCGTGGTTGCGTGGCCCGCACGATGTCAGGCAAAGCGGCTTCATCACATTCCAAAAGCGCCACATCCGCATGAATACGACCACGCCAATCCGCACCGGCCAGCATGGTAGTGGTCACCCCAGAAACCAAATTGGCTCCCGACCGGTTGTGGAGTACCCGCCATCCAGCCACAGTAAGCACATCGGCAATCATGCGCGTGGTGGTGGTTTTGCCGTTGGTGCCCGCCACACAAATCACCCCACGGGGCAGTTGTTGGGTGAGTGTCGTCAACACCTGTGGGGCAATCCGCCGTGCGAACGCACCTGGCAGTGTGGTTCCACCACCACGCCCGAGGCGCCGACTCAACCAGCCTGCCAGTTTCCCCACCCATATTGCAACAATGTCACGCATGCTGTTTTTCCTCGTCACACACGCATCGAGATTATGATACCGAGGCGCGCCGATAGACCCACGCCCCCGTCCATTCGGGGAGGATGGCGCTACCGTCAGGTTGTACCACGCCGGGCATGGCCACACCAAAGAAAAATCCCGTGAGTTCAGCACATTCAGCCGATGACACGAAGCGATAATCGGTGGCGATGGGGGTGCGTACAAAGGCAAACTCGTCTTCGAAAAGAGCGTAACATGCGGCCAAGGCGGGGGTTGGTGGGGCAGGCTGTTCCACACCCGAACCCAACGTTTCGAAAATGATGGCGACGCCGTTGGGACGGAGCAACCGTTGCATCTCGGTTACTGCGGCACGCACATCGGCTTGCCAGGCACCAGGCACCCACTCGGTGGCATGCCCAAAACTCCACCCCGCCGTAATCAGGTCCATACAGGCATTGGGGAGGGGAATCGTGCGATTATCGGCAGTAATTGACGTCACGGTGGCGGGGAGATGGGTGCGTGCCACAGCTAGCATGGCAGGCGCACGGTCGCTTATCGTCAACGTGCGGACATGGGGAGCCAACAGTGCGGCCACACGCCCCGTACCACACCCCATGTCGAGGGCATCAGCCGACCGTAATCGCACATGTCGCCGGATTTCACGGAGCAAATTGCCTTGGTAGTCTTCACGCGATACGAGCGTGTGGTAGCGGTGCGCATGAGTGATGTCTTGATATATTTCACGATAATCAGGCATTCATGCCTCCTTGGGGCAATGATTCAACCACAATACCAAGACGAGCCAACAGCTGGTGCATCCAGGACAGATGCGCCACCGGCACGTGCCACGTGATACCGTCACGATCGCTGGTGGCCCAGCGATTGGCACACTGGATGTATGGCTGTGGCAATACGGGCGTGCGGAGTACGACCACATCGGCAGATTGTTGCGTCAGCGGTAGTGGTGCATGCACATACGTGGCAGCCTGGGCTAGACCGCACAACAAGGCTGCATCTTGGTCAATGTGTGTCAACTGAATGGTATCACTCCCTTGGACCATGGTGCGATACCATTCACCGCCACCACGCCCACGGCGGCGACGCACCAGCCAGCCCGGAGTGATTGCAACCACTGGGCGTGGCTGCTGGTCACTAACGGTACAAGGAACAATTGTGCGTGATGGTGCATCGTAGTAGCTCCATCGTTCATCGGCATGACCGATGACGTGCCAGCGCGGTGTAGCCGCCAGTGGCGGTGCGGGTGGCAATGTGGGGAGTGCAGCGATTTGTGCGTCGAGTGAGGCAACTTCGAGACCACGGTCACGGATGCGCGCAAAGAGTCCATCACGGCGCCACGATGTGAGTACGAAACGATTCCCCGTGTAATCACCTTCACCATGCAAAAAAGGACGCACCCGAATGTCATGCACAATAAAGACATTCGGGGCGCATTCTTCGAGGGCTACACGTGGCAGATTATTCGCCTTCATTCTTGCGTTCACCAATCAGGTCGGGGCGGTTGGCATCGAGCTGCCCGTGGCCGGCTTGTACCAATAGGTCATGGCGTTGTTGCGCCATTTCCACCAGATGAGCACGCTCGTGTTGCACCATCCAGTTGCCTTGGTGGAGCAAATTAATCTTGCCATAGGTGACATGCGTGGCCGGGCGATGCCATGCCGCACTCGTCAGCCCACGGAGCAACAACAGGCACTCGCGCCGCGAATCGTGGAAGGCTTCTAGGATGATGGCAATGGGGCGGCTGCGATAGTGCGCTGCCGCATTCAGACGCGGTGGATGCGCTGATGGCAGTTCCGGATTATCGGTATCAAGAATCAAACGCACCCGCTCACAGAACACGAGATTCATGTCGTTGAGATGACCGAGCACTTCTTTGAGCGACGGCGCATTTTCTGCACCTGGACTGGCCAACACTGACTCGTCGAGTTCTTGGAGCATGGCACGCAACGTTTGTTCGCTGTGTTCGAGAGCATGCATGATAGCGTGTGGTCCAAGGGTACCCATAGTTTCGATGGCGAGAAAGGCCTTGTGCGCTTCGGGCACTGTGTCACACACAGCACATGCACCAGCGAGCACCCCTTCACGTGTTTCACCACAGGTGGTACACACGTATAAATCACCGATTTCATCGGCAAGCAAATCGCGATTTTGCGCAATTGCACGTGCAGCCCGCCCGAGCAATTCACGCGATTGCACCGATGTCCCCGTGATGCGTTGCATGGCCACCGCCTGTGGCTCATCGCCGTGGAGCGCATGCTCCACATTTTGCAGGGTGGCCTCGACACCGCCAATGCGCATAAACGCACGCATGGCACGGGCGCCCCGTGCTTCACACAGCGCATCAAAGAGACGTGCAATGTTGAAGCGGCGCTCGCGGCGTGCTTGCACGGCCCATGCACGATACGCAACCTGTCCCATGCTGGCGCTGGTAAAGAGCTCACGGAGCTCTTGTTCGGACATGTTCATCTGGATTCCTTCACCACACTTATATTAAACAACCCGGGTTTCGTGTCGCATCTTTGCGCCATCATACTATAATAGGATAATCACATTCTGTGAAGAGGCAAGCGGTTTTTGTGCGTATCGCATTCGTTCATGATTATCTCAACCAGTACGGCGGTGCTGAGCGTGTGCTCGAAGCACTGCACGACATTGCGCCAACAGCTCCCGTGTATACGTCAATTTATGCGGCCGAGGTGATGCCCAGCGCATATAGTACTTGGGACATTCGTCCCTCGTGGATGCAGTATTTACCTGCGTGGCGCACGTTTTTCCGCCACTACTTCATGCTCTACCCCATGGCATTCGGGGCATTCGACTTGCATGACTACGACCTCGTCATCAGTAGTAGCAGTGCCTACGCCAAAGGGGTACGGGTGCGCCCCGGTGCCGTACATATCTGCTACTGCCACACACCGATGCGCTTTGTGTGGCAGACTGACGCCTATGTGGCACGTGAACGAATTCAAGGTGTCACCCAGCGTATCATGCGCTTCTTACTCCAGTTTTTACGGCGCTGGGATGTCACCAATAGTACGGGTGTGACCCACTTTATTGCGAACTCGCAGGTAGTTGCCGAACGCATCAATACTTTTTATGGACGCAAGGCTACCGTTATTCCGCCACCGGTTGACCTAGCTCCCGTCAACACACAGCCCCCCGGTGACTATCTACTCACCGGGGGACGGCTCGTGCCCTACAAACGTATTGACCTGGCTGTACAAGCCTGTAGTGCCCTCAACCTTCCCTTAGTCGTCTTTGGCGATGGCCGCGACAAAGACGCATTGATGCGACTCGCAGGGCCGAGTATACGCTTTGTGGGGCGTGTCAGTGATGCCCAGCGCCAGGAATTGTTCAACGGCTGTCGCGCCTTTTTGTTCCCCGGCGAAGAAGACTTCGGCATCACGCCGCTCGAAGCGATGGCGGCTGGCCGGCCGGTGGTCGCCTACCGCGCCGGTGGCGCCCTCGATACCGTCAAAGAGGGCCAGACGGGCATCTTTTTTGACCAACAAACACCCGAAGCACTGATGACCGCACTCCACGCACTCGTGCGCCACCCGTGGGATGCGCAGATCATCCGCACCCACGCCGAATACTTTGGACGAGCGCAGTTTGACCAACGTATGCGCGCCTTTATCGGGAATGTGACAGGTAAGGTGACACCATGAATGATCTCGTACGCGTTGTGGCACGGGTCCGCCAACGGTGGTGGTACATGCTGGTGCCTGCCCTACTCCTGGCTGGCATCCCGCTGGTAACACAACTCCAACAGCCTCCCATGTATGCGGTGAGTGTGGAGGTGATGTTGACCAGTCGTGCCCCCATGAACGACACGGGTGATACGCTTGCCTACGACTTCCCCGCCATTAGCCGCGGCCAAGACTTCGTACAACGGGTGGCTACATTGCTCGAAACAGTTGATGCCCCCACTGTTGCTGCCACACTCGATGTACGCAACACCGACCGTGTGGTCACGATTAGTGCACGTGGCAACGATACGCGCCAGCTCGTACCAATTCGCGATGCCGCACTTGCAGTCTTGGCGCGTGATGGTACACTGCTATGGGGCAAGACAAGTGGTGACACCAGCGTGAATATCATGGTGCTCCGCCAAAACGATACCCCACAACGGCAATCCAATACGAGTGCCATGGTGATCACCACCATGCTGCGTGCCCTCGCAGGAGCACTCATCGGCATGTTGTTCGCACTTCGGCCTTTCCGATAAGGACTATTTCTATGCGCATGACCGAGTATCTACGAATCTTCCGGCGCCGCATGGTCGCCATTGGGCTGGCAGTGGTCTTGACCGCAGTCGCCGCCTACGTCTTTAGCAAACTGCAAGAGCCACTGTACCGTTCGGAGGCCAGCTATCTGGTGGTACCCAACCGCAACGACAACGGGTTGTCAATTGTACTCACCAACAACATGAACAGCTACAAGCAGCTCGCTCTGGCGCGCCCACAAATCGAAAAACTCAATGCCCAGCTCCAGCTCGACCGCACGCCAGAGTGGCTCCTCGAGCATATCTCCATCCAGGCCAATGCCGATGACCGCAAAATGATTGTGCAAGTTGATTACCCCGACATTGACATGGCGCCACGCCTCGCAAATGCGGTGGGTGAAAACATGGCCGCACTGGTCA
>CAZMWB010000039.1:0-27037 GCA_964569955.1 uncultured Klebsiella sp. | reverse complement strand
CCCATTGCCATGATGGTGATGAACACCGATGCCAAGTCGCACCACTACGACAACAACAAGAATACGTATCGCCCCGGGCACGCTGATTTTTCGTGGGATGCCAAATACGGTTTCCGCGATCATCGAGGCGGTGGGCGTTCGAGTGCACGTGAGACGATCGGGCGCGTGGCGGCTGGTGCCGTCGCCAAACAATTGCTCGCCCACGCGGGCATTTCTGTGCTGGCCTGGGTGCAACAGTGTGCCCACCTGGTGGCGCAGACCTTTGACGAAGCGCAAATCGAGCAGAATATCATGCGTTGCCCCGATGCGGTAGTGGCCGAACAGATGATTGCACTGGTTGACGAAGCGCGCAAAAGTCTCGACTCGTTGGGTGGTATCGTCGAAATCCGCGCCCGTGGTGTGCCTGCTGGGCTCGGTGAACCGGTGTTCGATAAGTTGCAAGCCGATATTGCCAAAGCCATGTTTAGCATTCCGGCCATCAAGGGGCTGGAGTTCGGGGCTGGCTTTGATGTGGCGACGATGCGTGCTTCCGCGCACAACGATGCCTTTATCCGCAATGCCGATGGCAGCATTGGCACAGCGACCAACCATCATGGCGGGATTTTGGGGGGGATTAGCACGGGCCAAGAAATCGTGCTGCGCATTGCGGCCAAGCCTCCAGCATCCATTGCCCGTCCACAGCAGACGGTTGATCGTGATGGCAATCCAACCGAAATAGAAGTAATTGGGCGTCACGACCCGACAGTACTGCCCCGCCTCGTGCCCATCGCCGAATCCATGTTGGCGTTGGTGCTAGCCGACCACTTGCTCCGTCAGCGGGTGGCCCGCCTAGAAAGCTAGCACATGCCAGAACTCCCCGAAGTCGAACAAGCGGCACGTACGCTGGGCGAACAAATCGTCGGTGCTACCTTTTCGGGGCAGGTGCGTTGCGTGTGGGCACGCACCCTCGATAGTGTGCCGGCTACCGATATCGGTGCACAACTCCAGGGGGTGCGCATTGTGGCCTGGCGTCGGCGTGCCAAGTGGATTATTCTGCCACTCGCTAACGATTGGGCGCTGACCGCCCACTTGCGCATGACAGGGCGCTTTGCGGTGTGCATACCCGACACACCCGATGACGTGCACTTGCGCGTGGCCTTTGGCTTGATGGATGGTCGTGAAGTACGCTTCATGGATCAGCGCAAGTTTGGCCGTATCCACCTGTGTGATCCGCAGCAACTGGCGCAACTCGATGCCGCACACGGCCCCGAGCCCTTTGACGATGCGCTGACGGGGGCAACGTTTTTTGCACGCCTCAGCCAGACATCACGCGTCATCAAAGCGGTACTGCTCGATCAAACGGTGCTGGCCGGTGTGGGCAATATCTATGCGGACGAGGCGCTGTGGCGGGCCCAGATCCATCCACAGACGCCGGCCAATCAGTTGGAGTTTGTGCAGGCAGATATGTTGCTGATGTCAGTACGCAAAGTGCTCCACCAGGCGATTGTCAATGGAGGGAGTACGCTACGCGATTACCGCGACAGCTACGGCGCAAAGGGCACGCAGCAAGACAATTTCATGGCGTATGATCGCACAGGCCAGCCGTGCGAGCGCTGTGGTACGCCGATTGTCAAGACGGTGGTCGTGCAACGGGGTACGCATTTTTGCCCCTCTTGCCAAATGGTATAGCCGCCGTGTATAGTAGGTGTGGTATTCGCCCCCGTAGCTCAGTGGATAGAGCGACGGTTTCCTAAACCGCAGGTCGGCCGTTCAAGTCGGCCCGGGGGCACCACTGGTGGGCGTCGCTTATGCGACGCTCATTTTTTTGTGCATGAAACAAAAAATTACATCTTGACGTATCACTGTTTGTGTGTAATAATAAGCAAGGTTGTTAGTATTCAACTTATTACTGAGGAGTTGGTACGTACATGATGAATGCAGACGCAGGACAGTCATCCAAAGCACTCGAGTTCGCACACGGCATACTCCAGGAATCCATCAATGGGAACAAAATGATACCAGGCGCATTTACTTTGGCTGAGCAATATGCCAAAAGCTATGCAAATGCGGATGATGCCGTGGATGGGTTGATTCGGTGGCAGTCTGGTTGGAACTTTACGACTGGGTTTATGGCGGGTTTGGGTGGGTTGATTACCTTGCCGGTGACGATTCCATTCGCGTTGTTGACTTCGTGGGTGATTCAGGCACGTATGGTCGCCACGATTGCCGCATTATATGGTCATTCACTGCATGATGAAAAAGTGCGTATGGCCGTGTTGATGACGATTGCTGGTGATTCTGCCAAAGAAGCGGTCAAAGAAGTTGGTGTCACAATTGGGAAAAAAATGACACAAGTAGCGATTGAACGTATCTCTGGTCAAACGATTAGAGAAATCAATAAACGCATCGGCTTCCGTATGATGACCAAGGCGGGCGAGCGTGGTGCAATCAATCTCGTGAAAGTCGTGCCCGTGCTTGGTGGTGTGCTTGGTGGTGCATTTGATGGTGGAATGTGTGCAGTTGTTGGAAATGCCGCCAAATATACCTTTCGCCAACCAGTACCAGTAAATATGTGATATTTTTCAAAAAGGTATTGGACGTGCGATGATAGAAGCAAGTATTTTGTAAAAAGGAACTGTACGTATGCAAAAACATGTGATGTGGGTTGTATGTCTGGTATTGGTGGCATGTACCGTGCCCAATTCACTGGGGACAGCACCCACTGCAGTACCAACTGACGTGCGTGTGGATACTGCAACACCTGCCACGATGGACGTGGTTGAGACATCAAAATCGGTTACACCACTATCGTGGCAGACGTGTGACGACGATGCAGTCGCTGAGGAAGACCGTGATATTTTGGAATGCGCCACCCTGGACGTGCCACTCGATTATGCGCAACCGGATGGGGAAACCATTACACTGGCCTTGGTGCGTATCCCTGCGAGTAGCACCCGTGAAGGTGCCGTGTTGTACAACCCGGGTGGTCCTGGGGGATCCGGATTCGAATATGTGGCCCGTGGCGGGCAGCGTTACGTGGACACGCTGGGGTTAGAATCGTTTGACTTTGTGGGATTCGACCCACGAGGAGTTGACCGTTCGGCGGGGATTCGCTGTCAGAGCGATGCTGAACTTGATAAATACATGTTCCCCGATACGACTCCGGACACGCCCGAAGAAGAAGCATTTCTCACCGAATCGCGCTATGCCTTCGCTGACGCATGCAAGGCCAAGTATGGCGATACACTGCAACACTACTCCACAGCAAACACGGCCCGAGACATGGACATGATTCGTATGGCCATGGGTGATGAGAAGATTCGCTATGTGGGGGTATCATATGGCACCTATCTGGGAGCCGTATATGCGACGTTGTTCCCGGAGCATGTACAGGCCATGGTGCTTGATTCCGCGTATCAACCCGCAGGTGATACCATCGAAGATCAGTATTTGACGCAGCTCAAGGGTTTTGCACTGGCCATGAACAATTGGATTGACTGGTGTGAATCAGAAGCGGGTTGTGCCTTTGCCACGGGTGATGTGGGTAAACGCTGGGATGCGTTGTATGCGCAGTACGATGCCAATCCGGTGACTGCAGCCGATGGGCGCGTAGCCAACCAAGAGGTTGTCGTACTCGCCACGATTTCGGCACTCTATAGCGAGAGCAGTTGGCCAGAGCTTGGTGTGGCACTCAACAATGCGGAGAATGGTGACACACGTGGGATTTGGAGTTTGGCCGATGCATACAACGAACGAGAAGATGATGGTTCGTATGCCACCATGCAACAGTCCAATAGTGTCATCAACTGTGCAAGCGGTTTGACCTACGACACGGTTACCACGGGTGCCGAAGAATTGTACCAACAGATGCGTGATGCATCGCCCTATTTCACCAAAGATTTAACGGTCGAGGACTTGCAGACTCCCGCTGATTGTGGCAAGTATATGCCTGAAATGACGCAACCCACACTCGGGTATACGGGTACGGCACCGATTTTGGTGGTAGCAGGTGAAAACGACCCCGCCACGCCGTTGCGCTGGGGCACCAAAATGCGTGATGCCATGGGGTCCACGGCCCGGTTGGTCAAATACACGGGTGAAGGACATGGTCAAGTGTTATCGTCCACATGTGTCAGCGAGTATGCGAGTGCCGTACTGGTGTTGGGAACATTGCCTACCGCTGACGTCACGTGTGAGCCTGATCCGGCGGTTGCTAAACCGGAATGGTGGGGTGAATTGCCGCAAGTAGATGATGCAGATCAACTCAGTAGTGCGGTTATCATGTCGGCACTCGGTTTTACAGAATCCGAAGTTTTTTTGCAGGCATGGGCCGTTGATAACGACACACCAGCGCAGCTGATTGACACCTACGGGTATGCATTCGAAACGATGGGGTATCTACCTGCAGGGGAGGCACGCGATATCACGGGAGCCACGTTGCAGTACTACACGAGTGGTGACAAATACGTGGGTCTGTTGCTGATTGATGCGCCGACATTGCAGAGCGAAGACTGGTCGAGTGTACAGATTATGGTGCCCGCCGAAAAGGCGCTCGTACTGTACCTTTATTTCCCCGAATAAACGGCGCTGGGTTGCGAAATAACAGGCACGGTGTGGCATTGCCACACCGTGCTCTTTGTTATGGGCGGCGTATCGTCGGGGTACGGGTGGGGGTACGGCCATTGCCAAAGATGCCTGGTGTATTGGTGCGTGTATTGTTTAGCCCAGTGGCGTTGCTACCGATAATAATCATGCTACCGTTGCGTGTCGCAAAGACTGAATTGCTGTATGACGCTTCGATGGCTACCACGTCTTGGAGTGTTATGGGGATGGAAACATTTTTGTGTGTGTTGAGCCCCCATCCGATCACTCGCCCATCGTTGAGCAGTGCCAACGAGTAGTGTAATCCGGCTGAGACAGCCACCGCTCTGCGGAATGTACTAATTGGTGCTGTCGCCTGTCTGAAGCGATTATCCCCCCAGCCCACAATAGTTGCATCGTCGAGTAGCGCCAGTGCGTGCCCTTCACCCGCACTAATTGCCACCACCCGCTGTAAGGTGGCAGGTGGGGTCATGTTGTAGAGGTAGTGTCCGCCCCAGTATGCCACCGTGCCATTGGCGCGGAGTGCCAGCGAATAGCTACTACCGGCGGCAATGGCGGTGACATCGTTGAGCCAGAGTGGCACATTGGTTTGTCCCCAGTCGTTGCGCCCCCAGGCAATCACGGTACCGTCGCGTTGTAGTGCCAGAACGTGGTTGGTTCCCGTAGAAATGGCAACAGCGTCGTGCGCATATGACGGCACATCTTCAATGCCGTAGTTCATGTTCCCCCACACATAGACGTATCCGGTGTCATCAACGGCGCTCGCAAACGATGCACTTGCATCAAAATCCACGATGTTTTTGGTGAGCACTGCATCGGGAATTATTGATGCAGGATTACTACTTACCCCCCATGCAACGAGTTTCCCGTCTTGGCGTTGTGCGATGGCATAGTTTTGCCCCATAGCAATCTTGTGAATCGTACTGCTTGCAAGGGTAGGTGTAATTGACGGCGTCAGTGTTATTGATCGTGTCAGTGTGGGTGTAAATGTGCGCGTCATGCTCCGGGTCATGGTAAAGGTGCGTGTACGCGTGGGTGATCGTGTAATAGAAACGGTGCGGGTAAATGACGGTGTACGGGTACGTGCTACAAGAGTGAATGTGAGTGATGGCGTACGGGTATGAGAGTGTGTGGCAACCGTCGTATCACTTGGAGTGACAGAAATCACCGGAGTTGTAGCGGTCATGGTCACACTCGCCGTAATGGACGGTGTAGTGGTCCGTGTTGCAGTCGCAGTATGCGTGGCAGTACGACTCATCGTGTGTGTGACGGTTGCTGATACGGTGACAGTGTTGGTCGCAGTAGCGGTGCGTGTCGCAGTGACCGTTGTGGTGTCTGTCTCACTCGGTGAGGCTGTGGCGGTGTCCGTGGTTGTCGCCGTCTTGGTTGTCGTATCGGTGAGGCTCGGGGTCACCGTATCCGTCGCGGTGTACAGTGGATTCGGTGTATCTGTCACCGTGGGCGTTTCGGTGATGGTTGCAGTCATCGAAGCCGTTACCGTGGCTGTTTCAGTTGGTGTGGCCGTATCTGTCATCGTCCGTGTCATCGTACTCGTCGTACTCGCCGTGGCTGTTTCAGTTTCAGTGGCACTGAGCGTTTCTGTAGGTGTTGCGGTTTCTGTATCTGTGGCAGTCGGCGTATGTGTACGTGAGGGTCCCGGTGTCTGTGTCACAAAATAGATTCCCTGATTGGCCGACGTAGTTGCAACGACCGAATCAATGAATGCACCATACGGGACTTCGATTGGCGTGCTTGTCGGTGTGCGTGATGGCGTAAACGTCAACGACGGTGTCGGTGTTTCTGACGCAAAGCGCAATCCTTGGAGCGTGGCCGCCTGTGTGGCCGAGAAATTATCAATCCACTGCCCAAATGGCACAACGATTGCAGTATTAGTGGCTGGCACCGTGTTGGTTGGCGTATTGGTATGTGTATTGGTCACCGTCGGTGTATGTGTAGATGTCGGTGTGTTCGATGGTGTTGCCGTATCTGTGTTGGTTGGCGTATTGGTATCAGTCGGTGTGTTGGTCGGTGTGTTGGTCGGTGTGTTGGTCGGTGTGTTGGTTGGTGTGTTGGTATTGGTTGATGTGTTGGTTGGTGTGTTGGTATCAGTTGGTGTGTTGGTTGGTGTATATGTTGATGTGTTGGTTGGTGTATTCGACGGAGTATAGGTCTCGGTTGCCGTATTCGACGGAGTATAGGTCTCGGTTGGTGTTGCAGTATCCGTTGGAGTACTCGTATTTGATGGTGTCATCGTGATAAAGCGATTACCACTCAAGGCTTCATAGGTGGCAGTTGCTGCGCCAATCACGGTGCCATGGTGGATGATTAGTGGTGTGCTGGTTGCCGTGTTGGTCGCAGTAAAAGTTGGCGTGAATGTATTGGTTGGAGTAGGGGTTGCTGTTGGTGCACTGTATGATGGGAATGACACAGTGTATGTGGAAGATGAGAATGCGCTACTCCCACCATTACTACTCGTGTTGGCCGTCAGTCCTGCCGTGCCACTCGTCAAATCCCATGCCCGATAGGTCATGCTGGCGGTGCCATTAAAGTAGACATTCGGCACAAAGCGGAAGCGCACGTTGCTGTCTTCGCTACTCAACAAGCGTGCACTCGACGTGGTGACCCCTGCCAGACTGAGCCAGTTGCTCCCCCCATCGAGACTATAATCCCATGTGCCATTGCTCGTATCTACGGCGGTGACGGCGATACCGTAGAGTGCGGTTGTGCCGTTGCCGTTGTCAACGTCACTTAATCCGCTCCGTAGATTGCTGACTGCATGCCCAGTATTGACTGTTTGGCCTGGTTCTGCCGACACCGTTGCCAACGTGCGACTCGTGCCTACGGGTGCGTCGTTGATGGGAACGACACTACGGGTAAAGGTTTGTTCGCTACTCGTGCCTTGTGCGGAAGCGATGGTAATGCCAAACGTGCGACTCGTGCCTGGTGCGTTACTACTACTGTTGGCAAATGTGATTGCACGGAGAGCAGTACTCCACTGGATGGGTGTGGCCGCGCCGGATGTCAGTGTGAGGATGCCAGTTACGCTGTCGTAGGTCTGGGTAATCGTACCGGTGGTGCTGATGGTGAGTGGCACATGCAGTGTATCTCCAGTGATGAACCCACTGCGAATCTGTACCGTGGCGGTGAGCACGGCACGGTCAATGTCAAAGACACCAGCTATCGGCACAAGTGTGGTTGCAGGATCTTGCTCGCGGTAGCTGGTTGGTGTGGCATCGAGTGTAGACGCCTGCCACGAGGGTGATCCCATCAGGGTGAGGTGACTTGTGCTACTTGCACCACTTGCACCATTGGTTGCAGTGGTGCCGCTCGCATCATCGAGCGGCCAATAGGCGACCAGGTACGGTTCTGTCCCGTTGGGGTGATAGTGGGCGAGTGCTGCTACTGCGGTACTGTTGTAGGCCGCATTCCACAGCGATATTTCGTCCATATCACCATACAAATAATTTCCCGCACTCGTATCACTCACAAATCCAGCCACACGCCACGGATTGCTCGATGATCCAAATGATGCATGACTACTGCCGCTATAGGTGGCGCGCACAGTTCCATCTACGTAGACAGTGATGCTACCACGACCCGCATCACCAACAATAACCAAGTGACTCCAGGCGCCTACGGTGAGGTGGCTCGCCATGCTAGTACATTCTGTGCCACGACCGCTCCCACTGGTGTAGATACACACGTCGCTACCATCGAGATAGATGTCCACTGCGCCACGTTGTCCCACCAGATCTTGGCGGCCACTCAGGATATTTGGTTTGACCCACATCGCCACCGTAAACGTGTTGAGTGCGTTTGCAAGAGCACTCCCGCTTTCGAGATAGGCAGTACTGCCGTTGAAGCTCAAGGCGTGATGTGGAGTGCTCAGTGACAACCAGCTGGGCGCCGCACTGTTGTTTACAGTCAGCGTAGCGGTACCGGTACTACTTGAAAATGCACTACTCCCACCGTTGGTGCTGGTGTTGACGTATTGCCCCGATGTGCCACTGGTCTGGTCCCAGGCACGGTAGCGCAGGGTGACATTCCCCGCAAACATGGGGTTGGGTACGAAGCGGATTCTATTGGTGGTGGCCGCTGCTAATGCGAGCCCTGCAGTGGTGCTGGCACTGCTCAAGGTGCTCCACGTGCTACCACTATTGGTCGAAAACTGCCAGCGCCCGTCAGCAATATCCATACTGGTAATCACGATTCCTCTGACGGCGCCACTGTCTACATCGCCAAATCCACCAACCATGTTGGCCACACTGGTGCCCGTATTACTCGCGCCACTCACGTCTTCACTGATGCTAGTCAAGGTGCTGTTACTCACCGTGGGGGCATCGTTGACCGGCACAACGACTCGCGTTGTGCTTACTTCGAGTGTGTTTGTGACCGTATTGCTCACGGTGATACCAAACGTGCGCGATGTCCCCGGTGAATTACTCGTAAGGTTGGCAAACTTGATGCCCCGCAGTGCCGTCGTCCACTGTTTTTGGGTGGCCACCGAGGATGTGCTGAGTGTCAGTACGCCCAAAGATGAATTGTAGGTACTCGTAATGTTCCCCGTCTGTGCGAGA
This sequence comes from uncultured Klebsiella sp., assembly GCA_964569955.1. Taxonomy (GTDB): domain Bacteria; phylum Chloroflexota; class Chloroflexia; order Chloroflexales; family Roseiflexaceae; genus UBA965. The sequence goes on along the minus strand of CAZMWB010000039.1, from coordinate 17,879 downwards.
CTCAAATCACTGCTCAGCGTGTCACCATTGACAAAGCCACTACTAATCCGCACTGTGGCGGTGAGTACGGTGCGGTCAATATCAAACATGCCGATAATCGGATTGATGGCCATGGCAGGGTCTTGTTCACGGTAGCTGGTGATGGGTGCGTCGAGTGTGGATGTCTGCCAGAGTGGTGACCCACTGGTGCTCAAATTGGACGTGCTACTTGCACCGGTGAGTGCGTTTGCGGCGGTACTGCCACTCCCTTCGTCGAATGACCAGTAGCCGAGCAAGTAGGGTTCATTACCTGCTGGGTGGAACCATTGTAGCGCGCTGATGGTGTCCGCATTAAATACCCCGTTCCACAGCGATAGTTCATCAATTTGTCCAGCAAAAAAGTTGCCGTTGCTGGCATCGCTCACATATCCGGCTACACGCATCGGGTTGATCGAACTGCCAAAGGAGCTATGTGCGCTGCCACTAAAGACACCACGTTGCGTGCCATCAACGTAGATTTTGAGCGACCCGCGTCCGGCTTCGCCGGTAATCGCGATATGCGTCCAGTCGTTCGGCAACAGGTAGCTCGTCACCGAGATACACTCGGTACTCCGCCCCGTACCACTTGCAGCCACACACAGATTGGTGCCACCCGTGGTGTCGAGGTATGTGACGAGTGCACCACGTTGCCCGACGAGGTCTTGGCGACCACTCAACGTGTCGGGATTGACCCAGAACGAGAGCGTGAAATTGGTAAGGGAGCTGAGGGTGCTGGCACTACTCGTCAGGTATGCACTACTACCATTGAACTGTAACGCTTTCGTGTTGCTACTCATGGATGTGTAAATACCTGCCACGATATTATCAACGGTGAGCGTGGCAGTCGCCGTGTTTGCCGAGAACGCGGTGGTGCCACCATTCACACTCACATTGATGCCGAGCCCTGCGGTGCCGTTGGTCTGATCCCAGGCACGGAACTGGAAGGTGGTCGTCCCCGAGAAGGTGGGATTGGGGATGAACCGCACCTTGTGGTTGAGGTTGGCGGCCAGCGGAATCGCGTTTGTGGTGCTGACGTTGAGCATGGTGACCCAGGTCGTACCACCATTGAGCGTGTATTGCCAGCGCCCATCCGTCGTATTAATCGCGGTAATCGCAATGCCCTTGTTGGCGCCACTATCCACGTCAGCGATGGCTGCGACCATGTCAAAAACACTCGTCCCTGTATTACTTGCATCGGCCACATCTTCACTGATAGAGGTGAGCGTGGTTGCCGCTGCCACCGGTGCATCGTTGGCTGGAATAATAGTTAGCGGTATCGTCTGTTGTGTGGTACTGGTGCTGGCTCCCGCCAACTCAAAACCGATTGTCCGACTGGTACCCGGGTTATCGCTGAACGTGTTGGCAAAGGTGACTGCACGGAGTGCGGTCACCCACTGGCGTGGCGTTGCCCCACTCCCTGTGGCAAGGGTGAGCACCCCCGTGCTACTGTCGTATGCCACCACGCTGATATCGCCCATCGTGCTACTATCCGGGGTCAGTGCCAGCGTATCACCGGGCACGAATCCCGCAGTAATCTGCACTGTGGCAGTTATTACCGCATAATCGAGATCAAAGATGCCAATCAACGGATTCAGCGCAACGGCACTGGTTTGCTCGGTATAGCTCGACGTGGTATCGAGTGCCGTCGCAGTAACGCGACTCGTACTACCGTTGAGTGTCAGTGTGGTGGTGCTACTTGCGCCACTCAAGGTATTGACTGCATCACCGGACGCATCGTCGAACGACCAGTAGCCCCGTAGATTGGCGGCACTCCCACTCGGAGTGTAATTGCGTATGGCGGCGATGGCATCTCCGGCATAGGCTGAATCCCACACGGCGATGTTGTCGATTTGGCCTTGGAAAAAATTGCCGACTGAGGCATCACTGACATAGCCGGCCACATTCATACCCGCACTCGACATGCCAAAGTGGGCAGTGGGGGTGCTCGTTATTGTGTATTCGAGCGTGTCGTTGATGTAGATTTTGAGCGTTCCCCGTGAGGCGTCGCCAACGATGACCACATGCGTCCAGCTCCCCACACTAATCAGCGCAGTGATGTCCACGCTGTCTGTGCGGTTGGGTCCCGCCGAGTAGACATCGAGCGTGGTGACATTGCTCACTGTCCGCAAGACGACTTCCACGGCATCGTCTTGCCCTACGAGGTCCTGGGTACCATCAATGATGTCCGGTTTGAACCAGAACGACAGGGTGAAATTGTCGAGTGCGTCGAGGGGCGAAAGCGGGCTACTCAGGTAATCGCTACTGCCGTTAAACGATAGTGCTTTGGGGTCTGTGTCCAATGACATGTCAAAGGGATCAATCGCACTCGTGATGGTGATGGTGGCGCTTGCCGTGTTGGCCGAAAATGCCGTAGAGCCGCCGCTGCTCCCTACTGCTACCACACTGCCTGCGGTGCGGCTAGTCTGATCCCAGGCACGGAAGGTGAGCGTGCTCGTGCCAAAGTAATTGGGGTCTGGCACAAAACGCACCTTGTGATTGGCGTTGTTGCCCGCCAGCAGAATCGCCGCAAAGTCGGAGGCACTACTGATTGCAGTCCACGTACTGCCCCCATTGAGCGTGTATTGCCATTCACCATCCGAATTATCCACCCCCACAATTGCCATGCCCTTGAGCGGGCTCGCATCGGGGTCTGTTGAATTGGCTACCAGTGTGCTTACTGCGGTTCCCGTGTTGCTGATGTCGGCAGCATCTTCGGCGATGCCGGTCAGCGTGCCATTGACCGCTGTAGGGGCATCGTTGACTGGTACCACGGTAAACGACATGCTGAGTTCGTTCGAGGCGCCACTCGCATTGGTAACTTTGAAGCCAATATTGCGACTCGTACCTGGCGCATTATTGCTACTGTTGGCAAAGGTGATGTTGCGCATGGCCGTTGACCATTCACTCGACGTGGCGCCATTGCCCACCAACGTGAGTGTGCCGGTGCCACTCTGGTACGATGCCACACTAATCGACCCCATGGTGCTCGGATTGGGAGTGAGTGCCAGGGTGTCACCGCTGACCAGTCCACTACGGATGCGTACGGTGGCGGTGATAACCGAGTTGTCAATGTCATAGAGCCCCACAATCGGATTCAAGAGCATGGGAACTGCCTGTTCGCGGTAGCTCCCTGTGGCCGGATCAATGCTCGAATTGACCCACAGTGGGCTCCCGTACAGTGTCAGGCGCGTGGTCGCATTATTGGCACTAATCGTGTTGTTGGCGATGCTCCCTGTGCCGTCATCGAGCGACCAATAGGCGATAAGGTCGGGTGTACTACTGGTGGGGTGATAGAATGCCAACGCTTTCACGGTTTCATCACTCATCGCCCAGTTCCACAGCATGATTTCATCAATTTGACCGGCAAAAAAGTGCGCTGTGGCACTTTCACGCACATAGCCGGCCACATGGACTGTAGCGCTGGAGGTACCAAAGTCGCTGCGGGGTGTCAGCGTCATGGTATGGCGGAGCACGCTATTGAAAAAGACCTTGATGATGCCACGAGATGCATCACCGACTACGGTGATGTGCGTCCAGCTTCCCACACTCAGGTAACTCGCTGCTGCCACACAGTCGGCAGCGTTGCCGGCCACCGCAATACATAACATGGTGGCACCGCTACTACTGTCGAGTGACATTTCAACGGCATCATCTTGTCCAAGCAGACTTTGGATGCCCGTTAAGCGATCCGGCTTAATCCAAAACGACGTAGTGAAATTCGCCAGCGCACTAAAATTACTCTCCGTATTTTTGAGATATGCACTCGACCCATTGAACTGGATGGCTTTGTTGGTTGTGGTGAGTGATAGAAAGTACGGGTCAATCGTATTGGTGACGGCGATGGTTGCCGTTGCCGTATTCGCCGAAAATGCCGTGGTACCGCCGTTGCTGGTCACATTGGTGCGACTATCGAGGGCGTTGCTGGTCAAATCCCAGGCGCGGAAGGTGAGTGTGGCACTCCCAAAGAAGTTGGTGTCAGGGATGAACCGGAGCATGTTATCCGTGGTACTTGCTGTGAGTAACAGCGCATCAAAGTCCGATACACTGCTGATATCACTCCACGTGCTTCCGGCATCTGTGGAGTACTGCCAATAGCCGTTGGCATCATCAACGGCGGTAATAGCAATGCCCTGTGCATCGCCGCTGTCCACATCCGTGCTATTGTCTACAATGCTCACCACCGTGCTACCCGTATTTGCCACATCGCTGATGTCTTCGCTGATGCTCGTCAAGCTGTCGTTGACGGCGACCGGCGCATCGTTGTCGGGCACAATACCAAAGGTCACACTCTGTTCGCTGGCACTGCTTGTGTGGCTCGCAAAGGCAAATGCCACGGTGCGGCTACTGCCAGGGAAGTCGGTTGGATTGGTGAATCTGACGGCACGGAGCGCGGCCACCCACTGGCTTGGTGTCGCCCCACTCGTGCTGTAGAGTGTCAATGTGCCATTACTGGTGTTGTACGCCAACGTACTAATGGCACCCATCGTACTCGGGTTGATGGTGAGTGCCAGGCTATCGGTGGTGCTAAATCCGGTTGTGATGCGTACTGTTGCAGTGAGCACCTGGGTGTCAATATCCATGAGGCCGATAAATGGTCGGATAAAAAAGCTCGGATTTTGCTCGACATAATTACCACCACTCGCATTGAGTGTTGCATTCACCCATGCTGTTGCACCATTGAGGGTCAGGTTGCTTCCCACCGGTGCACTACTCACCCCATTGGCGATGCTGTTGCTACTTCCTTCGTCACAGGCCCAATATGCGACGAGGTTGGGCGTACTCGCCACTGGGCGGTAGTAGCGGAGTCCGGCAATTGTTGTGGCATCGAATGTACTGTTCCAGATGCTGATTTCATCGATTTGCCCTTGGTAGTAGTTGGATACCCCGTTGTCACCCACGAATCCGCCAACTCGGAGCGTATTGCTCGAGCTACCAAAGGTGTCACTTGCAAGAAAGACGATATTGCCGGCCAGCGTTCCGTTGATGTAGGCATCGAGTGTGCCACGACCTGCATCGCCCACAATTGCAACATGCACCCAGCTTCCGACAGTGACAGCGCCACTCACATCAATGCGTTCCGTCGTATTGCTGGCTGCACTCCAGATGTCGAGTGTCGTGGTAATCCCCGTGGTGGTCAGTGCCACTTCGAGGACATCGTTTTGGCCGATGAGACTTTGTGTGCCACTCAGTTGATCGGGCTTCATCCAGAATGCCACCGTCAGATTGCGTAACGCATTAAAGGGCGTATGTGCGCTACTCAAGTACGCACTACTGCCGTTGAACTGTACCGCCTTGTGGGTATAGGCCACCGAGAACTGAAATGCATCACTGCTACTGAGGACACTCACTGTGGCCGTTGCGGTATCCGCCGAAAACGCCGTATTACCACCGTTACTAGTGGTATCAGCACGTGCCCCCGAGCTACCGCTACTTTCATCCCAGGCCCTGAAGGTCATTGTGGCGTCCCCCACATAATTGGGGTCTGGCACGAAGCGGATGCGATAGGCACTCGTACTTCCTGGCAATAGCAGAGCTGAACTCGCCGAGACACTCGTAATCGTGGTCCAACTACTGCCACTGTTCGCGGAATACTGCCATTCACCGTTGGCGCTGTCAATGGCGGTGATGGCCATGGCTTTGCTGGCACCCGTGTCACGGTCGGTATGGGCGCCAACCAAGCTCGCCACACTATCCCCGGTATTACTTGTTGTAGCCACATCTTCGGCGATGCTGGTCAACACGGTATTGGCAGCCACAGGTGCATCGTTGACGGGGACCACACTAAACGTCATACTCTGCTCGCTACCCGTGCTCAATGCACTTCGCACACGGAAGGCGAGGGTACGACTCGTCCCCGGATTATCGCTAATCGTATTGCTGAATGTGATGGCACGGAGTGCGGTGCTCCACTGGTAGGGTGTGGCACCGCTTGGCGCCACCAATGTGAGGGTGCCCGCGCTATACGATGCCACTTGAATACTCCCCATCGTGCTGGTGATGGGCGTCATACTCAGTATGTCACCCGTGGTAAAGCCGCCACTAATGCGTACTGTGGCAGTCACCACGGATTGTTCGCTGTCAAAGAGACCAACCAGCGGATTGATGGCGACAGGAACCGCTTGTTCGTTGTAGGTGCCTACTGCCGGTGCCAGTGATGCCGCCACCCACGTCGTACTGGTGAGGGTGAGATTGGTTGCACTACTTGCGCCACTTGTGCTATTTGCTGCAGTTGTTCCACTGCCTTCATCAAGTGACCAATAACCGACCAGATTATTCGTGGTAGTGAGGGGGTGGTATGCGCGCAAGGCATTGATATCTGTGATTGCAAAGGTACTGTTCCACAGACTGATTTCATCAATGCGACCTTGGAAGTAGTTGGCAGTGGTGTTGTCGGTTACAAATCCACCCACACGGAGTGCGTTTACAGAGCTTCCAAATGAGCTAATCGCACTCCCACTGAAATTACCGCGTAATATGCCGTCAAGATAGATTTTGATGCTGCCACGGTTGGCATCACCAACAATGGCAAGATGTGTCCACGTGTTGAGTTGGATGATTCCGGTGACGTCGAGCGTATCACTTCGTCCCGTACCCGCACTATAGACGACGAGTGACGTGTTGCCTGCAGTGGTGACCAACGATACTTCGACGGCATCGTTTTGCCCGATGACGCCTTGCGTATTGGCCAGCCGACTCGGATTCAACCACAGTGCCAGCGTAAAGGTGCCCAGCCCATTCAACGTGCTGTTACTATTGCCGAGATAGCTACTGCTCCCATCAAACAAGGCCGCGTTGGTGGCATTTTTGACCGACAAATAGAATGGATCAAGTGCATTGGTGACCGTAATCGTAGCAGTGGCCGTATTCGTTGAAAATGCGGTAATACCGCCGGTGCTGGTAATGTTGGCACTACTCCCTGCGCTACCACTACTTTCGTCCCAGGCCCGGTAGGTGAATGTGGCAGTACCGTAGAAATTACTGACGGGCACAAAGCGAATCTTGTAGTTGCTATTGCTCCCAGGGAGCAATAGCGCTGCACTGTCAGAGACACCGCTGATGGTGCTCCAGCTGGTACCGCCGTTGCTCGTGTACTGCCATTGTCCATCGCTGGTGTTTACGCCGGTAATCGCTAGTCCTTTGCTGGCACCCGTATCCGGATCCGTGTTGGTGCTGGCAATTGTAGCCGCACTTGTTCCCGTGTTGGCCGCAGATGTCACGTCTTCGGCGATACTGGTGAGCGTGTTGTTGACGGCGGTTGGTGCATCGTTGACGGGATTCACTACAAACGACAGCGTCTGCTCACTTGACGTGGTGCTCGCAGTCTGCACCGTAAATCCGAGTGTACGCGCACTTCCCGGATTATCGCTGAGGGTATTTTCAAACGTAAGCGCGCGTAATGCAGTCGTCCATTGCGTAGGTGTAGCTGGACCGGGGGCGACCAACGTTAATACGCCAGTACTGGTCAGGTACGACGAGAGCTGAATGCTCCCCATCGTACTGGTGATTGGTGTCAGGCTCAACAGGTCTCCGGCCTGAAAACCGCTGGTGATGCGCACTGTGGCAGTGATTACGGCACGGTCGAGGTCAAATACGCCCACCATCGGGTTGATTGCGGTGGCTCCCGCTTGCTCGTTGTAGCTCCCGGTGGCAGGGTCCAGTGCTGCTGTCATCCAAGTCGCATTGGTCAGCGTCAAGTTTGTCGTGCTAGCGGCTCCTGTTACTCCATTGGCGGCACTACTCCCGGTGCCTTCGTCGAGTGACCAGTAGCCGATTAGGTTACTCGTGCTCCCCACTGGTTTGTAGGTGCGTAACGCTGCCACGTCATCTGCGGGCATGGTGGTATTCCATAGGCTGATTTCATCAATGGCGCCTTGGAAGTATGCGGGGGTTACCGCATTATTGACAAAGCCGGCGACGCGCATTGCCGAGCTACTCGTGCCAAAATGACTCGCAGTGATGCCGGATATAGTGCCACGCAACACTCCATTGAGATAGATTTGGAGTGTACCGCGGTTACTGTCACCTACTATCACCACGTGTGTCCACGTATTGAGTGGCATCAGTGATGCAGTGCTCACGTCAATGCCATCGGCGCGATTGGGTCCACCCATATACACCATGAGCGATGTCACGCCACCGACCGTGTTGAGATAGACTTCGAGGGCGTCATTCTGGCCGACCAGGCTTTGCTCGCCACTAAAGCGGCCGGGATTCACCCAAAACGATAGTGTAAATGTGGTGAGATTGTTGAAGCTCGACGTGGTGCTGCCCAGATAGGCGCTTGTGCCATTGAATTGCACGGCGTTGGGGGATGTCACGGCGGAGACATAGGCGGCATCTGCGCTATTCCCCACACTAATCGTTGCACTCGCCGTGTTGCTCGAGAATGCGGTACTGCCACCATTCGTAGTGGTGTTGGCGGTGCTCCCCGCAGTGCCACTTGTTTCGTCCCAGGCACGATAGGTCAGTGCCACGGTGCCGGCAAAGTTGTTGACGGGTACGAAGCGCACCTTGTAATTGGTGTTGCTCCCCGGCAAGAGCAGGGCCGCACTCGTTGAAACGCTGGTGATAGTTGTCCAACTCGTGCCACCGTTGCTGGTGTACTGCCACTGTCCATCGCTACTGGGTGCCGCAGTAATGGCCATACCTTTGGCCGCACCAGTGTCGAGATCGGAGTTTGAGGTGGTCAGTGACGCAACAGTATCACCCACATTTGCTGCCAATGCATCATCTTCTACGATGGCGGTGAGTGTAAGGGCTGTGGCTGTTGGCGCATCGTTGACAGGGGTCACACCGAATGTCAGGGTTTGCTCTGTAGATGATGCGGTGGCGCTACTCGCTACTAACCCGAGGGTACGGGATGTGCCCGGATTATTGCTGGTCGGATTGCTGAATTTGATGGCACGTAAGGCATGGCTCCACTGGAGCGGTGTGGTGCCCACGGGGGCATTGAGCGTCAATACGCCGGTACTGGTGACATACGACGCCTGCTGGATACCGCCCATGGTGCTGGTAATCGGGCTCAACGACAACAGGTCATCGGCCACGAATCCGCTACTGATGCGTATCGTCGCAGTAATCACCGTGTTGTCGAGGTCCCATATGCCAAACATGGGGTTTATCGAGGTGTCAGATGCCTGCTCGGTGTAGCTCGTCATGGCGTTGTAGATGGTGGGAGTACTCCATGTGGCATTGGTGACACTCAGATTGGTAGTTGATGCGGCACCGGTGAGCCGATTGGTAGCAGTGCTCCCGCTCCCCTCATCGAGTGGCCAGTAGCCGAGTAGATTGCTGGTTGTGCCGAGTGGTTTGTAGTAGCGCAAGGCTTTGACGGTATCCGGGTACAGGATGGTGTTAAAGAGTATGATTTCGTCTATTGAGCCTTGGAAATACGCGGGATTCGTATTGTCATTAACATAGGCACCGACACGCATATGGTTACTGCCTGTGCCGTAGCTACTCAGCGAGCTCGATGTGCTCGTGCCGCGCAATGTGCCGTCAATGTAGAATTTGACGCTTCCACGTACCGAATCGGCCACAATGACCACGTGTGCCCAGGTGTTGAGCGCAATGATACCCGTAATATCAACGGAATCGGTACGTCCGCCATTGATGTTATAGATGCGTAAATTTGTGGTGCTTCCCGACGTATCAAAGTAGACCTCGATGACGTCGTTTTGTCCGACGAGACTCTGCAACCCGCTAAAGCGCGCTGGATTTATCCAGAATGACAGGGTGTAGGTACTCAGGTTGTTGAATGTGGAGTTGCTGCTGGCGAGGTAGGCATTGGTCCCATTAAAGGTGATGCCACGTAGCGTGCTCCCAGCAGACACGTTAATCGTGTCTGCATTCGGAGTCACGGTAATCGAGGCGGTCGCCGTATTGAGCGAATATGCCGTGGTGCCACCGTTGCTACTCACATTGGCAGTACTTCCTGCGCTGCCACTGGTTTGATCCCAAGCACGGTAGGTGAACGTTTCTGTGCCATAAAAGTTTGCATCGGGGACGAAACGCACCTTGTAGGTGGCAGTTGCCGGCAATAGCAAGGCGGCAGTCGCCGATACTCCGCTGATCGTGGTCCACGATGTGCCACTGTTGCTACTGTATTGCCATATACCGTCGCTCGTATCGACGGTGGTAATTGCAATCCCTTTGACGGCACTCGCATCTACGTCACTGAACGCAGTGGCAAGATCTGTGACCGTGGTGCCGGGGTTGCTCGCACTTGCCACATCCTCACCGATTGCAGTGAGAGCGCTGTTGCTGACAATTGGCGCATCGTTGACGGGGGTAACGGTGAGGGTAAAACTGTCCGTACCCACATTATTGGCAGCATCCGTATAGGTGACGGTGATGGTGGTGGTACCCACGGCATCAGGGACGCCTGTCACCGTAATCGAGCCGTTGCGCCCACTGGTGTAGTTGATTGATGCCGTGGCCACACTCGGTTGCGAGGATGTGACTGTCATCGTGAGGGCCTGTGTGCCCACATCGCCGTCGTTGAGTACAAACGGGTAGGTTTGACTCGTGTCTTCGGCAATGCTACTGGTGGTCACTGTGGTATCGAATTTCTGGATACGTGCTCCAGTGTAATCGGTTTCCAGCACAATGCCGTTTTGTGTACCGATGATGCCCAACGGTCCATTAAACTGACCATCAACGTTGCTCGCTGTACCACCAATCTTCCATATATATGAACCATCGCTTTGATTGAGGCGTTGGATGCGGTTGTTGGCAAAATCGTTGACTAACACGCCACCAAAGCGGTCAGGGAATACACCAAGTGGGCGATTAAACAACCCGTCTGTAGCACTCGCCGAGCCACCTTTCGACCAGACAAACGTAAACCCACCACTCCCGTTGGGGCGGAATTTTTGTACACGGTGTGCATTGCCGTCTTCGGCCACATACATGTTGCCGTCATCGTCGAAGTGTAGATCCCACGGATTGCTGATTTGTCCGGCCGCTGTGCCGTTGGCAGCGAGTGTGCCCTGGTAGCGCCCGGTACGGTCGAACTTTTGGATTCGCCCATTGGCTTGGTCAGCAATCCACAGATACCCATCGGCATCGAAGTCCATGCCTGTGGGTTCATTGAATTGACTGGTCCCGCTCCCCGTGCTGCCGAATGCATAGAGGACACTCCCTGATGTGGTAAAGACCTGCACACGGTCATTGCCACGTTCAGAGACGTAGATGAGGTCATTTTCGTCAACGGTGATGCCAATCGGTGATATGAATTGCCCGAGTGCACTCCCGTAGCTACCAAAGGCGGTGACATAGGTGCCATTGGCGTCGTATTTGACGACCCGGTTGTTGCCGTAGTCAACCACATACACGTTCCCCTGGCTGTCAATTCCCGAATAATGGGGGACGTTGAGGGTAGCACCCGTCAATTTGCTGACATAGCTCATCGGCGTACTGCTGGGCAACCCGATGACCACGGCTGGTTGGTCGTCTACGGGTGTCACGGTCATCGTCAGTGTATTGGTTGTACTCGAAAACGCCGTACTGCCACCATTGGTACTCGTGTCTGCAATGTTCCCCGCGGTGCCTGTAGTCTGATCCCAGGCGCGGTAGGTGAGGGTGGCAGTGCCGTGGTAGTCTTTTTCGGGGCGAAAGCGCACCTTGTGGTTGGCGTTACTGGCACTCAGCAAGCGGGCACTCGTATTGGATGGAGTGTTGCTCCCGGCGAGTGGAATCCATGTTGTACCATCGGTGGTGTATTCCCACAAGCCACGTTGGACATTCACATCCGTGATGGCAATGCCTTTACTCGCACTTGCATCCGCATCACTAAAGCTACTTGCAATACTCGCCACACTTACCCCCGTGTTGCTGGCGAGTGCGATGTCTTCGCTGATGCTGGCACTGCTTGCGGTGGCAACCGGTGCATCGTTGACATTGGTGTAGGTAACGGTGACGCTCTTTTCAGTGAAGTTTCCCCCAGCATCGGTATAGCGTACGGTGACCACCGTGGTACCGATTTGATCAACGATTGGGGCAATATTGAGGGTGGCGGTAATGCCACCGGTATAGGTAATAGACGTAGTAGCGAGGGACGTATTGGTGTTGGTGACGGTTAATGTGGCCGCTTGCGATGCAATATCACCATCCATCAGCGCCATGGGCAACGCAAGTGCAGTCTCTTCTGCAACGGAGAGTGCGGTCGCGACGAGCGAGAATTGTTGCACACGGTCGTTGCCGTTATCCGTGACCCATAGATTACCGTTTTTGTCGATGGTCAATCCGAGAGGAGCGTTGAACTGTCCATCAGCTGCACTAGCTGTGCCCCCGATTTTCATCACATAGGCACCAGTGATTGGATTGAGACGCTGCAGGCGATGATTGCTATAATCTGCCACCCACACCCAACCAAATTGGTCAGCGACAACTCCGTACGGTTCACTGAAGCGTCCATCAAGACTCGATGATCCTGCGGTTGTTGCCCATACTAGTGAGAAATTATTCATGCCGTTGCGCACGAATCGCTGTACGCGATCATTGACTTCTTCGGCCACATAGATGCGCCCCATGCGATCTACATCAATATCATACGGGAGGTCTAATTGGCCGAGTGCACTTCCACCAGTGCCAAATTTCTCAATGAAATTTCCAGCTCGGTCAAATTTTTGGATACGATCACCCGCAGCATCTGTAACCCAAATATACCCTTCATTGTCTAATGCAATGCCAATTGGACCGTTTGTGCTAAATTGTCCATTGCCTGTACCAATACTGCCAAATTTGAATAAAAATACCCCACTTGAATTGAATACTTGGATTCTGCCGTTATGGTAGTCCACGACATATACATTGTCTTGTTTATCAATGACCAGCTTGGTGGGGAGATTAAACTGCCCATCAGCGGAGCCAAACGATCCCCACGTTGTCATGTAAGTTGCATTAGGACTGAATTTCTGTATGCGATGATTGCTCCCATCTGCCACATAAATATTGCCGGCACTATCCAATGCGAGCTCAAACGGTGTCGAAAACGTACCTGCTGTGGTTCCCGTGGTACCGAATTTCGCAATTGATGGAGGTGTTGTTGTGACGGGTAACCCAATCAGCAACTCTGGTTGGTCGTCAACAGCGGTCACGCTTATCGTTGCTGTGGCAATATTGCTCGAAAACGCAGTACTGGTACCATTAGTTGTTGTATCAGCGGTACTCCCACTCGTGCCCGTCGTCAGGTCCCAGGCGCGGAAGGTGAGTGTCGCAGTGCCACTAAAATCACGATCAGGACGGAAACGGATGCGGTGGTTGGCATTGCCCCCATCGAGGAGGCGGGCACTGGTCGTTGTTGGATAATTGCTCCCCACCATGCTCGTCCAGGTCGTTCCCCCATTGGTACTGAATTCCCATATCCCGTTACTTTTGTCAGCTCCAACGAGTGCCAGCCCTTTGACCGCCCCAATGTCTACATCCGTGTTGTTGGCCACGAGGGCGCTGACCTGCGTGCCCGTATTTGATGCCAATGCCACATCTTCGCTGATTGCAGTGAGTGTCACATCATTGGCTACCGGGGCATCGTTGACCGCTGTAAAGGTGACTGCTACCGCTTTGCTGGTGCTGGTCCCCTCGCTGTCAATGTAGGTCACGGTAATCGTGGTGGAGCCGTACATGTGCGCTAGTGGGTTCACCGTGATGGTGCCATTGCGCCCACTCGTGTAGTTGACGGTCACCGTGGCGATACTCGGGCTCGAACTCGTTGCGGTGACCACTGCGGTTTGGGCGAGCACATCTCCGTCGGTCAACGCAAACGGCAGTATCAGTGCGGTGTCCTCGTTTTGGCTGGCACTCGTCGCAGTGGTGTCGAATTTTTGTACCCGACTGCCGGTGTGCTCGACGATGTACACGAATCCACTCATGTCGCTAAATACGGCAATCGGTTGGTTGAACTGCCCCGCCGTACTACTCGCAGTACCACCGAGTTTGGTGATATACGCACCGGTGCTCGGATCGAGCTTTTGCACACGGTGATTGTTGAAATCGGCAACCCACACATAGCCGAAGATGTCGGTACCGACACCAAGTGGACGATTGAATGACCCATCGGTGGATACCGCTGAGCCACCGCGCCCCCATGCCGATGCCCATGTGGTACTGCTGGTCCGGGTGAATTTTTGCACCCGGTGCATGTTGTCGTCGCTGTAGTAGATGTTGTTGTCGTTGTCAACAGACACCTGCCATGGCGTGGTAATTTGCCCGACGTTTGTGCCAGAGGCAGCGAGTGTACCCATGTAGCGACCACTACGGTCAAAGCGCTGGATGCGGTTGTTTACGACGTCGGTAATCCACATGTAGCCGGCAGTATCAAAGGCAATTTCGCGCGGATTGTTGAACTGATTTGTGGCAGAACCAGCCGTACCGAATTGCCCGAGGTAGGTGCCATTCGTGCTAAACATCTGGATACGGTTGTTGCTGTAGTCGGCCACATACACGGTATCGGTATTGTCAATGGCGATCCCTTCAGGATAGTTGAATTGACCATTACCTGAACCAGTAACTCCCCACTTGGTGATATACGTCCCATTGGGGTCAAAGACCATGATGCGTTGGTTGCCTACATCACCCACATATATATTGCCGGCACTGTCTATATCCGCATAGTACGGGTATTGGAGTTGACCGTTGCCCGTGCCAAAGCTCCCCATCCCGCGCACATAGGTCATCGTGCTGTTGGCAGGGCGCCCGATGACCAGGGTGGGAGCGTCATCTACAGGATCAACATCTGCGGTGATGGTACCCGTATTGCCCGAGAATGCACTTGCCACCCCCGAGGTGGCAATCGCAACCGCACTCCCCGATGTGCCCGTCGTCTGGTCCCAAGCGCGGTAGGTGAGTGTGGCGCGTCCGTTGTAATTGCGGTCAGGGCGGAAGCGGATTCTGTTGGTGGTGCCGTTGGCTGCCAACAAAAAGGCGTTGCTGTTTGATGGCGCAATAATTGGAAACCACGACGTCCCGCCGTTGGTCGTGTATTCCCACAACCCACGCGTGTAATCGCCATCTACGATGGCCATGCCTTTGAGTGCACCGCTATCTGCGTCACTTACGCCAGCGGTCAGATTTGCGACGCTTTCTCCCGTGTTGCTGGCCACTGTCTGGTCTTCGAGGAGTGCAGGGAGTGCACCATCAATGGCTACGGGAGCATTGTTGATGTAGCGTGTTGATAAATTGACATAGTTTTCCCATATTTGTGCTCCAGTGAGGGCGGTATTATAAATCATCACCGCACTCATCGTGCTTTCAAAGTAGGCATCATTGGACCAATTGCTACGACCAATGTAGTTGAGTGTGCGGATGGTGTTGTTGGGGCGGGCGGTGTTGGCCACGGTATTGATGAGTACCCCATCACGATAGATGCGTACGTTGCTGCCGTCTACAGTGGCTGCGTAGACGGCAGTGGTATTGTTGAGGACACCGTTGGTTGTATTGACATCAATCACAATACTGCACCCGTTGTACACGCCTAGATTTAGTGTATTAGAGGTACTACTGCGGGCAAAGATGATGTTGTCACATCCGGCACTAGTACCAAAGTCCATCAAGCGTTCCCAACTTGATGCATTATTCAGGTTGGCTACAAACACCAGTGTCATACCCGTTGTCAAATTATTAAAGCCGGCTGGTACCGACACATAGTCGTTGACACCGTCGAAGTTGAAGCGTGGTCGTGCCCCCGCCGTGTAGGTTGGCCCGTTGACAAGTGTGCCGTGTTTGCCGTTGCCACTCAGATCGGTCCATGTGGTGCCCGTCCCACTGTACGAGCTCGTATTGCCTGCTTCGAGATGGAGTACCAGATTACTCGCCGTATTGAGTATGGGCGTTGCGGTATACGTGCTCGTGGGGGAAGGTGTCAGTGACGCGGTACGGGTGCGAGTAGGAGTTGGAGTATCAGTGCCTGCAGCGGCGCCAACCAACCGTTGTGGTGCAGTTGAGGTTGGTGATGTCGTACGGGTGCGGGTCGTGGTTGCTGTGGCAGTGACTGGTGGTGTGCTCTGTTGGATTAAGACCCGGGCGGCGATTTCTGGAGGAACTGTACGCGACACCGTGTCTTGGTATGATGCAGGGGGAAGGGTGCCATAGCGATACGGCAGGCTTGCCGGTGACCGGTACCCAGTGGTCAAAAATAATCGGGTCGGTGATGATGCCTGTGCATACACCGGTGCCACCGCCATACCCGACCACACCATCTGCCAGATGATGGTGCAGTGTACGACAAAACGAATTATGACAGTCGCTCGTATATTGTGCATGTGTATGCTTAGTTGCGCAATCTCCCTCGCCTAAACTATATAGTATAGTATGAAAGTGTCTTATAACTTTGCTAATGATTACAGTATGGTGAAGATATTGCATCGTGCATCATTACGCTTGATTACACTCAACGATGTGGCTGTGATGTATACCATGTTTTGGTGCATCAGCACGCCACCGACATCAATATGTGATCGGTGTGGTTCGTGCTCGTAGTTGAACAGTCTTTAGGAGTGGTGCGCACATCGTGCTGATGGTGGCATAATCCACACGACACACGGCGTGAGGGGCATGTATGATTATGGTGTCGGCGTGGCAATACGTGTTGGTGAGCGTGTCATGTTGGCTCCTGCATTGGTTGAGCCGATAATATGCAACGACCCATCACGCAACGTAATCACCGAATTCACATATCCTGCGGAAACAGAGAGCACACCAATCATGGATGCAGGAATGCGCATGCGGTTGTCAGAATTGAGTCCCCACGCTACGACGCGCCCATCATCAGTGATTGCTAATGAATACTGCAACCCGGCGGAAATGGCCACAGCACGCCGTTGGAGCGTGGCTGGAGCCTGGGTCTGTAGGTAACGATTGTCTCCCCATCCCACAATGGTACGGTCATCTAACAACGCGAGTGCATGACCATCACCGGCACTAATCGCTACCACGCGCTGGAGGTTGGCTGGTGGCGTCATACTATATTTGAAGTGTCCACCCCACGTACTAATGGTGCCATTCGCCTTGAGTGCCATCGAATACGTACCACCTGCAGAGATGGCGACGACATCGCTGAGACTAGTTGGAACGTTGAGTTGCCCGTAGTCGTTGCGCCCCCAAGCCACCACTGTGCCATCGGTGCGTAGTGCGACAACGTGTGTTGTGCCCGTGTCGAGTGCTATCACGTCGGTACGCGCATTTGTTGGAATATTGTCTACCCCGAAATGTCCGACTCCCCAGAAGTGCAAATTGTTGTTTTCATCAATAGCAAAGACGTAATTTGGCCCAGTCGCGATATCAATGAATTTCGTGGTTTTCAGATGACTGGGGATAGTAGATGCAGGATTGTTGCGATTTCCCCACGAAAGCAGTGTGCCGTTGTACATCAGTCCAATACCAAAGAGTGATCCAAGACCGATTTTGCGTATTGCAAATGGTTGAACCGTAGGTGTGATTGATGACGTTATTGTCAATGATGGAGTCAATGACGGGGTAAACGTACGTGTAAATGTGCGCGTACTCGTCAACGAACGTGTAAATGTGCGTGTACGTGTCAGTGACAAGGTGCGCGTAAATGATGGTGTGCGGCTACGCGACGGCGTAAACGTATGGGTGGGTGTATAGGTGTCTGTTGCACTTGCAGTGATGGTGGGTGTGAGTGTGTCAGGAACATTCACGGTGGCCGTATGTGTGCCACTCAACGGCGTCATCGTATGTGTGGCACTCATGATGGGCGTGTGCGTATGGGTAGCCGATGGAGTTGGTGCACCCGTTGTAGCGCTGGGTATCACACTTGCCGTAGTAGTGTAACTCGCAGTTAGTGTTGGTGTCTGGAATGTTGCTGTTGCAGTGACACTAGTGGCAGGTGCGCTGGTCGCAGA
>CAZMWB010000038.1:0-28285 GCA_964569955.1 uncultured Klebsiella sp. | reverse complement strand
TTGTGTTTACTGCAGGCGAACAGGAATTCTACGCCCAGAAGGGCTTCACCAACGAGCCAACCCGCTGTGTTGATTGCCGCAAGAACCGCAAGGCGCAGGCCAACCGCGGCGACGGCGGATACCGCAGTGGTGGTTCACACCAACCTGTGCGCGAGCGTTTCACGACGACATGTGACGGGTGTGGTGGCGAGGCGATTGTACCGTTTGTCCCACGCAACAACAAGCCAGTGTACTGCGAGGCTTGTTATCCTTCACACAAATCAGGCGGCCGATAGTCATCGAACGCCCCCCGTGTTGTCTCTAAACCGACCAGGGATTCCTGCGTGGAAGGCGCGATTCACGTGGAAGAGCTGACACAGAATCCCCCCGAACTCACGTTCGGGGGGATTAGTTTGTAGTGGAGATGTTGCCGAGCAACAACCCTATTATTCGATGGGCTTGGCAGGTTGCTTTGAGCGCCAGATTGACCAGACAAATCCAACAGCACAAATCAACAACACGATAATAACATTCATGCTAAGCGGTTGGCCGTTGGGACGGGCTGTGACAATGATAGGCGCAATAATCAACGAGACGAGGTTCATGACCTTGATCATCGGGTTGAGTGCTGGCCCCGCAGTATCCTTGAGTGGGTCACCGACGGTATCACCGACCACAGCCGCTTTGTGTGGCTCAGAGTGTTTGCCACCGTGATTCCCCTCTTCGATGTATTTTTTGGCGTTGTCCCAGGCACCACCCGCATTTGACTGGTAGACGGCCAAAAGTTGACCAGAGAGAATCACCCCTGCAAGGAAGCCACCAAGCGCTTCAACTCCGAGGGCGAAACCAACGATCATGGGTACTACCACGGCCAAAATCCCCAAACCGAGGAGCTCGTTTTGCGCGGCACCCGTAGAGATGCTCACTGCACGGGCGTAATCGGGCAACACGGTGCCTTCCATGACACCGGGGATGCGGAATTGCCGGCGTACTTCTTCGACAATCTGACCAGCCGCACGTGAGACGGCGCGAATCATAATTGATGAGAAGAGGAAGGGTATCGCACCACCGACCAACAGCCCGATAAAGACCATGGGGGCTGCCACGTTGATTCCGGTGAGTACGGGTTCACCGATTTGAACTTGTACTTTGCCGACGTCCGTCAAGAACGAGCCAAAGAGGGCGACAGCCGCAATCACGGCTGAACCGATGGCGATACCCTTGGTAACCGCTTTGGTCGTGTTACCCACGGCATCGAGGTCATCCATGACGTTACGGGCGTTCTTGTCGAGATTCGCCATTTCACCGATACCGTTGGCATTATCCGAAATGGGGCCAAAGGAGTCCATGGAGATGGTGTTGCCGGTAAGTGTCAACATACCGATACCTGTCAATGAAACACCGTAGAGAATTGCGGTGAACTGGATAGCCGCAGGTTCGCCGGCGTAGATAAGTACCGATGAGATAATTGAAATACCAACAACCACGGCTGCCCACATGCTCGATTCCATACCGAGTGCGGTACCGGCCAAAATATTGGTGGCCGCACCCGTAGTAGAGGCTTGGCTGACTTCGCGGACAGGCGCATGGGCTGTAGACGTATAGTGCTCGGTCAATTTGTCGAGCGCAATGGCCAACAAGACACCAGAAACCGTCGCCAAGAAGGGCTTCCAGTCAACGATGCCCGTATTCGGATCAATCATGTAGAACTGCGTAACTGCCGCAAAGCCGATAACAGATACAAGGGCTGCCAGATAGAAACCGCGGTTCATGGCCCCCATGGCGTCGCGCTTTTGCTCGTCGGTACGAACCACGGTATTTCCGATGAGCGAGGCAATCACCCCAATACCGCGAAGAATCAACGGGAAGACTACAAAGCGCATATCGTACTGGCCATCACCGATGGTGCCCAACACGGCATCACCGAGCACGAGGCCAAGAATCAGTGCAGACACGATGGTGACTTCGAAGCTTTCGAAGACATCGGCGGCCATCCCAGCGCAGTCACCCACATTATCGCCTACGAGGTCAGCGATAACCGCGGCATTGCGTGGGTCGTCTTCGGGAATTCCCGCTTCGACTTTACCGACCAAATCGGCACCCACATCTGCGGCTTTGGTATAGATACCGCCACCAACGCGCATAAAGAGGGCGATGAGCGAGCCACCAAAACCGAAGCCGAGTAGGGCATCGGGGGCGCTGATATCGAACACGATGAAAATCAATGTGCCACCGAGCAAGCCGAGACCAACGGTCAACATGCCAGTCACGGTGCCTGAGCGATAGGCAACTTGAAGTGCGGGATTATACCCTTGGCGGGCCGCAGCAGCCACACGCACGTTGCCTTCGACCGCCACATTCATGCCCACATAGCCCACGGTGTATGAAAAGAGCGAACCCATCAAGAAGGCCACAGCGCGCCCGATGGCAACCCACCACACGGCGGCCTCAACACTACCAAAGCGTTCAACGGCTTCATGGGTGGGGGGGATGATTAATACACTTGCACCCAGCACAAACGTCAACACCGCAATCAAAATACTGATGGTACGGAATTGGCGACTCAAATAGGCGTTCGCACCCGATTTGATGAACCCCCACACCTCTTGCATGCGCTCAGTCCCTTTGTCTTGGGAGAGAATTTGCGCACGCAGGTAGAAGGCGTACACGATGCCAAGGATTGACATGCCTAGCACCGCCCACACCGCTGACTGCTCGAACCCGGTAAGTCTGTTCATACGTTCCTCGTTGAATGCTACCACGATTAGCCTCGTTGCCAACCGCGCCGCTCATAGCGCTACTATGAGCGAATTCCACAGATGCACCACACGTATACAGGTATACAAATGTATATGTTGTGATGGACAGGATACAGGTAAATTGTAGCATATGTCACAAAAGAGATGCAATGCGAAGTTTACAGGCAAATATGATATGATGGCGACAGAATCAGACATATAAACAGTACCACCATGCAACACTATCGCATTATTTCATTTCTGTTTTCAACCCTGATTATGCTCGGTATGGCGCTCGATGGCTGGGCTCACGCCCATGGTGCCGTTGATGATACGTTTCTCACCCACTGGCACGCCATCTTGTATGCTGGTCTCTTCGGCAGTACGATCTGGTATGGTTGGTTAACACGACAGCAGGTGCCGCCACACCGCCCCCATCGCATGGGGTTTGCGCTCCTACCGATTGTGGCCGTTGCTGGTGGGGCAGACTTTTTGTGGCACAACATCTTTGGCTTCGAATTAGATATCTCCGCACAGATGAGCCCGCCACATATCCTGCTGGCATGTCTGATTGCAACCCTGGTTGCCATTCCGAGTAGCCAACGAAGCGCATCTGGCTCGTTGAGCCTTTGGGGTGCAATAAGCGGAAGTTATGCGGCTACGATGATGTTGACCCTGACACAGTTTTTATCACCCCTTAGCGCCGTATATGCTGAGACCTACAGTGGTGGTGATACCACACGCGGCATCGGAGTCACTGGTTTCATCATTTTTGTAGCAGTCTGGTTGATTGTATTACTGTGGATGCACCACCATCACGCCCCTCGCGGTGCATTCCTGCTTGCGAGTCTGACCCTCGGCAGCATTCAGGCAGCGATGAGCGATGATTGGCGCTTTGTCCCCTTATTGGGATTATGTGCACTTATCGCCGATATCCGCATCAATGCGTTCACACCACGCACCATCGCCATCCTATGGGCGGCCACATTCAGTGTTGGCTACTTCATCATCCTGCACTATGCTGGCATACTGATGTGGGGGCCAACGATATGGGGTGGCACCGTAGGCATGGCAATAGCTGTTGCCTACGGCGTGAGCTCACTCACACGTGTAACTACGCTGCCCGACCCCCAAGGAGGCACATCATGATTTCCCCCACCACAATCTCTGACAGCGCACAACGCTGGGTAACACGCCTTCAACACCGCCACGCCGTGGCCTGGATGCTTGTCCCTGGGAGTATATGGTTCATCGCAGGCCTCTACCTCGATGGCTGGGCGCACAATCACGGCAAAGTGGACAACACGTTTTTCACCCCATGGCATGCCGTCTTCTATTCCGGGTATCTGCTGCTTGCCGGTACACTCGGTGTGATTGTGCTACTGACACAGCTGCGTGGGTTGACATGGCAAACCCACCTCGCCCCTCCTTTGCGTAGTGCCATTATTGCAGCACCACTATTCGCATTAGCGGGAGTTGGCGATCTGTGGTGGCATACCACCTTTGGATTCGAAACCGGCATCGAGCCTCTACTCAGCCCACCGCATCTCGTCTTGGCGAGTAGCATGTTTTTCATGGTCGGCGCCGCAGCACGGCTCGACGACGGCACACAACGCGGCTGGCACCAGCTGCCTTCCATAATTAGCATTGCCGCGGCCTGGGGTGTTGTCACGTTCATGTGGCAATTCAATCACCCCTATGGCATCGTCTGGCCAGAAACGCTGCGGGGTGGTGGCCCCGGCATCATGACCGGCATCGCAGGATTAGTGGCCAACAGTGCGCTCACCGCAGCAGTCGCCATCATCCTAGCAACCCGACAAATGCCATACGGCACATTGACGGCTGTACTAGTCGTCAATGCGCTGGGTATCGCCTTGATGGGGGACGAATACCGTTTCGGCTGGAGTGCATTGTGTACTGGGATACTCAGCGAGGGACTTTGGTGGTGGTGGCGCTACATACCCCCCCCAGCCCGCATACGCCGCCATGCATTTGTGGTTGCCAGCATGACAAGTGCTAGTTACATGGCAGTGATTTATGCCACCACTGCCATACTATGGCCGATCCACATCTGGCTTGGTGCCATTGTACTCGCTGGCGTAGCTGGCTGGGCGCTCACCATTATCATGCCTATCACCACACAAGAGCGCACACGCTAGTCCCACCTACAAGACCCCTTTGGTACTGGGTACTGCATCCCCCAGGCGGCTATCAATACGCGTAGCTGCATCGAGGGCGCGTGCAAATGCTTTGAAGAGCGCTTCTACTTTGTGATGGTCGTTTTTGCCATACAGCACACGACAATGCAGATTCATACGCGCATGAATGGCAATACTTTCAAAGAGATGGAATATCACATCCGTCCCGAGTGCACCCACACGCGGTGTCACAAACTCCGCATCAAATACGGTATATGGTCGACCACCGAGATCTACGGCCACAAAGCCGAGGGATTCATCCATGGGCACATAACTGTGGGCGGTGCGTACAATCCCACGCCGATCGGCAAGTGCCAAATCAATAGCTTGGCCAAGACAAATCGCCACATCTTCGGCAGTATGGTGGTCGTCAACATGGAGATCACCGTGTGCAACCACCGTCACATCAAAGAGTCCGTGTTTGGCAAAGAGGGTCAGCATGTGGTCAAGAAAGCCAATTCCCGTATTGGCGTGACACGTGCCACTGCCATCAATGGTCATACTCAGTTCGATTTGTGTTTCACCAGTGCGCCGTTGCACACTTGCATGTCGCTGCGTCATTATCGTCTCTTTCTATGGTTGCACGGTATCATATGCAGCACGCAAAATCTGTCCTGCGATTGAGGCACCAATTCCCGATCCTTCACCACCACCTTCGAGGATTACTGCCACCGCAAAGCGCGGGTTTTCGATGGGCGCCAACGCCACAAACCATGCATGTGTACTACTCCCACCATACTCTGCAGTACCTGATTTGCCACCTACCGGCACCCCTTCGATGGATTGTGCCGCTTTGCCAAAGCCTTCGGTGACTGTCAAACGCATCGCATCACGGATGATTGCCGAATTGCGTGTTGAGATGGCACGCCGAACCGGTTTGACCTCATGGCGATACAATTCCATGCCATTCCTGCGGACAACACGTTCAACCACATATGGTTGCATGAGCATGCCGTTGTTGCCAATAGCCGCAGTAACCGCAGCCATCTGTAACGGTGTAACTTGCAATTCACCTTGGCCGTAGCCTGTATCGGCGAGTGCCGGCAACCGTGTCAAAAATGCCTTATCAGAAAAGATCATACTCGGTGCAGTGGGCAAATCAATCATGATGAGCGCTTCATCCACACTATCCGGTACCGCAAAGCCCAATTTTTCAGCGGTTGTGCTTAAGCGATATTGCCCAAGGCGCATGGCGTATTGAGCAAAGGCCGTGTTACACGAGAAGGCAATGACCGTGCGCATACTCGCCGGATCTCCCGTCCACTTAGCCAAATTGGGTACCGCATTGACCACGGGTGGCGCACCGGGTTCGGTGTCGAGCGTTTCCGGACAGGTAATATCATCGGGGCGTCCAATGCCAGGATTTTCTAATGCGGCCGCCGCTGTGACCAATTTAAAGGTTGATCCAGGTGGGTACTGCCCTTGGGTGGCACGATTCAGCAACGGCTGTTGGCTACTCGGGTCGAGCAACCGCTGCCAGTTGGCATCAATGCGCGCTTGGTCGCTGACCCGCTCTTGGGTGACATCCATGGTGATATCTACTGGATTGAACGTGGGCATGCTAACCATGGCTAACACGGCACCTGTCTGTGGATCTATGACCACAGCGGCACCAACATGGTCGGTCATGATACGTGCGACTGCCTGTTGGAGTGACGCATCAATGGTGAGCTCGATGTCGTCACCTTGAGCGGGGAGTGGGTAAAACATACGCAGAAACCGCCCGAGCACGTTGCGTTCACCCGTCAAATAGTCGGCATAACTGGCTTCGAGCCCAGACATGCCATAGCGGTGGCTAATCATCCCAACCACGGGAGCAAATGCACTTGGATCATCCACCGGGTACTGACGCGCCGTATATCCATTTTCACCGATGATGGTTGTTACAATCGATATACCGTTACGGTCACGCATTTGACCACGCACCGTGGTCAGATTGGCATTCAACAAGCGTATATTGCTCATTGTTTCGCCGGTAGCTGCACTAATGGCCGTTTTTTGTTCGAGATATTTGGACCAGATAACCTGACCGCGAAGTAATTGCAACGACAACATACCAAAGGCGATGGCGATCATGATAATCAATGATTGCAATGCACGTTGCGTCGTATTGACTCGCAACGGCATGGGAATATGTTGCAGGGCCAAGATTGCCACAGGGATACTTGCCAGCCACAGGCACACCAGCCACACAGACTCTTGCTCGGGTGGCCGTGAAATCCCGAATAGCAACACGGCAATGCTACTCCAAAGCAAAATTTTCTGAATAAATTCATGCATGTACGTGCCTATGATGCTTATTCCAACGGGATAATCAAGCGTACCGCTACTCCTGCGGGAGAATGATTGAAGACTTCGAGCCTACAACCAAACTCACTCGTACGGTACATGAGCGCTTGAAGCGAATGCAATCCAGCACGGGCGATACCTGTCACGGGCAACCCGGCACCGTCATCATGTACAAGGAGCGTGAGCGACCGTTTGTCGTATCGTATCATGATTACCACGGTATCGGCGTGAGCATGTTGTGCCACATTCAACAAGGCCTCAATTAATACACGACGAATAAGTGGCGTAAAGAGTTCGTCATGGGGGATAGGACGACCAAGCAAAACCACCCGCGTCGCAATTAATGCGTGTTGCTCGAAGCGCGTCGCATACTGGTGCACCCACTCCGTGAGCGTAAGTGTATCATCAATTGGTGTATACAAGGCCACACGCAACGATTCAACACGTGTACTGACGGCTACATCGGCATCCTGTACTGGCGTACGCGCCATGTCTGCCCACCACCGTCCTGGTACACTGCTGTCTGATGAGGTACGCTGCGACAACTCGCGAATCACTGGCTCATAGGAGAGGGGAACTTTGGTCAAGGCATCCACGGATGAACGCATCCGATGAAGCATATGCGGCATGGTTGCCCCTACCATGGCGGGACCAACGGCCACAAGCGCCCATCGCAACCAGATGTGCGCCAAGGTACTACCAAATGAGACGCCGAGGAGCGCCACCAGCATGAAGACTAACCCTGAACAGAGCAAACCAGCCAACAGTCCACCACGCCAACCACTCACAACGGCAGGCAACGCCAATACGGCACAGGCATAGACGAAGAATGGGCTATTCCATGGGTCAGTAATCACGATGACCATGGCCGCAATTGCCACATCCACACCAAGAATCCACGGTTGCCGCACTGCAGCACGCATTACCGGCTGCACGAACATCAGCAACACGAATGTCCCCAATAACAATGCGACCCACAAACTCCACCAATCAAGGGGGCGCTGTTGTACGAACAACAACAGCGCCGTGAGAAGCAGGCCTACGCCTCGTGTACCGATTACGTATGTATGATTCGAAATCGCATGCATAGCATTATGTGTAGCTATTCTGGATCAAGCGCAGAATACGTGTACGTGTTATCTGAGCTGTAGAGTAGCCAACCGGCCCCCGTCTTGGCATCTGCTACGGCATTAATTTGTGCACGTAATTCAGCATCACCATAGGTCACAATTTGATCGTCAGGTACCCAGATGAGCGTGAAATCTTGGAGCCATGGGCGCAAGCGAGCACGTGTGTCTTGGTTCATCTGTTTCAAACCAAGTTGCATCGTACCGAGAATGACTTCGTATGGGTAGGAAGCCGGATTACTATACCCCATGTAGCCAGGCCCGTAGTGTGACGGGTAGACCATGGGGCAGATGTAATCGGTAGTTTCACCCATAATCGGAATACTTTGACCGATGATGTCAATTGGCCCCTCTGTGGTAAAGCCAAACACGTCAACGGAGAGATAGGCACCTGCCGCATTTATCGCCGGTTGTGCACGATTGAGTACCTGTTTAATGGTTTCATAGCGCATCTCTGGCGTGACATTTTCTTTCGACAATTTGAGACGAGCCCCATCATCGGCACCAAATTCAAGTGACGGGAAGCGAATGTAGTCGAAATTAATCTCGTCGAAGCCGGCCAAGCTCGCTTCCACGGAGAGGGCAATGTTGTAGTCCCACACATTCTCGTTAAACGGGTCTAACCAGGCGTACTTGATAGTTGCCGTCGGATAATCATAAAATATTCCACCTTTGACACGATCTTGGGCAGCCCACTCTGGCTTTGCTTCGGCCAACACGTTGTCATGACTAAACATGTGCACACGTGCAATCGTGTAGATGTTACGTTTTTTGGCTTCGGCGAGTATCGCATTGATGTCGTAATAGGGTTGTGAGAGCCCAAGTTCTTTGACAAGTGGCACCTGTGAATCGTAGTAGACCAGCCCGAGGTCGTCGCGCAAGTCCGACTTCAAGTCAATCACAATCGCATTCAACTCGGTGCGTTCAATGTTGTCAAAGAACTTCTGCACCAAGCGTGGGTTCGAAGCCACTGCAGCCGTGATGTATACCGCCTTGGCCGCAAATGGCTCCATCTTGAATTCACTCGGGATTTCCCCTTGTTTGATGGGTACAACCAACTTGCGATAGCCCGGAGCAAGTACGAAGACATACCCAGCTTCAGGCAAACCCTTCAGCGTAAACGCTCCATCTGGCGAGTCCATGCGTACACTCGCGACACCGGCTTTAGTCAGGTCTTCGGTAGCCACCACCGTCGCATGCTGGATGGGCGTACCTGTTTCACCATCCACGATTGTTCCTTTGAGCACATCGGGGCGCATGATTATGTCGAGTTTTGCCGTCGTGCTTGCATCTTTATCGAGCGTAGCATAGCCATCACGTGCAAACTGCACACTGGTGCGCGCACGCACATCTTTGAGTACATAGGCACCCTGTGCATCTGTTTTTGCGGTCACATCACCAGCGGTGACCACCACATCCGCCAGGGGCGCCCCACTATACTGATCGGTCACGACGCCGCTAAGCAATCCACTCACCAATGCCACATCACGTTGGGTTGTCTTGGTGAGTGATTCTTCATTTACGATGTAATCGGGCGCACTCATCTGCACGGTGAATGATTCGGGCACGTCACGAAGCAGATATTGTCCATCTGCACCTGTAGTCGTTGAAATTGCATCACTGACTTTGATCAGCACACCGGCCAACGGTTGATTACTCCAAGCATCGCGAATCACGCCACTCAGGGTATTGGGGCGCAGTGTGATGTCTACTGAAGCATCCGCAGCCGTCAGTTGATCGGGCCATTGTCGCTCTGCAAAGTTGAGTGTCACCGTCTCGTATGTATCGCTTGTAGCCGTCAACACGTTGGTCCGTTGCCAGCGCTCGATGACATATTTGCCTGTCGCATCGGTCATCGCCTTGGTATTGCCAAGCTGCACCACCACCGAAGCCATCGGTTTCCCTGTATATGCATCAGTGACCATACCGGTCAACGGTACCGATTCACTCCCACATGAAACCAACACGAACAGACTCATACATACCAACAGCAAACGCCATGTACTCAGACGGAAAAGCATCATCACAGGGGGTCCCTCCGGCCTAGTGTGTAGATTTCATGATAAGATGGGCGCAACGCCACGGTGGTTGCACGGAGTGCGCTATAATATCGCACTTCTCTACATGATAAATGTTCATTATGAACACTGTCAATTTTTACAACATCAGCGTGGTGTATTATGCGTCTTGCAGATTAGGAGAAACACATGACCATTGATCGTTCACGTGTTGGGAATCGTTCATACTGGCAAGAAACTCATGACCTGAATGTGCCCAGCATTCCGCTACCTGCAAAGGCCGCACATGTAGTGGTGGGTGGTGGTGGTCTTGGGGCAGCAGCCGCCTATTTCTTGGCCAAAGCTGGGCAAGACGTCATCCTTATAGAGCGCGAACATCCTGCGCATGGTGCAACAGGGCGGAACGGGGGATTTATTGGGGTGGGGCCCGCTGAAGGGTATGCAGGCGCAACAGCTCGTCTCGGTAAAGCGGCAGCGCAGCACATCATGGAGCTCACCCAACAAAATGGCCGTATTGCGCGCCAAATCATCCAAGAGGAAGGCATTGACTGCCACTTCCGCGAACCAGGGACACTCAATTTTTCCATTTCCGCACAAGACCACAAGGAAGCAGCTCAAGCAGTTGCAGCTCTCAACGCTGATGGATATGCGGGCGAGCTGCTCGACAGAGCTCAGGTTCAGTCTATGGTTAATACCCCCCTCGGTGATGAAATCGTGGGTGCAATGTACATGCCTGGAAATGCGTTGATGCACTCGGCGCGCCTCGTCCGTGGTGTGGTAGAAGCCGCTATACGCCATGGTGCCAAACTGAGCATCGCCACCGTCGTACGCATTGATCAACGCGACGGTGAACGCGTGGTTGTCACCGACAAAGGCGAAATCCGTACTCAGGCAGTGGTGCTGGGACTCAATGCCTGGAGCCGCCAGATTGCCCCGGCTTTCAACGGCATTATTACGCCGGTACGCGGGCAAATCATGAATACTGCACCTATCGCTCCCGTCTTTGCTCACGGGATGGGCACCGACATCACACCCACGGGTGAATACTGGCAACAGACGCTCGATGGTTCTATTGTGCTGGGGGGATGTCGTGCTGTGGCCGTCAATCGCGACGTTGACCTGTACGACATTGGCATCACCGACGACGTGCAACATGCCCTGGACCAAGTATTGCCACGCCTCTTCCCCAAACTTGCAGGTACACCGGTCACCCGACGGTGGGCAGGAATGATGGCGTTTACGCCCGACTATGTGCCCGTCTGTGATGCCGTACCTGATATGCCGGGCGTATGGTCTGCTGGTGGATTTTGTGGCTCAGGCATGCCGTTTCTCTTCGTGCTCGGCAAATACCTGGCTCATGCTGCCATGACGATGCAGACCCCGGCAGAACTTGCACCGTTGTCCTATCTGCGCCCCACATTAGCTGCTTATCGCAAATAAACAACATTCCCCCCCGCTAGCCGGAGTGCCAGCGGGGGGGAATCAGTGAAATACGCGTCTTAGACCCCTAAACGATAAATACGGCGAGCATTGCTGTTCCACAGCTTCTTTTTGGCTTTGTCGGACAGATGGCTGGTCAAGGAATCAACGGTGTGCACCCATTCCGCATACGTGGTTGATTGGAGCGAGACCGGCCAGTCACCACCAAACATGACCCGGTCTTCACCAAATACATCGAGCACATGCATCAGGTACGGCTGTAGGTCGGCTGGTTTCCATGCGTCGTGATCAGCTTCGGTGGTCATACCGCTGATTTTGCAGACCACATTGGGCAACGCAGCCATCTCACTCATCTGCTCACGCCACGGTGATAGCACACCCCCTTTGATGTCGGGCTTGGCAACATGGTCTACGATGAACTGCACCTGTGGCACCCGGCGCACAAGCTCAACCGCTGCTGGCAGTTGATGATGAAAAATGCATATATCGAAGCTGAAGCCAAACTCAGCCAAAATTTCAATCCCACGAATCACGTTCGGGCGAATGGCAAATTGTGCGTCGGATTCCCCTTGGAATAGGCGCCGTACCCCTTTGAGTCGCGGTCCCAAGGCAGCAAGTGCCGCATAGTAGGCACGCACTTGTTCACCATACTCAACTGGCGCTGCGGCTACAATACCCTTGATTTTGGGGAGTTGGCGCGCCAATGTGTTGATGTACTGTGCCTCTAAAATGGCGTACTGCGGCTCTACGGCAACTTCGAGGTAAACAGCTGCTTCAACATTCATATCTCGGCTGTGTTGGGCAAATTCTTCGGCCAAAAAGCGCTTATTCAGCACATCATTACCATCGAGCCACGAGATACGGAAATATGCCGGATCCCACAAATGCAAATGCGTGTCAACAATCGGGAAATCAGGCATAGACACCTCTATATCAATGAAAGGAAGCGCACTGATATGATACCGATAGGGTGTCATGTTGTCAATGAAAAATAGCATCCATAGATTACGTTTCTGTCACAAAAATATTGAAAAACACCAACCTTATTGCGTACGTTGGTGACGTGCAGAAACGAAAAATTCTGCCCCAATCATTACCAGGAGACAGCAGCATGCCAGTATCAACGAAAGAAGTTGTGCTAACTGGAAATTCAACACACCTGGCCGCCCGAGAAGCCGCGCGATATACACGGGTGCAGTGACTGCATCAGGACGTGTGAGCAATAGAGATGCCGCAAAATCACCGAGCGATATGGCAAACCCGAATAACGCGGCGGCGATAATCGCACGGCGGAGCAATGGCACTTCCACGCTGTACCACTGACGCAATGGCGTTGCACCGAGTGTGGCAGCGGCCCATCCGTAGTGAATTGCCAAGCGCTGACGAGCAAGCGTGAGTTGGCGCGTCATCAACGGCAACGCGATGACGACGTGTGCGAGTACCACCAACCACCACGCTGTCAATACTCCCCACCCACCAAACCACAGCAAATATCCGAGCCCGAGTGTGACTGCACTGATTCCCACTGGCACAATGGTCAGCATACGTACCACTGCTGGCAACGTGCTACTCATCCATGCCACTACAAGGGCGATAATGGCCACCGCAAGTGCGATCAGTGCTGAACGCAACGTGGCTGCCATTGGGCTAATAAACAAGCCACTCCCACGAACGGGCTGGTTGAGCAGGCCCCAGAGTGCACTCCAATCTGTCACGTACTGCAGGCGCCACACCACCACCACAAACGGAAGCACCACGCACACCAATCCGCATCCCTGAATCAGGTACGCCACGATGCGCGTTGCACGATGCGGTGGTATGTGATAATACCCAGCCGAAGCATCGTACGGTTGCGGCGACTGCACGCGGTCAGCGATTAGTAATAGCCCACCACTCAGCACGAGTTGCATGACTGCCAACCCGGCAGCCACATCGAGTCGCAACAGTTGACTGGTTTGGCGCCATGTCTCGACTTCTAGCGATGGGACTTGCCCACCACCGAGGAGCAACACGACACCAAAGCTACCCACACAGTACAAAAAGACCAGGGTAACCCCGGCCACGCATGCCGGGCGCAACAAGGGCCATTCGAGTGTCACAAAACGCCGCCATGGGTTGGCACCCAAGGCAGCAGCAGCAGCACCGTATCGCCCATGAATGCCATGCCATGCCTCAACGAGCACACGCACGAGTACACCCGTGTTGTACCAGGCGTGGACCAACACCACGAGTGCGAGCCCTTGTGGAACGTGTAAACCGAGCACCGCAGCACACCAACTCTCACGACTACACAACACGGCAAACATGGTGGCAACCACTGGAGCAGGCATCACAAACGGGATGGCGACGACCACTGCGAGTGCCGAGGCGGTCAACCCGGGGACTCGCACCATGGCCCATGCCATGGGCATCGCCAAGAGTACGACCAACCCGGTAGAAAGCGTAGCCTGCCACAACGTGGCCCGGAGCACCGTCACGAGGTACGTGCGCGTCGCATCATCTGGCCAGACGAGCCCACGCCCCAGTACGCTTAACAACGGAGCAATAACGGCTACGAAGCTTAACCCGACCACAAAAACAATCGCACACAGCCGCCACAGCGTGGTGCCGGTTATTTGCGGAGTTGTTGCCATACTGGCCCATCTGGGTACTGATACTGCGCAATCGTCTCTGACTTCATTTCAATACTGTACCCGGGTAATTGTGGTGGCATGTAATGACCACGTGTGATCACACATGGGTCAACGAAATGTTCATGGAGATGGTCAACATATTCGATGACACGCCCCTGTGTCGTACCAGTCACCGCAATATAATCGAAAATGGAAAGATGTTGCACGTATTCACAGAGCCCAACACCACCAGCATGCGGACAGACGGGAACGCCGAATTTTGCGGCCATGAGGATGATTGCCAAGACCTCGTTCACCCCACCCACACGGCATGCATCAATTTGACAAAAAGAAATAGCATCGGCCTGGAGAAGTTGCTTGAATATGATGCGATTTTGCACGTGTTCACCCGTGGCCACGCCAATTGGGGCCACCCCCCGTGCAATTGCCGCATGACCGAGCGCATCATCTGGACTCGTCGGCTCTTCGATCCAGAGTGGTTGGTACGGTGCCAAGTGCCGCATCCATTCGATGGCTTGTGGCACATCCCAGACTTGGTTGGCATCCACCATCAAATAGCGATCGGGGCCGATGACGTCACGGATTAATTTGGCACGGCGTACATCGGAGGCAATATCAATGCCCACCTTCATCTTGATATGGGTGAAACCAGCAGCGATGGCCTCTTGGCATAGCTGGCGTACTTTGTCGTCGCTATACCCGATCCAGCCTGCAGATGTGGTGTATGCCGGATATCCACGCTCCTGCATCTCGGCAATGCGTTGGCTACGGTGTGGGAGTGATGCTTCGAGGATTGCAAGTGCGTCTGCGGGAGTCAACGCATCGGTAATATAGCGAAATGGAATACATTTGACGAGTTCGGTTGGTGTCATCTCCGCCAGTAGCCGCCACAGTGGTTTGCCTTCAATGCGCGCATACAAATCCCAGACTGCATTCACCACTGCGGCCACCGCCAAATGGACGACACCTTTTTCGGGACCAACCCAGCGGAGTTGGCTATCTCCGACCATTTCGTACCAAAATGCACCAAGATCTGCGGTTATTGTGGCCATGTCACGCCCTATCAAGCGCTGTGCCAACGTCTGTGCAGCAGCCACACACCATTCATTGCCACGCCCAATTGTAAAGGTGAGTCCATAGCCTTTATATGCATCAGTATTGGTCTCCAGGATGACATATGCTGCCGAATAATCGGGATCACGATTCATGGCATCTGAACCATCGAGATGCAACGATGTCGGAAAGCGAACATCATGGACACGCACAGCAGTAATCACAATTGGTGTAGCCATATTCCCCTCATACCTCATATACCATCACGAACGATTCGTTCATGAAATACTTTCTCGAGCACCAGTGTATCTGCCTCGTAGGCCCGTATCCGGTTGGAAACGATGAAATGCGTGGCATCACAACGAATCTCACTCCACGTTTCGATGCTGGTCTGCCAATCTCCCCGACTAATCTGGATTCGATGTTCGCATTCGGTGCGTGCACTGAGTGGATCACCGACATGAATGAAATATCGGTCAGCAGAGACGTGATCGTAGCAGAGTCCGTCTTCACGTTGAAACGCGCCATGATCATTTTCGTCGTGGATTGCGCATGTACCCGCAGTCTGATCAACGACTTCGTAACGGCGCCGTGATTCCGCACGCACGTCGGTGATACCGACTTCTGGTGCTAACTCTACTGCCCCAAACGTGCGCGGTGCACACGCCGGTGTTGGTTCATGGCGTATGGGCAAGGTAATCGCAGATGCCTGGGTATCGAGTTGCAATGTGACCAAACGCGGTGAAGGCCATGCATGTGGCCAGTACACGGGACTCACTGCAATGCGCCAGCGATGCCCGACAGCCAAACGATGCCCAGCTGCATTCAGCCGGAAAGTGACGGTTTCGAAACGTCCTGGTACGAGTGGTTGCACGTCGTTGTGCCCGTGGCGATGAGTCAGATTAAGCAGACCACGTGCCACCAGCAACGACGACCCGTCGGGAGACACATCACACAATCGCACTGCGACCAGTGCAGTCGGTTGGTCACTCGCGAGACGCAATGTGACTTCTGGGAAGCCGAGAATGGACTGCGGCGTGGGAGTAACTGGGAGATCAACGTACCACGCCCGCCCATCTTCACCACGTTGGTCGGCAGCATAATCGCCAGGTAAGGCGTATGAACACCACATGCCCGCATCACTACCACTGCGCAGATCACTACCAATTGTCACCACCTGTGGTTGCACACCAAGGGCATGTTGCCACGGGTGCGTGTGTGGTGTGGGCCAGACTGGATCACCAACCCACGTCCCTGTACGCTGCGCATACCACGTGGCGGGGGGCATCCACTCTTGGATGTAGCTCGTCAGCATGGGGCCATCCATCACATCAGTCTGCTCACCAGCCAACCAATGTCGCCACCACTTGACGGCTTCCGCCTGGAACCCGATTGCAGGACCAGGTTTGCCCGCCTCGGGGTATTTGTGTGCCCACGGACCAATTAACCCTTTGCGTGGCACATCCAGTCCATCGAGGAGGCGAAAGACAGCATTGGTATAGCCATCGGCCCAGCCACCCACCGCATACACGGGACATTGAATTCGCGTGAAGTCTTCACACACGGACCCGTGCTGCCAAAATGCATCGCGACGCTGATGGGACAACCATTCGTTGATGTAGGCCGGCGATTCTTCGATACGGGTCAGCCAGGCTTCACGCCACTGCGTACCCATTACGTGAGGATCAGGTGGACGACTATTGTATGCAAGCATCACCGATGCCCATGCCAACATGTCAACAGCCAGCATGCACCCACCCATGTAGTGCACATCGTCCGCATAGCGGTCGTCGGTCGAGCAGACGGTAATAATCGCTTTGAGCGCTGGAGGTCGCCGTGCAGCCACCTGCAACGCATTAAAGCCACCCCACGAAATCCCAAACATGCCGACATTGCCGTTGCACCACGGTTGGGCGGCAAGCCACGCAATCACCGCAACGGCATCATCCTGCTCTTGGCGCAAATATTCGCCGTATAAAATCCCATCTGAATCACCGCTACCACGCATGTCCACGCGTACCGCTGCAAATCCATGTGCGGCCAAATACGGATGACGCACCATGTCACGACGCAACGTGCCATCAGCCCGGCGGTACGGCAGGTATTCGAGCACCGCAGGAATGTGCGCAGTACGCTGACGTGGCATCACGATACGCGCAGCTAGCCGTGCCCCATCGGGCATGGGAATCCAGACCGGGTCGTGGATTTCGAGTTGTGATTCATCGAAGTGCGCTGTTTCAGTGCGTGTCATGCATCAGCTCCTCTTTGATAACAGCTGCAGCACGCCAGCCACTGCTCAGTGCACCATGCACACTCGCCGACTGACCATCAATGGCTGTTGCTTCGCCGGCAAAATGGATTCGTCCTTGGGATGCGGCGAGTGCATCACGGTGACCGTGCGCCCCTACGGGCACCGAACTGTAGCCTCCACGTATCCACGGATCTGCGAGCCAGTCTTCGACATGAGACCATGCCAACGGCGGGGGAGTGGCAAGCCCAAACGCCTGGGTAATATGGGTCACACAAGTCGCCACGATATCCGGCATACTACGCATTTTGAGCGCTCGTTGGCCGGTAAACAACCCCATCAAGTAGGGTGAACCGGCACGTGGCGTCCACCAGACTGGTGCAGGGTCGCTAAGCGTCAAAAAACTCATGTCTGCGGGCCAAAATGGGTGTGCAAATTGCAATACGACTTTGAGCGCCGCATGCATGTCGAGTGCGTTAATCGCCGCCATTTTTGTGTCACTCAGTGGTGGCGTAAAGGAAATCAGTCCTGCTTTAAGGATGGTGAGTGGCACAGTGACCACCACATGGCGGGCACTGCGTTCCCTGCCATCAGCGAAACGGACACGACAGTGGGAACCCGCATCAGTAATAGCCACCACCGGTGTGTCACACCAAATTGGCACACCATCAGCAAGATGATAGACGATCTGGCTGTAGCCGGCTTCGATGTGGTGATCGTTACCACCGAGATGTTCACTGGCCAATAAATCACTCTGCATCGCACGCACACTCTGACGCTCTGGCATCGTGGCCGCACTGTGCGACAAGCGAATGTCGGCGAGGTGACGGGCCACCCCTTGATACCCCTGCATGTCAAGCCACTGCGCAAAACTGATGTCTGGGCCTGTATATGCAAGAAGTGCATCTTCTATGGTTTGTAACGTTTGCAGTTGAGCGTCATGTGCGGCGAGTTGCGTCATGCGCTGCGTCTGCCGGCCATCCCACACCACACGACCATCCCAGCGCGCGTCAATACTGGTCTGTAGTTTGAGTTGCTCGACGAACTGCCAGGTAGACACACTATCGCCGTGAATGAATTCTGCCCCGAGTTCTATGACGTGACCGTGCGGACGTGGCAACGACTGCACACGACCACCAATCCCTGAACGAGCTTCGCAGACGAGCACATCATGACCAGCATCACAAAGCATCCGTGCGGCACCAAGGCCAGCCATGCCAGCACCAACCACAATGACGTCGTTGTCAACCATGGGAATCTCCTCGCTCAGCGTTGTGATTGCACGAATTCTTGCACGATGCGTTCTGCCCAGTCATCGAGACTTTCATGCGATTGCAATGCGGTTACTGCATGCTCCCATACGGGTTGTGTCTGCATGCGTTCGACGACCAATCGCCCCACTGCACGTTGTAACGCCAACTGCTGCTGGTATTTGCGCCGTGCAGTCTGTGGATGGGCTACGAGCCACGTGCCGTGGGCCAGCATCGCATCCACACACGCATCAATGCCCTGATTATTGCGTACTGATACTGGCAACACAGGGATCTGCCATTGTGATTCGTCTTCGTGGTGCATGCGCACCAACGCACGCAATTGCTGGAGTGTGGCAGGTGCATCCGCACGATCACTCTTGCTCACTACAATCATATCAGCCACTTCAAGAAGTCCAGCCTTGATAGACTGCACTTCGTCACCCATCCCAGGTGCTTCAACCAAGAGCACGGTATCAGCAACTTCGGCGACCGCCACATCGGATTGCCCGGCACCAACCGTTTCAAGCAGCACCACAGGAAAACCGGCAGCACGCATCAGGAACGCAGCATCCGCAGTAGTCGCTGCCAGCCCCCCATACTGACCGCGGTTCGCCATACTCCGAATAAAGACCCCCGCATCGCCTGCGAGGTCGTACATGCGAATACGATCACCGAGCAAAGATCCACCGGTGAGTGGCGACGATGGATCGACTGCGATAATCCCCACCATAATGTTGCGCGCCCGCAACGTTTGCGCAATCGCAGTCACCAAACTCGACTTTCCCGCACCAGGTGCACCAGTGATGCCGATCAACACGCCACTTGGCACCACACCGAGTGCGCGTCGTAGCGCGCGTGCAAATGCGCCACCACGTTCGATGCGCGTAAGTGCGTGCGCCAAGGCACGTCGGTCACCGGCACGAATCAAGTGCGCAAGTTGCTCGCTATCGTGTGTCATACCGAACCGCGACGATGCGCAACTGTCTGCCGAATAAATGCCACAATCTCATCGGTGTTCGTGCCAGGACCATAGATGGCATCAATGCCGTGTTCGGTTTTGAGAATGTGACTATCTTCGGCGGGAATAATTCCACCCGCCACAATCACACAATGTCCGAGACCTGCATCTTTGAGCGAGCTAGCCACTTTGGGCAACAACGTCATGTGTGCTCCTGACAGGATGGAAAGACCGACCACATCTACATCTTCCTGAAGCGCTGCTTCCACGATCATGTGAGGCGTCTGTCCTAGTCCCGTGTAGATAACATCCATGCCCGCATCACGCAGGGCGCGGGCGATGACTTTGGCACCACGATCATGTCCATCAAGACCTGGTTTGGCAACGAGTACGCGGATAGGCAATTCATTGGTCATTTGCGGTCTCCTATGCGCTGCCCAAACAATGAGGGCCGTTGGACGTGTTGGACACCCGTATCTTCGTAATCGGCTTCACCGGGGCGCATCCCCGGCTTTTGCTGTATCCACTCGTCACGCACCGTTTTAGCACGCTGGAAAAACGTGGTTATCGTGGCTTCATCACCCTGTTGCACTGCATCACGAATCTCAATTAGCCGTTCGATGGCCGCATCGAGCCAACGCACCAACGCCGAACGATTGGTCAT
The DNA here is from genome assembly GCA_964569955.1 of uncultured Klebsiella sp. GTDB lineage: Bacteria > Chloroflexota > Chloroflexia > Chloroflexales > Roseiflexaceae > UBA965. The sequence continues at coordinate 7,687 of CAZMWB010000038.1, read as the reverse complement.
CACAATATCTCGATGCATGGTGACATCACCGGACGCCAACCGTGTTGAATCACGAAATCCACCCGCAGCTAGTGCACTCATTTCACGCCACGACGACACCGATGATGTAATTTCTACCAGCATGGCCGCTGTCACAAAGGGCAAATGGGAAATCCCCGCAACATAGGCATCATGCTCGACGACATCCATGAAGTAAGCTTTGGCACCAACCCGTTCGACGAGTGCTTCGCAGACTGCAATCGCTTCGCCGGGGGTGTTGGCAGTGGGACAAAGACAGTACATGGCTCCTTTGAATAAATCCACCTTCGCCGAGGACGGGCCACTCGTCTCACGCCCAGCCATGGGGTGCCCACCCACAAAAAACGTACTCGCAGGCAACAACTCAGCTGCCCACTTGGCAATGACTTCCTTGGTGCTGGTCACATCAGTAACAACCACTCCTGTTTGCAGGTGCGGTGCCATCTGCGTAAAGACGTGCGGGATGAGTTGTGCAGGCACGGCGACTACGACTAGGTGGGCATCTTTGACTGCATCCGCAATGGACGAAACCATCTTGTCAATGGCCAAACGTGCCCGTGCTTCCTTGAGATGTGCAGTATTCGTGTCGTATCCGACGACTTCCACGGCCCCCATGGGGGCTGTTTTATCATTTGCGGCACGGATTGCCTGCCCGAGCGACGTCCCAATCAAGCCCATACCGATAATTGCGATGCGAAACATTTCTAACCTCCATAGCCGATTTAGCGTGTCATCGGTGGTTCAATAAACGAAAGAAAAATCACTTCGGTGATAATGACCATGAGAATCCACGGCACCACCAACAGTGGAATGAGCGCACGTAATCCGAATAACCCGAATAATCCGACGCAAAGTACCGCGAGTTCACGCGCCTGACGCCAGGCACGCCGCACGTCATAGCGTTGAGCACGCCGTGCAAATGCCACCTTGCCAACCGCAAAGGTCAACGGCAAACTGATACTCGACACGAACCAGTAGATGGTCAAACATACGAGAATGTAGACCGGCACATCGGGCAACCACAACAACGATGCAGTCGGCGCAGGCACGTACAACACGATTTGTACGACCAAGAGTAAACCAACGATGCCACGAACCGCAAAACCGTGGATACGAAAGTAGTACTCGAGTGGTACAAAAGTGAGCAAGCCGATGATGAACGATATTCCTGCAACAAGGATTTGTGTGGGCTGATCTACGCGCGACCAAACGCCGTTGGCAAGGGAAATGAAGCCACCCAACCAGGCAAAACCGACCAGCACAAACCAGAGCAGGATGGTACTCCGTGCAACCAGTTGGTGGGTTTCATTGGTGGTAGGGGTTGTGCGATTTGTTGGTCGCGTACGAGTCATCACTGCTATTCCGGCAAGCATTCACTTCTTGTTCCATTATATCTGAAAACCATTGCACACATCACTCGTGTATAATCACGGTGTCCTTGCACTATGTAAATATTTGTTATGTCTATCAATCAACACAAATACGGTGTAGTATCTGTGGGACGCACATTGCAGTGGAGGAGGAAACATGGCAACGACCAAAGTAGGCATTGTGGGTGCTGGAAGTGTCGCACAACGAGGTATTTTGCCGCATCTGAATATGGCTGATGTACGCGAGCATGCCACACTCCATGCCATCTGCGACCCTGCACCTGGGCGTGCAGTTGCTGCTGCCGCGCAATACGCCATTGCACAAACGTTTACCGACTACGAAACCTTTTTGGCTCAGGCCGATGTAGATGTCATATCACTCGCAACCCCGATTGGAATGCACTATGCCCAAGGCAAAGCGGCCATATTGGCGGGCAAGCACGTGCACTTCAACAAGACGATGACTACCACGAGTGCCGAAGCCACCGAATTAATCGAACTCGCCGCCCAAAAAGGGGTGAAAATTGTGGCCTCACCGGGGGAGATGAATCGCCCGCACAACCAGGCCATCAAACAGATGCTCGGTGACGGTGTAATCGGCGACTTGTGTTGGGCAGTGTGTGGGGCATCATTTGGGCGCTATCACGAAAACGAAGTCTACCGTACTGGCAATGATCCGCTGACCAACATTGATCCATCGTGGTATTACCGCAAACCGGGTGGTGGTCCGCTCTACGACATGACCGTCTACGCATTGCATGGGCTGACTGGTATTTTAGGGGCAGCCAAACGGGTCACAGCCATGTCAGGGGTACGGCTACCGTTCCGCGAGTTTCGCGGACAAATGCTGCCATGTGATGCCGATGATAATACCTTGATGCTGATTGATTTTGGCAACAACGTCTTTGCGATGGCCTACGGCACACCTGCTGGTGCCATCAGCGAAGATGACAGCTGTAGTTTTTTTGGCACCAAGGGACAAATCATCGGGCTCGAGCTCAACAATCAGCCATTCTCGTACCCAGGGAGTGATGTCGCAGATACCCATCCCGATGGACGCTGGGGTGGTAACCAGTGGATTTTGCCGCACATCAGTGAGGCGCACCGATCTATTCCCGAACAGCACGTCTTCACTGATATCATGCAACTCATCATGTGGATACGCGAAGGAGTGCCGGCGGTGGCACATGCCGAACATGCCCGCCACGTCATCGAAATCATCGAAGCCGGCTACCGGGCAGCGACGACGGGGCAAACGCAACACCTCACAACCACGTTTACACACTGATATTGGAGTGCAATAGACGGGGAGCAACGGCTCCATCGTATGCAAAGGAGTATTGTATGGCAACCACCAAAGTTGGCGTCGTCGGGGCAGGAAGTGTGGCACAACGTGGCATCATGCCACATCTGAGCATTGCAACGCCTGTTACTCTGCAAGCAGTCTGTGATCCGGCACCAGGTCGTGCCGACGCCGCTGCAGAAAAGTTCTCCATTCCACAGGCATTTACCGACTACGAGACATTTTTGGCACAGGCCGATGTGGATGTCATATCACTTGCAACCCCGATTGGAATGCACTACGCCCAAGGCAAAGCCGCCATCCTGGCAGGCAAACATGTGCACTTCAACAAGACGATGACCACCACGAGTGCCGAAGCCACCGAATTAATTGAACTCGCAGCCCAAAAAGGGGTGAAACTCGTTGCTTCCCCGGGAGAGATGAATCGTCCACACAACCAGGCTATCAAACAGATGTTGAGTGACGGCGTCATCGGTGATTTGTGCTGGGCGGTGTGTGGGGCATCATTTGGGCGCTATCACGAAAACGAAGTATATCGCACCGGCAATGATCCGCTTACCAACATTGATCCGTCGTGGTACTATCGCAAACCGGGGGGTGGCCCGCTCTACGACATGACCGTCTACGCCCTGCATGGACTGACGGGCATTTTGGGGGCAGCCAAACGAGTCACTGCCATGTCCGGAGTGCGCTTGCCGTTCCGCGAGTTTCGTGGGCAGATGGTGCCGTGCGACGCCGATGACAACACGTTAATTCTGATTGATTTTGGTAATAACGTCTTTGCAATGGCCTATGGAACACCAGCTGGAAGCGTGAGCGAAGGGTTCAGTGGAAGCTATTTCGGCACCAAAGGCAACATTGTTGGGTTGAAACTCAACGGGCAACTCTTTGACTATCCGGGGAGTGCCATTGCGGATACCCATCCCCATGGGCGCTGGGCAGGGAATCAGTGGATTCTGCCTCATGTGAGTGGGGCGCATCGCGACATTGATGAGCATCACGTCTACGAAGACATCATGCAACTCATTGATTGGGTGCGCGGTGGAGCACCAGCGGTGGGTTCAGCCGAGCATGCACGCCATGTCATCGAAATCATCGAGGCTGGCTTGCGCGCCGCAGAAACAGGTCAAACACAGCACCTGACGACAACATTTTAGGCAAGGAAATCGAGAAGACGAAACCAATTTATGTTGGTTTTGTCTTCTCAGCCAATTTTAAATTGTGATAAAATAAACGAAGACGTATGTAGCATCAGGTGTATCCTTGGCACTACCCCTGTCTGACACGGGTTTCATGTGGCGTGATACATCTAATTCATACGCCGGATGCGTATGGAGTAGTACAGGTCGGTGCGCTCACACAATCAATCATGTTGCAGTGACTGATTGTGGCGGAGCACCATCGGAGTGTAGAAAGGGACCAGATGGCTCAGGTATTTACTCGGCGAGCGAACACAATCGCCAGGTTGAGTATCTTTGTTGGTATCCCGTTGGTACTCGCCTTGCTCAGTGCGGCTTGGTGGTACTACACGCGGTCCGACTGGATACGCGACGTCGGACCGGCACATGCAGTCGTGCAACCAGGTGGTGGCTTTAGTCATCAACTGCACATCGGCGGCCTCAAGATGGACTGTCGCTACTGCCACACCGCAGTAGAAGTATCGTCGTCGGCCAACATTCCACCCACAGAAACGTGTATGGGATGTCATTCACAGGTGTTACCACAGAGTCCGAAGTTGGAATTTATCCGCACCAGTTATGCAGAGAACATGCCCGTCCAGTGGAACAAGGTGCACGACTTGCCCAAGTTCGTGTATTTCAACCACAGCATCCACGTTGACAAAGGCGTGGGCTGTTCGACGTGTCACGGCAACATTGCCACCATGGCAGTGGTGTACAAGACCGAAGCCCTCTACATGAATTGGTGTTTGAATTGTCATCGCAACCCAGAGCAATTCTTGCGCCCGCAGTCTGAAATCTACAACACGGCATGGCAGCCGCCTGCGGATCAAATCGCCCAAGGGTTGAAGCTGAAAGAGCAGTACGGGATCCGTTCATCGTATCAGCTCACCAACTGTTCGATTTGTCACCGATAGAGCGAGACACAGCAGACATGAGCAAAGAATCACTCGACATCCAAGGGAGCAGCGGACAGAGCTACTGGCGTAGCCTCGAAGAGCTGTCACAATCAGCAGAGTTCCGTGCCCGGCTCGAGCGCGAGTTCCCCCGCGAGGCCGCCGAATTGCGCGACCCAGTTAGTCGCCGTTCGTTCCTCAAGCTAATGGGGGCATCAATGGCACTCTCCAGCCTTGTTGGCTGTCAGTTTGCCCTCAAACAACCACAAGAAAAAATCGTCCCGTACGTGCGCCAACCGGAGCAAGTCATCCCCGGCCGGTCGCTCTACTTTGCGACGAGCATGACCGTACAGGGGTACGGCATCGGGTTGTTGGCCGAAAGTCATGAAGGTCGTCCGACCAAAGTCGAAGGCAACGCCTTCCACCCCGCTAGTCGTGGCAGCAGTGATGCGTGGATTCAGGCATCCGTGCTGACCATGTACGACCCCGATCGCTCACAACAGATTCTCAAGGCGGGTCAACCTGCCAGCTGGGAGGATGCATTCACCGCACTGGGGAGCGCCTATGCGCAAGCCGGGAGTGGGCTACGCATCCTGACCGAGCCAACCGCATCACCGTCATTGGTTGCCACAATACAAGAGGTTGTTAGTGCGGGTGCCAAGTGGTACCAGTACGACGCCTTGAGTGGCGACAACACGCGTGCTGGCGCTCAAGCCGCATTCGGCAGTGCGGTCAACACCATTTATGCCTTTGACAAGGCGGATGTGGTCGTAGCACTCGACAGCGACTTTACCCACGGCTCAGCCACATCAATTCGTTATGCACAGGATGTTGCCAGCAAGCGCCGTATCACCAGTGACGAGCCGGTGATGAGTCGCATCTACGTGGCCGAGCCAACCCCCAGCAACACAGGGGCGCTAGCAGACCATCGTTTGGCGGTGAAATCAGGTGACATTGCGGCTGTGACACAAGCCATTGCTGCGGCAGTAGGCGTCAGTGTGGCCGCACCCACACTCCCCGAAGCAACACAGAAATGGGTCGCTACGGCAGTCGCAGATCTGCAAGCTGCTACAGGCAAGTCGGTGGTAATTGCTGGCGAAACCCAACCAGCCGCCGTCCATGCACTGGTACACGCCATCAATGCAGCGCTCGCCAATGTGGGAAGCACGGTCAACTACACTGCTCCCATCATTGACGCAGATACCGGTGCCGTATCACTCAAGGCACTCGTTGATGAAATTAATGCGGGTGCAGTAAGCATGCTCGTAATAGCAGATGTCAATGTGGTCTACTCGGCTCCTGCAGATCTCAACATGGCAGAGGCACTCAAGAAAGTCCCCACTGTGGTGCATCTTGGGCTCTACAACGACGAAACAGCAGCTGCGGCCACATGGCATATCCATGCCACCCACTACCTCGAAAGCTGGGGCGATACCCGTGCCTACAACGGTGTCGTGTCATTGCAACAGCCACTCATTGCTCCACTCTACGATGGCAAGCACCTCAGCGAAGTGCTCAATGCACTCACAGGCAAGCGTGTGTCAGCCCATGATACAGTCAAAGGTCATTGGCAGGCGCAACTTGGTCTCGACGGTTTCACCTTCGACAAAGCGTGGCAAACCGCTCTGCATGATGGTATCGTGGCAGGCGCAAGTGCAATTGGCAGCACGCCAGTCACACTTGGGACAGTCAGTGCAGCCGCCGGTGCCAGCAGTGACGGTCTAGAGCTCATCTTCCGTGCCGACCCATCGTTGCGCGACGGTTCCGCCGCCAACAACGGCTGGCTCCAGGAAGTACCCAAGCCATTCAGTAAGCTGGTATGGGACAACAGCGCCCAGGTCAGCCCAGAGACGGCCAGCAAATTGGGTGTCAAGACCGAGGATGTGGTCACATTGACGATCAACGGTCGCAGTGTGGAGGCGCCCATCAACGTGGTGCCCGGACAAGCCAATGACACGGTCGTCGTGCATCTCGGGTTTGGGCGCACCCAAGCAGGTAAAGTCGGCAACGGCGTCGGATTCAACAGCTACGCACTGCGTAGCAGTGATGCCATGTGGGTAGCCAACGGTGTAACCGTGAGCAAAACCGACAAAACCTACAAACTCGCCACGACCCAATCGCACTACAACCTGGAAGGCCGCGACTTCGACATTCTGCATGCGAAAACATTGGCAGAGTACCTCGAAGAGAAGAAGGCCGGTGTCAAGCACAAGAAGCATGAGATCTACTCACTCTTCCCCGCATACGACTACTCGAAGGGGTATCAGTGGGGGATGACGATTGATTTGAACGCATGTAACGGTTGTAATGCGTGTGTAGTTGCCTGCCAAGCAGAAAACAACATTCCCGTCGTAGGGAAAGAAGAAATCTGGCGTGGGCGCGAGATGCAGTGGATCCGCATTGACACCTACTTTAGTGGTGACAGTAGCAATCCCACCATCTACCAACAGCCGATTGCATGTATGCAGTGTGAACATGCACCGTGTGAAATCGTCTGCCCAGTGGCAGCTACGGTACACGATTCTGAAGGTATCAACAACATGGTGTACAACCGCTGTGTGGGTACCAAATACTGCTCAAACAACTGTCCATACAAAGTGCGTCGCTTCAACTTTTTCCAGTATGCAGACGAAGAGACCCCCTCGCTCAAACTGCAGCGCAACCCGGATGTCACGGTGCGTGTACGTGGTGTGATGGAAAAGTGCAACTACTGTCTACAACGCATCAACGAAGCACGTATCGATGCCACACGCGAGGATCGTGTTATCCAAGACGGCGAAGTCGTGACCGCATGTCAGCAGGCGTGTCCATCACAGGCCATCGTCTTTGGCAATATCAACGACACCTCGTCACAGGTTGCCAAACTGAAAGCACTCGAGACCAAGTTTACTGTCCTTGATTCGCTCAACACCAAACCACGCA
>CAZMWB010000037.1:0-28327 GCA_964569955.1 uncultured Klebsiella sp. | reverse complement strand
GTGAGCGCGCCATTCGCAACCGTCATCCGTGGATTTTTTCGGGGGCGATTGCCCAGAGTGCCCCACCACATGCCGACGAAGTTGACGTCTACAGTGACGACGGACAGTGGCAGGCGCGTGCCCTGTGGAGTGCACATTCGCAGATTCGGGCGCGTATTTTGACGTGGCATCCCGAAGCCCGCATTGATACGCTCTTTTTCCATCAACGCATATGTCAGGCACTCGAACTTCGTATGCGCTTACCCGCCTATACCGATGCCAACGCCATGCGCATCGTCCACGGTGAATCTGACGGTATCCCCGGCTTGATTGTGGATCGCTACGGCGACTACGTGGTGGTTCAGCTCTTGTCGATGGGGATTGATCGGCGTCGGCAAATGATTGTTGATGTGCTCGTTGATGTGTTGCGCCCCAAAGGCATCATTGACCGCAGTGACGACGATATGCGTGCCCTTGAGGGGCTGGTGCCGAGTGCCGGGTTGTTGTGGGGGAGTGCACCGGATGCCCCCATCACGGTCACGCATCCCACTGGGCTCCGTGAGACGGTGGATTTGACGGGTGGCCAAAAGACGGGTGGCTATCTCGACCAAGTCATCAATCGTGTGTCACTGGCAGCATATGCCGAAGGTGCTGACGTGTTGGACTGTTTTTGCTACAACGGGGGATTCAGTGTGGCATTGGCCCGTGGTGGTGCGGCATCGGTGGTGGCCGTGGATAGCAGTGCGCCTGCACTTGTGGCCCTACAGCACGACATGGGCATCAATGGTGTTGCCACAACGCCCCACGAAATCGTAGAAGCCGATGTCTTCAAGTTGTTGCGCGTCTACCGCGACCAAGAGCGCCGTTTTGATATGATTGTGCTTGATCCACCCAAGTTTGCGCATTCACAGGCGCAGGTAGAACGTGCCACGCACGGTTACAAAGATATCAATCTGCTGGCGCTCAAACTGTTGCGCCCAGGGGGTATTTTGGCCACGTATTCGTGTTCGGGGTTGGTGTCGGCCGATTTGTTTCAAAAGGTCATCTTTGGGGCGGCGCTTGACGCACAGCGTGATGTGCAGATTATCGAGCGGCATACGCAGTCACCCGATCATCCGGTGCTGTTGAGTTTTCCCGAGGGTGAATACCTCAAAGGATTGGTGTGTCGTGTCTGGTGATGTGTTGTCTTTGCCGTTGTTTCCCTTGCCGTTGGTCTTGATGCCCAATGCGCCACTCACGTTGCACGTCTTCGAAGCGCGCTATCGCGCCATGGTTGCAGAGTGTTTGGCACAGCGCAGCACGTTTGCGGTGGTGCTGGTGCAACATAGTGCCACCCACAGTGCGGATTTGGTGACCATGCAACAGATGTGCGACTACCTGGCCGAGTTCCCAGATGATGATGACGACGAATACCCGGAATACTTGCCCCACCTGATTGCCACAGAGGCAATCGTTGACGAACATGTGCGCTTCGACGATGGGCGCTACGGATTACAGTGCCATGGTGGCCGGCGCATCCAGATTACCGGACTCACCCAGCGTGCGCCGTATTTGGTGGCTACTGCCCGCAGTATCCCCGATACACATACTCCTGCTGCCAAAGCGGCTGCATTCGCGTTGCGCCAAATGCACGAACGCTACTGGCGAGCCATGCAGCGTGCTAGTCAGCAACCCGCTGATGCGCCCACCCTGGTCGAAGATGATATCGCACTGAGTTGGCAACTTGCGCATTTGATGCAGGTGGACAACGAACGCAAACAGCTTTGGTTGGAAAGTAGTGCCGCTCAGCGCTTGCGGAGCATGATTATCGCATTGCGTGCCGAACGCAATACACTCCCCCTGGTTGCGCCTACGACGCCGTTTCGTGTGCCGTGGAGTTGGAACTAATGATTGTGGCCATTGGAACGGCATCACTGCATTTACCCGTCGTGTTTTCATTGAAAGAAAAACGCTCCGTTGTCAAATCGTTGACGGAGCGCATCAAAGCACGCTACAACGTGGCAGTGGCCGAAGTCGGCGACCACGACATCCATGGTCGCACCATGCTCGGATTTGCGGCCGTGTCAACGCGTGCCGACCACGCCCAACACCAAATCGAGGCCGTCTTTCGCTTTATCGAAGAGACGCGCCCCGATTTAGTATGGTTGGACAGCGATATTGAGATCGTGTAGCGTGTGCTACACGATCATCTTTTTGAAGCCTTCGCCGGCGGCGAACCCATGTGGGGCACCTACTTCTGCGGCGCGGGTGCGTACACGTTCTTCCCAGCCCTTGGCGTTGTCGAGTTGGGTATGATGTTCGCGTAACGCGGCGATTTTGGTGTCGAGTGTGCTGGTGATGTCTTCGAAGTGGTCGGGTTGTTCGGCCGCCCACAGGTAGAGTGTCTCGGGGCGCCACAGGTCGATGCCGACCTGCATCATGCCTGGCACAAACAAGTGGTCACGGGCAGACACCAAGCCGTCAATGACCGCAAAGCCGACAGCACGGTGGTCGGGATGCCACATGTACTGCTTCCACGGGTCGTGGCTAAAGACCAAATTGGGCTTGAGCACGCGGATATAGAGTGCCATTTCGAGGCGCAGGGCGGCAGAGGCTTCGAGCTCGCCGTCGTTGTAGCGCAGGTGAATGGCACGCGTGTTGCCACCGAGTATATCGAGCGCCTTGCGTTGTTCGATTTCACGCGCAGCTGACAAATCAAAAGGACTGAGGGTACGATCGTGGGTGCCTTTGTTGCCGTTGGTGACGACGATATAGGTGACTTCCCATCCCTCACGTGCGAGGCGTGCCAATGTACCACCGGCACCGAATTCGGCGTCGTCGGGGTGAGCACCAATGGCGAGGGCGCGTTTGGCTTCCGTCATGGATAACGTTCCTTTAGCGCACCATCATCGGCATGACGATGTGGATATAGCCGTCGACACCCACAGGGCGGAAGACGGCAGGGTTTTGCTCTGTTTTCGTCTCGATAGATACTTGGGCCGTTTTAATGGCATTGATGGCATCCTGTAGATATTTGACGTTGAGGGCGATTTTGTTGCCTTCACCGCTGATGCTGCCATCCACGACACCACTGTTGTTGCCCACTTCGGCTGCATTGGCAGCGATGTGGATGCGCCCTGGTCCGTTGTCATTGCCGGGCTCAATCGTCAAGCGCACAATGCTCGCTGAGGCGCTTGCAAAGAGCGAGGCGATTTTGACGGCTTTGGCCAGCTCGGCGGTGTCAACCACGGTGCGTGTGCTACTATCGTGGGGGATGACGCGCTCGATGTCGGGGTATTTGCCTTCGATAACACGCGTCACCAAATCGATGTCTTCGGTGTGGAAGAGCACTTGCCCGCCACCAGCAGTGATGGTCATGGCCACGTGGCCCTCGCTGCCGGCAATGATGCGTGAAAGCTCAGTCAATGCCCGGGCGGGGATGATGATTTCGACGGCTTCTTTGACGGGTGTCGCCAACTGAATGGCACGCTGTGCTAACCGGAACCCGTCCGCTGATGCCAACGTGCATTGGTTGTCGCGCAAGCGCACCAACACACCGGTCAACACGGGGCGTGAATCGTCGGTGGCAGCAGCAAAGGCGATTTGGTCAATGGCTTCACGCAGGATTTCACAGGCAAAGACGGCAATCGGCTCGCGCTCGTCGAGCGTTGGCAACGCCGGGAATTCTTCGGCGTCAATGCCGTTAATGTTGTTTTCGTAGCGGGCACATGAGACCTTGACACTTTGTGACGCAGAATCAAGCTCGAGGACGATGCGGTCGTTGGGCAGGCTTCCCACTAGATCGCTCATCAGCTTAGCTGGAATTGTGACAGCACCCTCGCGGTCAATTTTCGAGCCAATCCAGCAGGTGATGCCCAATTCGAGGTTGGTGGCTGCCAGTTTCAGCCGACCGTTGTCCGTCGCCAACAAAATGTTGGAAAGGACCGGCAACGTGCTTTTGCCGGCAACTGCATGCCCGACAATGGAAAGACCACGTTTGAGATTCTCTTGCAGACAGGTGAGCTTCATGCGTCAGCTCCTTAATGACAGTTGAAATATAGTCTATTATACCATGCTCATGGCGTCGTCAATGCATCAGCTTTTGTATACATGCAGGTGGTGTACAGCAGAGTTATGCCTGATAGTACAATGGTGCATCGCATATACAATAGACGTATCGTGGTTCTCCAGAATGGGAGTGGGATGATGCAGCGTTTTGCAAACAAAGTTGCCTTAATTAGTGGGGCAACGAGTGGCATCGGGCGGGTAACCGCCCAGCGAATGCTAGACGAAGGTGGCACCGTCGTTTTTTGTGGCTTTGACGATGCGGTTGCGACTGCGATGGTTGCTGCGAGTCATGGCCGGGCGCATTACGTGAATGTTGACCTGGCAGATGCGCATGCGCCGAGCCAATTCGTGGATGCGGCTATTGCTGCGGTGGGGCGCATTGATATTATCATCAACAACGCGGCTTCGGTGGCACGGAGCACCCTTGAAACTACCGATGCCCTCTTTTTTGATCGCATGATGGCCATCAATGTACGGGCACCCATGCTGATTATCCGCCAGGCCTTGCCCTACTTGCGGGCAAATCCACATGGCGCAGTGGTGCTCAATATTGGCTCGTTGAATGCGTATGTGGGAGCGCCCAATTTGCTCGCCTATGCGACGAGTAAAGGCGCATTGGTCACCCTGTCGCGCAATCTCGCTGCGGCGCACCGTGCCGAAGGCATCCGCGTGCAGGTGCTCAATGTGGGCTGGACGCACAGCGATGGCGAACACCAGTTACAGGTGCGCCTGGGTAATGGTGAAGACTGGGCTGTACGTGCCGGTCAAACCCGCCCCACGGGCAAACTCCTTGATCCCCATGATATTGCCAGTGCGATTCTCTTTTTTGCCAGTGACGATGCTGCGCCATTTTCTGGGGCGGTTATTGATCTCGAGCAGATGCCGATTCGCTAGAAAGGTTCCAACTATGCCCGATTCCACCCATCCTGCGTCGAGTGTGACGCGTACGTTGCGTGCTGCCCTCAAAATCGGTGAAGACTACGTGACCATCGAAGAAAGCATCACGTTGGCCAGTGATGCCAGTGATGCCGATATCCAAGCTGCAGTCGCCTTTGGGTGGCGCGTCTACACGCAACAACGCGAAGCGGTCGAAGCACAAATCAGCGAGTTACGTGACGCCTATGGGAGTGATAGAGAACGAGCCGTACTGCCGTCACAACTGCGTACCATTGATAACCTGCAACGCGTATTGGGCTGGGACGCAGCACAGCTTGCCACCTATCTGACAGAGCGCCGCCTCGATATCACGCAACTTACACGTCGCCAAGCATCCACGCTCATCGAACATCTGCGCAAACTGTTTGATGAACAACAGCGGGACGAAGGTCCCATCAACAAGGGGCAATACGACATGATTCAGCGTGTGGTGACGAGTAGTCAAACCGATATTGCGGAGGCGATTCGTCACCATCTCAATATTGACGTGCCATTAGCCGAACTCACCTACGGCGAGGCCACACAGCTATTGGCATTCCTGCGCAACGAGCGTCCACGACCGCGTAAATAGTGTGCGTACCTTTTTGCAACCGTACAGCGGTGGTAGAGTGTCTTTCGCATCTGTGAAAGATACGACATCAGCAAAGAGGAGGTATGAGATGCGTTCAATTCGTGGCACACTCAATCGGATCGAAATGATTGGCTGGCTGGGACAAAACCCGGAAATCAAGGCGGTAGGCAAGGATGGCAAGGTCTGCACGTTTAGCGTCGGCACCAAGCGCATGGCCGGCCGCACCAACGGCGAACCACAGTACGAGACGGAATGGTTGAATGTGGAGGCATGGGATCGCTTGGCCGAACGCTGCGACAAGGCATTGCGCCAGGGGAGCCGCGTATTGGTTACCGGATCGGTGGTGACGCGCTCATGGGAAGACAAAGAATCCGGCAAGCGCATGTACCGCACTACCGTCCGCGCCAGCGACTGCATCTTTTTGTCAGCGCATGACGCAGACGACAGCGATGACGGCGACGACACCGACGCGTAATTGCCACAAGCCACGCAATCCCCCCCACCACAGTAATGTGATGGGGGGATTGTGTGTGTCGTCTACTGCAGGCCGAGTTTTTTGTCGAGTCTGCGTTCGCTGTCGAGGCGCTCGAGCTCGTAGTTGTTGAGGTCTACAAACTGCATGGCAGCCACTAATTCGGGGTGAACCGCATGAATGGCGTGATAGATCTGTTGTGCCACGGCGCGATAAGTGGGATGTCCTTGTGGGCTCGAGCGCAGTTCACACAAATGGTAGGCTTCACGCAGGTTGAGCGTCACACTCCAGCGCATCAGGCATGCCATCGGCACCGCATATTGGCTAGCTTCACCGACATCTGCGTGGCATTGCCGCACAAATGCACTGGCATGCTCGATGGCCGCGCAGTAGGCGCCATCCAGCCCAGCGTCGCGTAGTTCGGCTGGCACCATGTAGCCTAAATCCACGCCAAAGGGTTGGCGCGTTTGTGTGAGCATGCGATGGCGTTGCAGGTCGCGATACGCACCAATGTCCGCAATAATGTCGAACGTGTAGTAGGTTTCTTCAAAGGCCCGTCCTGGTTTGTGGAAGCGCACACTCCGCTCCCCGGCAGCCATGGTGATGAGTGCCACACGGGCATCGTGTGGGAGCTGGGTCACATGTGCCACAACGTCGGCCAATGGGAGCGTGGTATGCGGGTATAGGGCGGCACTCGCGACCCGTATCATGGCATCTGTGTCGTATGCGACCAACGTGACTTGAGGTGTTGCATCTGTTGCTGCGGGTTTGGCGAGTGTGCTGGCCGCGGTGGCTAGATTCTGGCGTATTCCTGCCAGGTAGTTGCGCATGGCGGCACCACGTGGTGTTTTGGCACGTTTCACAAACGACGGGATGAGCTGGTCGAGTGCCTGTTGGAGGTGGTCGCTAACCTGGTGTAGTTCGGCGAAATCGTATGAACCCAGCCGCGTAATCAGGTATTCAAAGGCGCGACCGTTGGCAAAGACCCCCACATTGGTACGCGTCGCCATCGGCAGTAGCCCACGGAGTAGGTCAAATGCCTTGGCACGGGTGGCCGAATTGTAGGCCCGCTCACTCGTTTGCGCATCCCGGGGGGTGCGTGCACGCACCCATACAATGGTTGGTTCGAGGAGTTGCACGTAGGTATCAAACAACCCATCCATGGCGGCTTCGTATGCCGATGCCCAGCGCGATTGCATGATGCGTTGTTCACGCACGTAACGGTATTGCCCGTTGATTTTCTGACTGAAATTCACGTAGCGCGTGGATTTTTCGAGTGGGCTGAGTCCAATGCGGGCATCCTCGATGAGTTTGGCTGCCACATTGCTGATGTCTTCACAGGCAACATGGGCGCCCCCCAGTTCGGCCACGGAATCGTCGCCATATCCGACGAGGACGCGGTCATAGAACGCTTCTGCTTGGCTTACCGCCACCAGTTGTTCCATACCCGCAGATTGCACATTTGCAACGAGTGCTGCAAAGCCTGATTCGGGCAGATTGATAAATTCGTCGAGCAGGATGCGGCGGATACTTTTTTCACTGCGACTATAGCGCGAAAAAAGTGCCCCTTTGACGACTTCGGGGAGGTTGCGCAACCCGAAGATGGGTGCGTCGAGATCGGTCACAAATGGTGCAAGTACGGCGCGTTCCTCGGCGCTGAATTCATTGCTGGATGGCGTGCTCATCTCTCCTCCTACAAAATCTGGTCGTCGTCTACTGCCGGGTGGGGAATGACGAGGAGCTGATCAACCTGGGGATGACGGATGATGGACGTGGCACCACTCGGCCATTGAATGGTGAGTGCATCTATGCTGGTGTGCGTGCCCAAGCCAAAATGTGCCACTGGCTCCATTTGACACAAATACCCACTCCCGCCATCAATCACACGCGCCACCTTCTTCCGCGCATAACTAATCGTTACCAAGGCCCCACGTGCTGGTGCCCCTGCCCGTGTTAATGGGCGTACGCGTAACCAGTGGTTGTTGTTGGCAGGCACCTGATAAAAACTTAACGGCTGTGGTGCCGTTTCGCCGTGTGCAATCAGTAACTCGAGGCGACCATCACCATCAATGTCAGCAATGGCAGCTCCCGTTCCCAGCCCGTCTGCTTCACGTGCGTCACCGATATCGAGCTCGACCCACTCGAAGTTGCGTCGCCCAAATAGGCGATTTTCACTGCCAAACACGTTGAAAAAAATCTCCGGATTCCCGTCATTGTCGAAATCTGCGGCAATCACGGTGCGCACTCGCCCAGGGGTGGCCATGACATGTGGAGCATAATCGAAAAACGACGTTTCAGGTGTGCGCATCCACAGCCGATGCGGCCCCTCCCAATTGGCACATACCAGATCGAGAGCGCCGTCGTCGTTGGCATCAAAGAGGGCCACACCACGACCGTGCTGGTGCCTATCTGCAATACCCATGCTGACTGCAACATCATGGAACGTGCCATCACTGTTGCTCCGGAAGAGCAGATTGGCACCACGTTCGTTGATGGCTACGATATCCACGTCATTGCCAAAAAGTGGTGCCGCACAAAGTGCCCGGGCTCCTACTGCATAATTGACCCCCGCCCCCCGGGCATTTTCACAGAGTTGCCATTGCCCGTCGAGCTCGTAGACGCGCATCAGCGCACCGTAATTGGCCACCACAAACGAATACCGGCCAAATCCGTGACGATCCACGGCCACCACCGATTTTCCCGTGTTGCGATTCGCAATCAGCTGTGTTTCTGGCTGGTCAAATAAATCCACACGCTGACCACCGTGTAGCGCAAAGAGCCGATCGTTGGCCTGTGTGTTGGTTGCAAATGGGTCGTTGTTGACCACATAGATCTCTTCGATACCGTCACCGTCTATGTCTGCGGCTGCCACGCCGATGGCCAGTCGTTGCTGATCGGCAAAGACCGCATCTGCAGTATCAAGCAAGCCACGTCCGTTCCATTTCAAGGCTAAATTGGCATAGCCGAATCCAGTCACCACAAATTCGAATTGCCCGTCACCATCAATGTCACATACCGCCACACCATAACTGAGGCGGTCGTCATTCTGGAACAGCAAATCATGACGCGCAATAAACATGGTTTTCCCCCCACCCATTACAACACTCCAGTGTAGCATGTGCGACTACTATATAAAGTAGTAGATTGCACGCTGGTGGTGTGAGTAGTTTGGTCTTACGAGGCTCACGCCGTATCAATCAGCTGATGTGCGTAGAGTTTGGCATATACGCCCTGCTGTTGGATGAGTTGCTCATGGGTGCCGTCTTCGACAATCAGCCCTTTTTGCACCACGAGGATGCGATCCGCGCTCCGCACGGTGGCGAGGCGGTGTGCAATGATAATACTGGTTCGCCCCTTGAAGAGTCGTTCGAGCGCTTCCTGGACGAGAGATTCGGTAGTTGTATCAATACTGCTGGTGGCTTCATCGAGGATCAATATTCCGTGTGGTTGCAAGGCAATGGCTCGTGCAAGGGCAAGGAGTTGGCGTTCTCCTGCGGACAAATTCGCCCCGTTGGGTGTTACTGGGGCTGCATATTGAGCCGGGAGCCGTTCGATGAAGGGTGCTGCATTGGCGGTGTGTGCGGCGGCCACAATCGTCTGTTGTGCTACTTGTTCACGGTACAAGCGCACATTAAACGTAATATCTCCCATAAACGTGACCGGGTCTTGGGGAATAACGGAGACGAGTCCGCGTAGTGCGGTTGGCTCCATCTGACGAATATCAATGCCATCGAGCAAAATACGTCCCTGTTGTGGATCATACCAGCGGGCGAGGAGCCCGATGAGGCTCGATTTCCCGGCGCCAGTTGGTCCTACGATGGCCACACGTTGCCCTGCGGGGATGTGCAGGGTAATGCCACGGAGGACGGGCTGGTCGGCCACATAGTGGAAGTGGACATTCTCGAGTCGCACGTCACCACGGAACGGGGTCACCGGTGTGGTCGGGTGTGTGGGTGCCTGGATGAGAGACTCTTCTTCGAGGGTGCGTTGGATGCGATCTGCGGCGCCAAATGCAATCTGTACGGCGTTGTACTGTTCGGAAAGGCGTAATACTGGCTGGAAAGCGCGATCTGCATATTGAATAAACGCCACCAGCATGCCGAGTGTGGCCCAGCCTGCTAATACCCCTTGCCCGCCACCATACAACAGCAACGCCAATCCGATGGCTGCCAGGTATTCTTGGACCATCAAAAAGAGCGCACTATGGCGTCGGAGCACGATGAGCGCATGGCGATAGCCGTTGTTGAGGGCATCGAAGCGTAGCGTGCTTGCGGCTTGTGCACCAAAGACTTGTAGTACGGGGATGCCTTGGAGCTGTTCGTTGAGGTAGGCACTGACTTTGGCCAAGGCGGTACGTTCACCAGTTGATGAACTACGCACGCGTGCTGAAAAATAGCCGGTGACCCATACGAGGGCTGGCAAGACAACAAGTACCAGCAACGCTAGTCGCCAGTTGATGCTAAACATGACGATAGTGGTTACCACCAGTGTGGCGGCTTCGGTGATAATCGTGACGGCACTCGTGGAGAGCAGGGCGCTCAGTGTGTCTATGTCACTCGTCAAGCGCGTCACCAAATCTCCCACCGGATTGCGATGAAAGAAGGCTTGATCTTGGGACATGATGCGCTTGAAGAGGTCGGTGCGCAGGTCGGCTAGGGCACGTTGCCCGGCCTGTTGCAAAAAATAGCTGTAGATGTATTGAATGATAAACATCAGTACGGCTGTGCCACCATACAGCAGGGTAATGGTCCACAACCCCTCGGTATTTCCGTTGGCGATTGGTCCATCAATGGCCCATTGGAGCAACGCTGGCGGCACCACATTTAATCCGGCAGTAATACACAGCAACACGAGTGCAATGGCAAACGGACGCCAGTGTGGCCGGACGGCAGTCAACATCAATTTAAACAGAATACTGTCTGGGCGGGCCTGTACCGCTGAATCACTCATGACGATCTACCATGTTATGAGAATGTTAACTATAGTATAAGTCAGATTGCCCATTGAAAGTGACACAGATTACACAAGCGATATCAGCGAGGTGTTATCGCACTGTAATACGACACACTTTCGTAGTTCTATCGAGTTATGGTACGATGAATCATCATACTCCGATACGTGAGGTTTGGATGGCTAGTTCAAAAGTTGTTGCCATGCCAGCACGATATAGCATTGTAGAGCAACATGACGCTGCGTTGTGGGTCGTAGACCAAGAACCATGGCGGCGCTGTTGGATGTGTGATAGTCGTCTCGGCGAACACGGCGATGACTATTGTGGCGCATGTGGTGCCCGCTTTTCACCGCGTCGTTATCGAGCCGAACTCCACCAGACGACGCCAGCCGGGCTGTTGCTGAATCTGACGAACGATAGTACAATTCAGTTAGCGTTGTTGCGCCTGCCGGTGATGTACGATTCCTTTGACATCCCAAATGGCACAGTGTGTGTGGCGCGACCAGTTGATGGCCAAACTCTACTCCCCTTGGTCGCATATGACAGCCTGATGCTTGCGCGTGCCCTGATTGCATCGGCACAACAACTTGCAGCATGCGGGTATACGCTTGGGCAACTCAATGCAACCGATGTGGTCTATCACAACGATGGTACTGTATCGTTGCGTATTGCACCGTACTTGACCAAAACAGTTGCTCCCGAACACCCATCCCTGTTGCAACTCATTGATGTGATTGACCAACATGTGGATGAACCACGGATCACGCGGCGCTTCGACATTGCGGATGCCGATGTGAATCCGTTGTTGGGCATCATCGCGGATGTGCGTTCAGAAATTATCACCACGTATGCGGACTGTTTGGTGCGCATCGAATCTGCGATTCAGCCGTATGCCTCCCGACGCAATTTGCATCTGCGCTGTGCGGCACTCAGTGATACCGGCCAGAAGCGTCAAAGCAACGAAGACAGCACGATTGCTGTGCACATGCAGTGGGTCCGTGATAATACGCCGTATGCGGTCGGGCTGTTTGCGGTGGCCGATGGTATGGGTGGCCATGCAGCAGGAGAAGTCGCCAGTGCGCTGACGGTGGCTGCGATTGGTGAGCATATTGTCGGCGCCAATAGCATGCAACTCTCGGTGCCCGTCTTTGGTAACGAAGTGGAGCAAATCGTCCAAACCATAGACGATGGCATCCAGTATGCCAACCAACGTGTGGTGACCGAGGCCCGCCGGCTCGGCAACAACATGGGCACAACACTGACGATGGCGTTTATTTTGGGTGATATGGCCTACATCGCCAATATCGGTGATAGCCGGACCTATATCTGGCGCGACAACAAGTTGCGCCGTATTACTACCGATCATTCGCTAGTGATGAAACTCGTAGAGCTGAAACACATCAGCGAAGATGAGATTTATACGCATCCACAACGCAACGGTGTGCTTCGTTCACTCGGTGTGGATGAAGAAGTACGCGCCGATATTGATGTCGAACGCTTGCGTCCCAATGACATGTTGTTACTCTGTAGCGATGGCTTGTGGGAGATGGTGCGTGACACGGAAATGGCTGCAATTCTGCGCAAAAAAGGCACACCTGAGACGTGGGCTAAAGCACTCATTGCAGCAGCCAATGACGCTGGTGGAGATGATAATATCAGTGTGGTCTTGATTCGTTGTGAGGAATAAGGGCATCGAGTGTTCGTTTTGTGTGAGTGAGGTATGCGTATGAAGTGTCCCATGTGTGGTGAGATGAATAAACTAGAGGTGCGTTTCTGCGAGCACTGTGGTGCCCGTCTCGATGTGCCAACGACCGAGGCAACCCCCGCGGTTCCCTCGATTGTGCCAGCCTTGACTTGCCCACAATGTGGGGCAGTGGTCCTTCCCGGTGAAGCGACCTGTGAAAGTTGTGGCCACACATTGCCCAATAATACGGCCATGTCTGCGGGGATGCCCACGCTCACGCAGATGAGTTCCGAGCTCCAGGTTGTTGACCTTCCTGCAGAAGGGTTCGCGGATACGGCGAATGATTTGAATGTACTCCACCAGCAGACCCCCACCAGCGTGTCTGGTCCCATCGAATATCGCATCGAAAATAGCGATGATGCATCGGAAAGCCCGGCTCCCGACGTTGCTGCGGTCCCCGTTCCTCCTGAAGTGGTGGATGCTCCCGTGCTCATCAGCGACGACGAACCCATCACGGCGGCACATGTAGCCGATGAGAGTGTCGTTGCGCCTGCTGCAGGGCCAGTTGGCGATGTTCAGGCCATCAAACGCCGTCGCCAAGAGCTCGAAGACGAAATGACCCGCCAGCGCAATATCATCAAGCAGCTCGATCAAATGCATCGCGCCTTCCGTGAAGTCACACCACAAGCTGTTTTGATGGGTATTGCCGAAGCCGAAGAAAAATTGCAAGTGGCGCAAAGCGAGCTCGACAATCTGCCCGTGCTCCCCGAAGTAGACCCGGCAGTCATTGAGCGCCTCCAAAAGGACTTGGCACGCCAACTCGAAATCATCGAGCAATTTGAACAACTCCAGCGTACTTTTGCATCGGCAACGCCACGTGCGGTGCTTCAGGGAATCATTGATGCACGCCAGACCGAGGAACACATTCGTGCCGAGCTCAAAACGCTCGGTGTGGATGTCATGTTGCCACGTTCACCTGGCCAGCCGGCGGTGAATGTGCCCCCCGTCGTGATGCCACCCACCGCACCGCAGGTGCCTGCCGCCCCTGTGGCTGCAGCAGTGCTCGCACCCGTCAACGACGTGGTAGCACCGGTGGTTGTACCCGAACCAGTGGTTAATCCGGTCGTCAACCCGGTGGCTCCAGCGGCGCGCCTCCAACTCGAATCAGGAACCATTGTGCCGTTGCCAACGGGTCGCCGTGAAATCATCATCGGACGTGATGACCCCATTAGTGGTGTCCACCCGGAAATTGATTTGACCCCATATGGTGCCGAAAGTGGTGGGGTGAGCCGACGCCATGTGCGCTTGACGGTGGTTGATGGGCAGTGGATGATTACCGACTTGCAATCCACCAACCATACCCGGGTCAACGGTGTGCGCATTGACCCCGGCGTACCCACGCTGTTGCCCGATAGTGCACAAGTCGTACTCGGTCGTATCGGCTTCATCTTTCGCAGTTCATAGGCTCCATGACAACACCACTGTTAGACGGGTTAAATGAATCACAACGCCGGGCTGTCGAACTCATCGATGGCCCGGTGCTTGCGTTGGCTGGACCGGGGAGTGGCAAGACGCGGGTACTCACGCATCGTATCGCCTACATGATTCAACACAAGCACATTGCCCCCATGCACATTTTGGCGGTTACCTTTACCAACAAGGCAGCTCGTGAAATGCGGGAACGCATGGTCCATCTGCTAGGCGCCGATGTGGCGAGTCGCGTGGACATCGGCACCTTTCATAGCCTGGCTGCCCGCTGGTTGCGCCGTGATGGGCGTATGGTCGGCTTGGCCGATGGCTGGGTCATCTACGATGATGATGACCAGCAACGCCTCATCAAGCGTGTCATGAAAGAACTCCATCTCCCCGAACGCACCATGTCGCCCCGTGCCGTGATGTCTGCCATTTCTGATGCCAAAAACAACATGCATAGCCCGCAGAGTTATGCGGCCATCGCCCGTAGCCCTGAACAACACATGATTGCACGCTGTTTTGACCGCTACGATGCCCTGCTCCATCAGTCGAATGCCGTTGATTTCGACGATTTGTTGGGCCGCGCAATCGCTCTGCTTGTTTCGCCGGCAGTCAGCCGTTTTCATGCGCGTTACCAGTACGTGTTGGTTGACGAATACCAGGATACCAATCGTGCCCAGTATGAAATCGTCAAGCATCTCGCACGTGGCAGCAACAATCTGTTTGTGGTGGGTGACGACGACCAAGCCATCTATGGGTGGCGGGGCGCCGATGTGCGCAACATCCGCCGATTCGACCGTGATTTTCCCAATGCCCACGTCGTCATTTTGGCCGAAAATTACCGGAGCACGGCGGCGATTTTGCATGTCGCACAAACACTGATTGACGGTGCCACCGAACGCCCCCACCGCAAAGAACTCCGCGCCACTCAGCCCGATGGAGCCCCCGTGGTGTGGCGCGAATATGCGGATCAAAATGAGGAAGCCCAACGCGTCTGTGATGCGATTGAGCGCATGGTCAAACAAGGGAATGTGCGCTATCGCGATTGTGCCATCATGTATCGTACCAATGCACAGAGTCGCCCCTTCGAAGAAGCACTCGGGCGGCGGCAAATCCCCTATGTGTTGGTGGGGGGCATGCGCTTCTATGAGCGGCGTGAAATCAAAGACATGCTGGCATGGCTCCGTGTGGTGGCCAATCCCCACGACGATGTTTCACTGCTCCGGGCGATTAATTTCCCAAGCGTAGGGATCGGCGATGCGAGCCAAGCACACGTGACGAGCTGGGCCACACAACAACAATGCTCGTTTTATACAGCACTGTGTGCAGCGGCGCGAGATGTCAACGCCATCCCTGCCCTCAAGGGAGTGTCGCGACAACGTCTGCTCCAGTTTGGCGGGCGCCTGCAACGTCTGATTGACATGGCCCCACAGCAGTCACTCGCACACACTTTTGTAGCGATTTTGGATGACACGCAGTATATAGCCGCCCTGCACCACGAGTACGGTGACAGTGACGGTGATGCTCGTGCCGACAATGTGCTCGAACTGCAACGAGTGGCCGGCGAATATGACGCGTTGCCGATTCCCGAACAACTTACCCAGTTCCTCGAAGAAGTCGCCTTGGTTGCCGATGTTGATGCGCTTGCCAACGATGACAACCATGTGGTCTGTATTACCATGCATCAGGCGAAAGGGCTCGAATACGACCACGTTTTTTTGGTGGGGCTCGAAGACGAACTCCTGCCGCATCGGCGTACCCACGAACATGCCCACGAAATCGAAGAAGAGCGCCGGATTTTGTATGTGGGGGTGACCCGGGCCCGCAAAACGCTCACGCTCTCTCGGGCACGGCGCCGCTTCACCTTTGGGCGCTTCGACCCGACCACCATATCACGCTTTGTGCGCCCTATTGCAAGTACCCTGTTGAGCACACTCGGTGCGTCACCAGCTTCTACACCGACACGTGCTCCTGCCAGCAACCCTGCCTACCAGGGATGGGGAACTGCGGCGTCGTTTCAGACCCGTTCCACGACCAGTACACCCCGTGGTGATACCCAATGGCAGGTCGGTGATCGTGTCCGTCATCAGCGCTTCGGTGAAGGCATCGTGTTGGAGGCCAAAGTCGTGGACGACGACGTCGAGGTTGTGGTGCGTTTCGCAGACAAGGCGTTAGGAGAAAAACGCCTAATCGCCAGTTTTGCCCGGCTCGAACGCCTCCCCAACGAGCAGGAATGAATTACGTGGAGACACCCCATTTGTGTAACTGTTGTTCGAGTTCTGCTGGGGATGCCACTTTCTTGAATTTTGCATGTGAAACACCGTGCACGGCTTGCTGGCATGCCGCCCATGTGGCATGCCGCATTACCGTGTTATTGACATAACTCACATAGCATGGAAACGCAGTGGTGCTTGTTGTGGGTGCCGGTGTGCTCCGTTGTTGCCGTGCCGTAGAGCCGGCGTGGTGCTGTGCGAGGGTATTGGCTCGTTCATTGAGCGCATGACCGCTGTGCCCTTTGACATGCTGCCAGCGCACCCGTGATGATGTCACGGCGACGAGCTGTTCCCATAGGTCACGATTCTCAACCGGTTGTTTGTCGCGTGTCTGCCATTCGTTGCGCTGCCATGTGTGTACCCACTTGGTAATCCCATTGATGACGTATTGGCTGTCACAAACCATGGTAATCTGCCCCGTATCAGGTGCATGTCGCAATCCTTCGATGGCCGCAGTCAGTTCCATTCGGTTGTTAGTTGTATCGAGTGCGCTACCGCTGTATTCGTGTGTGTGCCCAGCCACGACGACGATGGCTGCCCAGCCCCCACGCCCCGGGTTGCCCGAACATGCGCCATCCGTGATAATATCAATGGTATCCATATTGCTCCTCGAGGTGCATGGTATGCGTCGTCTCTATCTTGTTATCCTAGCATGTTTTCTGTTGGTGAATTGTACGGCGGTCTCGCAGCCTGCCACGGTGCCGGATCCCACTGACGCCATCAGTTATCAGGTCCTCAACAGTTCGAGCCTCCCTGCAATCATGGATGCCTACGAACTCAACATGTACGCCATGCTCCGTGCCAAAGGCTACCGTATTACCAGCGATATCACGTATGTGCGCGTGTTGCGCCCCCTCGACCAAGTCGCCAGCGCCTACGACCAAGCGGCGGTCGCAAGTGGCTGGGTTCTCGATACACCGTTACCAGCACGTGAGCAACGCATACTGCGTACCTATCGTCTGGGCACGCAGTTGTTGATTGTGACGCTCTTTGCCGAAGCGAACAGCCGTGACGGTGTGGTGGTGATGCGTCTGACGGCAGACCGCTAAGTTGGTATAATACGACTAGGTTTTAGCTTGCGTGTTTGGGGAACATCATGATGCATCTGTGGCGCGTGGGATTGTTGGTGTTGGGATTGGCAGTATTGACCGCATGTGGTGGTAGTGCGCCGGCTATTCCTACGCCACACAACAAAGTTGACGGGAATAGTGTGAGTGATCCGGCAGTCCAAGCTGTTGTGACTAGTTGGAAAGCTGATGCGAAAGATGGGCTAATCGTTGGCACCATCAAAGCCGAAACCATCATCGAGGAGAGTTATCAGAGTAGTAGCACCCTCGAGGAAATTACCGAATACTACAACAAGGCGCTCGGCAACGATGGCTGGATATTTCGGCAACGCACACCAGGTGCTCAGGATGGATTCTTCCTCGGTGCCTACGAACATGGTACGACCACGTTGGTGATTGGTGTGATTGATTTGCGTAAATTTGCCGGCACTGGCACGTACGTCTATCTCGTGCACGGCACCAAATAACCCACCACTACTCATCTAAGCCCACACCCCCCGCATTGCTCATGCAATGCGGGGGGTGCTCGTATTATTATTGTCAATAGTAGCGTGTGGGTGCCGTGGCTGTCTATTGCGCGAATGCCAGTGCCGCATTGACGCTCCCTGGCATCAGACCTGCCAGCACAATGGCAACACTCACTACGATGATTGCAATCAACGTACTTACGGGGATGCGTGCTGGTGCCACGTCGCTATGCCCACTCAACATCTGGATGAGACAGCGCACATAGAAGAATGCGCCAATCGCAGATGAAAGTGCGGCAGCAACTGCTACCCAGGCAATACCATTTTGCCACGCCGTGCTAATCACCAAAAATTTGGCAAAAAAGCCGGCTGTCGGTGGTACACCAGCGAGCGACAACAGGGCAAGTGCCATGACTGCACTCAGCCCCGGGTTACGCTGCCACAATCCACTCAGATTGCCGATAGTCAAATCAGTATCGTTGTTTTCCAGCACCATCAAGACGGCAAATGCAGCCAGATTGGTTACTGTGTAGGCAGTCAAGTAAAAGATGGCTGCGTCTATGCTGGCCGGTGTGCCATTCAGAATTGCCATCATTACAAAGCCAGCGTGGCTGATGCTGGAATAGGCCAACATGCGTTTGAGGCTCTGCTGGCTAATGGCCACGATGCTCCCAACCAACATTGTCGCAATGCTCAGTGCCATAAGTACGGGGCGCATCGTGATGAGTTCGTTGCCCAGTACCTGGAGCACACTCACAATGGCGATGAACCCGGCAACCTTGCTCCCCACCGACATGTATGCGGTGATGGGTGTGGGCGCACCCTGGTAGACGTCTGGTGTCCACATGTGGAAGGGCACGAGTGAAACTTTGTAGCCAAACCCGACCAACATCATGCTGACACCGACCCAGAAGTACCCACGTTCAATGCCGTTTTGTGGGATGTTTTCTGCAATTTGGCTGAGCATCAGTGTGCCTGTTGCCCCAAAGGTGAGGGCAATCCCAAAGACCAAGAAGCCGGCACCAAATGATCCTACAATCAGGTACTTGAGTCCTGCTTCTTCGGATGCCACATTGGGGAAGGCGATAGCGGTCAGCACGTACAGCGCAATGGACAGCAATTCCAAGCCGAGAAAGAGTGTGGCCAAGCTCGTCCCCTGCGACAAGAGCAACATGCCACCAGTCGCCAATAGCATCAACACGTAGGTCTCGCTCCGCTCAATGCCCTGTTTGGGCAGTGCATCACTCGCCAACAAGATGCTGATGGCCGTGGCTGCGAGGATGACCGTGTTTACTGCGTGTGCAACTGCGCCAAAACCGACCATCGCGGACAGGGTAGTGCCAGTCGTCGCATAGTTTCCAGCAACGAGCGCGGCAATGGTAATCGCTAGTGCCAACACCGCAGTCACCCGTTTGCGTCCAGCAGGAATAAACAAGTCTACCACGAGGAGTATGGTGGCTCCTGCCAAGACGATGACCAGCTGGATAATCACCATGAAATCAATACTTGGAAACGCCATATCGTTCTGCTCCACTCCAACCACGACTACCAGTCGTGTGCATTATGGCTGGCTTATGCCGCTCACCAATGCGGTGATGCTCGGTTGCATGCTCTGCAGAATCAGTTGTGGGTACAACCCGATTACCACCATCGCAATGACCAATACACCTAATACCGCTAACTCACTCTTACTTGCTTCGGCCACGGGTGATGTGGTGGATACTGCGCCCATGAACACCGTGCGGAACATGCGTAACAGGTAGGCTGCAGAGACCACGATCCCTAAGACGGCGCCACTAATGTAGCCGAACCCGAGATGTGGCGCTAACCAGGCTCCCTGCAACGACAAGAACTCACCGATGAATCCATTGAGCCCAGGCACGCCAATTGACGCAAAGACGATGACGAGTGCCAGCGTCCCGAACTTGGGCGCACTTGCCCACACCCCACTGAAGTTGTTGGGGTTACGTCCACCAGGGTTGCGTGCCAAAATTCCCACGATCACAAACAGGGCGCCGGTGGTCAATCCACTGTTGATCATCGTCAACAGTGCACCGCTGATTCCCTCGACCGTCTGTGAAAAAATTCCAAGGATGACGAATCCGAGGTGGCTGATGGTGGCATACGAGAGCAGCACTTTCATGTCGTGTTGCCCAAAGGCCACAATCCCCGCATAGATGATGCTGATAACTGCTAGTATCCCCACTGCGGGCGCTGCCCAGCTCATTGCCTGCGGAAAGAAGGGAATGGCAAAACGGATGAAGCCGAATGCACCGACCTTGAGCAACAACCCGGCGATGTCAACGGCACCGTGATCGGGTGTGGCAGCTTGTGCCTGTGGCATCCAAGTGTGGAAGGGCCAGATAGGGGTCTTGATGGCAAAGGCGATAAAGAAGCCGGCGAAGAGCAGGTGCATCACTTGCTCGTCGAGTACCACGGCACCACTATTGAGCGCCCCCGCCAACGCCACGCTGTCAAACGACCAGACGCCCGTTTGTTGCCATGTCAGAATCACCAGCCCGGCAATGCTCACCAACAAGAAGATTGACCCTACGAATGGGTAGACAAAGAACTTGATGGCTGCTGCTTTGCGCTCACCGATACCATACATGGCAATGAGCATGGCGGTAGGCACGAGTGTCAACTCGAAGAAGACATAAAAGAGCAACAAGTCAATGGCCACAAAGGCCCCAATGGTGCTCGCTGACAGCATCATGAGTAGCGCATAAAAGCCGCGCTGGCGCTCATGTGGCTGTGTGCGTGCTGCAAACAAGGCTAACGGCATTACGAGTGTGGCAATGATGACCATCCAAATGTTGATGCCATCAAGCCCTACTGCATACTTCAGACCGATTGCCGGGAACCATGCCGCGCTATCAACAAACTGATATCCCGCGACCGGTGCCATACTGACCAGGCCAATGATTGCCAATACGACGTTGGCAATGGCCGCAATGCTGGCGATGCCACGGTGTAACCCATAGGCTTGGCGTGGTGAAAACCACACGACCAAACCCGCTACAAATGGCACTGCGATCAGCAATGTTACTAGTGGAAAACCTAACTGGTTCACGAACACCCCACACCCGAGTGTAGCATGTCTGCCACAGCCCGACTACGCGCCGATTACTACGTACCCGACGATGATGACGACGCCGATCAAAAAGACTAAGGCATACGTGCGCACATTGCCGTTTTGGGCACGTGACGCCGCCTGTGAAACCTTGCCAACCAACCCTGCGCTGCCTTCGACCAAAATGCCGTCAATGGCTTGGCGGTCAAAGACGTCGCTGAGGAATTGTGAAAAGGTGCGATACGGTCGTACCAACAACCGTTGATAGACGTAATCGAGCCCCCAGCCCATCTCGAATCCCTTCCAGATGTCACCGAGGTAGTAGTGTGCTGGATCCTCTTCACCGGCCTTGATTTGAGTCAAGAGTTCGCCACTGTACAAGCGATAGCCCAAGTATCCAATGGCACCTGCAGAAATCACGACAATCGCCGCAAAAATACCCATACTCCAGGTAAAGAGTTCTGCTTCGTGGTGGAGCACGGGGCTCAACCAGTCTGTCAGCCAATGAATCCCTGGCAAGTTGATAATGCCACCTAGGGCACTCGCCACTGCCAAGATGTACAATGGCCACTTCATCGTGCCGAGCTGTTCATGTGGATGCACATCGTGGTCACGCGTGCTCCCCGCAAACGTGAGCGCCATCTGGCGCCCCATGTAAAACGCGGTCAACCACGATGCAAAAATCAGCATGACAGTGACGTTGACATTTTGCGCACTATACCAGGCATGGACCAGAATTTCGTCTTTGCTCCAGAAGCCGGCCAATGGGAAGATACCGGCAAGTGCCAGTGCACCAATTAGGTAGACACGGTACACGGTTGGCATGTGGGTGCGCAACCCACCCATGCGTCGCATATCTTGGATGTCGTGCATGCCGTGAATGATGGCACCACTCCCCAAAAAGAGCAACGCTTTGAACAAGCCGTGCGTCAAGAGATGGAAAATCGCTGCCGTGTATGCACCCATCCCTGCAGCCGCCACCATGAAACCGAGCTGAGAAATGGTTGAGTAGGCCAGGACGCGCTTGATGTCGAATTGGGTGATGGCGGCAGTAGCACCAATCAGGGCAGTAGCCGCACCAATTACCGTGACCACACCTGCTGCGTCTGGAGCCAAATCAAAGGCCACGTGCATGCGTACAATTAAGTAGACACCAGCAGTCACCATGGTTGCAGCATGGATGAGAGCCGAGACCGGTGTCGGGCCTGCCATGGCATCCGGCAACCACGTGTATAGCGGTAATTGTGCCGACTTGCCGGCCACCCCGAGAATCATCAGCATGGCAATGCCACTCACCAGCCCGATGCTGCCAAAGAGACCGAGATCAACGGTGATGAACGAGGCATCGGTGAGTCGGCTAATGAAGCCCGAATTGCCATCTGCGCCAAAGAACGACAACGTGCCAAAATTCGACACAATTGCCATCATCGCCAAGAGTAATCCGGCATCACCGACACGGTTGGCCACAAAAGCCTTGGCCGATGCTTCGCTCGGGACAATTCCCGGTGCCACACTGTCACGCTCGAAGTAGTGCCCGATTAGCAAGAACGAGCACAACCCGACGCCTTCCCAGCCGAGGAATAGCAGGAACAAGTTGTCGGACATGACGAGGATGAGCATTGCAAAGACAAACAGATTGAGGTAGGCGAAGTAGCGATGCGGGCGGCTGTCGCCATGCATGTAGCTAATCGAATAGATGTGGATGAGCGCACCAACCCCGGTAATGAGCAATGTCATCACCGCAGTTAACGGGTCAAACCACAATCCAACGGACACGTTCACCTTGCCAATCGCCAACCAGTCCCACAGATGGGCACTGATGTAGCGTGCCTCTTCGGGAGTGGCCGCAAGATTCGTGACCGCTACGAGCGTCGTCACAAACGACGCGACGATGCTGAGACTGGCCACTATTCCCGTGGCACGTTCGCCACGCAAGAAGAAGGCGTTCAGCAGGAATCCGGCAAGCGGAAAGGCCGGAATTAGGACAAGTAACCAAGCGAGTTGCGTCATGAGCTGCTCTGCATTCGTTAGCCGTGCGCGGCACGGTTGACGGACACTATCCCTTCAATGTGGTCATACTATCAATGTTGGTGGTCTGCTTGCGCATAAAGATCATCACGAGCAGTGCCAACCCCACAGCGACTTCGGCTGCAGCGATGGTAATCACAAAAAAGACCATAACCTGTGCGTCCAGTGATTTCCACTGGTTTGCAAACGTCACCAAAGCTAAGTTTGCGGAGTTGAGCATCAACTCAACCGACATAAACACCATCAATGCGCTACGGCGCATCAGTACACCACACACCCCGATTACAAACAAGAGTGCGCTTAGGCCGATGTAGAAAATCGTTGGTAACATTGCGCATCTCCTCCTAACTGCGCCGTTGGTGCAGGACGACCACACCAATCAAGGCGGTCAACAGCACAAACGATGCGATTTCGAACGGCAACAGATAGGTCGTAAACAGCGCTCTGGCGATGTCTGTGGGTGCCGCAAAGACGTTGGCATCGCCAACACGTGCCACCGTTGTTTGTGGATTGCTGATGAGCACATAGGCCACTTCTGCAATCAACAAAATGGCCATTACGAGTGCTGTCGGCGTCTGCCAACGAATCGGGTTTGTTTCGTCTTCGTCACGTTCTGCACCGAGCAACATCACCACAAACAGGAAGAGCACGATGATCGCACCAGCGTAGACGATGAGCTGTACCGCAAACAGGAATGGGGCCTGTAAGAGCAAATACAGCACTGCAATCGCTCCAAAGTTCATCAGCAAGAAGAGTGCGCTGTGTACCGCATTCCGACTTGTTAGCATGGCTACCGCCCCAATGACGGCAATCAACGCTGTGATAGAAAAAATCACCAACTCCATGCGTGCCCCCTACAGGTCAATCTGTGCCGGCGGGCTGGGCCGTCGGTTGAGCTGCTGCAACACCGGTGGAATATCGCCATGCCCCTGCTCTACGGGCACAAGGAGCATTGACTTGTCATAAATGGACGCCTTGCGATCATAGAACGCCAATTCGTACTGGTGCTCAAGCACGATGGCATTGGTGGGACAGGCATCTTCACAATACCCACAAAAAATACAGCGCAACATGTTGATTTCGTAGCGCGCCGCATATCGCTCACCGGGTGAATTGGGTGCCGCCGGATTATTTTCGGCAGGAACCACCAAAATGGCATCGGATGGACAGGCGGCCGCACACAACGAACACCCGATACAGCGCTCCATGCCATTGCCAAAGCGACGTAACTGGTGTCGCCCACGGAAGCGTTCGCGAACTGGTCGCTTTACTTCGGGGTATTCGACCGTAACTGGTTTTTTGAAGAGATACTTGAACGTCGTGCTCAAGCCTTTGATCAGTGCGCCTAGCATGCGATCCTCTCTAGTTGCTCGCCTGTGAACGGACCAACGTGACACCACGCTTGGCTCGTTTGGGGGCTGCAAGCACTGTGGTTAGCACAATCACAATAACACCGATTCCACCCATCACCCACGCTGCCATCCCATCACCCACGGGGAACAACACCCCGAAGACGGCAGTGATGATGACATTCAAGAGGGCGAGTGGCATCAAAATGACCCACCCCAAATTCATCAGCTGATCATACCGCACCCGTGGGAGCGACGCACGAATCCACACTGACAAGAACGAAAGTGCGGTGGTTTTGAGCAGGAAGGCACCGAGGGTCAACAACCCTAATACCGCATTCCCTGCCGTTGCACCGTAGCTTGCAGTGACTGCCACACTTGCTTCTTTGATGCCCGGGAGATACCCGCCACCCAAAAAGAGCGTCACAGCGATTGCATTCATGGCAATCAACTTGATGTATTCAGACATGAAAAAGAGGGCAAACTTCATCGAGCCATACTCGGTGTTGTAGCCACCAACCAACTCTTGCTCGGCTTCGACCAAGTCGAATGGTGACCGTACCACTTCGGCGGTGCTCGCTACCAAAAAGATGATGAAGCCTAGGAACTGTGGCACAATGTTCCACATACCTAGTTGTGCATTCACGATTTCTTCGGTGCGCAATGACCCACTCTGCATGACCACACCCAGTATGCTCAACCCGAGTGCCAATTCGTACGAGATGACTTGTGCTGATGCACGTACGCCGCCCAACATTGAGTATTTGTTGTTGGATGCCCAGCCCGCAATTGCAATGCCATAGACGCCGATGGACGTCACAGCCAGCAGGTAGAGCACACCCACATCAATGGGCGCATAGTGCAACCAGTTGACTGCCGTGCCATCCGAAAAGGTCAACCCACTCGGCCAATCACCGAGGGGAATGGCTACCCAGATGATGAGTGCGGGAATGACTGCAAACCCGGGTGCCATTAGATAGACCCAGCGATCTGCCAAGGCGGGGACGACGTCTTCTTTGAAAAAGAGCTTGACCGCATCGGCTGCCGGTTGCAAAAATCCACCAAAGAGCTTCTTGCCACCAGGCAACGGAATATACCCGGCACGATTTGGTCCCACACGATGCTGAAACTTGGCGAGTAGGCGCCGTTCAAACAGTGTGAAGTAAGCGAAGAGCGTCGTGGCCGCAAGTGCGAGTACCAAACACCGCACAAGCAGGATGAGTATGTCAATCCAAAAATCCATCAAGTCCTCCTCGATCCCCTGCTATTCGGCGCGTCGAACGGATACACGAGTATAGGCACCGAGCGCCAAATTCGTCGGTGCTCCAGCAACATCAGGGAGAAGCACTTGACCCTCGGCAAGACCTGCATCAATTTGGGCACGGACGAGCGCCGATCCTACGGGTGACGAGAGCGCCACCACATCCCCGATGCCAATCCCCCACCGCTGTGCATCTGCCACAGAAATCACCACATGTGCACTGACCTGGCGTGGCGCAAGTTTGGAATCCGTGCTCCATTCGCCACCATCGTAGGCCCGTGCTGGCATCTGCATCAGCATGCTAAATTCACCCTTGGGCTCGAATTCGACGAGAGTGCCAGCGGCCAAGTGCATTGGTGCGTTCGCATCATCGGCCACACTGGCAATCTGTACCCCGAGACCCTCAGGATTGGTGTACGATGTGCCGTCATAGTAGAAGAGCTCATCGCTCTGCCGGCCCCATGAGTTCATCGTCAAATCGAGGCTAGTATATGTCACACCGGCAAAGCGGGCATGCGTGTTGGCGATTTCGTCGGTTACGTCGCTGGTCACCGCATAGCCCCATCCGCCTACAACTGCAGTACGTCCACTGCCCACCACAGCGCTGGCGTATTCCGCAACCGTGGCACAAATCTGCCAAGTGGGGTACATCAGCGTTGGCGCCGCAAGTGCCGTTCGGAAGCGCTGTACCCGGCGTTCTGCATTGGTAATCGTGCCATCACGCTCTGCAGTCGCCATCAAGGGCAACACCACGTCGGCACGCTTGGCTGTTTCGGTCATAAACATGGACTGCACGGCCACAAAGCCATTCTTTGAAATGGTTTCGAGTGCTTGGGCCGCCCGTTCGTTTTTGCCTGCGGGGTCCATGCCCACAATAAACATGCCCCGGAGCTGCCCTTGTTCGGCCTGCGCCCACATCTCACTGGCGGTGGCACCACCCTTACCCGGGCGTACCCCCAAGGCGACTGCACCGAGGCTGTTGGCGCCACTCGTTAGTGCAATTACACCGTTGTTGGCTTTGCCACATTTGCCGGCAACCATGGCTGCACTCGCAATATTCTTGGTGACACCAGCCCCGATTTGCAGGGCGGTGCGCCCGTAGACGATGATGCTGTTGCTGGCAACCATGTAGGCATCTACCACTTTTTGCAACTGTGTTGCACTAATCCCGGCACTGCTTAACAGGGTATCGAGTGGGTACTTCCCGAGCTGAGCACGCATGTCGTCGAGCCCGCGCAAGCGCTTGTCTAGGCCATTGGCCAGTTGGGATTCGATGACTTGTTTGAGGAACGCCAAGGCAAACGCCGACTCACTACCTTGGGTAATGCGGGTGTCACTATTCGCTGATTTCCCCAGCTTGGTGGGGAACGAATTCACCACGTGTACTGCACCGCCACGACTCTGAATGCCGCGCAAACGCAACACGTAGACGGGGGCTTCTTCTTCGGGGTCAGCTGCAAGTACCACCACCGTTGTGCCTTTGCCGAGTGTGGTCAGATTGGTTCCCACGCCGACACCCACATGCAGTGGTGATTCGTCAATGCTTGGGTCGGTGGCGGCACCTGTGCGATGATCCACGGATTGGCTGTTGAAGACGTCGTTGAAGAGCTTGCGGAACGCATATAAATCTTCGTTGGGCAGGCTATCAGAAATCAAACCACCCACCGAATTCGCCCCTGAACGGTCCACAATAGTGGCCATGCTACTCGTAATCCGGTTGAGTGCATCTTCCCACGTGGATTCCACCAATTTGCCGTTGTGCCGTACCCAGGGGGTGGTGATGCGGTTTCCGTTTTCGATGAAACGTTGCCCCATGCGCCCTTTGTCACAGAGCCAGATTTCGTTGACGACATCATTCTCACGGGGCATGATGCGCATCACTTTGTTGAGGCGTGCATCAACGGTCATGTTGCAGCCCACCGCACAATGCGTACATACACTCGGCGTACTACGCACTTCCCACACCCGTGAGCGGAAGCGGAAGTCGGCGTTGGTCAAGGCACCTACCGGACAAATGTCGGTCGTGTTACCCGAAAACTTCGAATCGAAGCCTGGCTCCGACTTGGAAATAATCTCCCATGAACGCCCACGATTATCGAACCCGAGCACAGGATCACCGGCCACATCATCTTGGAAACGCACACAGCGTGAACAGAGAATGCAGCGTTCACGGTCGAGATAGATGACATCGCTGAGTTTGACTGGCTTCTCGAAGTGTACTTTGTCTGCGTAGTTGTAGCGCGACACTTCGGGCCCCCACTGCATCGTCAGGTTCTGTAGCGGACACTCACCACCCTTGTCGCAGACGGGGCAGTCGAGGGGGTGCGATGTCAACAAAAATTCAAGTACGCCACGTTGGGCGAACTTGACTTTGTCGGTGGTCGTCTTGATGACCATGCCATCGGCCACAGGTGTGACACATGCCGGTTGGAGTTTGTTCATCATCAGCGCCATTTGCGGCTGCCCATCAGGGCCGAGCACGACTTGGCGCGTTACCGGGTCAATGCGTGGCGTCCACACTTCGACCAAACACATGCGACACATCCCCACTGGCTTGAGCTTGGGATGATAACAAAAGACAGGAATAGCAACATCAACGGTGCGTGCTGCATCGACGATATTGGTGCCCGCAGGCACGTTCACCGACTGTCCATCAATGATTACGGTTACATCTGGCATCGTTCTCTTACTCCCGG
>CAZMWB010000036.1:0-28328 GCA_964569955.1 uncultured Klebsiella sp. | reverse complement strand
CGCATAGGTGCTCCTCTTTCTCTTTCAATCCATAGCAGATAGTAACGTAATTATACGGCATGGCAGGCATCAGCGCTATCCCTCATTTCAGTACTGAAATTGCGTAGTTACCATGCTATAATCACCGTTAGCACATTTGTGTTTATGACAAAGGGACATGCCCCATGCCATCACGTTACGCATCTGTGGCCGACTATTACGCCACACTCACCCCCGAACAACTCCATACGATGCGCGAGTTGCTCGATTTTGTGATTGCCGAATTCCCGCAGCTCGACGTCAAAATTGCCTGGAACAAACCACACGTGCACCGCAATGGTCAGTATGTACTCGGGGTGGATGCCGCCCGCAAACACCTGATGTTCCATCCGTGGAGTGTGCCTGTCTTTGAGCGTTTTTTGCCACGTCTAACCGGGTATGTGACCGGCAAACGTACCTTCCAAATTCCCCTCGGCTGGCAGATGGACAAAGTGTTGATCCGCGATATTGTCACAGCCCAACTTGCTGAAATGGCGTAACGGAGGAAAAAATGAGCCCCAAATCAGATACTTTTTCTGCGGCTGAAAAAGCCGCCATGCGCGAACTCGCCAAAGAACGCAAAGCACAAGCACGCGCCGCCCAGCACCGCGAGGCAGGCGAAGCCGATGTACGCGCCAAAATCGCTGAAATGCCCGAACCCGACCGAAGCCTGGCGACACACATCCACGCCATTGTGAGTCAACATGCCCCCATGCTCTGGCCACGCACATGGTACGGCATGCCCGCATATACACTCGACGGCAAAGTGGTCTGCTTTTTTCAGAGTGGGCAAAAGTTTGCCACGCGTTACTGCACCTTTGGCTTCCAAGAGCGCGCCATGCTCGACGACGGTACCATGTGGGCCACGTCGTTTGCGCTAACCGCCATTTCTCCCGCCGTCGAAGCCCAACTTATCGCGCTCTTGCACAAGGCAGTCGGTTCATCATATTAGCCTGTTGGGGTTGATTTGGGAGTGGATACCGTCAAAATCGTCCCCACAAAAACCAGTAAACAGCCAACAATCATGGTGGGGGTAATGGTTTCGCCGAGAAACATCATGCCCCACGCCATGGCGCCCAAGGGAATCAAAAAGGTCACCGCCAACGACGCCGTCGGACCCACATCAACCACCAAGCGGAAGAAGAGCAGGTAGGCTAACCCTGTAGACAATGCCCCCAGTGCAACCACCGCCAATATCGCATTTGTAGTAATTGGCGCACTCGGCGCATTCATCCACAACAGGGGCACCATCATCAGCGCCGCAAACGTCTGACTGTAGGTGGCCATCCCCAGTGACGGCGCATTGCGCACAGAGCGGCGCGTGTAGTTGCTAGAGATCCCATACGATAGCGTAGCACCAAGCCCTAACACAATCGCAGGCAGATGTGTTGCAGTGTCGTTGTTGTCGAGACCAACCAGGGCGCCCACCCCAACAATACCGAGGGCAATGCCCACAATCCGTTGCCAGCGGGGGGATTCATCGCCGATGGCAATGGCAATAATCAAGCCAAAGAGTGGACTTGTGGCATTGATAATTGACCCGAGTGACGCGCCAATATCTTTGAGTGCGAGGGCAAACAGCAAGAATGGCACCGCCGTCTGAAACAGACCGAGCAGAATGTAGTGACGCCAATGCGTGCGTAACGCCAAATCTTGCTTGGTAATGAGGGCATACCCGTGCAAAAAAATCGCCGCAATGCCGACACGCAATAACACGACCCCAACCGCACCAAAGGATGCCACGGACGCACGGATAAACAGAAAGGAGAAACTCCACAACAAGGCCAAGCCAATTAACCGCGCCGTGTCTTGCGCACGCATAGATGATTCCTTACGATGATGTCAGAACCTCATCACTATATCATGCATATGGTGATAAAGTGTTCAATATATTGCGTTGATTATCGATACATTTTTAGGAGAACCCACTCATGACCACCATTGTGCTCTTTCACCATGCACACGGACTCACCGCCGGCGTCCACACCTTTGCCGACCAGCTCCGCCACGCTGGTCATACCGTATATACCCCCGATTTGTTCGCAGGACAAACCTTTGCGGAAATTACCGACGGGGTAGGGTACGTGGATAGTGTGGGCACCATGACCATCATTGCGCGCTGCGCACAGGCCGTCCACGACCTGCCCGACGATATCGTCTATGCGGGATTTTCACTGGGGGTTATTCCCGCCCAATACCTGGCGCAGACCCGCACCGGTGCCCGGGGTGCCGTGCTGATGCACGCCTGTGTCCCCTACACCACCTTTGCGCCACAGTGGCCACAGGGCGTGCCGGTGCAGATTCACGGCATGGATGCAGATCCGTTTTTTGTGGGTGAGGGAGATATCGAGGCAGCCCGCGCACTGGTAACCCACGCCGCCGCAGAGTTGTACCTCTACCCAGGGGCGGGGCACCTCTTTGCGGATAGCACACTCGCCGACTACGATGCGGCGGCGGCAGCGCTTATGATACAGCGGGTGGCGGCGTTTTTAGAGTAATTAACAATACTTACGACAATCTCAGCAGCACGTTGCTCCTTTGGCGATGCATTGATACGCCCTTGATGAGAATTATGAATTATGCAAATACTTACGCCAATCTCAGCAGCCCCAAGCGTCATTTCATGGCGTCCCGAACCGTGATATATGTCGCACGCAGAGACGTAGTGATAACGTTTGTTGGTCAGATCCCAAAACAATACGGGAAATACAATGATGCGAAGTCATTTTAGCGTAGGTGTTGCTGAATTACGCACATTTTATAAGTAACAGCTCGAACCGTATCGAGGAGCAACATCGATGATACAGAATCTCATTTACATCACTGTATGTTTACTGGTATTGACAAAGCTCGCAGATGTTATCACAACGTTGCTACGCATACAGCATCATCACAATGAATCAAATATCATTGCACGTACTGTGATGGCACGTCTTGGCATCGTACCAACTATATGGATTATTTTTATCATCTCTGTATTGATTATCGTGCTCAGTCTTCTACTTGTACTCCAGAGTGAGATCTTCATACAATATGGTTTTATCTTCGTCGGATGTATGATCGCATTGATACAAGGTGCAGTGGCCCATGCGAATTGGTTTCAACGTGACAATATTATCGTGCGATTCATACGTACCACACTACAACGCATTTATTTCTGACTCACCATCGCACACATTCAATACACGACGATTCAGATACCATTCACTTCACGGCGGAGCAATTCAGGCGGTATGGATGGGGCTGATGGTCGTG
This sequence comes from uncultured Klebsiella sp., assembly GCA_964569955.1. GTDB lineage: Bacteria > Chloroflexota > Chloroflexia > Chloroflexales > Roseiflexaceae > UBA965. The sequence goes on along the minus strand of CAZMWB010000036.1, from coordinate 25,055 downwards.
CGAAGCTTGCCCACTCATAGATATCCTGCTCCGTACAACGAACGGTGTGTGGTATCATAGCCGCATGCGTCATAATCAGTATGCTAATTAGTTGCGCTGGAGTACGCTGCGCATGGTTAGCGGATGCGTTTAACATGTGGTATACATCATCATCAAGAGTAATTGTGTGAGACATATGTATTCCTCCAATATGGAGTATATCGTCTCACGTACGCTTGTCAATACACGAGAAGGTCACCACGATGAAAGTAAAATTCGGCATTCGCATGCCTTCACTCAAAAAACGCATCGCCGCGCGTCTATCAGTCAAACGCTACATCCGCCACAACCTAGGGCTCAAAGCACCGCGTGGCTACGGCTGGATTACCAACCCGCGCAAAGCGCTCTACAATCGCATCTACAACCGCACCACCTGTGGCATCCCCGGCTTGAGTGTCTTTGTACTTGTCCTGCTCTGGTCGGTGTGGCGCTAATTACACCCATCCCATCACACGCCATTCCTCCAGGCGCGCAATCAGCGCCAGCCGCCAGCGTGGTGGCAGATCGTCGGCCATGCGCCGCACCACTTGTGCCCCCACCTTGCGCACCCCGGCCGCCTGCATCGCCGCCCAACTAAAGCGCAGATAATCGGCAACCCACTGCCCAACACGCCAGCCCAAGACGCGAAAGGCAATACCGACAATGGGCCGATAGATGCGGAACATGCCCAAGACCATTTTGTGGTAATCACTCCAGCGCATCTCGTCACGGAAATAGCGCGTAGCGAAGTCTACCCCTTCATCCTGCAAAATCCCCATGAAGTAATGCTGCAAGCGATTCACATCGTCGGGCGTATCCCCCCACGGTTGCATAAAACGACTAAAGACCCAGTTCAGCGAGATATTCACCTGATATGGCGTCACATGCTGCATGGCGTCCACATCGTCGAGCCCTGCATCCAACGCCAACGCCAATAACCCCGTGGTGCGTCCCAGATTGCGTACATGCGATCCAAACCCACAGAATGTCAGTGGCGACTGCTGCGCCGCCGCATCCCCTACCGGCACCACCCCACGCAACAACGGAGCCTCGTGGCGGCGCAACGAATGGCGCGCCGGAATATAGCCATACACCGGCTTGTGATGATGCACGTCTGTGGCACTTTTTTTGTAGGTATGCAGCAGCGTGAAGTAATCTTCGAACAGCTCCATTAAATTCGGTGTTGGGCGCGTATCAATGGGTTGAACAGGGTGTAGTGTGTCATAATAAAAGAGATAAATCGTGAGTTCATCACCACGCCCGGGGAAGCCTTCCCACATGTATTGTTGGGTCTTTTGTGCATCCGCCACCGTCAACAGAATATCACCCAATTGTGGATTATGTTCATCTGGCGCATCCCCTACCACAAAGCCACTTGCCACCGTACCCACGGTGGGACAGACGCCGGCATAGGGCTTGCCCGCAAAGCGCTGCAACGACAGCGGCGATGTCGTCCCCATACCATCGAGGAGCAGGCGTGCCGCATACTGCTCGTGCGTACCTGATTCATCCTGCACGGTGACGACCACCTGGGTGGCGCCACTCGTGTTGCTCACCATCTGCACAAAGCGTCGCCCATCACGAATCGTGCCACCTGCGGCCAGCAATTTGGTGCGGGCGAGTGTGAGCAACGCTTGGGCATCAATGGCCACATTGAGGACTTCGGGGAGGTGGAGCGTCACCGCGTCTCCATCGGGGCGATAAAAACGTACGATGCCGTCACCGTACTCGTTCATGATGACGGGGGTAAGCTCGTCCCACGTACAAAAGCCGGTGGCAACGAGCGCAGCCAGCTCGTAGCGCGAAATGTTCCATTCGCGGTGGGCACAGCCCACGTCGAAGCGATCAAAGACGAGGACACGGTAGCCCTTTTGCGCCATCACCACGGCGTGGATGAGTCCAAGTCCGCCACCTGCGTAGACCAAATCCCCGTGCCACTGAGCAGTGCGGGTGGCGGCAGCGACCGCCGCATTGTCGTGGTGGTGCCACACCACCGGTTGCGGCAATGGCACATTGCTGGCCACCGCCGTGCGGATGTGGTGCCACACCGTGTCGAGGTGGGCGATACGGGCAATGTGTTCGTCGGCCTGCATGGCCGTAAAGGCGGCGGCAGTACGTGGGTAGCGCTCGGCATCAATGACCATCACAGGCTCCTAACACGGTTAGATGAGGAATTTGCCGTCTTTGTGGATGAGTTGACCATCGGCAAAGACTTCACCGCCACTACGCAGGTCGCAAATCATGTCCCAGTGCAATGCGGACTGATTGTGACAGCCCGTCTCGGGGTAGGCTGCACCCAAGGCGAGGTGCACGGTGCCGCCGATTTTTTCGTCGAACAGAATATTGCGGCTAAAGCGCTGGATGCCGTAGTTGGTGCCAAAGGCGACTTCGCCGAGGCGACGGGCACCCTCGTCCATGTCGAGCAACGAATGGAGCAACTCTTCGCCCTTGTCGGCAGTGGCCTTGACCACTTTGCCGTCCACAAATTCTAGGCGCACACCCGTCACTTCGCGCCCCATGTAGAGGGCGGGGAATGAGTAGGTGATATGACCACTCGTCTTGGTTTCTTCGGGGCCAGTAAAGACTTCACCATCGGGGAAATTGCGGTCACCCGCACAGTTCACCCAGGTGCGGCCATTGACGTAGTAGTGCAAATCAGTGCCCGGCCCCACGATATGGATGTGGTCGGCCGTCTGCAGGCGCTCAATGATGCGGGCTTGTTCGCGCTTTTGTATCTGCCAGGCAGCCACCGGGTCAGCTTCGTTGAGTTTACCCGCTGCAAAGACGAATTCGGTGTAGTCGGCCAACGACATGTCAGCTTCTTGGGCGAGCGCAGCAGTGGGATAGAGTGTCAGCACCCAGCGAAAATCGCCGTTGGCGGCGCGTTCCATCATGCGCTTTTGTACGGGACTCATCGCGGTACGTCGCTTGGCGACTTTTTTGGGGTCGACGCCACTCAACGCACGCGTATTTTCATCGGCAAGAATCGACAAATGTACATCCACCTGCTCGATTTCATCGCGGCTCAGCTGTGGCACATAGTCGAGCTGGGCATCACCAGCATTTTTGAAAAAGATTTCATCGAGGCCATCCAGACTCAGGCGCATCAGCGGGTTGGCACCGGCCACAACGGCTTCGTGGTAAACCGCTTTGATAAGAGGAGCAGCATTGGTGGGCGACACAATGCGAAAGAGCTGGCCGGGAGTTGTTTCGAGTGAATAGTGTACCAATACTTTGGCTAGACGTTCAAGTCGCACATCGTACATCGCAATTTCCTTTCATTATTCCTGTTTATGCACCTGCATACACGCCATCCGCAGTTCGGGGGCATGATGCCGTGTGAGTTCGACCAACGTGCGTGAGGAACCATCAGCAGGGAGTGGTTCGAGCATGTCACGCACGATTACGCTAATATCGAGTGCCGTCAGCACATGTTGATCAGCATCGCTATAGACGAGGGGTGTCATATCGTGGCGTTTGAGCATGGCCGTTTCCACCGCCGTATAGTCGTTGCTGTTGAGCACGGCCACATCAATAGCACCACGCCCGATTGTCCGTGCAATGCGCGCCACATAATCAACCGCACGGAACGCATCGGTATGCCCTGCGATGGTGGTGAGTGCCCCACAACAGGCAACCCGACCAGTCAGGGTACGCAACGTTTCACCGATACCACTAGGCATCAACGCGGGGAGCACCGTGCGATAGAGATGACCTGGCGCAATGATGACCAGATCGGCCATGCGCAACACTTTGAGCGCCTGCGCATGTGCAACCACCGGCGGATCGAGTGTGAGCTGCTGTACGGGCGCAGATAACGGCTGTGTGAGGGCATTCGCCCCCACGTACGTGTGATCGTCACTCGTCTGTGCCACGATATCGTGCGGGTGTTCGCTCGCCATCAACACATCAATGTCGCAACGCAACTGTTGGCGCATGGTATCGAGTGTGTCAGCGAGTGCACCCGTGCTTTGCGCCATGGCAATCAACTGCAGCACGGCAAATGGAATACGGTCATAGGGGGTGCCCAGTGGCAAAAATTGCTGTTGCATCAGCCGCTGCACTGCTACATCGCCACTGAAATGGAGCATGAACTCGACGGCAGTGGCCAGACCAGGGAATGGTCCCAAGCGGCGAATCAACGCATCCGCACCACTATTGGCACAAGTCGGCACAATCACCGACAAGCGCGTAGCAATGGGACGCACTGCAGCAATCGTTTGCCACAACCCACTCCCACCACCAATCACGACTATGTGCATAGCGCCACTCCTCTCTGGCTATTCACGCCATTGCTGTTCGCCGAATGGCACATCGAGTGCCGTATCGGGCACATCGCCGCGGTCGTTGCTCGTCAGCGTAAAGACGTGACGCAAGATGGCCACCTGTCCCGCAGTGAGTTCGATTTTGCGCCGCGCCATCACTTTGTGTGCCACGTCAATCATCCGGTCAATACGAAACTCACGGAAGCGCTCGCCACCCCAAGTAAATGCGGGAATGGTTTTGGGAGCCACATGCACACCAAAAATATTCGAACCCGTGGCAACCACGGAGCCACCATTGAGATGCACACCAATGCCCAGTTTGACATGATCGGCCAAAAAACACCCCAACTTCAGTCGGCCACTATCAACTTGCCCATACCCTTCGATGGTAACCTTGATGGAGCCGTAGGTGTTTTTGAGGTCACTCGTGGTTGTCATGGCACCAATATTGACCCATTCACCGATATACGAGTGCCCAAAAAATCCGTCGTGATGTTTGTTGCTAAAGCCTTGAACCACCGTGGCCTCGATTTCACCGCCGATACGACAAGTCGGCCCGATGGTGGTACCAGCCCGCACACGCGCCCCTGAAATCAGGGCACCGTCGTGGATGGCCACCGGTCCTTGGATGGTACTAAATGGCTCGATGCGAGCGGCACCAATCACAATCGGGCCATCACGCGCATCAAGTGCCACTGGCCCCTCGATTTGTGCGTGTGGGTGCACGTAGATGTGTTCGGGCGCCAACAGATGGCATCCTGCTGCCGCACTGTGCTGGCGCATGGGGATATAGCGCGTCACATCACACAGGGGAACATCGCGACGAATCATCAGCGCATTGTGCTCCACGATATCCCATGGAAAGTTGAGCATCAGCGGCCGGCCAGTGCGTGTACGCCCGAAGCGCTGTAGTTCTACGCGGGCGGCATTGCCTCGTTGCTCAAGCAGATCCGCAAAAATGGCACTCGCTAGTGCTGGTGTCACCCGTGCTGCTACCAGTGTGGCACCACCGGCAGGGGTACTCGCCGTATCGCTTACCAGCACCGTTCCTAGCGGTGCATCATGGAGCTCTGCCAAGCATTCAATATCAACCAACCGACTATTTACCAGCAAGAGGGGCACATTGCGACTGAGCAATCGGAGTGGCCAGCGGCCTTCGCCCCATACATCGGCCAGATAACCACGGGTAATGGCTGCCGGAGACACCCCATAGCGGGCATGCAGACGTTCACGCAACGTGAAGATGCCACAGCGGATGTCGGCGGCCGTGCGCGTATACGTCAGCGGCAACAGTGCCCGCGAGCCTTCGTCTTCAAATAGGACTAGCGTGTCATCCATGCCACATTAGCGCCCCCGTCGCATGATACTCGTAATCGCTGCTGCCACTTTATCGGGGTCGTGGCGCAACACGCGCACGGTACGACTTTTACCGGGGTCTTCGAGCGAGGCCGTCAGCTGAATGACCGCCGTGGCCAGATCTGCCTCGATGATGACTGAGCCTTCGATCATCACGCCACTGCCTGCGCCACGATCAATGGCCTGAACCACCGTTTCTTCGTACTCTTCGGGTGCCAAATAGACGGGTGTTTGGCGTGCTGCCGCATAGATTCGCTGCACATCGGCATCAATGCGTTGCGCATTCACCAACACGTAGTCAGGAGCAAAGCCACCATAGCGCACAATTTGCCGAATATGGTCGGCAACCGTGAAGCCCTGGGTCAAACCCGGCTCCGTCATTATGCTACAGATGTAAATTTTTTTGGCTTTACTGGCCAAGAGCGCTTCACGTACTGCAGGTATGAGCAGATTGGGAATAATGCTTTCAAAGAGGCTCCCTGGTCCCAGAATAATTGCATCCGCCTGGGCAATCGCATCGAGTGTGGCACGAGTCACCGCTAATTCGTGTAACGGGGTTGTGGTGCTTTCAAGTTGCACATCAACCACATAGCGCTCCACGTAGCGTTCGTCGTGTGTCACCCGATCACTCGGTTTGACCCGCACCCCGTTGTCGAGCACAAACGTCACGTCAATGGGGTGAGGCGTGGGCACCACAAAGATCACTTTTTCGAAATTGAACAGGCTCGATGCCCGATAGTAGTACTCCACCGGGTCTTGCACCGGTGTAATACAGGTCATCGTATCCACGGTACGCCCCAAACTCGCCAGCACCAGCATGCCTGGTCCTCCCGACAGCACCGCCAGGCGCGGCGCACGATCGGTGCGCCGGTAGTCGAGGAGCACTTCATCGTTTTGCGTTTGCGCATTAATGGGAATGACCACTTTGTCACTCAACGACCAAATCCCGTAGCCGAGTGTCCCGACCCCCAGCACCAAAAAGAGCACACCGCGCCAGAACTGTGGCACGAATTGGATGGTCAGATAATAAAAAATCCATGGCAGTTCGAGGGTGCGGTAGAGAAACGTCAATACGTAGCCAATCCCGAGCGCCAAAATCGCACAGCCCACAAACGCCAGTGCAAGTGGGCGCATCAGGTGTGATAGATTGGCGAGCCGACGCCGAATCCCAAACATAGTCACTCCTTTATTGCGGCGTGGTGTAGCTACGCAATGCGGCCAAAATCGTATCTCGAATAAACGCTGCCCGGGTCTCATTCACCGCTTCAAAGCGCGTGGTAATCACTGGTTCTGTGTTGGATGCCCGCAAAAGTCCCCAGCCATCACCAAAGTCAATCCGCAGTCCATCGGTTTCATTGATGGGATATTTCCCCACAAACTGAGTGCGTACATGGGCCACTGCTGCGAATTTGCGCACATCGTCGAGTTCGATGCGTTCTTCGGGGACTTCGGCCATCACCGGGTATGGCGCAAGCGCCTGCGACAATGTCTGACCGCTGTGCGTCAACGCTTCGATCAAGCAGGCGCCCGCAAAAGTACCATCGTCGAAGCTATGGCCGGGGCGATTGTTGAAGACGTGTCCACTCAACTCACCGGCCACCGGCGCCCCTAGTTCGCGCATTTTGGCCGACTGATTGGTGTAGCCCGTCTTCCACATCACAGGCGTGCCCCCCATCGCCGTAATTGCATCTGCCAACACCTTGCTACATTTCACATCAAACACGATAGCGGCCGGACCTTTTTTGAGGGCCTCACGTGCCATCACAATCATGTAGCGGTCAGCAAAGACCATCTGGCCTCGGTCATCAACAACGCCGAGACGATCGCCGTCACCATCGAGTCCGATACCCAATTGGGCACCTGTTTCTTTGACAACACGCATCAAATCGCGCATATTTTTTTCTTTGAGTGGATCGGGATGATGATTGGGAAAGGTACCATCCGGCTCGATGAACAGTGGTATCACCTCACACCCCAACCGCTCAAAGACGCGTACTCCTAGGGGGCCTGCCACACCGTTGCCACCATCCACCACAATTTTGATGCGGTGCGGGATGTGTACGAGTGCCGCAATGTGCTCCACATAGGCATTGGCAACGTCTACGCTGGTCATGCGCCCCTGCCCCGATGCAAACTGCCCAGCAAGCGCCAATCGTCCCACTTCCTGGACTTCTTCGCTCGAAAAGGGCACCCCACCATGCACGGGCTCGTAATGCCGCATTTTGAGACCATTGAATTCAGGAGGATTATGGCTGGCCGTCACCACTGCCCCACCATCCGCCTTGAGGTGGTCAACCGCAAAGTACATGACTGGTGTGGGCACCATGCCGATGTCAATCACATCACATCCCGTGGACTGCAAGCCACGCATCAAGGCAGCAGCAAACCCCGCAGAAGTCAAGCGGGCGTCATGTCCCACCACAATGCGCTGGCCACCCTTGGCACGAAACAACGTGCCGGCAGCCTGCCCGAGAACTTCATAAACCGCCTCGCTCAGCTCTTTGCCGACAATCCCACGAATGTCGTACGCCCGAAAGATGGACGGGTGAATCGTCGTCATACCCACTCCTTGACCAATTCGCACCACTACTCTGTATTATAGCCGGCTAAAACAAGCGTGCCTGCTCGGGTGGCACCACAGTCGGTGGTGGTGGTTCGAGGGCAGGTGCACTTGGCAACTCAATTGCCCCAACCAACGCCACAAACTCATCCCACGACTTGACGGGGACACCCAGCTCGGTGGCCTTGCTGATTTTGCTGCCACCTGGATCCGACCCAGCCAACACAAACGACGTCTTTTTGGAGACACTCCCCGTGGCTTTGCCACCATGCACTGCCACGAGCGCCTCGACCTGCTCACGTCCTAGGGGCAACGTGCCCGTCACCACCACAATCTGACCAGCCAGCACATCACTCTGTTTTTGGATGCCACCACCACTGACCTGTACACCGACTGTTGTCAGTTTGGCGATGAGAGCTCGATTCCCGGGGCGGGCAAAAAATTCCACCACATTCTGCGCTTTGATGGGACCAATCCCCTCGATGCGGCTAATTTCGGCCACATCGGCATCCGCCAGTGCCTGCAAACTCCCAAAATGGTTGATGAGCAGTTGTGCCACTACCGTCCCCACCATGTGGATACCCAGGCTGACCAACACACGCGTCACGGGACGGGTTTTGGCGTCTGTAATGGCCTGCATCAGATTAGTGATTTTCTTTTCGCCAAAACCGTCCATGTCAGCAAAATCTGTGGGCTGGAGCGTAAAAATATCGGCCACATCACGGATCAACCCACGCTCCACCAACTGGCGTGCTTGTTGTTCGCCAAAGCCCACAATATCGAGTGCGTCACGCGACACCGCATATTCGATGCGCCGTTTACGTTGCTCCGGGCATTCATCGCTGTTGGGGCAACGCCACGCCACTTCACCTTCGGGGCGGACTGCGGCCGTTCCACACGCCGGGCAGTACGTAGGCATCTGCCACACGACTTCGTGGCCACTTCGTGCCGCCACCATCGGGCCGATGATATAGGGGATGACATCGCCCGCCCGCTTGAGAATGACACGGTCGCCGATGCGCAAATCGAGCTTCTCAATCAGGTCTGCATTATGTAGGCTGGCGTTGCGCACCGTGACACCACTCAACTGCACCGGCTCAATCTCCGCAGCGGGGGTCAACACCCCCGTACGTCCCACCGCAACGGTAATGTTTTTCAGGATACTCGACGTTTCACGGGCAGGGAACTTGTAGGCCAACGCCCAGCGCGGATCACGCCCTGCCACGCCGAGTTCGCGTTGCTGGGAGAGACTATTCACTTTGAACACGATCCCATCAACCTCGTAGGCGAGGATGTCGCGCTTTTGCATCCATGCCTGCGCATAGCCCAACACGTCATCAAATACACCAAATTCACGGGCATCTTCGTTGATATCAAAGCCCAAATCATGGAGCGCACACAACGTACCCCACTGTGTATCGGGCCAGCGCCCACCCGCCACCGGACCAATCGCATATGCGAAAAAGCGCAATGGCCGTGTTTTGGTGATGGCAGGGTCTTTTTGGCGTAGTGAACCCGATGCCGCATTGCGCGGATTGGCGGCAGTCTTTTCACCGGCGTCGCGCAGACGTTCGTTGAGCTCAGCAAAGTCGTCGGATCGCATGTAAATCTCGCCGCGCACCTCGAGTTCGGCAGGAACTGCGGTCGCACTATCGCGGCGCAACTCCCACGGCACCGTTTTGATGGTGCGCACATTGGCCGTGACATCCTCACCAACAGTGCCGTCACCACGCGTGGCAGCACGTACTAGGCGACCGTGGTGGTAGGTGAGTGCGATGGCCAGACCGTCAATTTTGGGCTCAGCCGTCCACGCCACATCCGTGCTCCCCAACAGTTTATAGACGCGATCACGCCACTCACACACACCACGTTCATCAAAGGCATTGGCCAATGACAACATGGCTTGTGGATGCGCCACCTTGGTAAACTGAACATCGAGCTCCGCCGGGACACGTTGCGTCGGCGAATCCACCTGTACCAATTCAGGATACGTAGATTCGAGGTGGCGCAACTCGGCCATCAAGGCATCATATTCGGCATCGGTAATCGTGGGTGCACTCAACACGTAGTAAGCGTGATCATGGGCACGAATACGTTGGGAGAGTTCGGCAACTCGCTCAGCAGGTGTCTGCATCACAAACCTCACAAACGAATACACATGTGCGTGTGCTTCATTTTATACTGAAACAACCACAGACAAAAGCTCGGCTCCATCCCACGCAACTATTTGACACGCCCATCTCGCCCATGCTATAATTCGCAGCGTTGTCAATAATCCTCGATAGCTCAACGGTAGAGCGGCTGACTGTTAATCAGTAGGTTCCTGGTTCGAATCCAGGTCGAGGAGCCAATTCGACCGCCGTGGTGCAATGCACCACGGCGCGATTGTTTTTAGTTCGGCATAATTTCTAATTGCTGTATCAACAGCGCAATGAAGCGGGCATCCCGCGGTGATGCTTGCTGGCGATACGCCGGAATAATGGTGATGGTTGTCGCCGTACCATCCGTCGTAAATTGCGCATCCTGCATGGTCATCGTCGCACCAAAACGCACCACGTGACGCTGGTCACCGACCACCACCGTTACCGGTGCATTGATGTTGCGTTCCCACGCCAACGCCGTAATCCGTAGCGTAAAGGTAGCAGGGAGCGGTTGCTTCATCACCACCACCACATTACGAAAGTCACTTGCATCACTCCACCGGCCATCCACCCCCAGCCCGTAAATGCCAGTAATCACGTTCACGTTGCCCGGTAGCCACGGCTTGCGCAGGTCAATGGGGGTCGTCACCGCAGTTTGACTGCGTAGTGCATACTCATCCTGTAAAAATTGTGCCGCAGCAATCACCTCGGCCGTACTCCGCCCTGAACGCACAGGACCGACCGGGGGCGGTAACTCGTAGTAGGCCAACATGGTCGTTGCGTCCTCGAGCACGGGGGCTTTCCCCAACGCCGTACGAAACTCGGTTTCGACGGCGGACATGTTGCGATAACTCCGATCAATCAGCAATCCCGTAAAGCCGAGGCGCGACAAGACGGTGAGCTGGGTTTTGATGGGTGCCCGTGCCAAGAATTCGTAAAAGAGGGCACCATCACGCCCAAATCCATTGCCGTGGCTACAAGCCAAACTAGTGTAGAGCGCACATCGTGTCAACGCATAGTCGGCATCGTTTTCGGGAAAGGCCAATGCCGGCAGTTGATAGATGGCCGCATTCGTACCAGCACGTGCGTCGAGTGCACGGAAAAACGCCATTTCACGCTGCCATACGGTGGTGCGACTCGCATACGTTCCATACGGAAGTGGATTGACAAGCATGGGATTATCACTCACTCCACCCACCACCAATAACCCGACAGCAACCACCGTCGCCATGCGCTGTGCGCCCTGCCGTTGTTGTGCCAGCCATTGTTGTACGACCCACACCACTGCCACGATGCCGATAAAAATGGCATATATGGCAAAGCGATTGGTACCACGAATAATCGAAGTCAAGAGCAGGCTCACCACCAACCCACCACCACCAACGGATGCATAGAGCACCAATACACTCAACTCAACGCCCAAAAAGCGCATCAACGGTGACACCGTATGACGCAACCACGCACGCAACAATCCCCATAGCACCAGCACGATGCCCAGCGAACCCACCACACTGTTGGCGTGGTATTCGTTCCAGCGCATCCCGTACATGGCGTTGTTGAGACTGTGTTGTATGCGCATGTCCGCAATGAATTGGAAGAGCGCTGCCGGCCACAGTGCATAACGCACACTATCCTCGACGGGGCGACTCAGTGGAATCGTATTGGGGTCCACAATACTATTGATGAGTGGCGATATCAGGCCACTCATAATCCCCAGCACGATGGTCGCTACCATGCCCCCACCCCACCAGAGCATATTCCACGATTGTTCACGCCATGCCACCACCATGGTTGTGATGCTCAGTGTGATGACACTGAAAATGGCGTAATAGATGTTGTATCCACCCATCACAAACCCGAGCACCACACTCGCAAGCACGTGTGGGCGTTGCCAAAACTGTGCGGCACGGCCTTGCCATACCTGCCATGCAATGTAAAACGTCCATGGAATGCAGGTGTAATTGGTAAAGACCACATGCCCGATGCGATAAAAGTGAAACGGCACAAAGTTGAACAACGTGGCCCCCACAATGGCCCACAGTGGCGAAAGCCCGAGGGCACGCATCACCACATAACTCACCACGGCATTCGCCACAAAACTCAACACCACATACATGGTATAGATGGCAAACCACTCTGACCAAAACTGCCCTATCAATTTGACGGTAAGTGCATCAAGAAACGACATGGGAAAGTCGTAGAGGGTGGCCACAAACGGGTACCCGTAGCGCGTATTTTCAAAAAACCAAAACCCCTCAACTTGACGCTGAAACAACACACCGTACGAGCGTGCGTCACCGTATATCCTGATTGGCACCGAAACGTCTGGTACAAAAAATGAGGTCCAACTACTCATGTACCCGTTGATTATCAGATAGCTGATAAACGTCATCGGCAACCAATAGCGGATTTCTGTTTTGAACACATGGCGTAGCGACATCAATTTCCCTTGTTACGGCACTTCCGCCCACAACGACTGTACAAACACACTCCCATGGTGTGCCGTCGTGTGCGAATCAGGTGGCACTTCAATGACAATCTCGTTGGTTGGTACATCCCCTTGACGGAACAGCACCGTGTATTGCGTCATAGTGCGCGATAGCACTATTGTTTGTTGCTCGTCGCCAATCCGAATCAGCACAGACATTCCATCGTGTGCATCGTCTGTTTTGGCGCGGATATGCACCTTGAGCGGGCGCTCAATCGGATCCACAACTTGGACGACAATCGCCGTTGCTCCGGGCACAGACCACCGCCCATATCCGGGTTCACGATCGGCCAAACCCGTCACCGATACCACGTCAGATGCCAGCTGTGCCTGTGAAAATAGCACCCCTGCCTGCCAGCGCGACGACTGCACTTCGGTGAGTCCTCGTGGCAGTTGCTGGAGCAATGTCGTGCGTGGCACTTGATCACCGAGCACCACCAGCAACACCACGGCCACCACCCGCCATTCGCGCTGCCCCCACCGTGCACATTGCTGTTGGAATGTGGTGATTGCTACTTGTAACGCCCAAAACCCGATCCAGATACTCGCATGCTCCCATTGGGAAAAGGGCAAGAGTTGCACCAGTAAAAACACCGCCCCCGTACTCAGTTGATTCGCAACAAACAGGATGACCAACACGAGGGCGGTGACACGCTGTGCGGGTAGTGGTGGTGCGGGATACACCAGCTGCCATACCGCACGCCACACTACTATCGCCAAGCCGATCACCGCTACCACTCCCATGGAGTAGGTATGCGTGTGATCAATCGCCAAGGCGGCATAGCGACTCCCGATGGTTGCAAGCGGAGGGAGCACATGATGTGCGGAAGGGAGCACGAGCGCCGCCAATGAAACCCCCTGAAACACAGGCTGTGCACCAGCGCTTTGTGCCCAATGACTCGCAGTCGGGAGCACAACGATACTCCAGCTCAGCAATGCCAAGCCGACAAGTGGCCACACCTGCGACCATGCGCCGACTTCGATACGATGGAGCATGACTGTCACCATGAGCACAAATACGGCCATGAGCGCAGCACTTTTGCCAAACAAGACCATGCCACACAGCACCCCCGTCATCAGCACCCAGTCGTACCACGCCCATTGTCGCCATTCCCAGAGTTGCGGGCGATACCAAAAAGCGGCGATACAGGCACTCATCAGGGGCACTGCCACAAACCACTGTGCCAACAAATCGGGCCAATAAAAACGGGCCGGCAATAACCCGAATGCAATACTTGCTACCCATGCCCACCATGGACGACATGTCGCCACACGGAAGGCGACATAGGCCAAAAGGGTGCTCACCATGGTACTTGCCAGATAACTTATCAAAAAAATGAGCCATGTTGACGCCACAATCCGACTCGCCAACCACAACACGACGAGCGCCCCCTGCGCCGATTGAAGTTGCTCAGGGACACCGACCAGCGCATCATGGGGCGTCAACACCACGGGCCACCACCCCACATGCGCTTGCATGTGGGTAATCGCGAGTAGCGTCGGTAATGCCCGTGGTTCATACATCAAAACCGCATAATCGGCAGCCACATTCGTACGCACATTCCAAAGCAGAATGGCGCAGACACACGCCAACGCAGCCAGCATCCATGTCCATTCACGGCGCACCAATGCCCATGCATGGTGCCACGGAGAAGAGGGATGTATCTGCGCAAGCTCTGTCATGTCTATACCCGTCGTTTTGCTACTACCGCATCACATATCGGTTGCTTCATCAACCGTCTGCCAAAAATCTTCTAGGGGCACACCCAAACCATCGGCCAAACGATTCACGTAGGCGAAGTACCCGGTCACCTGATTGATATCAAGAATTCCTACATCAGAAAAGCCGGCAGCCCGCAAGGCGGTGACATCACTTTTGTGCATGGCGGCGGGTGTAAGTGTCAGTTTCTCCGCATATGCCAACATGGCATGCTCTGCCGGAGTAATCGGTGCACGGCGCCAGTCCTGTGTGAGTTGACGCACCAGTGTCGGGTTTTTGGTAAGACGACGGAGACCCCGTCCATGATGTGTCATTCAGTAGTGGCAGTGGTTGGCCGCCGAAACCACCACTGCAATCATTTCTCGCTGCGCACGTGACAGCTCCGATTCACCACGCATCACGGTGACGTAGAGCTGCATGTGGGCCTGGAGGGTGCCGACCCGCAGGCTGTGGATTTTCATGATGTTGTCCACGCCTCCCCACGGCTCCATGGCACCGGCATAGGCGTCTTTGAGCTCACCTTCAGCGTCTGATTCAGGAATCATGCGAATCCACGCCATATGCAATTCTCCTTGTTCACTCATCTTCCCATAGTACACTATATTTGAAAGGAGAACCACAACAATGATTGTCCTCTTCGATGGGGTATGTAATCTCTGTAATGGCGCAGTCCAATGGATTATTCCACGTGATCCTCAGGCACGTATCTCGTTTGCATCGCTCCAATCACCAACCGGTCACACGCTAGCCGCACAATACGGCATTGATGCACAACAGCTCGATTCGATTGTGGTAATTGCCGATAACACCGCATACACGGAAAGCGACGCCATCCTGCGTATCTGTGCCGCGCTCACCTGGCCGTGGCCACTGCTCAGCAGTGCACGTATTATCCCGCGCACATGGCGCAATGTGCTCTACCGTGTGGTTGCGCGCAACCGCTACCGCTGGTTTGGTCAACGCGACACCTGCATGATGCCCACCCCTACCAATGCACGACGCTTTTTGTAGTCGGCGTTTACACGTGCCCCACAATCGCATGCGGCACATACGGTGCTTCGAGATAGGCCACGTCGTCACTGCGCAGTACTACCGGTAACGCGGCTACTGCTTCGTCGAGGTGTGCAATTTTGGTGGCGCCAATAATCGGGGCCACCACCGGCTGTTTGTGCCAGAGCCATGCCAGGGCGATGTGGGTTCGTGGCACGCCGTATTTGGCTGCCAGCTCCGCCACACGATCCACAATCAGCATGTCTGTCTCTGCCGTCTTGTCGTACTTGGATCGTGCCACCTGGTCAGTCTGTGCACGCAATGAGCTATCCGTATTCCAGTCACGCGTCAGCCGCCCTGATGCCAATGGACTATACGGGGTTGATGCAATTCCTTCGGCACGGCACAGTGGCATCATTTCACGCTCTTCTTCGCGGTAGATCAGGTTGTAGTGATTTTGCATCGACACAAAGCGTGTCCAGCCATGTTTTTCCGCCGTGTAGAGCGCTTTTTGAAACTGCCAGGCATACATGGCCGATGCGCCAATATAGCGTGCCTTACCTGCCCGCACCACGTCGTGTAGCGCCTGCATCGTCTCTTCTATCGGGGTCTGGTAGTCCCAACGATGGATGATATAGAGGTCCACGTATTCCATGCCTAGGCGCATCAGGCTCTGGTCTATTTCGCTCAGAATGGCTTTGCGCGACAACCCGCCACCGTTAGGACCCTCACGCATTTTGCCGTGCACCTTGGTGGCCACCACGATGTCGTCACGCCGGGCATAGTCGCGAAGCGCCCGGCCGAGAATCTCTTCGCTCACTCCGAGTGAATACACATTTGCCGTATCAAAGAAATTCACGCCGATATCAAGGGCGTGCTTGATAATCACCCGGCTATCGGCTTCGTTGAGTACCCATTTGTGCACCCATCGAGTTGCATCCCCAAAACCCATACACCCGAGACAGATGCGCGATACATCCATGCCTGTCTGGCCGAGTTTGACGTAATCCATGTGTGTACTCCTTTGTCAGCATGAGTTGCATCGTGGAAACTCACGCTAGAGCTCCCATCATTGAGGTACTTGTGACATATACACATTATGATGCCAAACATCTAACATCGACAAGTATGCTACGAGTCACGACATCCTGTTTATGGTAATGGTGATACGAAACGTATATAGAGGCGCTTGTTCTGTTTCCCTTTATTTTCACTTTTAAAAATATGGCATGGGCCGATTTCGTTGGTATACGCTACATGGGTCCCTCCACAGGCTTGCGCGTCAAATCCGACAATCTCGACTACCCGAATCTGGCCGTGGTAGGCAGGTGGTGCCACATTAATAGTACGCACGAGTTCGGGGCGTTGGGCAAACGTCTCAGCGGGAATTGTCCACGCGCGCACCGCATGATTCGCCGCAATCACCGCATTCATGCGCACATCGAGGTCGGCAATCATAGCAGGATCGAGCACATCCACCTTGATGTCAATCCGTGCATACTCTAGTGCAATGGCCGCACCCGTCAACCAGGCCTGGTAGTGGGTGAGTGCCAACGTGTTCAGGATATGCAAAGCGGTATGATAGCGCGACACCAGCTGACGCACCACACCATCAACGTGGAGTGTGACACGATCACCCACTGCGACCACATAGTCTGCCGTATGCCACAAACAATCGTCGTCGTCACGTACGAGCCGCGTAATTGGTACGTCGTTGACGGTGCCGTGGTCTGCTGGCTGCCCACCGCCACCTGCAAAAAAGGGGCTCACATCGGTACAAAACGCATCAGCACGCACCGCCGTCACCGTCGCGGTAACGATTAGCGGTGCGGCATCTCGCAGATAAAGGCGCTGTGTGGTCATACGAGTTGACGGTTGCGGCGCTGGATGATAGCACGTGCCAAAATAATCAGCATGATGATGGCCAAGACGACCACCACCACGGGAATCCAGATGGCCGCAATTGCGACCAGTGTGGAACCAATCATTTCACCTGTGGCGAGGAGCGGATTTGCGAGACCGGCGGTGGTAGCAGTTGATGCACCTCGTAGCAACGTCTTGCCGACATGCAAACTGCCCGCAATACCACCACCCGCAATAATTGCCAATGACCAACGCAACCACTCATCCATGCCAATAACCATTGATGCAGTCAATAGTGACCCTGCAACAATGGCTGCTGGTGAGCCAAGCACATCGAGTGCGTGATCGATCACTGGAATGTAGTATGCCAACACCTCGGTCAAGGCAGCAGTTGCAAACACTGCGAGTGCTGGCCAGCTACTAATCCAAGCAAAATCATTGGCAACCTCGATTAAACCAAGTTTGACCGCAATGGCGGCCACCAAAAAGGGTAAAAAGATGCGCACCCCAGCGACGGCGCTTAGCGCGACGCCAGTCACCACCCCAAATGCCACCACCGCATATTCGTTCATCATGCCCCATTCCATGGATGCACTCCTTTCACCGGTTCGCTGTTACTCATCCCCATCATGTGTGGTTGACATGTGACGTCAGCAACGGTCAATATGGTTGCAACGCCATCTTCACTGCCATAGTACACGTTCTACACTTTACGATGCAACTGTACCGCAACTGCATTCACAAACGGGGGTACCGCAAGTGTGCCTTGCGCATTGCGCACATCACACACATCGTGGGCAGATTCACTGTCTGCGGGGAGACCATAATACGTCACCGCATAGCGCCCATCGGTCAAATTGTGTAGCTCCACCGACTGCCACGTTGTAACCTGTTGTTGAAACTGCCAATCTGAGTCAACGGTCGCGCGCTGCTGATAGGCTTGCATCGCATCCCGTGCTGTGTAGCGGGCATGGCGGATCCAGAGTAGTACTGTTGTCTCATTTTTACGGCCCAGCACCACCATCCCCGGCATCAGCGCCGTAAACGGACGCAACTGGCGCATATCAATGCCACGCACAAAGGCACTCACCCCGGCAAAAACGCCCCATTGGTTGGTGGGGTCAATCCACGTATCCCACCACCAGTACATGCCACTCCCTGCCATACCCAGCATGATGGGAGCCCACACCGCATTGACCAAGTGCACATGCTCGACCGCCGTGACCACCGTTGCACCCGCCGCATTCAAACCGACTTCACTGACCAACAGTGGTTTGGTTTTTAGCACTGCCTTGACCGGAATACGTGCGGCATTCAATGTACGCACTAAATCATCGTTTTCGTAGGTGTGGTGTTGCACCACATCGAGGGTCGTTTCTGACCACACATTGGTAGCACCCACACTCGCCCAACTACTTGTAACCAGGTGCTGATACGGATCCACGGTTGTTAGCACTTCACGCATCTCACGCAACCACGGCGCGAGTGCCTGGTCTTGGATGGGAGTCCAATTGACTTCGTTCCACCATTCCCAGCACCATAATGCGGGGAACGCCGCATAACGCGCCCCAATATACCGCACCCGCCGTGCAAACAACGCACGGGCACGCTCATCGGTCACAAAATCCTCAGGGCGTACCAGTGGTCCCCCGTTGCGTTGGTTGTACGGATTCGCCTGCCATTCTGCGTTTGTCGTCGTGCTAAACGCCCCATGATTGATGAGACACAGCATGACAAAGACTCCGTGGCGGTCAGCGAGCCGCAACACTTCATCGAGAAGCCAAGCCTGTGGCATACGCGCCGTGTAATCGCCGAGCGGAGTATCATCCCACTCGATGCCAAATGACCACGATGCCATCCAGATGCGCGCTGCATTGCCCCCATTGGCAGCCAAACGTGCAAACCAACGGTCGTAATCGTCCAACTGAGCGGTACCACGTTGCGTTGACCAACCGAGATTCAGTCCGATGGGTAAAAACGGCGTATCATCGGCAAAGGCAAAGCCACGCGCATCGGCACGGATAACGCCATGTGCACGCGGATGGGGTGTAACAGTCACGGATTGCACGCGACTCGTACGCTCCCCCCAATGCGCCTGTACCTGCCACTCGCCCGCGTGTGCCAGCTGGATGCGGGCGCGCCATTCTCCCGTAGCATTTGTGGTCAGTGTGGCTCCAGCCTGATACCAAAAAACAGGGACACGCAACGTGTCAGTGTGGTGGGTGGCCACCACCCAAAGATCGTTGCCAACCACATCAAAGACATCTACGGGTTGGGGAAAGATGTCAACGAGAATCTCAACGCACTGATGCGTGGTATAGGGCGTCGCAGTCACCATGCGCATCTCCAGCACGGGTGTGGGTGTGGCCCGTGCTGATGGTGTCACCGGTGTGGCTGGTGGGCGCACGCCACAGGCCTGGAGTATGGCGCTCATCGTCGCAAAGAACAACTTCCGTCGTCGCATCATCGTCTCCATGTGCCCGCTAACAGAGCACCGTGGTAGTGAGCCATTCGTACCAGCGTTCGATCCAATAATCACTCGGCGACTGCCGTGTCATCATGCCAAACCCATGTCCCCCACGGGCATAGGCGTGTACCTCTACGGGGATGTGTGTGCGCTGCCATGCCTGGGTCATACGAGCCACCGTATCAAAAATAATCGAGCCATATTCGTCGTCGCTGGCAAAGGCCATGAATAATGGCGGTGCATCAGCACGTGGTGTAATCACATCGAACCAGACCGGGTAGATGGGACTCACAAAATCAGGCCGACTATCAGTGGTGTAGTGGAGCGCCGCTGAAATCGTGACGTGCCCACCCGCAGAAAATCCCATCACACCAATTTGGTTTGAGCGAATGCCCCACACAGCAGCATGCTGACGTGTCAGGCGTATTGCCTGCAATATATCGGCCCGCATCAAGGGTTCCTGTTCAAACGCAATACGGCGCAACACCATCGGATCAGCAAGACGAGCACGAAAGATGGTCTCATGCTCCACATTGTCTACAGGGGTTGGGACAAGGCGATACTTCAACACGATTGCAGCGATGCCACGGGATGTTAGCCACCGTGCCACATCATAGCCTTCGTGATCAATCGCCAAAATATGGTATCCCCCCCCGGGACACACAACGACCGCAGTGCCCGTGGCAATCGCTGCATCTGGCAAAAAGACAGTCATTGTTGGGGTGTGCACATTGCGCACCAACCCAAACGGAGCACCATCAGGTGGGCCACTCCGCTCATAGCTTTCGGGCACATGGTGGCTTGCGAATACCGGCAATGTTTCTGGCCACAATGGCAACACAAAAGCATCGTGCATCGGTCTTTCTCCCATTTCCACGTCCTACTTGAATGCCGCTATTATATGCGAAACAACATCCCTTGTGTGTACATCCATGACTGATATACAGTCATCACCAACGCTTGTTAATGCCATGAAATACAACATTCATAGTTATCAATAAATATGTGAACTAATTGTAATCAATTTTCATGTGTTATCCATGTACCATTATAGTATCTGTGTGCAGTGTGTGTGTTGTTTTAAGAAACGGATGACTATGTTGTTACACTTCACGAAAAACCATTTGCGCATGCTTCTCACAGGCATCTGCATACTGATCTGTATGATGATAACGCATACACTCCTGCAAAGCACACCGGCACAAGCTGCGCAAGCGACACAACCCACCGTTACTGCAACGCCACGTGTTGTACAACCACAAACAGCCACCCACTTCAAAAAAATAGCCATCGGCTCGAACTTTGTACTTGCCCTCCTCAACAACGACACCCTGGTAACGTGGGGTGACAACCGTAAATGGCAGAGCACCATTCCCTATCGCTTCAAAGATACCCAGTTCAGCGACATCGCCACCGGGGCATCGGTGTCATACGTACTCGACCAAACCGGCAATGTATCTGCTTGGGGAGACGAAGACAACTACTCTGAAAGTCAAGTACCCAGTGACGCACAAAGTGATGTAACCGCCATCGCTGCGGGGACACGCTTCGCGCTAGCCCTCAAAACCGATGGTACGGTGGTGGCCTGGGGACGCAACGACTTCGGTCAGCTCGACGTGCCCCTCTCACTCAACAACGTCGTCGCCATTGCCGCTGGGTCACGCCACGGGCTCGCCATTAAATCGGACGGCAGAGTAGTCGCCTGGGGCGATAACCGCATGGGGCAACTGCGTGTCCCGTCCTCCGCCACCAACGTGATTGCTGTGGCCGGTGGTGATGACCATTCACTGGCCCTCAAAGCTGATGGTACGGTGGTTGCGTGGGGTTCTAATAAATTCGGACAAACGCTCGTTCCGCGGCTGCTGAATGGCGTTACTGCGATTGCCGCAGGGACGCGCTTCTCGTTGGCGCTGAAATCTGACGGCAGCGTGATGGCCTGGGGGACACGTGAGTTTGGCTCCATCTCCATCCCTCGTGGTATCACTGTTGCAGCCATCGGCGCTGGGTATACCAACTCGGTATTACAGCTCACCGATGGCCGGGTAGTCACGTTGGGAACATCATGGTTTGGCTCGCGTATAACGCGAACCCACACAGTGACCCCGTATTACTCACCCACCGAAACACTGACACCATCACGCACTCCATCCAACACGCGAACATCCTCACGCACGCGGACATCGTCTATGACGAACTCTCCTACCGAAACCGATACTCCAACGGAATCAGACACACCAACTGAGTCTAGTACGACGACACCGACTTCTACATTAACACCGACTTCGAGTCATACACTCACCCCATCAGAAACGTTTACGGTAACCGAAACACCGACCATCAGCGAAACACCCACAGATACCGAAACACCCACAGATACCGAAACACCCACCGAAACAGAAACCAATACAGCGACATATACGAGTACGCCAACTATTACCCTCACCCCGTCAATTACGTTAACCGATACCCCGTTGCCGTACCTCAAGAATGGTGGCTTTGAAAATGGTGTAACCAACTGGACTACGGTGACATCCATCGTGGATCTCGGTGTCACAAAACTTGGCGGAAATCCTGCTGATGTCAATCGTTGTACATCAGTGGATACACAAAACTATAGTCTTACTGCGATTAATGGTCGCCCAAGCACATACAATTTAATGCCGGACGGCTCTATTGTCGCCCCCAACATTCCTGCTGGTTCTGAGCCAACAAGTGATAACGATGTTGGCCATACGGCAACATCGTTTACCGTGACTAGTGTCACAAATATTGCAAGTGTTACGTCAAGTGGCAGCACCTACAATGTGCTACCGAGTGAAGGCACAAAAGCTATCAAGTTGACGTTCGGAAGTGGAAATGGGAATCCGAGTTATGGTTACCACATCAAACACGGTCCTGCAATTTACAGTAACTATTTCCGTGCACTCGGTGGTCAAGTTATCACACTTGACTGGTTTGCCAAAAAGGGGAGTGACGACGCAGCAGTACTCGGGTATCTCCTTGATGCCGATGTGGATAATGATGGTATTGTTGCCGAAAACGCAGCCGACTGCCGACAATATGAAATTGTTGATACTACGGCATCCGGGGTCGCTGGGTGGCAATTTGCGAGTGTCACCGTGCCTGCTGACAAAGACTACTACAGTTTTGTCTTTGTCGGTGGTACCTTCGACAAAACCGGTGGAAATGCCTCAGGTGCTGATTTCTGGGTTGATAATATTTCACAGGGACAAGCACAAACTATCACCTTTAACGGTTCCACCCTCAACAATGCATACAACTATTCAGCAAGTTATGTGAGCTCTCCCGTTGATACATTACCGGGTGTAACCGGATTCGCAACAGCCACATCGGCGATGCCAGTACAGTATGTATCCAACACATCATCAGTATGTACAGTAACGGGTAAATTCACAATCAATTTTGTGGGTTCAGGCATATGTACGCTAACAGCCATCCAACCAGGTGGCGTTGACAGTGCCGGGGTACTCTGGGCATCTGCTCCGATTGTACAAAGCTCGTTTACTGTGTCCAATTTGATGTATACCGTTACCCCGTCCAACACACCAACCAACTCACGTACGCCATCCAATACACGCACTGCAACACGGACTTTTACGACAACGAACACGGCCACGTATACCAGTAGCGCCACGAGTACACCAACCAATACGCCAACGTATACGCCAACTGCCAGTCGCACTGCCACACGCACACCATCAAACACACGTACACCATCGTATACGCGTACACCATCGTATACGCCAACAAACACTGATACGGATACACCAACAGAAACGGAAACATACACATTCACGCCATCCAAAACATTCACCCCGTCTTATACTGCCACCAATACGCCGACACATACATCAACACCCTCAGAAACATATACCGCATCTGCAACATTCACCCCTCAGTCTTCTTCCAAAGCACTGCGTAAAGCGGTCGTTGGTGCACACTTCACTCTGGCCCTCCTCGAAGACGATACCCTGGCCACCTGGGGTGCAGAAAATCGTCACGGCGAAACGATCATCCCACCAGCCATCAAGAACATGCGCTTCAAGGATGTGGCTGCCTGTGTCTCATCGGCACTTGCACTCACCGTGGATGGGCGCGTATATGGCTGGGGCGAAAACATCTACGGCGAAGCGACTATTCCCGTCTTTGCCCAGAGTGGCATCAAAGCCATCACTGGTGGTGGACGCTTTGTGCTGGCCATCCGCGACAACGGTACCGTGGTAGCATGGGGCCGCAACGACTTCCGTCAACTAGAAGTCCCCGCCAATCTGCACGATGTCATCGCCATTGCCGCTGGTGATCGCCACGCAGTGGCACTCAAAAGCGATGGCACCGTAGTGGCTTGGGGTGATGGTCGTGCTGGTCAGACGCGAGTCCCCGCTGGTCTACGCAACGTCATCAAAATCTCTGCGGGAGAGAATCACACCCTTGCCCTCCTCGATAATGGGCGTGTGGTCGGGTGGGGCGCCAACGACCGTGGCCAGATTTCCATCCCGGCCACTTTGCGCGATGTCGTGCACATCGGTGCCGGCCGACGCTATTCCGTTGCAGCAATGCTCGATGGCACCATCACCGGGTGGGGGAGTACCGACAAAGGGGTGCGCAACTTCCCTCCGGGACTCAACAGCGTTGTCGTCATCGGCGTAGCCCACATCAACACGGTCATCGGGTTGCGTGACGGCACCATCATTTCAATCGGTGATCCCGAGTTTGGTGGGCTGGTCTCACGTACCCCAACACGCACGTCAATGCCCACACTCACCGCATCCGAAACACTCCCACCCACCGATACGTTGACACCATCAAATACCAAAACGCTCACACCGAGTATCACATTGACACGCTCACGCACCCCCACACGCACACGGTAATCAACACATACACAACCCACTCACCAAGATGCTGGTGAGTGGGTTGTGTTGGCACAGAGCATATTATTGGAATAGAAATATCACTCGCCCATACACCACAATCATACGCACGCAGAGGGCACAGAGACACAATGGTGTTGTGACCAAACACCAATTGACGGAGCATCTCTACACCTCAGCGTTACCACAATGACGCTTGGGGCATCATCGTATGGCGCCCCTTTCCACATACAGCACATCATTGATTGTGAACATATTGTAATCATCATCCATAGGTAATTATCAACAGATTGAT